>NZ_VFUG01000006.1:0-312561 GCF_006440615.1 Mesorhizobium sp. B2-6-2 | reverse complement strand
CTGCAGCACCACACGCACTTTCGGCGCCTCGGCGGCGTCGGTCGAGTATTTAATGGCGTTGTCGACGATGTTGGACAGCGCCTGGCCGATCAGCTCGCGATTGCCGTTGATCGTGAAGGCCTCGGACACGGTCGTTTCCAGCGCAACCCCCGCCTCCTCCGCCACCGGCTCGTAGAGCTCGACGACATCGCTCACGGTCGCGGCGAGATCGACGGGACCGGTCTGTTCCGAGGAGTAGCCGGCCTCCAGGCGCGAGATCATCAGGATAGCGTTGAACGTCTTGATGAGCTGGTCGGACTCCGCAATCGTGCCTTCAAGCGCCTGGCGGTACTCCTCCGTCTTGTGCCTGCCGGCGAGCGTCGCCTCGGCGCGGTTGCGCAGCCTGGTCAGCGGCGTCTTCAGATCATGGGCGATGTTGTCGGAGACCTGCTTCAGCCCCTCGTTCAACATGGCGATCCTGGCCAGCATCGAATTGAGGTTTTCCGAAAGGCGGTCGAATTCGTCGCCGGCACCGGTGACCGGCAGCCGTCCGGACAAATCGCCCCCCATGATGCGGCGGCTGGCGTCGGAGACGCTGTCGATGCGCTTCAGCGCGGCGCGCCCGACAAAGAACCAGATCAGGATGCCGCCCAAACCCATCATGCCAAGCGCCAGCGTCAACGCGCGGCTGATGACGGCGCGGAAGCGCTCGGGCTCGCCGAGGTCGCGGCCGACCAGCATGATCATCTGGTTAGGCAGCCTCAGCACCAGCGCGATGGCGTTGTGACCCTTCTCACCTGTCGATTGCGGAGTGTTGCCCTCGTTGGCCGGAGGCGTGGCCTGGTCCGAACCGCCGCTGCGCAGCCGATCGAGCTCGCCCTCGCCAAAGCGCTGGTAGGAAAAAGGGTCCGTCGTCCAGCCCTCGGTCTCGATGACCCCGGGCTCCAGGCTCTGCACATTGCCGGTCAAGATCTGGCCGTTGGCGTCGGCGATCAGATAAAGATTGGCGCCGGGCTGGCGCGAGCGGGCTTCGACGACGCGCACCAACACCGGCAGGCCGCCGCGCTGATAGGCGCGGGCCAGGCCCAGCACCTCGTCGTTGATGGTCTCCTGCGTCTGCGCGGTCAGCATGCGCGCCGAGAGCGACGTCATGTAGAGGACGAGGAGCACCGCGCAGAGCGCGAAAAGCAGAAGATAAAGCGCCGAAAGCCGGGCCGCCGTCGTCTTCATGATGGCCGGCAGGGACAATGCCATAACGGGTTCTAGCCGCCCTTCAGCATGTAGCCGGCGCCGCGGATCGTGTGCAGGATCGGCTTGTCGAAGCCTTTTTCGATCTTGCCGCGCAGGCGCGAGACGTGGACGTCGATGACGTTGGTCTGCGGATCGAAATGATAGTCCCAGACATTTTCCAGAAGCATGGTGCGCGTCACCACCTGGCCGGCATGGCGCATCAGATATTCGAGCAGGCGGAACTCGCGCGGCTGCAGCGTGATCTCTCGGCCGGCGCGCTTGACCGAATGCGACAGCCGGTCGAGCTCGAGATCGCCGACGCGGTAGACCGTCTCGGACTCGCGCGCGCTGGCGCGACGGTTCAGCACCTCGACGCGGGCCAGCAATTCGGAAAAGGCGTACGGCTTGGTGAGGTAATCGTCGCCGCCGGCGCGCAATCCGGTGACCCGGTCGTCGACCTCGCCCAGCGCCGAAAGGATCAGCACCGGCGTGGTGTTGCCGCGCGAGCGAAGCGCGGCGATCACCGACAGGCCGTCGCGGCGCGGCATCAGGCGGTCGACCACCATCACGTCATAGTCGCCGGCATCGGCGAGCGCGAAGCCGGTCTCGCCGTCGCCAGCGACATGGGCGGTGTGGCCCGCTTCGGCAAAGGCTTTCTGCAAGTAGTCCGCCGCCTCGCGATCGTCTTCCATGACGAGAATCTTCATGGGACCGTTATACGCGATTTCAGTGGAAGGTTGAGGGGCAGCCATATCGTGTTGCCTTCAAGTTAAAACGGCAGCGGGTGATGGGAAACCCGCTGCCGCCAGGAGCGAAACACGGTGACTGACTTACGTGCTCGGCCCCATGTTTCCCCACGGCGGCTCGGGGTGTTGATGCCGCCATGGGGAAGCTGAAAGTCGATGTCAGCCCTTGCCGACCGGCAGCGCCACAAAGCGGTTCGAGTCGTCGCGGGTGATCTGCATCAGCACGGCCTTGCGGCCGGCCTTTGCGGCATCCGTCATCGCCTTGGACACATCGTCGGTGGTGTTCACGTCGTTCGAATTGATCGAGGTGATGACGTCGCCTGGCTGGATGCCGCGGTCGGCCGCGTCGCTGTCGGGATCGACGTCGGTGACCACGAGGCCCTTGCCTTTTTCCGCCTTGGTGACGGTCAGGCCGAGATCGGCAAGCGTGTCGGCCTTGGCCGCCGGCGCCGACTGCTTGTTGCTGTCGTCGTTCGAAGCCTGCTTGTCGCTTGTCGGCAGCGTGCCGAGATCGACCTTGACCGTCTCGTCCTTGCCATTGCGCCAGACGGTGACGTCGACCGATTTGCCCGGCGCGAATGCACCGATCATGCGGGCGAGTTCCTTGGGCGAGGCGACATCCTTGCCGTCGATCTTGGTGATGACGTCACCAGCGACGATACCCGCCTTCTTGCCCGGCCCGCCATCCTGGGCGCTTGAGACCAGCGCGCCCTTGTCCGACTTCAGGCCGAGCGACTCGGCGATATCGGAGGTGACCGGCTGGATCTCGACGCCGAGCCAGCCGCGCTGGACCGAGCCGCTCTTCATCAGGTCCTGGACGACCTGCTTGGCGGTCGAGGCCGGGATGTCGAAGGCAATGCCGACGCTGCCGCCCGACGGCGAGAAGATGGCGGTGTTAATGCCGATCACCTGGCCGTTGAGGTTGAAGGTCGGGCCGCCCGAATTGCCGCGGTTGACCGAAGCGTCGATTTGGATGAAGTCGTCATAGGGGCCGGCGCCGATGTCGCGGCCGCGGGCCGAGACGATGCCGGCGGTCACCGTGCCGCCAAGGCCGAAGGGATTGCCGACGGCAACCACCCAGTCGCCGATGCGGATCTTGGAATCGTCGGCGAAGTCGACATAGGTGAATTTGTTGCCGCCGCCATCGACCTTGAGCACCGCGAGATCGGTGCGCGGATCGGTGCCGATCAGCTTGGCGTCGAGCTCCTTGCCGTCATTGGTGACGACGCTGAAATCCGAGCCTTCCGAGACGACGTGGTTGTTGGTGACGAGATAGCCGTCCTCGGAGATGAAGAAGCCCGAGCCCTGAGCGATCGGACGCGGCTGGCCATTGCCATGGTTGCGGTGGTCGAAGCGGCGCATGCCGAACTGGCCACCCTGGTCACCGAAGCCACGGAATTCCTTAAAGAAGCGGCGCAGCTGCGGACTGTCGGGCAGGTTGTCGAAACCATCCTGATCGTCGGAACCATCGTCGGCCGTCGGCTGGATCTTGGCCTTGACCTTCACGCTGACCACCGCCGGCGAGACATGCTCGACGACGTCGGCGAAGCTCGGCACCTGCGGGGCTTCGACGCGCACGGCATCGGCCAGCACGGGGGCGGTGCCGGTGGCAAGCGCGCCCGCGCCGACCGCACCGATAACGGCCAGGGACGCTGCAGTCGCCATTAGGCGCTTTCGGGTGGAGGCAAATGAATTGGGGGCATTATTCATGGGGTTTCCTATCCTCTATCGACGCGGATGCGCTCAGGCGAAGCATCCTCGGGCAAGAGGATTAGAGAGCCGCACATTACGGCGCCATTTCCGGTACATGAAAGTTTTGTAATGTTGCGGATCGGCGACGATGCGCGAGATCACGAGGTTCAAAATGACCAAAGGCCATAGCAACCGAACTCGAGTCTCAGTCGATTGGAAGACCAAGGTGATCGAAGGCATCAAGCGCGGGATAGCCGACGCAAAGGCAGGCCGTGTGGTGTCTCACGAGGTTGCGATGGCGGAAATCGATGCGGTGATCGTGGCCGTGGACGCTGAGCGCACAGGCAAGGTGTGAGGTATGCCACGCGTTCGGAGGCTTGGCGTCAGCACCCGCGACTTCGTCATTCCAGGGCGAAGCAGGAGCGAAGCTCCGTCGCGGAGACCCTGGAATCCATGCCGTTACCTCGCGCGAGGGTTGCAGTAGAGCGGAAATTCTGGACGGCCGCGACGCCTCGAAATCACGGAATGGATCCTCGGGTCCGCGCGCGTCGCTTCGCTCCTTGCTTCGCCCGTGGATGACGACGACACAGGGGTCTCGGCCAACCTCCGAGGTCCGCAATTCATGTGCGTTAATCGCTAAGGATCGTGTCCAGCGCGGCCTGCTCTTCGGCCGAAAGCGCGGTCGATGCGGGGCGGCGCGAGCGGGCGCTGAATACGATGAAGATGCCGCCTGCGATAAGCAGAAGCACCGGCGTGCCCCACAAAAGCGCGTTGCGCAGGCTGAAACGCGGCTTGAGCAGCACGAACTCGCCGTAGCGCGAGACGATGTAATCCATCACCTGCTGGTCGCTGTCCCCGGCAACGAGGCGCTGGCGCACGAGGACGCGCAGGTCGCGGGCAAGATCGGCGTCGGATTCGTCGATCGACTGGTTCTGGCAGACCATGCAGCGCAGGCCTTCGGACAGCGCACGCGCCCTCGCCTCCAGCGCCGGGTTCTGCAACACCTCGTCAGGCTTCACCGCCTGGGCGGCGCCGGCGAAGAACAGCGCCAGCAGCAGGATCAGCGAGGCGAGTGAAAATCTTGCCTTCATGGCAAGGCCGCTGCCGCTACTGCAGGCTTGCGCCGCTTTGCCGGCGCGCCGACGCGCAGGCGGCGGTCGAGCAGCGACATGGCGGCACCCGCCATCATCACCAGGCCGCCGCCCCAGATCAGCGTCACCAGCGGCTTCCACCAGAGGCGCACGACGACGGAGCCGTCATTGTTCTCGTCGCCGAGCGACAGATAAAGCTGGCTCAAGCCGATCGTCCTGATGCCGGACTCCGTCGTCACCGTCTGGCGCACCGGGTAGAAACGTTTGGCCGACGTGATCGCGCCATCGGCGTTGCCGTCGGCGCCCATAAGTAGGAAGCGGCCGCGATCCTCGGTGAAGTTCGGACCCTTTTGCGGTAAGAGCCCTTCGAAGCGCAGCGTGTAGCCGGAGAGTTCCACCGTCTCGCCGGGATGCATGCTGAGGATTTTCTCCGTGCCGAAGCAGAGCGTGCCGACGATGCCGAGCAAAGTCAGCCCGAGGCCGAGATGGGCCAATGCCGTGCCGAAGATGGAGCGCGGCAGGCCGGCGAAGCGGCGAAGCATGGCGGCCGGCGCCACGGAGCCGAAGCCGGATTTGACGGCAAGGTCGGTCAGCGCGCCGGCGACCAGCCAGACGGCGAGGCCGACGCCGAGCGCTGCGAAGACCGAGGCGCCGTCGATGAACAGGCCGGTGACGAGCATCGCGGCGATCGCCACGGCGAAGGCCGCCATCAGCCGCTGCGAGGCGGCAATGACGTCGCCGCGCTTCCAGGCGAGCAAGGGGCCGAACGGCACGATCGCCAATAGCGGCAGCATCAGCGGGCCGAAGGTCAGATCGAAGAACGGCGCGCCGACCGAGATCTTGCCGCCAGTCAGCGCCTCCAGTGCCAGCGGGTAAAGCGTGCCGACCAGCACCGTTGCTGTGGCGGTGGTGAGAAAGAGATTGTTCAGCACCAGCGCGCCCTCGCGCGAGATAGGATGGAACAGGCCGCCCGCCGTTAGCCGCGAGGCGCGCAGCGCAAACAGCGCCAGCGAGCCGCCGATGAACAGCGTCAGGATGCACAGGATGAAGACGCCGCGCGCCGGATCGGTGGCGAAGGCGTGCACCGACGTCAGCACGCCGGAACGCACCAGGAAGGTTCCGAGCAGCGACAGCGAGAAGGTCAGGATGGCCAAGAGCAGCGTCCAGATCTTCAGCGCCGAGCGCTTCTCCATGACGATGGCCGAATGGAGCAGCGCGGTGCCGGCGAGCCAGGGCATGAAGGAAGCGTTCTCGACCGGATCCCAGAACCAGAAGCCACCCCAGCCAAGCTCGTAATAAGCCCAATAGGAACCCATGGCGATGCCGCCGGTCAAAAACATCCAGGCGACCAGCGTCCAGGGTCGCACCCAGCGTGCCCAGGAGGCGTCGATGCGCCCCTCGATCAACGCCGCGACCGAGAAGGAGAAGCAGATCGAGAAGCCGACATAGCCGAGGTAAAGCATCGGCGGGTGGATGGCGAGGCCGAGGTCCTGCAGGATCGGATTGAGGTCGCGGCCTTCGATCGGCGCCGGATTGAGGCGGATGAACGGGTTGGATGTCGCCAGGATGAACAGGAAGAAGGCGGCGCCGATCATGCCCTGCACGGCCAGCACATTGGCCTTGAGCGTCGCCGGCAGATTGTTGCCGAAGACGGCGACAAGCGCCCCGAAGAAGGTCAGGATCAGCACCCAAAGCAGCATCGAGCCTTCGTGATTGCCCCAGGTGCCGGTGATCTTGTAGATCATCGGCTGCAGCGAATGGGAGTTCTCCCACACGCTCGCCACCGAGAAGTCCGAGCCGGCATAGGCGCCGGCAAGGGCGGCGAAGGACAGCGCGGTCAATGCGAAGCCGGTGACCGTGACCGGACCGCCGACCGCCATCAGCCGCTGGTTGCCGGTGCGGGCGCCGACCAGCGGCACCAGCATCTGCACCAGCGACAGCGCGAAGGCGAGCACAAGAGCGAAATGTCCGGTCTCGACCATTGGTTACCTGTTCTCTCGCAGGTTCTGATCGCAAAACCGAATGGCACTTTTGCGGAACCTGCTCATCAGTTCGTGCTTTCCTGCCAAACACCCTTGGCCTTGAGGCCGTCGGCGACTTCCTTGGGCATGTAGCGCTCGTCATGCTTGGCCAGCACGCTGTCGGCGACGAAGACGCCGTCCGGGCCGAAAGCGCCCTCGGTGATGACGCCCTGCTCCTCGCGGAACAGATCGGGCAAGATGCCGGTATAGGTGACCTTGACCGATTTCTGCTTGTCGGTGACCGAGAAGGCGACGGTGGCGCCTTGCCCGCGCATGATGGTGCCCTTCTCGACGAGACCGCCGAGCCGGATGCGCTGTCCGGGCGGCACGCTTGCCGTGGCGAGATCGGCCGGCATGTAGAAATAGGAGGCCTTCTGTCCCAGCGCATAGAAGGTGAGGCCGGCAGCGGCGCCGAGGAAAGCCAGCCCCGCCAGGATCACCGACAATCGCTTCTGCTTGCGCGTCATTGCCTTACTCCGTCGCCGTCACGCCGAGCGAGGCGGCGAAGGCGGTGAATTTCCTGGCCTGTTCACTGTCCGCCCCAAAGGCGGCGACAGCACGGCCGAGCGCACTGCGCGCCTGGTCGGCCTTGCCAAGCACGACATAGGAACGGATGAGCCGCATCCATCCTTCCTCGTCGCGGGGATTCTGCTTCAATTTGTCGTCGAGACCGGCGACCATGGTCTCGATCATCGCCTGCCGGTCCTGCGGCGACATCTGCTGCGCGGCTTCCGCCTGTTGCGCGTCCGGGCCGTTGGCCGGCGCGTCAGCGACAGCCGGGCCGCCCGCCTCGGCAAGCGCCTGCTGGACGGCGCTGCGCCAGGGCGAATCCGGCGCGAACTGGCCGAGCATCTTTTGCCAGGCGGCAACGGCATCGGCCTTCTTGCCTTCCTGTGCCAGGCCCACCGCCAGATAGAAATTCGCCTTGGCGTTGGCCGAATCGAGCTTCAGGGCCGCCTCGAAGGCTTTTTGAGCGTCGGCCGAAACGATGCCGCCGGCAGCGCTGGCGATCGCTTCGCCGAGACCGGACTGGCGCACCGCGCTGTCGCCGTCGAGGCGGATGGCGTTGCGATAGGCAGTCACGGCGTCGGGAAAGCGCTGCAGCCGAAGATAGATCGGCGCCAGCACGTCCCAGCCCTTGCCGTCCGACGGATTGGCGGCGAGATGGGCTTCGGCGCGGGCGACCAGCTCGTCGACCGAGGCATCGGCCGGGTTCTTGGCCAGACGTTCGGCCAGCGGCTGCGAAGGCAGATCGGGAGAGCCGAGCATTCCGTAGAGCCCCCAGCTCAGCAGGGGAACCGCAAGCACGGCCACGCTGGCGACCCACCTGGCGCTGCGCGCAGGCTTGGGTATTGCCGCGTCCGGCTGCACGGCCGCGCCCAGGCGCAGGATGCGGCGGCCGATCTCGGCACGCGCCTCGTCGGCCTCGCCGGGCTGGATCAGGCCGCGCGCCATGTCGCGGTCGAGCTCGGACAGCTGGTCGCGATAGACTTCGAGATCGTGATCGCCGGCCGACGACGCGCCTTTCATGCCGCCGGTAAGCGGCAACAGCACGGCCAGGCTGGCGCCCAGCGTGAGGATTGCGGCTATGACCCAGAACAGCATGGCCCTTCCAATAAAGGCAGAGCCCTGCCCTGCCAACACGGACGTACTGCGACGCTTTGACGGCAGACGCGCCGTCCGACCTTGATCGAGGTCAATCCGACCGAATAACCGGGCCGGCCGGGTTTCTTTCTAGGTCAGCGGCGTCCAGCTGCCGTCGGCGTTGCGGCAGGCAGTGCCGCGCGCGGTGACATCCGCGCCGCTCGTATAGACGGTGTGGGTGTACTGGCGGCAATCCTGCGAGCCGACCCGGTAAGGCTGGGCAGCGACGACCTCGCCATAATGCGAGGAGTTGTCGCTCTTCCACGTCACCTTCTGGCCGCTGGTGTTGTATTCCAGCGCCTTGTATTCCGCTTCCAGGCCCTTGCGCTTTTCGGCATCGCTGAGGCCCGAACCGATCGACCCGCCGATAAGCCCGCCATTCATGGCCGAAACGATACCGGTCGACACCTTGCCGCCGGTCGGCGGCGTGGAAACAGGCGTGACGGGAGAGGTCGGACCACCGTTGCCCAGGGTCGTGCAGCCGGAAACGGCGAGCAGGGCGGAAACGAGCGCGACGCGGATCTTCATGCCGACAACCGGTTCTCTTCAGCGGGATGGAACTGGATGGACTGGGGGCGCGCCATCGGGAGGTTTTCATCGCCATAGTGTTGATATTTGTCGGAAATTTGGCCGTCGGCCGCTGCTCGCAAATCGATAAAAAACATCATTGAAGGCTCCGCAATCTCACCACCGCCCTCAAGCCGCCCATGCCGGACCGCTCCAGCGCCAGCGAGCCTCCATACTCGTTGACGAGGTCGGCGACAATGGCCAGCCCGAGCCCTGTTCCCTGCTTCGTCTCGTCGAGTCTCTTGCCACGTTTCAAAACTTCCCGCGCGCTATCCTCGGGAATGCCCGGGCCATCATCCTCTATAACGATTTCGAACACGTTGCTCATTCCCGGTGCAAGCGCGACCGAAACGGCAACGGCGCTCTTTGCCCATTTCATCGCATTATCGAGCAGGTTGCCGAGCAGTTCCTCCAGGTCCTCGCGCTCGCCGGCAAAGACGATTTCCGCCGGCGGCAGCGACAGCGTCAGCCTGGTTTGCGGATTGAGTTTCCGCAACACGCGCACCATGCGCTCGACCAGCGGCGAAACCGGCGTGCGGAAAACGACGCTGTCGCGCTGCGCGGCGACGCGGGCGCGCTGCAGATAATGGTCGACCTGCTTCTGCATGGAGGCGGCCTGCTCGGCGATCAACTGGCCCTT
The DNA here is from genome assembly GCF_006440615.1 of Mesorhizobium sp. B2-6-2. Lineage (NCBI taxonomy): Bacteria > Pseudomonadati > Pseudomonadota > Alphaproteobacteria > Hyphomicrobiales > Phyllobacteriaceae > Mesorhizobium > Mesorhizobium sp. B2-6-2. The sequence continues at coordinate 302,951 of NZ_VFUG01000006.1, read as the reverse complement.
GGCGCCGCCGAGCGCGCGGCCCTCATTGATCAGCACGGCTAAAGGCGTCTTCAGCGAATGGGCAAGGTTGCCGACCTGCGTGCGCGAGCGCTCGACGATGCGCCTGTTGTTCTCGATCAGCGCATTGGTCTCGCTGGCCAGCGGCTCGATCTCGGCCGGGAAGCTGCCGTCGAGCCGCTGCGCGGTGCCCTCGCGGACCATTGCGAGCGCATTGCGGACCCGGCGCAAAGGCTGGAGACCAAGCAGGATGGCGATGGCATTGATGGCGATCATGCCGACGCCGAACAGCGAGAGATAGGTGAGCAGGCGACGCTGGAAGCTTGCGATCTCCTGCTCGAGCTCGCTGTGGTTGCCCATGACACGGAAACGCGCAGCGCGGTTCTTGGCGTCGAGCACGAACTCGCTCTCGAACACTTCGAGCTGCTCGCCCTTTATGCCATCCATCGAGTAGCTGCGCTGGAAGTTCGCATTGAACGGGACGTCCGCGACGCTCGGCGACAGGAGTGAGGTCGTCATCGAAGAGGAATGGATTTCGCCATGCACGCCTTCGGAGGCAGGCTCCACCGACCAGTACCAGCCGGAATTCGGCTCGGAAAAGCGCAGGTCGCCGAGGTCGGGCGAGCCAGTCAGCGCGCCGTTGTCGGAAATGCCGACGGAGCCGATCAGGTTGAACAAATGCGCCGAAAGCAGGCTGTCGAAGCCGCGCTCGCTGGCCTGGCGGTAAAGCGTGGTGATGAGGGTGAAGATGACGACCAGAGTCAGGATCGCCCAAATGGTGGAAAAGGCGATGACGCGGAAGGTCAGCGAGCGCGGCCAGAGCCGCAGCTTCGAAAGCCGCGTTTCCATGGTTGGCTTCAGCGGTTCCGCGTCACGCCTCCGGCTCACGCATGCGATAGCCCATGCCACGCACGGTTTCGATCATCTCGATGCCCATCTTCTTGCGAAGCCGGCCGACAAACACTTCTATCGTGTTGGAATCGCGATCGAAATCCTGGTCGTAGAGATGCTCGACCAGCTCGGTGCGCGACACCACCTCACCCATATGGTGCATCAGATAGGCGAGCAGCCGGAACTCGTGCGAGGTGAGCTTGAGCGGCACGCCGTTGACGTCGGCCTTGGACGCCTTGGTGTCCAGGCGCAACGGCCCGCAGGTGAGTTCCGACGAGGCATGGCCGGCCGCGCGGCGGATCAGCGCCCGCACCCGCGCCAGCACCTCCTCGATGTGGAAGGGTTTGGTCACATAATCGTCAGCGCCGGCGTCGATGCCGGCCACCTTGTCGCTCCAGCGGTCGCGCGCGGTCAGGATCAGCACCGGCATCTTGCGGCCGCCGCGACGCCAGCGCTCGACGACGCTGATGCCGTCCATCTGCGGCAGGCCGATGTCGAGGACGACGGCATCGTAAGGCTCGGTGTCGCCGAGGAAGTGCCCCTCCTCGCCGTCATAGGCGCGGTCGACCACATAGCCGGCGTCGACCAGCGCGTCGGCCAGTTGCCGGTTGAGATCCTTGTCATCCTCGACGACGAGCACGCGCATGGGGTTGAAGCCTGTTGTTGGGTAGACCTATAGGCCGATTCCGCCAGCCTGGGAAACGACAGGGTCAGCCCATCGGAACGACGATTTCCGAGCGGCGGGGACGCTGGCCTTCCTTGCCGGGAACCAGAACGACGATCACGCAGACCTGCTGGCCACCCCGCGTCGCCTGCGAGGCCTTGGCCAGCGTGCCGCCATTCTGCGCAGCGACCTGCTGGCCGATGGCGTAGCAATCGCTGGCGGCGAGCACCACCGGCCGATCGACCGACGGCTCGGTGACCGGCAGGGCAATCGCCTGCGACGCAAAGAGGCCGGCTGCGGCAAGCGCCAGCACTGCTTTGCGGAGATGAGGGCCAAACTTTTTCATGATCACGGTTCTAACGCATATGGGCTGAACGTGAAATGAACGGTGAACGATCGAAAATCCATGCCCGCCATACCCCCCATGGACGCCAACGCTCCCTCAAGCCCGGGTGCAAATTCATAGCCGGAAAATCAGTCGGTCCGCTACGCTTTTCGGCCTGCCGATTCCGCGCCCCGCGCTACCTAGTGTAGAAATACCGGACGGCCATGGGAGGATGCGATGACGCGTGAAGATTTTGCCGATCTCTACCGGGGCTACATCGCCTGCCTTAACGAGCAGGGCTGGGGCAATCTCGGCCGGTTCGTCGGCGAGGAGGTGCAGTATAATGGCGAGACGATCGGGCTGTCGGGGTATCGGCGCATGCTGGAAGGCGATTTCGAGGCCATCCCCGACCTGCGTTTCAACATCGAGCTTCTGATCTCGGAGCCGCCGCGCGTGGCGGCGCGCCTGCATTTCGACTGCCATCCCAAAGGCGTGCTGTTCGGCCTGCCGGTCCACGGTAGGCGCGTCAGCTTTGCCGAAAACGTCTTTTACGAATTCCACGACAGCCGCATAAGGGAGGTCTGGTCGGTCATCGACAAGGCCGCGATCCAGGCACAGCTCTGACTTGGGGACCGGCAATTCCTCAGGCGCCTTCCTGCGTCAAGGCGCGGAAGCGCAGCAATCCATGATAGACCGCAAGATCCTCGTCATAGCGCGCCTCGGCGAATTCCAGGGACAGGCCCGTCTGGCCGCGCGGGCCGATGGACAGCGCCGCGCCATCGAGGCTCGCCTTGATGCTGTCCATGATGAGGCGTGTCTCGGCCTCGCCCTGGGCTTTCGACCAGATGTGCAAGGTGACCAGCTGGTCACTGTCATTGTCCGCGCCGGTCTCGAGGTCGAAGGCGCTGGTGCGGCCGTAGGTGACGTTCGGAAAGGCGGCCTTGTCGCTCGCCTGCTCGAGCAGGCCTGCGCCGCCGAGCAGCGCCGACAGCGACGCATCGGTCTTCAGCCTCAGGAACAAGGCCTGCATCAAATCGCCAGGCGCCGTCATCTACCGTCCATCGCCAACACATGTCTCCGCGCCGCAGCCAATTCCGGCAGCGTAGCCGCGCTCGCGATCCGATGCCAGATCGCAAATCGATTTGAGTATAGCGTGAAGGGCGAAGGTCTCGAATTTATTACGTTTTCGTCAAATCATGAGACTGGAGCCGCCCCGCCTTCTGCGGTGCGCCTGGCAATGAACTCGTCGAGCGCGCCCGCAGCGGCGGCAGCGGTGACCGGCGGCTGGAAGTCGGCGACAATCCGCTTCCAGATGCCGGTCGCGCGCTCCGTGGCTGTCTTGCCGCCGGCCTGCGTCCAATTGCCGAAGTTCGACCGGTCGGCCACCAGCGGCTCGTAGAAGGCGCTGCGGTAGCGCGTCATGGTGTGGGCGGCGGAGAAGAAATGACCTCCGGGCTGCACTTCGGCAATCGCATCGAAGCCAATTGCGTCCTCGTCGCCCGGCGTCGCGGCGCAAAGCTCGGCGACCGTCTGCAGCGCCTCGACGTCGGTGATCAGCTTTTCCAGCGAGACGCTGAGACCGCCTTCCAGCCAGCCGGCGGCGTGGATGCAGACGGTGGCGCCGGCCAGCACCGAGCCCCACAGCGCGAACTGGGTCTCGTGCGCGGCCTGCGCATCGGAGACATTGGCGGCGCTGCCGCCGCCGGAGCGCCAGGGCAGGCCGATGTGGCGAGCTAGCTGCCCCGCCCCAAGCGTCGCCTTGACGTGCTCCGGCGTGCCGAAGGCCGGAGCGCCCGACTTCATGTCGACATTGGACGAGAAGGAGCCATAGACCACCGGCGCGCCAGGCCGCACGATCTGGGCCAGCGTCAATCCGGCGAGCGCCTCGGCATGCTGCAAGGTCAGCGCGCCGGCGACCGTGATCGGCGCCATTGCGCCCGCCAGGCAGAATGGCGTGATGACCAGGACCTGACCGGCCTTGGCGAAGTCGATGATGCCTTGCGCCATCGGGATGTCCAGCTGGCGCGGCGAGTTGGTGTTGATGACGGTGTAGCAATAGGCACCGGCGCGGAACTCGTCCTGCGAGAGGCCGCGCGCCAGGCGGATCATCTCGAAGCCGTCCTCGACCTGCGGCGTGCCGCGCGCGAAGACGAAGGGGAGCTTGTCCGACAGCGTCAGCTGCGCCCGGTTGACGGCATAGTGGCGGAAGCGATTGTCGAGTTCCTGCGGCTCGACGCAAGGCCCGAGCATATGCAGGACGTCGAAATGCTGGACCAGCTTAATGAATTCCTCGAAGGCGGTGAGCGTTCCCGGCCGACGGCCGCGCTCGAGATCGGTGACATTAGGGGCTCCGGAGCCGGCCAGGAAGGTCATCGAGCCGAGCTCGAGCGTCAGGTCGCGGGAGCGGTCGCCGCCGAGTGCCGGAATCGCGCGCGGCGCCGAGGCGAGCGCGGCTTCGACCATGTCGCGACCGATCCTGACCATCTGGCTGTCTTCGTCGACCAATGCACCGGCCTTGCCGTAGATCGTCCGCGCCTCGGGCAGCAGCACCTTGATGCCTAGCTCCTCCAGCACGCGCAGCGCGGTAGCGTGGATGGCCGCGACCTCATCGTCGGAAAAGATCGGCTGCGGCAGGAACGGGTTCTTCAGCGACCGGTAATTCGGATGGCGGCTCGACTCGCTGCCGGCCTCCCCAGTGCGTCCCCGGCGGCGCTCGCGCCTGAGATCGCGTGCGGCTTCCTCAATCATGGCGGTTCCTCCTCATTGCCGCATCGCCTTGCCTTCGGCGTCGTAGGGGCGAGGCCGCGATGACGCGCGCTGGCCGTTCCACCCCGACAATGTGTACGGAAAGCTCGGTCCCCTCCCCGGCTAAACCGTCATCGAGCAACGCCAGGGCGACGCTCTTAGCGACCTTGCAGCAATGCACCCTGCCGGCGCGGAGGTTCCCATCTGTTCGTTCAAGCCGGCGATCGTCGGACACCCACGTCTCGCGACTCTACGAAGAATCGGATGCATTTTGGAACAATTACAGATTGTTTCAGTTCAACGTGCATCACAAAGCCACGTCATTTCAAGGCAGTGAGTTGACGGCATCCAATGGCGACGGGCGAGGACAAAACCAGTGATCAAACCCTGCAATTCCTCACGACCGAACATTTCGTGTTGCAGACGGCGCGGTCGGCCACCATCCAGGAAGCCAATTCGCGCGCAGACCTTTTCCTGACCGCCGTTTCCAGCGCGACCGTCGCGCTGGCATTCGTCGCTCAAGTGACGCGCATGGGGCAGCCATTCGTTTTTTTCAGTCTGATCCTGCTTCCCTGCCTGTATTTCATCGGCATCGTCACCTTCGTTCGGGCGGTCCAAGTCGCAATCGAGGACATGGTCCTCGCACGTGGCATGGCTCGCATCCGGCACTATTTCGTGGAGACGGCTCCAGGCGTGGAGAAATACTTGATCCACTCCCGTCACGACGACGAGGAGGCATTGCTCGTCAGCAAAGCCCTTCATTCCTCGCACTGGCAGTCATTCATGAGCACAGCGGGAATGGTGAGCGTCATCGCCAGTGTCATCGCAGGTGTTTTCGCCGGCGTGCTGGCGAAAGCCGTCGCAGTCCTGGGGTTCGTTCCGGCAACCGGAATTGGCATGTTGGTATTCGCCGTCAGCGTCTTCGCCCTTCGTCGATACCAAGAGACTAGATGGGATGCTGTCGAACATATGCTGGACGTGCGGTTTCCAAGCACCACAGCTGCCTCCCGTGGCGCCGGCCGTTCAGATGAACGGGGTCGAGAGCACCCCGAACCATGATCGTGCATAATCGTGCAAGTCTATGAATTCGCGCGGCAAGAATGGGCCAACCGCGCGTGAGAGACGCCTCGATGCGGCAAGGCGCGCGTCAGCCATCTCGCCGCCTATCTGCGCTCCTTCGTCGGCGATAAACCGACCGAGGCGGATGTGGTGCATTTTATGCGATTCATCGCGGCGCGGTGATATCGATCGGCCGTTGACGGCCAGCCCACCTCCAATCAACAAAGCTCGTGCTGTGGCTTCGCTGCCCTTGTGACCGGTGATAAAATGGTCGAATAGTTTGACAGGGTGCCACCCTGAAACTGCCCGCATGCTGTTTTCGGGCGAAAGCGCGTTGGGGCGGAAGTCGGAATGGCAAGTCCTTCGAAACCAAGCAAGAGGAGAAGAGGCCGCATCGCTTCGGCGCTGCTCGGCGCCGACGCTTGGTTCGATACCTCGCTCTACGAGATCGGCTTCAAGGCCCGCGAATTCTGGGAAGCGGCGACCATCTTTTCCCGCCGTTTCCGGGTGCATGGCTGGCGCCGCACGGTCATCGAGGTGCTGAGCGAAGGGTTTACCATGGGCGCCGGCGGCTTCGTGGTGCTGCTCGCGCTCGCTATGCCCGCCTTCGACATCACCACCGGCGACTGGCGCAGCCAGGGCGACTTCGCCGTGACCTTCCTGGACCGCTACGGCAACGAGATCGGCCAGCGCGGCATCATCCAGCGCGATTCCGTGCCGGTCGACGAGATGCCCGACATCGTCATCAAGGCGGTGCTGGCGACCGAGGACCGGCGCTTCTTCGACCATTACGGCATCGATGTCCTCGGCCTGTCGCGCGCGATCTTCGAGAATGTGCGCGCCAACTCCGTGGTCCAGGGCGGCTCCAGCATCACCCAGCAGCTCGCCAAGAACCTGTTCCTGTCCAACGAGCGCACCTTCGAGCGCAAGATCAAGGAAGCTTTCCTGTCGCTATGGCTGGAAGCGAACCTGTCCAAGAAAGAGATCCTGCAGCTCTATCTCGACCGTGCCTATATGGGCGGCGGCACCTTCGGCATCGAGGCGGCGGCGGATTTCTATTTCGGCAAGAGCGTCAAGGATCTGAGCCTCGCCGAAGCGGCGATGCTGGCCGGCCTGTTCAAGGCGCCGACCAAATACGCCCCGCACATCAACCTGCCGGCCGCCCGTGCCCGCGCCAACGTCGTGCTGTCAAACCTGGTCGATGCCGGTTTCATGACCGAAGGCCAGGTGCTGCAGGCGCGCCTGCATCCGGCCGACGTCGTCGATCGCGGCGAGCAGAAGAGCCCGGATTATTTCCTCGACTGGGCCTTTGACGAGGTCAAGAAGATCGCCAAGCCCGGCCAGCACTCGCTGGTCGCCCACACCACTTTCGACGCCAACATCCAGAAGGCGGCCGAGGAGTCGGTCGAGTTCCATCTTCGCCAGTTCGGCAAGGAATACAATGTCACCGAAGGCGCGGTGGTGGTGATCGAGACCAACGGCGCGGTGCGCGCCATCGTCGGCGGACGGGACTATGGCACCAGCCAGTTCAACCGCGCCACCAAGGCTCTGCGCCAGACGGGTTCATCCTTCAAACCGTATGTCTACGCCACGGCGATGGAGCACGGGTTCACGCCGGACTCGGTGGTTTCCGGCGGCGCGATCAGCTGGGGCAGCTGGTCGCCGCACAATTACAGCGGCGGATCGGCCGGCAACGTGACGCTGCTCACGGCGATCGCCAAGTCGATCAACACGGTGCCGGTGCGGCTCGCCAAGGATTACCTCGGCATCGGCCCGATCAAGGCGATGGCCGAATCGATGGGCGTGGAATCGCCACTGGAAGCGCACAAGACCATGGTGCTCGGCACATCCGGCATGACGGTGATGGACCAGGCGACGGGCTACAGCGTCTTTGCGCAGAACGGTTTCGTCGGCTCGCGCCACGGCATCACCCAGCTCGTCACCCGCACCGGCGACGTGGTCTACGACTGGGCCAAGGACGCGCCGCCACCGCACCGCGTGCTGTCGGAAAAGGCGCTGAAATACATGAACACCATGCTGGCGGCGGTGCCGGTTATCGGCACCGCGAGACGCGCCCAGCTTCCGAACATCGTCGTTGCCGGCAAGACCGGGACGACGCAATCCTACCGCGACGCCTGGTTCGTGGGCTTCACCGGCAATTACACGGCCGCAGTCTGGCTCGGCAATGACGACTTCACGGCGACCAACAAGATGACCGGCGGCTCGCTGCCGGCGATGGTCTGGCAGCGGCTGATGGTCTACGCGCATGAGAACATCGATCTGAAGCCTATCCCCGGGCTCGATCATCCTTGGGTCGATCCGGAGGTCGCGGCCAAGGCCGAGGAAGCGGCCAAGAAGGAAGCCGACGCGGCGGCGGCGCAAGCCGAGGCCGAACGCCCGCCGGTGCTTTCCAGCCGCACCAGCCAGACGCTGCGGGACATGACCAAGGCGTTCCAGGCCGCGCCGGCAATCGAAGCGCCCACCATGCCGGAGACGCTTTCGGCGCTTTAGGACGGCCCTGGCGTGAAGCCGGCTTGCCACGGCACCCCGCGCCGCGATATCCCGGGCAACCTCCTCAGTTTGCGGCTCTCATGCTCAAGAACGCCATCCTGACGCTGCTTTCGCTTGCCATAGCCATCGGGCTTGGCGGTTACAGCGTCTGGTATGCGCTCAATGCGCAGGACGGCGTCGGCGCGATCCGCATCGGCCAATGGACCGCTTTCCCGGAAGTCGGGACACTGGCCGCCGACCCCTACTCCAAGGCGCGCGTGGCTCGCGAGGGCGTGCTGGCGCTCGGCCAGGCCGAGGGACTCGCATTCGTCGCCGAGGGCGATGATGCCGGCGAGCCGCTGAAACGCGAATGCACCTATACGATCGAAGGCGGTTATCCGACCGCCCGCTTCTGGACGCTCTATGCCGCGGACCAGTCGCTTGGCGTGATCGACACAGGCAAGCCGAGGCAGTCGGCGCTGCAATCCTACGAAGTGCTGCGCCAGCCCGACAATTCCGTCGTCATCTCCGTCAGCAGCCGCCCGGCGCCCGGAAACTGGCTGCTGACCGGCGGCTCCGGCAAGATGTATTTCGTGCTGACCTTCTACGACACGCCGATCGCCTCCAGCACCGGCCTCTCGGACGTGACACTGCCGCGCATCCTGAAGGCGGGCTGTAATGCGTAGACTGCTGCATGCCCTGATCCTCGGCCTGCTCGGCGCCGGCATCGTGCATATCGTTGTGCTGTTCCTGGTGCCGGAATTTTCCGAACGCGATGCCTGGTCGCGCCTGGCGATGGCATCCGACCTCTATAAGATGACGCGGCTAGACGCCGAGGCCGGCGGCGCGCCGGTGGTGAAATCGGTGGATCCATTGTTTTATGCGGCCGCCTGCCGCTTCAACCTTGCCGACGGGCTGGTCAGGATCAGGGCGCCGGGCGACGTGCCGTTCTGGTCGGCCTCGGTCTACGACCGCAACGGCCACAACATCTATTCCTTCAACGACCACAACGCCAATGGCGAGAAGCTCGACGCGGTGGTGTTGACTCCGGCGCAGATGATCGATGTGCGGCGCGACCTTCCGGAGGAGCTGCAGGGCGCGATCTTCGTCGAGGCGCCGATCGAGGAAGGCATTTTCGTCGTCCGCGCCTTCGTGCCGGACGGGAGCTGGAAGCCGATCGTGTCACGCTTCCTCGAGCAGGGCGCCTGCGAATTGCAGGACTACTGAGAAAGGCGCCCGATCAGTGATGCGGCTTGGCAGGCGGCGGAGAGCCCGGCCTGTCGGAGCCGCTGTCGCCGGGCCGCGCCTCACCGGCCTGCGGACGCAATTCATAACGGACGCCGGGGAAAATGATGACCGCCGCCGCCGTCGTGGTGTCGTGACTTGCTCGGTTTACAGGTGCCGCTCGCGGCACAAAAGACAGGACCATGCCCATGGTTCGCGCATTCCTCTCGGTTTGACCGGAGCACAACGCAACGCCTCCAAAGTTGATTAAGGGGCGTAGAGGGTTAACGGAGCGCTAACGGATCGCGGCTAATTTGACGTTTGTTTTCCTGAAGATGCGAAACCGGCCCGGCCGGATTGCGCGGTTCGGGATTGTGTCGAGTATCGGGCGTATCCTCCGTGTCATCTTCCGATTTCAGGCAAATCGCTATCCGGACCGAAGCGGGAAAGGCCGAAAGGCTGTTCCGCGCCGCCGTGTCGGCCTTCTGCTCGCTGACGCGTCCCTCGCGCCGCGAGATCGCCCAGCTCGAAGACCTGACGCTGCCGCTGTTCGACGAGGTCTCGGTCGAGTCGCGCCGCTACGTCGCTGCCGCCCTTTCCGAATGCGATTACGCACCGACGGCATTGGTGCGGCGTCTGGCTGAAGAGCCGGTCGAGATCGCAGCTCCCCTGCTCACCCGCTCCAACGCGCTGAGCGATATCGACCTCATCGCGCTGATCGGCCGGCACGGGCTACCGCACGCGCGCGCCATTGCGCGCCGCAAGGAGCTCAACCCGACGATCGCCGACCTGATCCGCGTGCTGGAAAAGCCGACACTGGTCAAGGCACGGCCGCCGGAGACGGTCACCAGGCTTGCGCCGAAACCCGAGCCGGTGGCCAAGGCGGACACCGACCGTCCCGCGCCAGGCGAAGCCGCGGAGCAGGCGCGGCGCCGCCTGCGGGCGATGATGCGCCCGACCGGCGACGCTGCCGACGTCAACACCTTCCTTGGCCAGCCGGCCTATGTGAAGCTGCGCGAGACGGCGCTGACGGGAAACGCTGCATTCTTCCAGACCGCGCTAGCCGATGCGCTGGAGATCGACTTCGCGACGGCCCGCTCGGTGACCGGGCAGTCGAGCTATGTCGCATTGCTTGCAGCCCTGCGTGCCCTCGACCTCAGCGAAGACAGGGCCTTCCTGATCGCGGTCGCGGTCTATCCCGGCGAGTTCCCGCATCCGCAGGCAATCCGCCTGTTCCTCGACCGCTACCGGTTGCTGCACCGCGAGGCGGCGCTGGACAAGGTACGCGCCTGGAAGGCGGAGACCCTTTCGCGGGCGATCCGCGACAATGCTCCCGACGCGGTGAACATCGAGAGCCGCGAAGCCTCGAACAGCGACGAGGCGAGCGCCGGCCTGAAAGCCTCCTGACACGGTTATCCCGCCTTCACGGAAAGAAGCTCCTCGACGGGAACGGTCCCGCCCTCGATCTCGACCACCCAGATGTCGGAATCGAATTTCTTCTCCCGCTCCAGCCGCGCATCGAAGGCCGAGCTGTCGTCGCTCGTGCCGAGCACAGCGAAAAAGCGCTCATCGGGCTTGGCCGAATCGTAGCTGGTCTGCGGCGCCGGCCCGTAGAAGGTCACCTCCCCCAGACGCCCGCGCGACAACACGAAGACGGCGCCAGCCTCGGTCGCGCCGCGCTTGACGACGGCGGCGAAGCCGCCGGCGCCGAACACGCGGCGCACAAGGGCCGAGACCCAGAGATCGGTGGTCACGCGCATGGGAAGGTTCCGGATGGCATGCGCGGTTTCTTACAGCAAGTATGAAGGAACCGAAACGATCGCTGCCGCTCAGTTCGTCAGGCCGATCTCGCGCATCTTTGCGTAGACCGCCTCGTCCGGCTCGCCGGTCTCGGGCAGTCCGAACAAGGCCTGGAATTCCTTGATCGCGGCCTTTGTGCGGGCGCCGACCTTGCCGTCGAGCTGCATGTCGCCATTGCCGAACGCCTTGAGGCCGGCCTGGATCTTGACGATGCGGGCGTCGGGCGGCTGCGTGGTGCCATCGGCCGGAGCAGAGACCTGGATCACCTGCGGTTTGGCCGCCGCGGCGACTGCGCCATCGGCCGGTCGCGGCGCCGGGTGGGGAATGGCCGCCGTCGTCTGGCGGGCGCCAAGCTGGTCGAGCAGCGCGCCGTTAATCTCGCCCGACCCCGGCAGCCCGACTTTCAACTGGTAGGCCTGGATCGCCTTGCGCGTGGCCGGCCCGGTGAGACCATCGACCGTGCCGTCATAGAAATCGAGGTCTTTGAGAATGCCCTGCACCTGCTGGACGACCGGATCCGGCTTGACTGTCGGCTGCGCCGGCGCCTGGCGCACGATGTTGATGGTGGTCTCCGGCTCGTCGGAGACCGTATGCGGGAAGTTCTCGATGCTTCGGGTGGCGAAGAAGGCGCCGGTATGCGGAAAGGGCTGATACCACAGCGCATTGGCCGAGACGTAGAACAGCGTCACCAGAAAGGCGGTCGAGCCGCCGACCAGAACCGGATTGCTGGCGATCAGTTGACCGACGGCAACCGCGCCCTCGGCAAGAACGCCGCGCTCGGGTTCGACCACCTTAGGCCGTTTTGCGGAGCGAGCCATTCCCCTCCCCATTTGCGTCCCCCTTCGGCTTGGCCGCCGGCATGGCCAGCACGCCGGATGGCGCACCGGATCGCCGCTTCGGCCCGTTCACCGGCAGGCCGATCGTCACCGTGGTGCCCTCACCCGGCGCGCTCTCGATCGACATCGTACCCTCGTGCAGCGCCACCAGGCCCTTGACCAGCGACAAGCCGAGCCCGGTCCCCTCGAAACGACGCGTGTAGTCGTTCTGGATCTGCATGAACGGCTTGCCGAGATTGGCCATGTCCTCCTCGGCGATGCCGATACCGGTATCGCTCACCCAGAAATGCAGGTGCGAGCCGACGCGCTTGGCTCCGATCACCACGCTGCCGCCATCGGGCGTGAACTTCACCGCGTTCGAGGCGAGATTGATCAGAATCTGCTGGACGGCCCGCCGGTCGGCATTGATCTCGCCCGCATCCGGGGCAATCTGCGTGGCAAGAACTATGCTCTTGGCGTCAGCCAGTGGTCGCATCATCGAGCGGCACATGTCGACGGCCTCGACAAAGCGGAACGGCTCCATCTCGGTCGCATAGGCGCCCGCCTCGATGCGCGAAACATCGAGGATCGAGGTGACGACGGACAAGAGATGCTGGCCGGACTCCTTGACCAGACCGACATATTCCTTCTGACGCGGATCCTTGAAGGCGCCGAACATCTCATGCAGCAGCATGTCGGAAAAGCCGAGGATAGCATTGAGCGGCGTGCGCAGCTCGTGGCTAACCACCGCCAGGAAGCGGCCCTTGGCCACTTCGGCAGCCGCAGCGGCTTCTCTCGCCTGCGCAAGCTCCTCGCGCAGTGCAGCGACGTCGTCGTTTTCGCGCAGAACCAGGGTGAAGACGTCGCGGTCGACTGCGCCGCACAGCAGCTCGAGGCTGAACGGGCGGAAATTGTCGACCGCGCCAGAACCCTCGCGCGGCAAGCGGATGCGCAGATCAAGCCGGCGTTTCGGGGCGCCCTCGCGCATGTCGGCCAGAGCGGTGAGATAAGCGACGCGGTCGGAAAGATGGATGCGGTCGAACAGGCCGGTGCCGAGCAGAAGCTCGGGCGCCAATTTCAGGATCGAACGTGCCTTGGCGGACGCGTCGACCACTTCGCCCTGGCGCCCGAGGCGCAGCACGACGGCGTCGATGACGTCCTCGAGACGATCGCCGGCAGGTTCCGCCGACCGTAAGCCGGCCGGATTGGCGAAGGCGGTGGCCCGCGGCAACAGCGTCAGCGCCCAGGCGAGCGGCAGCAGCCAATGCCAGGCGGCGATCTCGCCGAGCGGCAGCAACTGCCCGGCAAAGCGCTGCAGCACGATAGCGGCAAGCGCCGCCAGCGCGCCCGTCAGCGCAGCGCGCCGCGACTCTGAGACCCACCAGCTTTCAACCGGCAATGCGACGGCAAGGAGTGCCGCCGGCGAGGCCAATCCGCCCGCCGCGGCGATAGCGCCGGCTAGGGCAAGCCCCCCCAACACGACCGCCATGCGGCCGGCAAGCGCCATATGGCCGGTGGCCGCCACCAGAAGCGCCGCGAACCAGCACAGGCCGAAAGCGGCAAAGATCGCGGCTATCGTGACGGCGGCGCCGAGACTTGAAGTGACCAGCGTGACCGCGGCGCCCGCGGCAAGGAAGGGCGCGGCAAGCATGACGCCGATGAAGCGGCGCTGGCGCAGGCGTTCCGCCTCACCCGTCACGGTCGGGTGAACCATGCGTTCGCAGCCGGCGGAAACCGCGCCAGGCAATTGAACGTATCTGGCTGAAATAGAACTCAACGCACGCGTACCCGGTCGTGAAAAACGCCTGCCTGGCAGGTGACTCATCAATTGGCTTGAAACTCGCATCCAGCGTTTAAGGAATGGATAAGGCTGGCGAAGCCGGCGGCCGCGCCAAGGCAAATATTGCGATGCCGGCCCCGCAAAGCATGCCGAGTTGGCGCCATGGTAAACGGCGGGTTAGCCGCGAGGCCTGTGCCACAATCGGCCGAAACCTGAACCGGCTAAGCTCTTTTTGGAATAAAATCGTTTTATAACAATGCGATACATGGTTATCATAAAGTTAACGAAATCGATGAAATTCGACACAAGCTCATGTCAAAACAGATCCTTTCGAATTTGCCTAAAATTTGAGGAAAATTCGCGGCTTCGATGCAAGCCGTCCTTTGCGTGACCGTGCCATTATCGTGCCCATAAAAGAGGTCATGCCGATGGATGCGTGATCCGTCACGGATGGATGCACTCATTCCATCCCGGATGAGAGGCAAGTAAGATGGGCTTTCTGATCAGGATGGCTTTCTGGTTTTCGCTGGTGCTGCTGGCGCTGCCGCTCGGCGTCGGCCCGGGCGAGAACGGCCAGCAGAGCGTCGGACCGATCCAGGCGCTGTTTGCGGCGCGCGAGGCGGTCGGCGACATTGCAGGGCTCTGCGAGCGCAAGCCCGATGTCTGCGAGACCGGCAAATCGGCCATGTACACCATCACCGTTCGCGCCAAGGAAACGGCCAAGATCGCCGCAGCCATGATCGACGACCAGCAGTCCGGGCCGGCAGGCGCGCTCGAAACGAAGGTCGCGGATGGCTCCGTCACGACCACCGGCAGCGTCGCCGAGGACATCGTGCTGCCAGCCAAGGTCAACATTCCCGTGATGTTGACGGCCAAGAACTGAATTCTTTCCGACCGTTCGCTCGGCACTTTAATTTAGCGTAATTCCTGGCGCAAAACCGCCTACGTGCTTTTCCTGGGATTGCTCTAACGCCGCGGGCCCGTCTGACCTCTCGACGCCCGCGGCGTCTTTCTTTTTCCGTGACGCGGCCGTGTCGGGCCACTATATGCGGGCAATGGCCACCTCGATTCAGACCATCCGCGACGACTTTTCCCTGCTCGACGAGTGGGAGGACCGTTATCGCTATGTGATCGAGCTCGGCGAGGGCCTGCCGCCTTTCCCTGAGGAGGAGCGCACGGCTGCGAACAAGGTGCCTGGCTGTGTGAGCCAGGTGTGGCTCACCACCAGGCAGGGAGCGGGCGCCGATCCGGTGATCGGCTTCCAGGGCGATTCGGACGCCCATATCGTGCGCGGCCTCGTCGCCATCATGCTGGCGCTGTTTTCAGGCAGGCATGCAAGCGAAATCCAGAACACGGACGCCGAAGCGACCCTTAAGGAGCTCGGCCTTGACGAGCATCTGTCGCCGCAGCGCGCCAACGGCCTGCGTTCGATGGTCAAGCGCATCAAGCGCGATGCGGAAGCGGCGCTGAAGCAGACGGCCTGATCCGACCGATATCGCTCCCATCAGGAAAGCAAAACGGCGCCGCAAGGGCGCCGTCGAACTGCTTGACGAGCTGAGATCTATCAACGGCCCTTGCGCTTGCGGCCCAGACCCATCTTCTTGGCGAGCTGCGAGCGGGCGGCAGCGTAATTGGGGGCGACCATCGGATAGTTGGCGTCCAGGCCCCACTTCTCACGGTACTCTTCCGGCGTGAGATTGTAGTGGGTCATCAGATGCCGCTTCAGCGACTTGAACTTCTTGCCGTCCTCGAGACAGACGATGTAGTCGTCATGGACCGAGCGCTTCGGATTGACGGCCGGCTTCTGCTTCTCAGCCGACGGCTGCTCCGACGAGCCCCCGACGCGGCCCAACGCGGCATGGACGTCGGCGATAAGGTTCGGCAGTTCCCCAACCGGCACCGGATTGTTGCTGACATAGGCGGCGACGACATCGGCGGTCAGCTCGATCAGCGCGTCACCGTTTTTCGAAGGTGTTTCGACAATTTCCATAGTGCTAAGGCCCCAACGAGAGTTGTTTCTATAACTGCGCCCTTTTTTATGGATCGGGCATCGCGCGGATTTCGTTCAGGAAAGGCTCTGAGATTCGCGTCGGTTATCTTAATGACGCCGCATTGAAAGTAAGTCAATTCGCATATTGACTTATATTGGTCGATATTCATCAACTATTGCCGATTCAGCTTCAAAAATTCGTGCGCTGTGTAACTTCGCGAGATTTTTCTGGTCAGACCAGCATGGCATGACGTCGCGTCATCCGCATGTTAGACATCCGATCGCCACTCGACACAACCTTCAATGCTTGGCTAATGCTTGGGTGCCCTTTCGCCTCCACAACGAATCCTGCGGCACAACGAAGCGCAAGGATACCGCCTTGGCGGCTGGACCCGACAAGGCGACGCGACAGATCCATCAGTAAGGCGCGATATGTTTCCCGTAGACCCAGCCGGTGACGAAATGACCGTTTTGCGCCGGGTCGTGCCAGATCTCGCACCAGCGATAGCGGATCGCCTGGCGCTGCTTCCGCTGCGGTTGGCGGGCGATATCGAGCAGGTTTACGCCGCCGGTGCAGCGGCCGGTCATCTGCAGCACGGTGCCGTTCGGATAGGCGGCCTGTTTCTGCGATGTATTGGACGGATATTTTCGCGCATTGAGCGTATCACCGAACGGCACCCCCGCCACTTGCCAGGCGGCAAAGACGGTTGCATGAGACTGGCTGGAAAAAGCCAGACCTGCCGCTACGACGGCAACAGACATTGCGGTAGAAACACAGGATTTCATCTTTCCCCCTTCGACTTAGCTTCTGTTCCACCTTGAACCGCGCCCGTTGAACCGCCGCTGAGCGGCGTGTTCATTCGTCATTCAAGCAGATTCCGCAGCGAGACGTAATGACCAGAGCTTCCGCCTTGACTTCCGCCTTCCCGGCCGCCAGCCCGCCGACCCCCGAGAAACGCCCGGTTTCCGACGCGCATCACGGCATCGTCCGCAGCGACGACTATGCCTGGATGCGGGCCGACAACTGGCAGGCCGTGTTCCGCGACCCTTCCCTGCTCGACGGCCGCATCCGCGCCCATCTCAATGCCGAGAACGCCTATCAGGCCGCGCTCATGGCCGGCACCGGGGACCTGCGCGCCAGGCTGTTTGCCGAGATGAAGGGGCGCATCAAGGAAGATGACGCGACAGTGCCCATGAAGGACGGCCGCTATGCCTACGGATCGTCGTTCCGGCAGGGCGGCGAGCAGCCGCGCTATTTCCGGACGCCGCGCGACGGCGGCACTGAGGAGATCCTGCTCGACGGCGACGCGGAAGCCGAGGGCAAGCCCTATTTCCGGCTTGGCGGCGTCGACCATTCGGCCGACCACGGGAAGCTGCTGTGGGGCTTCGACGACAAGGGTTCGGAGTTCTTCACGCTGCGCGTGCGCGATCTTGCGAGCGGCAGAGAACTTGCCGACCAGATCCCGGATACGGGCGGCGGCGGGGTCTGGGACGCCGGCGACGGCGGCTTCTTCTACACCCGTCTCGACGACAACCATCGTCCGTCGAAAGTGTTCTTCCACGCGCTGGGCGACAGGTCCGAAAACGACCGGTTGATCTATGAGGAGACCGATCCGGGCTTCTTCATGGATGTCGGCGGCACGCGCGCCAACGACTGGATCATGATCGGCATCAACGATCATGAAACGTCGGAATACCGCCTGCTGCCCGCCGATGATCCAACCGCAGAGCCGAAGCTTGTGGCGGTGCGCGAGACCGGCCTGCAATACGATCTGGAAGAAGGCGGCGACGTCTTCTTCGTCCTCACCAATGCCGACGGCGCCAAGGACTTCAAGATCATGACCGCGCCGGTCGACGATCCCGGGCGCGCCAACTGGCAGGAACTGGTGCCGCACGAGCCCGGCCGGCTGATCCTCTCGGTCCTCGGCTTCAAGCATTACATGGTCAGGCTCGAGCGCAAGGAAGGCCTGCCGCGCATCGTCGTGCGCGAGCGCGCCGGCGGCGAGGATCATTTCATCTCTTTCGACGAGGAAGCTTTTTCGCTCGGTCTGTCCGGCTCCTACGAATATGACACCGAAGTGATGCGCTTCACCTATTCGTCGATGACGACGCCGGCGCAGGTGTTCGACTACAACATGCGCAGCCGCGAACGCGTGCTTTTGAAGACGCAGGAAGTGCCCTCCGGCCACGATCCTGCGCACTATGTCACGCGCCGGCTGATGGCGCCGGCAGGCGATGGCGAGTTGGTGCCGATCTCGCTGCTATATCATCGCGACACGCGCCTAGACGGTTCGGCGCCCTGCCTGCTTTACGGCTACGGCTCCTATGGCATCACCGTTCCTTCCGCTTTCAACACCAATTGCCTGTCGCTGGTCGATCGCGGCTTTGTCTATGCCATCGCGCATGTGCGCGGCGGTAAGGACAAGGGGTACGGTTGGTACGAGGACGGCAAGCGGGCAAGGAAGATGAACACCTTCACCGATTTCATCGCCTGCGCCCGCCATCTCGTTGCCGAGCGCTACACACAGCACGACCGCATCGTGGCGCAGGGAGGCTCCGCCGGCGGCATGCTGATGGGGGCGATCGCCAACATGGCCCCGGAAAGCTTCGGCGGCATCGTCGCCGAGGTGCCGTTCGTCGATGTGCTGACCACCATGCTCGATGCCAGCTTGCCGCTGACGCCGCCGGAGTGGCCGGAATGGGGCAATCCGATCGCCTCAGCCGCCGACTACGCGACGATCGCCGCCTATTCGCCCTACGACAATGTGGCGGCGCTCGACTACCCGCCGATCCTGGCGCTGGCGGGCCTGACCGATCCGCGCGTCACCTATTGGGAGCCGGCGAAATGGGTGGCGCGGCTTCGCGAACGCAAGGCAGGCGGCAACCCGGTCCTGTTCAAGATCAACATGGATTCCGGCCATGCCGGCGCCTCGGGTCGCTTCTCGCGGCTGGAGGAGATCGCCTATATTTACGCCTATGCCTTGAAAGTGACAGGCAAGGCCTGATTTTCTACTCGCAATCGCACGGCTCGCGCGCTAGGCAATGCGCCGTCGTTTTTGGTCGTGGCCATTTCGGGGCCGCGCCCCCGATACATTCGCAAGGTTCGCTATGCTGCTCGTCGACGTCTATCTCGACAAATCGCCCATCCAGGGCATCGGTGTTTTCGCCAAACACCGCATTGCGCGCGGCACATTGATCTGGAAGCTCGATCCAAGGTTCGATCGACGCATTCCCGTGGAGACCTATGAGGGCGAATCCGGCCCGGTGAAGTCCTATCTCGACCGCTATTCCTATCCGGATCGGCGCGATCCCAACTTCATCGTCTTCGAGGCGGACGACGCCCGCTATATGAACCACGCGGACGACCCGAACTGCGATATCTCCTCTCCGGAAGAGGCCTACGCGTTGCGCGACATCGCGCCCGGCGAGGAACTGACCTGCGACTATAACCATTTTTTCGAGAACGGCTTCGACTTCCTGGGCGACCGCCACCCGTAGAGAGCGCTGAAATCCCAGGTCAGGATTGACAAACACCAGACCTTCGGCGCACCTTCCCGAGCGGTGGATACAACCTGCTGCTTGCACCCTCCTGGGTACGGTGAATGTATCGAGCCAATTTCGGCTCCCCTTTGCCCGAACGAACGGGTCAGCAACGCAAGCCCCTGACGCTTTCCGTTCGTTTATGCAGAGGATGATTTCATGCGCGATTTCCGCGACGCCAAGGCTATGGCGCGAACGCTAAGCGAAGCGCTGGCCGCAAAATCCGTTTCTCTTTCCCACAGTGAAAGCCTGGAGTTGATCGCCAAGATTCTTGGCCTCCGCGACTGGAACGTGCTGGCCGCAAGGATTCAGGGAACGGCGCCGGGAGTGCCGTCAGGTGTGATCCCTTCATGGCCTACGCAAACAGAAGTCCCCGTTTTTCCCATGCGGGATTTTGTGCTGTTTCCGCAAACGGTCGCACCTGTTTTCGTGGCGCGCGACAAAACCCGGCGCGCCGTTGAACGTGCCATGGCCGGCGATCGCCGGGTTATTGTGGTCGCCCAGAGGCATGGCGCCGATGACGACCCCGGCACTCTTCAATCTCTCTATCCGGTAGGTGTTACGGCGAGCGTGATAAATAGCCAGACACAAATGGACGGCGTGCTCAAGGTCACCGTGGCCGGCCTTCAACGCACAGCCATCACACGCCTGACCGACGGCGAATTCCTGGCTGCCGAGATAGAGCCGATTGAAGAGCAGCGTAGCCAGTCGGAAGAAGCTACCTCACTTTCCCACACGGTACTTGAGGCATACCGAATCTACGCCAATATCGACCTTTCCTCGCTGCCAGTGCGTCAGCGAGTCCGCTTCGGCCTTCCCTCCACTGAAAATCCCGGCCTGTTGGCCGATTCAGTCACCCAATTGCTGTCGATAGGCATTGATGAGAAGCAGCAGATCTTGGAAACCGGCGATGTCGTGGCACGGCTCGAAAAGGTGCTCGAGCTGATAAATACCGCCCAGCCCGGACAATAGGCCGGGTGTCCTCAGCTCGCCGGCTTGCGCGCCGGATAGCCGTTGGGGCGCGGCGGGACGGCCTTGAGGTAGGCGGCAATCGCCGCGCGGTCGTCGGCGGTCAGTTGCGCGATGTTGCGCTGCACGTCGACCATGGCGCCGCCGACCGAATCGAAATCGGGCGTGAAGCCGGTCTCGAGATAACTGGCGATGTCGGCCTCGGACCAGTCCTTGACGCCCTTCCCGTCGGGGGTGATGTTGGGCACGATGCCGGAGCCTTCGGCCGCCACGGCGCCTGCCAGCCACTCGCCTTTCCTGACGCCGCCGGCGAAATCGCGCGGCGTGTGGCATTCGCCGCAATGGCCCGGTCCCTCGACTAGGTAGCGGCCGGCGAGAACCTTGTCCGGCGCGCCCTCTGGCACTGCGATCACGGGTTCGGGGCTGAGATAGACAAGCTTCCAGAGGCCAATGCCGCGACGGATGGTGAAGGGGAAGGAAAGCCTGTGATCCGGCGCCTTGCCGGCAACCGCCGGCAGCGTCTTCATGAAGGCGTAGAGATCGGCGACGTCGGCCGGCTTCATGCGCGCGTAGGACGCATAGGGAAAGGCCGGATAGAAATGCTCGCCGGATGGAGAGACGCCTTTCAGCATGGCGTTGGCGAAGTCCGCCTCGCTCCAGGCGCCGATGCCGTCCTTCCGGTCCTGCGAGATGTTGGGCGGAACGAAGGTGCCGAACGGCGTCTTGAGTTCCAGACCGCCGACGAGCTCGAGGCGGGCGTCGCCCTGGGCGCCAGGTCTGGCGTGGCAGGAGGTGCAGCCCCCGGCGTAGAAGATCCGCTTTCCCCTGGCGGCGTCGCCAGGGCCGAGATCAGCGACGGTGCCGGCGTCCAGCCTGACCGGTGCCGACAGAACCCAGCTGGCGCCAGCCGCGGCGGCGCCAAGCACGACGACGGCGCCGACAAGCTTCCTCAGCCAGGCCATCGTCAAGCGATCAACTCTTCTTGATCCGGTAGGTCTGATGGCAGGTGCCGCAATCGCCGCCCAGCGTGTTGAGCTGCGCCTTCAGCGCGTCGACATCGGTCGGCGGGGAAGCGACCGCGGCCTTGGTATCGGCCAGGAACTTGTCCTCGGCCGTCTTGAAGCCCGCCATGTCTTCCCAGATCTTCGGCGCGGCCGTGGTGTCGCCCTTGTCGGAGCCGGCCGGGAACAGCGTG
This sequence comes from Mesorhizobium sp. B2-6-2, assembly GCF_006440615.1. Classification (NCBI taxonomy): domain Bacteria; kingdom Pseudomonadati; phylum Pseudomonadota; class Alphaproteobacteria; order Hyphomicrobiales; family Phyllobacteriaceae; genus Mesorhizobium; species Mesorhizobium sp. B2-6-2. The sequence goes on along the minus strand of NZ_VFUG01000006.1, from coordinate 281,467 downwards.
TCGACATCGAACTTCTCGGCATTGGCTTGCAGTGCCTTCAGCGCGTCCAGCACGGCGGCGGCATCGAAAGGCGTCTCGCCCTTGACGACCTTCGAGATCTGCCCGGCGAGCTTGCCGCGTTCCTTCATCAGGGCCTGGCGACCCTTGATCGGATCGGCATAGGCCGAGCCGGCAAAGGCAAGCAGAGAGATGGCGATGACAAGCTTTCTCATTCAATTGGCTCCGTTGATGAAGAGAGTTCGCTGGCGCAATTCCGGACGGAAAACCGTTCAATACTTTTCCTGGAACTGCTCTGGACGTTAACGAGGGTGATGGTGGGGTTATTCCCCGGCGCCGTGACGATTTTGCCGGATTTCTCCTGAAAAAGAAAAGCCCCGGCGAACCGGGGCTTCTCATCAAAATCACTCAGGCTTGAGCCTTCTCATAGAGCTCCAGGACGTGGTCCCAATTGATCAGGCTGTCGACGAAGGCCTCGAGGTATTTCGGCCGCGCGTTGCGGTAGTCGATGTAATAGGAGTGTTCCCAGACGTCGACGCCGAGGATCGGCGAGCCGCCATGGACCAGCGGGTTCTCGCCGTTCGGGGTCTTGGAGATTTCCAGCTTGCCGTTCTTGACCGAGACCCAGGCCCAGCCGGAGCCGAACTGGGTGGTGCCGGCGGCGATGAAATCCGTCTTGAACTTGTCGTAGCCGCCGAGATCGCTGTCGAAGGCCTTCTGCAGCGCGCCCGGCAGCTTGTTGCCGCCGCCGCCCTTCTTCATCCACTTCCAGAAATGAATGTGGTTGTAGTGCTGGGCCGCATTGTTGAAGAGCCCGGCATTCTTGCCGAAGGACTGCTTCACGGCCTCTTCGACCGACAGGTCGCCCATTCCGGCCTCGGCGGCGAGCTTGTTGCCGTTGTCGACATAGGCCTTGTGGTGCTTGTCGTGGTGATACTCCAGCGTCTCCTTCGACATGTAAGGCTGCAAGGCCTCGTAGTCATAGGGCAAGGCGGGCAACTCAAAAGCCATGGATGGTACTCCCTCGAGGAAAAAGTCCGGTGAAACTACCGAACTAAGATAGGTCTGGAACGGATTGGGGCAACTCCGAATGGAGCGCCGAGCGACTTTTTAGAGCAATTCCGGGAAAAGTGTGAAACGGTTTTCCGCCCGCAATTGCGCAAAACAGGAAGATGGAGCGGTTCGCCATTTCAACGAAACGGTGAGCCGCTCTGGCGGCTCAGGCGGCGGACGTCGAATGCGCCCACTCCCAATAGAGCTCGCGCGCCTTCTTGGCCACCGGACCGGGCTGCAGGTCGTGGCTTTCGATGCGCGTGACCGGCACGACCTTGGAGTGGTTGCCGGTCGAGAATATCTCGTCGGCTTCGAGGAAATCGCGGACCGACAGCGTCTTCTCGGTGGTCCTGAAACCGTAATCGCCGAGCAGGCTGATGGTGCGCGAGCGGGTGATGCCCGAGAGAAACGTGCCGTTTGGCGCCGGAGTCATCACATGACCGTCCTTGACCAGGAAGATGTTGGAGGTCCCGGTCTCGGCAACATTGCCCAGCATGTCGAGCACCAAAGCGTTATCGAAGCCGCGGTTCTTGGCCTCCAGAATGGCACGGCCATTGTTGGGGTAGAGGCAGCCCGCCTTGGCGTTGGTGGGCATGGTCTCGATGGTCGGGCGCCGGAACGGCGAAACGCCGATCGAAAAGCCGGATGGCGGGATCATCGGCGATTCATAGAGGCAGAGGCAGAAGCGCGTCGAGGCCGGGTCGGCTGGCACGCCCATATAGCCGCCATGCTCGGCCCAATACATCGGCCTGATATAGACCGCCGTCTTGCCGTCGAATTTCTTCAAACCGTCCCAAGTCAGGCCGACGATCTCTTCCGTCGTCATCGAAGGCTTCAGGCCAAGCGCGATCGCGGAGGCGTTGACGCGGGCGGAGTGCAGCTCGAGGTCGGGCGCGACGCCCTCGAACCAGCGGCCGCCGTCAAAGACGCTGGTGCCGAGCCACATGGCGTGGCTGCGCGGCCCGAGAATGGCGACGTTGCCCTCGTACCAGTCGCCGTCCACATAGGTCCAAGTCGCGGTTTGCGCCGCCGCCGCCAGTGTCATGTTCGCCGTCCAAGAGAATGATTTCAGGCCGCCATAGGACGATGCTTTGACGGCTGGCGTCAATTGACATCGGGAAAAATCGTTGGGGCCAGAGGCACTTGGCCGCAATCAATGCTTGCGCGGCGAGCCTGCGCGCCGCAAAACTTGAGACATGCATCATGCGGCCTATGTCTTCGACGCCTATGGCACGTTGTTCGACGTGCACGCCGCCGTGCGCCGCCACGCCGGCGAGATCGGCCCGGACGGCCAGCTTCTCTCCGAAATCTGGCGCGCCAAGCAGCTCGAATATTCCTGGGTGCGGACGCTGATGGGATCATACGCCGACTTCTGGCAACTGACCGAGCAGGCGCTGGATTTCGCTTTGCGCAAGGTGCCCTCGGCCGATCCGGCGCTGCGGACGAAACTGCTCGAAGCCTATTGGCAGCTCGACTGCTATCCGGAAGTGCCCGCCGTGCTGAAGGCGCTCAAGGCGTCGGGCGCGAAGCTCGCTATTTTATCCAACGGCTCGCCTGAAATGCTCGACGCGGCGGTCAAATCCGCGGCGCTGGACCAGATCCTCGACGACGTGTTTTCGGTCGACGAGGTCAAACGCTTCAAGACCGACCCGTCGGTGTACGACATGGTAGTCACCGGCTGGCGGCTTTATCCCGGCGCGGTCTCGTTCCAGTCGTCGAACCGCTGGGACATCGCCGGCGCGACGAGATTCGGTTTTCGCACGGTCTGGATCAACCGGACCAACCAGCCGGACGAGTATCGCGACCTCCCGCCGGGGCTGATCCTGCCTTCGCTCGAAGGTCTCCTGGCAGAGGTCTGATGCAGCTGTTGCTGCAGTGCAACAGCTGTGGCGCGGTCACAGCTTCGCCTTTTTCTGTCCACCCTCAGGCCAGAATTGGAACCGCCTATCGCCGCCGACTGTTATGAATGCCGCCGCGACGTGCCCGCGAATTCATGCTTTCTTGCAAATTGAGACCTAGAAAAGGCAACCATGTCAGACGCTTCCTTCCGCATCAGCCGCCGTGGCTTTCTCAATTTCACAGCCCTCGGCGCAGCTTCGGCCGCCGTGTCCGCCTGCACCACCACCGGTCCTGCACCAGCCCCCGTCCAGCCGCCGCCCGCCTATGTCGAGCCGCCGCTCGGCGATTATGAGACCATGTATGGCGCGATGTCGGACAATGGCTTCGACCTGCCGGCCATCCCGGTCAACAAGATCGATCACAGATTCTTGCGCCAGATCGTCCCCGATCCGACCGGACAGCGCCCGGGCACCATCGTCGTCGATACCACCGGCCACTTCCTCTATCTGGTGCGCGAGGGCGGCCAGGCGATCCGCTACGGCGTCGGCCTCGGCCGCGCCGGCTTCGAATGGTCGGGTGACGCGGTCGTGCAGTGGAAGCAGAAATGGCCGAAATGGACGCCGCCGGACGAGATGGTCGCACGCCAGCCGGAGCTGACGCAATTCAGCGCCAAGAATGGCGGCATGCCGGGCGGCCTGAAGAACCCGCTCGGGGCGCGTGCGCTCTATCTCTTCCAGGGCAATCAGGACACGCTCTACCGCCTGCACGGCTCACCCGAATGGTGGTCGATCGGCAAGTCGGTGTCGTCGGGCTGCGTGCGCCTGATCAACCAGGACATCATCGACCTCTACGACCGTGTGCCGACCAAGACCCCCGTGATCGTGACAGCCAATATCGGCGCGCCGGAAGAGAACATGCCGGAGCGCAAGGCCATTCCGATCGACAATGGCGTGCCGACGGGCTCTATCCTGCTCGGTCCGGTGAAGCGGCTCACCAACGAGATATTCTGACCCTGCGCCTAAGCCGGCGGTGCTTGGCCAAATATAGCCAGCACCGCCACCGGGACTGCGGTGAAAATCCATCATCCCGGCAGCCCGCATCGACACGCCATGCCGTGCGGCTGGACCATACAAACTTTCAGCGGCGGATGTTCTAAGCTGGCCGGACTTCAGGCATTTTATGCTGCAAGGAGTCTTGCCATGTACACACCACCCGCCTTTCGCGACGACGATCGTGAGAGCCTCAGGGCCACGATCCGCGCGGCGCGGCTGTCAATTCTGGTGACCGCCACGGCCGATGGGCCGCTGGCGACGCATCTGCCGCTTTTGCTCGATGAGAACGAAGGTGAGCATGGGGTGATCTACGGGCACGTCGCAAAGGCAAACCCGCAGTGGCACGTGCCGCCGCTGGGCGACGGCCTGGCGATCTTCATGGGCCCGGATGCCTATGTGACGCCGGCTTGGTACCAGACCAAGCAGGAGACCGGGAAGGTCGTCCCGACCTGGAACTATGTCGCCGTCCACGCCCATGGTCCTGTCGAATTCTTCGAGGACGCCGACAGGCTGCTCGAGGTCGTGACCCGCCTGACCAACCTGCATGAAGGCGAGCGCGCCGCGCCCTGGGCGGTGTCGGACGCGCCGGCGGATTTCATCCAATCGCAGTTGAAGGGCATTGTCGGCCTGCGCATGCCGATTACAAAGCTCGAAGGCAAGCGCAAGATGAGCCAGAACCGCAACGCCGCCGATCGCGCCGGTGTCGTGTCCGGCCTCTCATCTAGCGACCGGCCTTCAGACCGCGAGGTTGCGCCGCTCATTCCGGGGTGAACGGCGCGACGTCGGCCAACCGCCGCGGCTGCTTGAGTTCCGCAGCAAGTCAGGTGCAGACCCACTCGCGGATCTTGCACTCCTTGCTCTCGCCTCCGCACTGGGCTGTCGCCTTCTCCTCGGCTTCGCGGCGGGTCGCGGCCGATGCTGCACTCCAGAACGGCGTCGCCGCGCCACGGCTCTTGCCTACCGAGAGCGCCGCGCAGTGCTCATAGGGAAAGCCGGTGCCGTCATCATCGTCCCAATGGCGATGGTTGCGGAACACTTCAACCACCCGGCAGCCCTTGCCATCCGCATTCTCGCAATGCTTAAGCGCGATGTCTTCCGCTTCCTGCCGCTTGTCGGCGCCCCAGAAAAAGCCGTGACGGCCGTCGCCCGGCGAGTAGGCGATCGCGCCCCAGATGCCCTTTTCCTCGCCGGTCTGCGCCGGCGGCGACGGGGCGATCAGGTCAGCCGCGTTGCTCGCAATCGTAAGCCCGGCGAGCGCCGCAAGCAGCGGGATCGAAAGGCGGGGATTGATCAGCATCTTCGTGCTCCAGTTGCAGCTATTCAGCAATCGACTGTCATGCCCGGCTCTAGCCGCCCATGCGCGCGACCGAGACGACGATGCAAGTGTTGCCGGTTGGGACCAGCAGCGCTTGGCCGGCATTGTCGGCCAGGTTGAAAAGCATCGTGTTCGAAAGATTGTCCGCCAGCAGGCTGCCCTTCGGGAGCGTTCCGGCGACTTCCTGGCAAGAGCGCGGGAATGGCGCCACGCGCATGAAGCCACCCTCGCAGCTCTGGCCGACAGGCGAGGCAAAAACGACGCCCGCGGCCTGCGACTTGTAGTCCGGCAGGTTGTAGCTCATCCCGGCGACGGCCTGCACGGCATGGATGTCGGGTGAGGTTTTGTCCCATTGCGTCTGGATCGCATAGGTCGACCCGGCAGTCAGAGCCTGCCCCATCGCGGCAAAGAGATTGGCGCAGGTGCGGACACCTGCCTGCGCGACATGCGCCTGAAACGGATTCTTGTTTGCCGAGGCGTCGGCCGGCGCGGGCACGGCTTCGGCCGGCTTGCCCTGCATGGGCGCCTGCGCCTGCGCGGAGGCGGTGCCAGCGACGAATGTCCCAAGCGCGGGATAGAGACGGAACGACAGGACCACCGCCGCCGCGACCAAGACCGCGAACGCGCCGAGCAGCGCCGCGTTTCGCGCCAGGCGCCACCCTGGCGAGCGCTGTGGTGGTGGACTTGCCGGCGGTTCCGGCAGCGCGACCGGCTGGGAGTGCGTCAGGATTCTGTCCTCGATGGATTGGCGTGTCATCTCAAAGTCTTTCTAGTTGATGGCCGACAGCGCGGTCTTGAGTCCCTTGAACGGGGCATCGAGGCTGACGGTCGCTCCCGACGGCAGCGAATAGGAAACCTGGACCGTGGTCTCCTTGCCGATCTGCTCGCGAAGCACCGGGCCGACGGGCACATAGCCGACGCAGACCGACGCGTCGCAACCCTGCAGTTGAACGTCGACCGGCTGTTTGCGGCCGGCAAGTCTCAGCGAAAGCTTGCTGTCCTCACCCGCCGCGCTCGGGGTTCGCAAAATCATGAAGGGCTTGCCCTTGTCGTCGGCCGCCAGCGACCAGCTGAAGATTAGCGCCTGGCCCTGGTCGATGAAGGACTGACTGATGTTGCAGACCTTCTTCCTGGCCTGCAGGTTCTCGTCGCAGATCAGCGTCCAGTTCTCGAACGGACGGGTGGTGCGCTGATAGTCGCCAAGCTTCACGCCCGCGGGCACTGCGACGTCGGAAGGTTTTATCCGATAGGCAGGCTGGGCCGCCTGCTGCCCGGCCGCGTGCGGGCCGGACAGAAGGAGGCAAGTCCCGGATATTACGGCAAGGACCGTCTGCCTGATCATTAACGGACTCAGTTCAGGGTGAAGCTGACGCCCGCGCCGACACCCCAGTGCCCGCCGGCCGTCGTGCCCGAGACGTTCGCTCTCGCCCGGCCGTCCTCGCTGGTGTAACCGGCGCCGAAAGCCACGGCGCCTTCGCCGCGCCAGTAGCCGCCGCCGGCCGCCACGCTCAACTTGCCCGGACGGTCGTCGTAGCGCAGCGAGGCGGCCGCAAGGCCGATCGCGGCGGCCTGGCGCGCCTCGCCCCGAGCCTCGCCCATATCCATGTTGAGCTGGCTGAGCTTGGAGTCGGTGTAGGCATTGGCCTGCTGCAGCGTGGTGGCCGCCACCTGGTTGGTGTACGCCTTGGAGTTGTCGAACGTTGTCGCCAGCCCGTTGTTGAACTGCAGCACGTTGACTGCATCGGTATCGGCGGTGCCGGCGCCGACATTGTGGATGACAACAGGCGCATTCACGTCGCCGCCGACAAGCGTCAGCGAATTGGACTTGGTGCCGTCCGGGTTCTTGTCATACTGGACGGCGAATTCAGTCAGATTGCCGACACTTCCCTGCACTGCTTCGACAGCCTGATTGGTGGCGTAGAGCTGGCTGCCGTTGATGGCGTCGGTCGACGTCTGGCTGATCCGGCCCGCCGCCACATTGGTGACGGTGCGCTCCTTGCCGACATCGCCCACGCTCACCGTGCTCGTCGGAGCGGTTCCGGCGAAGGTGTAGTTGACGCCGTTGATCGTCGTGCCGGTGGTAGCTACCGCCGCGGCGGTCGTCGAACCCGCGCCGAGAGCAACACTGCCCGGCTCGTTGGCCGTGGCTCCGGCGCCGAGTGCCATGGACTGGGCGCCGTTGGCGGTCGAGTTGGTGCCAAAGGCGATGCTGTCGGCCTGGTTGGATGTCGCGTTCTGGCCGATCGCGATGCCGCCCGGCGCCGTTTGCTGGACGATGGCGCCGTTGCCCATGCCGATGCCGTTGTCGCCGTTGACGGTGGTGCGCGGGCCGATCGCGACCGACTCGGCGCCGACAGCCAGCGAGTCCGGAGCGGTCGAATTGGCGTGGAAGTACATGGTCCCCGTTACCGCAAAGGAGCTCAGCGCGCCCTTCAGCTGGCGAAGCGTGACTGCGTCCTGGTCCTGCGTGCCATCGGCCACGTTGATGATCTGGCGATAGGCGGTGGATGTACCCACCGAGACGGCGCCGAGCAGGCTCATGTCCGTGGTGTTGTAAGGAATGAGGCCGGTGCCGGAGAGGATCGATCCCGACACGGGCGCGACCGCACGGTCAGACACGGAGCCGGAGCCCAGCGCCACGCCGTCGGCGATGGTGACCGCGGTGCCACGGCCGAGGGCCAGGGAATTGGCGGCGGACGCCGTCGCCTGGTAGCCGAGCGCCGAGGAGCCAACCCCTTGCGCGAAGGCGTCGGTAATCGGGAGCGTGGTGTCGTTGGTGCGGACATAGCGGATGCCGTCGCCATTGGCGTCGGTGTAGGCAGTCGAGGTGTCGCCGGCAAAATTGTTGATCGTGTTGCCGAGAGTGGTGATGTCGGCGGTGTTGGCGGCGATGTCGGTGGTGTTCTGCGTCACCTGCTGGTTGGTCGCGAAGAGCTGCGAGCCGTTGATTGCGTCGGTCGAGGAGTTGCTCAACCGCCCGGCCGCGACGTTCTGGATCTGGCGCTCCGCGCCCACCGAGCCGACCGAGAATGCGCCCGCCGGGGTTCCGCCGGCGAAGGTGTAGTTGACGCCGCCGATGGTCGTCCCGCCGACCACCGTCGTGGTGCCGGATACGGAGTTCAGGCCGATCGCCACGTCGCCGGCATTGTTGGCCACGGCATTGGGGCCGATCGCGACCGAATCCGTCCCCAGAGCCTGGGAGTCGGGCAGCGTCGAATTGGCATGGAAATACTTGATCCCGGCACCGGTGTTGATGTTGGTGATCGTATTGCCGATGTTGGCGATATCGGTCGTGTTCTGCGTCACCTGCTGATTGGTGGCGAAAAGCTGCGAGCCGTTGACTGCGTCGGTCGAACCGCCGCTGAGCCGCCCTGCGGCGAGGTTGGTGAGGGTCCGCTCGGCGCCCGGCGCGCCGATGCTGACGGTCGAGGACGGCGTCGTGCCGGCGAAGGCGTAGGTCGTGGTTCCGATCGTCGCGCTGGCCGTGCCGACGGCCACGTCGGTCACCGAGCCCGAGCCCAGCGCCACGTCGCCGGAACTCGCCGCAGCGGTCGCGCCGTCGCCCAGCGCGACATTGCCGGCCAGGCCGGCAGCACCCGCGGTGGAACCGTTGCCCAGCGCCACGGAGCCTTGCCCGATCGCCTTGTTGTTGTTGCCGATCGCCACTGCGCCGGCGGCCTGGTTGGCGGCGGTGGCGCTGGCCGTGCCGTCGCTGTTGGCGATGTTGTTGGCGCCGCCGGTGAAGGCGCCGGTGCCGCTGGCATAGCTCGGGTCGCCGATCGAGACCGCGCCGTTGCCAAAGGCGGTGTTGTTCGCGCCGATGGAGACTGCCTGGCCGCCAGTCGCGACCGCGTTGGTGCCCATGGCCACCGCGTTGGTGGCGTCGGCCTTGGCATTGTTGCCGACAGCGATGGCGCTCTGCGCCGACGCATTGGCGCCGATGCCGAGCGCGGTGCTGGCTACCCCACCGGCGCTGGCGCTGACGCCGGCAGCAAGCGAATTGTCTCCCGTCGCCTTGGATCCAGATCCAAACGAGGAGGCATTTGCGCCGCTGGCAACGGCGGTGTTGCCAACTGCCGTGCTGGCGGCGCCGCTCGCAACGGAGGTGGTCCCCATCGCGACAGCGAAAGCGCCGGAAGAGAGGGAATTGGTGCCGATCGCGATGCTGTTGGGCAGCGCCGTGTTGGCCTGAAGGCCTGCCTGTGCACCCAGGCCGAGTGCAATGGACTGGTTGCCCCAAGCGCTGGCCGTGTTGCCCAGCGCGGTAGCACTCGTTCCCGTTGCCTTGGTCAGGATGCCTATGGCAACCGTGTTTTGCTGAGACGCCGTCACATCCGTGCCAAGGGCGATGGCGCCCTGCGCAGTAGCGCCCGCTCCCGCAAGAGTGCGCCCGCCGATATTGATGGAGTTGATCTGTGTAGCGACCGACTGGAAGCCGATCGCGATGGCATTCTGGTTGCTTGCAACGGCGGAAGTACCTTGAGCAAAGGCGTCTATTCCCGACGCGACCGATGAAGTGCCAATCGCGGTACTGCGCTGCCCGGTGGCTTGGGTCCCCCAGCCGCCGGCGAAGGAGGTGGCGCCGCTGGCCAAGGAACTGACGCCGACGGCGGTGGCGTTGCCACCCGAAGCTACGGAGAAGGTTCCCAGAGCGCTGGCACCCGCGGCGGTTGCACTGGAGCTGACACCGATCGCTACCGTATTGACGTTGTTCGAGATTGTGCCGGAGCCCAGCGCCACCGCGCCGCCGGGGCCGGTGGCCGACGCGGTTCGGCCGATAGCGACAGAGTATTGCGCGGTCGATTGAGCCTGGAAGCCGAGCGCTATGGCCCAGTTGAGGCTGGCGGTTGAGCCATTTCCGATCGCTATGGTCTCGGGAGCGGTCGCGGACCCGCCGCCAGCGGCATATTGCGCTTGCGCCGGCGCCGCGAACAGGAACAAAGCGGCGGCCGATGCAATATACCCAAGGCTTGCGCCGACGCCGAGCTTGCCGAGCCCACGTCCCTTGCGTCGCATGCCGAGCACGCGATGCGCATTGCGAAGCGCCGCCATCAGGCGACGACGGAGCGAGCGGCTATCGGCCGCGCCTGAGACCCAGTTTCCAGCAAATCGGGCCGATCCGCGCCGAATGATCCGTTCTTGCCTGAAGTTCATTGCGAGAATGCCTCCTTTGGTGGGTCGCGCTCGATAACGGCAGGTTCCGCCGACCCTGCCGCCAAAGCGTGTCTGCTCGAAAATGGGATGATCACGTCGGCGCCGCGCGCGAGCAGCGCGTGGCCCTGTTTTTCCCCGATCGCCTCGACGCGATCGAGCGTGTTCTCAAGCCAGGCGTCACCCGGATCGGGCACAGCCTGGAGTGCCGCCGCAACCCGCTCCGGCGGGATCAGCCGCTCGAGATAGGAGCGCACCGCCGCCAGATGGACAGCGGGCGCGTCATGCGCGTGAACGACGGTCGTGAGGCCGTAGAGATAATGGGCCAGCAGCATGTCCTGCTTGGCCAGGGGCACGCCATCTCCATAGCGCTTCTCAAGCGTCCTCGATGCCGACTCCAGCCAGTAACCGATCTCCTCGGAAAGGCTGCGGCGGATCGCCGTGTCGTCGCTCATGTCCCCTCGGCTAGCTAGAATCCGAATACCGGATTTGCTGCAGAAAGACAGGTTTTCAGGGCTTCGTATTCCAACAAATTGCTGTTTATCTGAAAATATACCGTAGATCTTCCATAGGTTAACGCAAAATTACTTTAGTAATACCTTTTATAAGCCGACCCATGGATAACCGCCGCCGGGAAATCAGCTCTGCCTACCGGCCCGCGATCGAACCAACCTCTCCCGCACCTGCAACGGCGTCACGTCGCGATATTTCTTCATCGTGGTGGTGAGGTGGCTCTGGCTCGAGAAGCCGCTCAGATAGGCGATGTCGGTGATTGACATGCGCCTGTCGGCCAGCAGCTTCTCGGCAAAGTCGAGGCGAAGGGCAAGAACATATTGATGCGGCGTCACGCCGAACGTCTTGGAGAAAGCGCGGGCGAAATGGTAGGCCGACAACCCGCACACAGCCGCCATCTCGGCGAGCGAAAGCTTGCGCGAAAAGTTCTCGCTCAGGAATTGCGCCACGAGGCGAGCGTGACCGAGCGACAGCCCACCTTTCGCGTTCAGCAGTGGCCGCCTTTCAGCAGGAATTTCCGAATACCAAGCTTGCAGATCGTCGTCGCGCCGCAACTTGGACTCCTGATGCTCAGCCCTCCGCAGCTTCGGCCCAACCTGAGCGGGCGCTTTTGGTTCCCTGGTCACAATAATTCGTGATCGCACGTGCTGTCGGCGTCATCCAGTTTGCCCCCCGGCAACAGCACGTCAAAGGCCATGATTTGGCGCGTCCGGTATTTCAGGAAATTGCGGTTCCGTCGGGAAAAGTTCCGTAGCGAAATGTTTAGCTGCCACTGATGCGGCTCACCCATCGACGGGTAAGATTTGATCCTCGCGAGGTAACGAGGACGGCTCTCAGGGGCGGCACATACGGTGACGGATTCGCGCGACGGCAAGCGGGTCTCGCCCGATATCAAAGGTTGCGAGGCGTGGTTCGCGTCGCGCCGAGCGCGGTGCCGCCTCTTTGCTTCAGCGGCCTCGCGCCAGGCTGCCCAAAATCCCGCGCACGATGGCGCGACCGACGGACGAGCCGACCGAGCGCACCACCGACTTGATGGCGGCTTCGGCAACCGTCTGGCGGTTTGAGGACCGCCGGTTGCCTGTCCCCAGAACATCGTCGAAACCCGGAATGGTCCAGCGCGAACCGCCGCTGTTCTGCTGCTGTGCCTGCGCCTCGGCGTCCTGCGCCTCCTTGGCCTTTTTCTGCAGCATTTCGAAGGCCGATTCGCGATCGACGGCCTCGTCATACTGGCCGGCGACTGGGCTCTCGGCGATGATCTTGCGGCGCTCGTCGGGCGTGATCGGTCCGAGCCGCGATGACGGCGGCCGGATCAGCGTACGCTGGACCATGGCCGGCACGCCCTTGTCCTCCAGCATAGAGACCAGCGCCTCACCGGTGGCGAGCTGGGTGATGGCGGTGGCGCAATCGAAATCGGGATTGGGCCGGAAGGTTTCGGCAGCGGTGCGCACCGCCTGCTGCTCGCGCGGCGTATAGGCGCGCAGCGCATGCTGGACGCGATTGCCGAGCTGGGCCAGCACCTTTTCCGGAATATCCAGCGGGTTCTGGGTGACGAAATAGACGCCGACGCCCTTGGAGCGGATCAGCCGCACCACCTGTTCGACGCGATCGATCAGCACCTTCGGCGCGTCCTCGAACAAAAGATGCGCCTCGTCGAAGAAGAACACCAGCTTCGGCCGGTCGAGATCGCCGACCTCGGGCAGTTCCTCGAACAGCTCCGACATCAGCCAGAGCAGGAAGGTGGCGTAGAGCCTGGGGTTCATCATCAATTTGTCGGCCGCCAGAACGCTGATCGCGCCGCGGCCGTCGCGCGTGGTGCGCATGATGTCGGCAATGCGCAGCGCCGGCTCGCCGAAGAAGTTCGCCGCGCCTTGGGTCTCCAGCACGAGCAGCGTGCGCTGGATGGCGCCAACCGAAGGCTTTGTGACATTGCCGTAGCGCGCGCTGAGCTGGTCGGCGCGATCGGCCATGTTGGCAAGCAGCGCCTGCAGGTCCTTGAGATCGAGCAGCAGCAGGCCTTCCTCGTCGGCGATGCGGAAGGCGATGTTCATGACGCCCTCCTGCGCTTCCGTGAGGTTCATCAGCCGCGACAATAGCAGCGGCCCCATCTCTGAAATGGTAGCGCGGATCGGATGGCCCTGCTCGCCGAACAGGTCCCAGAAGATGACCGGGAATTCCTGGAATTGATAAGGATCGAGCTTCACCTGCTCGGCGCGCTTGACCAGGAAATCCTTGGCCTCGCCCATCATGGATATGCCGGAAAGGTCACCCTTGATATCGGCGCAGAAGACAGGCACGCCGGCGTTGGAAAAGCCCTCGGCCAGGATCTGCAGGCTGACGGTCTTGCCGGTGCCCGTGGCCCCGGTGACGAGGCCGTGGCGGTTGCCGTAGCGCAGCAGCAGCTCTTCGGCGCGCTGATAGGAATCGTCGGGCTTGCGGCTGGCGCCGATGAAGATGCTGGTCTCGTCAACCATGTCCGGTCTCCGCAATTTGTTCCGCTCAAAGGCCTCACCCGAGGTATAGTAACGCGGGTCGCATGCGGCAATGCCCAGTCTCGATTTTGCGGCGCAGCGAATTTGGCCTTTGGCGCTTGCGGATTCGGCGCATGTTTGGCAATCGATTGGCTGGCCGAGAGAACCCGGCCGGATGATGCATTGTGATATCCGGTTCCTGACCTTAGATTGGCCGGACCCGGATGATGCGGCCGAGAAGCGAGGAGAGCGATGGGCGCCGGCGCCTTGACTAGGGATGTCGACTTTCCGAACCCGGACGCCAAGCGTTGGCGGGCGCTGGCGGAAAAGGCGCTTGCCGGCGGTTCCTTCGAGGAGAAGCTCGTCTCCCACACCGATGACGGCATCCGCATCGAGCCGCTCAGCCAAAGTTCGACGACCGCCGAGCCGTTGCCGCGCACGAATCCGACCGCGCCCTGGATCGTCAGCCAGCGCGTCGACGACCCGGACGTCGCCCGAGCCAGTGTGCAAGCCCTGGAAGACATCGCCCAAGGCGCCACCGGCCTGTCGCTTGTCTTCGAAGGTGCGCCGAATGCCTTCGGCTACGGCTTGCCGCGCACCGCGGAGGCGCTGGAGAGAGTGCTCGACGGCGTGCCGCTCAACCGCGTGCAGGTGCGCATCGACGCGCACCCCTGGAGCCGTGCCGTGGCCGACTGGCTGCTGGCTTTTCTCAGCCGCCGCCGCTCCGATCCGGCCAAGCTCAACCTTTCCTTCGGCATCGACCCGGCAGCGATCTTCGCCGGAACCGGGCGGCTGCGCACCTCGATCGAGGCGCTGCAGGAATCGATGCCGCAGTCGCTGGCGCATTTCTTCTCGATGGGTGTGCCGGGGGTGCTGCTCGAGGCCGACGGCCGCGTCTTCCATAATGCCGGCGCCACCGAGGCGCAGGAGCTCGGCTCGATGATGGCCTCCGTCGTGTCCTATCTCAGGATGTTCGAGAAGGCGCGCCAGCCGCTGGTCTATGCGGCGCCCTATATTGGCTTCGCGCTCAGCGTCGACCAGGACCAGTTCCTGTCGATGGCCAAGGTGCGGGCGTTGCGCAAGCTCTGGGCGCGGGTCCAGGAAGCCTGCTCCATCCCGGCCTCGACCGCCAGCATCCATGCCGAGACCTCGTATCGCATGATGACGATGGCCGACCCGGAGACCAATATATTGCGCACGGCGATCGCGGCCTTCGCGGCGGCAACCGGCGGCGCCGATTCGATCTCGATCCTGCCGCACACCATCGCGCACGGGCTGCCGGCCGGCTTTGCCCGCCGCGTCGCCCGCAACGCGCAGCTGATCATGGCCGAGGAGAGCCACATCGGCCATGTCGCCGACCCGGCCTGCGGCTCCGGTTCGGTCGAGGCGCTGACCAACGATCTCTGCGCCGCGGCCTGGGAAGAATTCCAGCGCATCGAGGCCGAGGGCGGCGTGCTCGCCAGCCTGCAGCAGGGCTATATCCAGAACCGCGTGCAGACGGCCGCCGCCAAGCGCAACGCCGCCTATCGGTCGGGCGAGCGCGGCATTGTCGGCACGACGCTTTACCGCGTCGGCAGCGAACGTCCTGTCGAGACTCTACCGCGGGAACGGCGTCCAGCCCTGACCGAAGGCGTGGCGACCTGCGAGCCGCTGTTTCCGGTGCGCATCGATCAGTCGATCGGAGCCGGATCATGATCCCGGATTTCAGCCAGATCGGCTGGTCGGAGCCGCGTCGCGCGCCGGTCGAGCTCAGAGGCCAGCGGATGACGCCGGAAGGCATCGCCGTAAAGCATATTTACGGCCAAGGCGATCTCAAGGGTCTTGCCAATCTCGACACCTATCCCGGCCTGCCGCCCTTCATGCGCGGCCCCTACCCGACCATGTATGTCCAGCAGCCCTGGACGATCCGGCAATATGCGGGCTTCTCGACAGCCGAGGAATCCAACGCCTTCTACCGACGCAACCTCGCGGCCGGCCAGAAAGGCCTGTCGGTCGCCTTCGATCTCGCCACGCATCGCGGCTATGACAGCGACCATCCGCGCGTCGCCGGCGATGTCGGCATGGCGGGCGTGGCAATCGATTCCATCCTCGACATGCGGCAGTTGTTCGACGGCATTCCGCTCAACGAGATGACGGTGTCGATGACGATGAACGGCGCCGTGCTGCCGATCATGGCGCTGTACATCGTGGCGGCGGAGGAACAGGGGGGCGCCCAGAACGATCTCACTGGCACCATTCAGAACGACATTCTGAAGGAATTCATGGTCCGCAACACCTACATCTATCCGCCGAAACCTTCGATGCGGATCGTGTCGGACATCTTCGCCTACACCTCCAGGCATATGCCGAAGTTCAACTCGATCTCGATCTCCGGCTACCACATGCAGGAAGCCGGCGCGACGGCCGATCTGGAGCTTGCCTACACCATCGCCGACGGCATCGAATATGCCCGCGCCGGCGTCGCCGCCGGCCTCGACATCGACCGTTTCGCGCCGCGCCTGTCCTTCTTCTGGGCGATCGGCATGAACTTCTTCATGGAGGTAGCCAAGCTCAGGGCCGCAAGGCTGCTGTGGTCGAACCTGATGAAGAAGAATTTTGCGCCGAAGGACGAGCGCTCGCTGTCGCTGCGCACCCATTGCCAGACCTCGGGCTGGTCGCTGACGGCGCAGGATCCCTACAACAACATCACCCGCACGATGATCGAGGCAATGGCGGCGACGCAGGGGCACACCCAGTCGCTGCACACCAATTCCTTCGACGAAGCGATGGCGCTGCCGACCGACCATTCGGCGCGGATCGCGCGCAACACGCAGCTCATCCTGCAGAAGGAATCCGGCACCACGCGCATAATCGATCCGTGGGGCGGCTCGGCCTATGTCGAGCGGCTGACGCATGATCTGGCGGCGCGCGCGCTCGCCCATATCGAGGAGGTGGAAAGCCTCGGCGGCATGGCGGCGGCGATAGAGAAAGGCATCCCGAAGCTGCGCATCGAGGAGGCGGCCGCGCGTACCCAGGCGCGCATCGATTCCGGCGAGCAGGTGCTGGTCGGCGTCAACGCGCACCGGCCTGAAGCGGACATCGAGGTCGATGTGCTGAAGATCGACAATGTCGAGGTGAAGGCCAGGCAATTGGCGAAGCTGCAGCGGCTGAAAGGCACGCGCGACGTCGTGGCGCTGGAGGATGCGCTGGCGGCGCTGACCCGTGCCGCCGAGGGCGACGAGAACCTGCTCGAATTCGCGGTCCGCGCGGCGCGCGCTAACGCTACCGTCGGCGAGATTTCGCTGGCGCTGGAAAAAGTATTCGGCCGCCACACGGCGGCGGTGCAGACGATCTCCGGCGTCTATCGCGAGGCGCTCGGCGACAACCCGGCGCTTGAGCGGCTGCAGGAGAAGATCGAAGCCTTCGAAAAGAAATCCGGCGGTAAGCCGCGCATCCTGGTGGCCAAGATGGGACAGGACGGCCATGATCGCGGCCAGAAGGTGATCGCCAGCGCGTTCGCCGATCTGGGCTTCGACGTGACCGTCGGGCCGATGTTCCAGACGCCGGACGAGATTGCGAAGCTCGCGGTGCAGCACGATGTCGACATCATCGGCGCGTCGTCGCTCGCGGCCGGGCACCTGACGCTGATCCCCGAACTCAAGGAAGCGCTGAAGAAGCTCGGCCATGGCGACATGCTGATCGTCGCCGGCGGCGTCATCCCGCCACAAGACTACGACGCGGTGCTGGCCGCAGGCGCGGCGGAGATCTTCCCGCCGGGGACCGTCATCCCTGAAGCGGCCAACCGGCTGATGGATCGGTTGTTGACCGATCAGTGAGGGCTTGCTGATTTGGCCAAAAGGCCGTTCTATGGAAATATATGCAACCATGGCGCGACGATGTTCAAGACAACCATCCATAGGCTTGAGGACGGATCGGGGGCCTTGCTACTGCCACGCGAAATGCTTGACAGCTTGAACCTCCAGGTCGGCGATGAGTTCCAGATCGTCGAAACCGACGACGGCGTCATTCTAAGGCCAATCTAAGGCCAATCCGCCACGACAACTACAAACGGCAAATGAACGCTGCTCGCGATGTCGTGGACAAATACGAAGCTGGGTTGCAGCAGCTGGCAAGTAGGCTTGGCTGCTAGTTCTCGGCCTTGTCCGAGAGCTTGACGATTTCCCATTCCTTGCCGTTCACGATGACGATCTCGCCGATCTTCTTGCCGAAGAGGGCCACGGCCATCGGCGAGACATGGGAAATGCTGCCCTTCGAGGGATCGGCCTCGTCCTCGCCGACGATGCGCCAATGCACCTTCTTGTCGTCATCGCCTTCCAGGGTGACGCCCATGCCGAAGCGCACCACGTCGCTGCCCGGCTCCGGCACCGAAAGCTCGGCGCTTTCGCGTCGCGCGGTCCAGTAGCGCAGGTCGCGCGACACGACAGCGAGGCGTTCGCGGTCGCCGCGCCTTTCAGCCTTGGCCATCAGGTCGCGTAGCTCGGCGAGGTTGTCCTCGATCATCGCAAGGCCGCGCTCCGTCACAAGATTGCGGTGCGTGCTGACCGGACGTTCGCCGACGCCGGCAATGGCGTTTTCGCTGTCTTCTTCGCGCGTGAAAGCTCTGCTCATGCGGTGAACTTAGGCTTGGCGAGGCGACTGCACAAGCGGTTTGCCGATGAGCCCGCCTTGGCACGATTCCTGCGACAGACAGGGCGAAACGCCAGGACCTGTGCCGATGTTGAACAGACGAACGCTGCTTGCCCGGACCGCCGGCTTCGCCGTCGCCGGCATCGTTGCCGGCAAGGCATCGGCCAAGTCGCTGCCGGGCATCGAGATGGCCGCGATGCGCGGCTCGATCAACGCCACCGAGATCGGCGTGCAGCCGGGCGCGGTCGACGACCAGAGCAAGGCTTTCGCCAAGATGCTGACCGAGGCCAGTGACCGCGACCAGCCGATATTCCTGCCGCCCGGCAGCTATCTCGTCTCAAACCTGAAGCTGCCCGCACGCGTGCGCCTGTCGGGCGTGCCCGGCGCGACGCGCATCATCTATGGCGGCAACGGCCATCTGATGATGGCCGAACAAGCCGAGCACATCGAGCTCAGCGGCCTGGTGCTCGACGGCGCCAACCGCTGGCTGGCCGATTACGCGCAAGGGCTGCTCGACCTGCGCCGTGTCGCGCACTTGGTCATCGACAATTGCCAGGTGACCGGCAGCGGCAAGAACGGGCTGGCGCTCGAGCATGCCGTCGGCCGCGTCGGCCGCTCCGATATTTCGGGTGCTGCAGATGCCGGCATCTATTCAGTCGAGGCCGGCGGGCTGGAGATTTCCGGCAATACGGTGTCCGATTGCGCCAATGGCGGCATCCTGGTGCATCGCTGGCAGGCGGCGGAGGACGGCACCATCGTCAGCGGCAATCGTGTCCAGCGCATCGGCGCGCGCAGCGGCGGCACCGGGCAGAACGGCAACGGCATCAATGCCTTCCGCGCCGGCAACGTCATCATCTCCGGCAACGTCGTCTCCGACTGTGCTTTCACCGCGGTCCGCGCCAACAGCTCAAGCAATTTGCAGATCACCGGCAACACCTGCTCGCGCTCGGGCGAGACCGGAATCTATTCGGAATTCTCCTTCGAAGGCGCGATCATCAGCAACAATCTGGTCGACGGCGCCGCCAACGGCATCTCGATCGTCAACTTCAACGAAGGCGGGCGGATGGCCGTCTGCTCGAACAATATAGTGCGCAACCTCTCGATCACCGGCCCCTACACCGCCGACCCGCCCGGCTTCGGCGTCGGCATCAGCGCCGAGGCCGACACGACAGTTTCCGGCAATGTCGTCGAGAACGCACCGCTCTATGGCATGCAGCTCGGCTGGGGCCCCTATCTGCGCAATGTCGTGGCGACAGGCAACATCATCCGCAAGGCGGGCACCGGCATCGTCGTTTCGGTCGTCGAGGGTTCCGGCAGCGCCGTCATCTCCGACAACGTTATCGACAGCGCGAAAAACGGCGCCATCATCGGCCAGCGCTGGGCCGATCCGGTGACAGGGGACCTCACCCAGTCAACCGATAGCGGCTACGCGCATCTCACCGTCGAGCGCAACAAGGTCAGCTAGATCGAGGCCACGATAATGTGCGCCTGGATCTTGGCGGCAATTTCGCCGCTGCCATGTCTGTCGGCAATCGCGGCTTCGGCGTAGTCGGTCGCGGACGCCAACCGTCCGGCCTCCCTCGCCTCGATCTCGTTGCGAAGCAGGGTCCCCTGACAATAGGCAACGGCCGGAACGCGCGGCGAGGATGCGCGGCTCTGCTCGGCTCTGGTGTCGATCGTCACCTCTGAAAACCCCGCGGCTTCGAGATCGCGGCGGATCAGGTCCTTGTCGTGGTAGCCGTGCGGCGTGCGCGCCAGGAAGCGCGGCGGATCATGCGGAAAGATCCTGGCGAGAGCATTCGTCACGTCGTCGGCGAATATATTCTCCTCGATGCGATCCCACACGCTGAACAGGAAATGTCCGCCGGGCTTCAGAACCCGCTTTGCCTCGCGATAGGCAGCGGAACGGTCGGGAAAGAACATGGCGCCGAACTGACAACAGACGAGGTCGAAGGCGGCATCCTCGAAAGGCAGATTCAGGGCATCCGCCTGGCGCCAGGTAACGCGGCTGTCGGGCCCCTGGCGCGAAGCCGCATAATCGAGCATCGGCTGATTGAGGTCTGTTACGATGTAGCTGGCACCAGGAGAGAGTTTCGGCGCCAAGGCACGGGTGACGGCCCCGGTGCCCGCGGCGGTTTCCAAAATGGCCAAGGGTGAGAAGGTTGCCGCCCGTTGCGCGGTCTCCGCGGCATAGGCCTCGAAAATCAACGGCACCATATGGCGATCGTAATTTTCCGGGATCGACCCGGCAAACACCTTGTCCGCTTCCAGCATAGCCAGCGCCCAGCATCCGATTGATGGTAAGGGAGACTAACAGAAACATGAACTCGCTGCTGTTCGGTTTTGCGTAGAACCGGTGCTGTCCAGGTCGCCAGCGATGAAAATTGGCAATCTCAGGTTTAGATACACATTGTGTATGCAAAATGCTATATCGGTGATGGAAGGATACATCGCCATGACCACCAAAAACGAGGACACCCGCGCCAAGCCCGTCAATTTGCGCATTCGCGAGGATATCCGCATCCTGATCGACCGCGCCGCGAAGATACGGGGGAAAACCCGCTCCGATTTCATGATCGACGCCGCCTACCGTGCAGCCGAAGACACGCTGCTCGACCAGACGCTCGTCAAGGTCGATGCCGAAAGCTATCAGCACTATCTCGATATCCTCGACCAGCCGCCGAGCGGCGAGGGATTCGCCCGCCTGATGAATGCGCCCAAACCTTGGCGGGACTGATGCTTTCGGCTCCAGCCCTTTTAGCCGATGCGCACGAACTCGACCTTTTTCAAAGCGGGACCGACAGCCTGGATCAGTGGCTTCGACGGCGGGCGCGCGCCAATCAAGTCAGCGGTGCGTCCAGAACCTATGTGGTTGCGGAAGGGACGCTCGTCGTCGGTTACTACTGCCTTTCATCGGGCGGACTTGACCTGGCGGATGCGCCTGGTTCGATCCGCCGCAATATGCCCGATCCCGTGCCTGTGGCTGTGCTTGGCCGTTTGGCTGTCGATGCGAACTGGCAAGGCAAGGGTCTGGGCGTCGCTCTGCTGCAGGACGCGGTGCTGCGGACAGGCCAGGCGGCAGCCATTCTCGGCATTCGCGGTCTCCTGGTTCATGCCATATCGGATGAAGCCAAGACATTTTATGAGCGCTATGGCTTTCAGGCTTCGCCAAAGAATCCGATGACTTTGGTGCTGTCGCTGAAGACGGCTAGTTGAGCGCCGCCGTCGGCCGAAGCAAGCCGACCTTGGCACCTATGCGGCTTTCGATTGCGGGATGGGCGAGCTCGGCGAGACGTGTCGCTACCGCCTCATCGTCGCGGAGCAACTTTGCCAGCACCGCGGCGATCATCACTTCGGCCCCTCTGCCCGCGCCGTCATCGCATTTCAAGGCAATGCCGAGGCCAAGGTCGGGCAATGCCGCGCAATAGACGCCTTCGGCGCCGGTCTTGACGAAGATGCGACCGGGTGCCGCCTGCATCAGCGCGACGTCGGCCCTGCCGGTGCCCGCGACCAGGAACGGCTCGGCCATGCAGGCCGAAAGCAGCCGCTTCGCCGCCTTGGCGCGCGCGGGCGCAAGGCCCCTGCCCGTCGCCATACGGGCAAAGCCCTGAGCAAAATTCTTCAACGGCACGGCGTAGGTCGGGATCGAGCAGCCGTCGATGCCGCAATGGTCGACGTCATGCGCCGCGCCCGTCACGGACTGCATGGCGTCGCGGACCATCTCCTGCAAAGCGTGGCCGGCCTTGACATAGCCGGCGTGGGAAATGCCGGCATGCACGCAGGTGCAGAGGAAGCCGGAATGCTTGCCGGAGCAGTTGTTGTGCAAGGCGTTCGGCACGTTGCCGGCTCGAGCGAGCGCGATGGTGGCCTCATGGCTCGAGGGCCAGTGCGCACCGCATTCCAGCGCCTTCCTGTCGAGGCCCGCCCTGGCGAGCATCGCCGTGGCCAGCTCGACATGGGCCGGCTCGCCCGAATGCGAGGCGCAGGCCAGCGCCAGCTCGCGGTTGCCGAAGCCGTAGGCATCGGCGGCACCCGATTCCACCAGCGGCAATGCCTGGATTGCTTTCACCGCCGAGCGCGGGAACACCGGGCGGTCCGTATCGCCGATCTCCCAAACGGCCTTGCCGTCGGCGTCGAAAATGGAAACCGCGCCGCGGTGCCCGCTTTCGACCACAGCGCCGCGCGTGACCTCGACCAGAACCGGATTTGTCATGTTGCCTCCCGCACGCGCCGCCCAAGGAGGGCGCGCTTGATGCGGGCCGCTTCTACCTGATCCGGTCGAGGATGGAAACGTAGTTGGCGACGGCCGCGCCGCCCATATTGAAGATGCCGCCGAGTTTTGCGCCCGGCACCTGGATGCCGCCGGCTTCGCCGGTGAGCTGCATGGCTGTCAGCACATGCATCGAGACACCGGTAGCACCGATCGGGTGGCCCTTGGCCTTCAGGCCGCCGGACGGATTGACCGGCAGGCGCCCGTCCTTTGCCGTCGTGCCGTCCAGCGCCAGCTTGGCGCCCTCTCCTGGCTTGGCGAGCCCCATCGCTTCGTATTCGATCAGCTCCGCGATGGTGAAGCAGTCATGTGTCTCGACGAAGGAGAGGTCGTCGAGCGTCACGCCGGCCTTCTTCAGCGCCTGCTCCCAGGCGCGCTCGCAACCCTCGAAGGAGAGGATGTCGCGCTTCGACATCGGCAGGAAATCCTGGACATGCTCGTTGGCGCGGAAAGTCACGGCGCGGCGCATCTTCAGCGCCGTCGCCGTGTCGGTGAGAACGAGCGCCGCGGCGCCGTCGGAGACCAGCGAGCAATCGGTGCGCTTCAGCGGACCGGCGACGAACGGGTTCTTCTCGCTCTCCTGGCGGCAGAACTCGTAGCCGAAATCCTTGCGTATCTGGGCATAGGGATTGTCGACGCCATTCCGGTGGTTCTTGGCGGCTATCATGGCAAGTGCGTCCGATTGGTCGCCATAGCGCTGGAAATAGGCCTGCGCGATCTTGCCGAAGACGCCGGCGAAGCCTGCCGGCGTGTCGCCATCTTCCGGCAGATAGGATGCCTTGAGGAGATTCTTGCCGATCTCGGGTCCGGGCGTGGTCGTCATCTGCTCGGCGCCGACCACCAGCACGATGCGAGCGGCGTTGGCGTCGATCGCGCGGATGCCTTGACGGACGGCGGCCGAGCCGGTGGCGCAGGCGTTCTCGACGCGCGTCGCCGGCTTGAAGCGCAGCCGGTCATCGGCCTGGAGCACGAGGCTTGCGGTGAAATCCTGCGGCGAGAAGCCGGCGTTGAAATGGCCAAGCACGATCTCGTCGACATCGTCCGGGCCGATGCCGGCATGATCGAGCGCCTCGACGGCGACCTTGGTGATCAGGCCCTCCAGCGTCTCGCCTTCGAGCTTGCCGAAGCGCGAATGCGCCCAGCCGACGATGCATGCGGTCATGGCAACCTCCATCTGCGCCGCAGACTAGCACGATCGCGCGCGGCACGTGATTCAATATTGTTCAATAATGAACCGTTTCCAGCCCCCATGCCATGAGCCAGAACGACACGATCGGTTGATCCCGGAGTCGATTTTTATTGATTGACGCGTCAATAAAAAATAACCTTGGCTCGAACCGGACCGCCAAAATGCCCAAAATCGGAATGGAGCCAGTGCGCCGCAAGGCGCTGATCGACGCGACGATCTCGGCGATCGGCGAGCGCGGATCGCTGGACGTGACGATGTCGGAGATCGCCGGGCGCGCCGGGGTGTCGTCGGCGCTGGCGCATCACTATTTCGGCGCCAAGGACGAGCTGCTCTTCGCAACGATGCGGCACATCCTCGCCGAGCTCAACACCGACACAAGGCGCGCGTTCGGTCTTGCCGCGACGCCGCGCCAGCGCGTCTCGGCCGTCGTCGCCGTCAGCTTTTCCGACGAGCAGTTCCAGCCACAGATCATCGCCGCCTGGCTCGCCTTCTATGTCGAGGCGCAGAAATCGACTGAGCTGCGGCGGCTGCTGCGCATCTATGCGCGGCGGCTCCATTCGAACCTGATGAGCGGGCTGACCGGCATCCTGCCTCGGATCGAGGCCGACCGCGTGGCGGAAGCGACCGCTGCACTGATAGACGGGCTTTATATCCGCCGCGCGCTGAAGGACGGCGTGCCGGACGCGCAGACCGCGATCGCGCTCGTGGAAGACTATCTCGAAACCAAGCTCAATGGACGGAGCCTGCCTTGACCACCCGGCGACCCAATTTCCTGATCGTCATGGTCGATCAGCTCAACGGCACGTTCTTTCCGGACGGCCCGGCGGACTTCCTGCATGCCCCGCACCTGAAGGCGCTTGCCGCGCGCTCGGCGCGCTTCGCCAACAATTACACCGCCTCGCCGCTCTGCGCGCCTGGCCGCGCTTCGTTCATGAGCGGGCAATTGCCGTCGCGCACAGGGGTCTATGACAACGCCGCCGAGTTCACGTCTTCCATTCCGACCTTCGCCCACCATCTGCGCGCCGCCGGCTATTATACCTGCCTGTCCGGCAAGATGCACTTCGTCGGGCCCGACCAGTTGCACGGTTTCGAGGAGCGGCTGACCACCGACATCTATCCCGCCGATTTCGGTTGGACGCCGGACTACCGCAAGCCCGGCGAGCGGATCGACTGGTGGTATCACAATCTGGGTTCGGTCACCGGTGCCGGCGTCGCCGAGATCACCAACCAAATGGAGTATGACGACGAGGTCGTGTTCCTGGCCACGCAAAAGCTCTACCAGCTATCGCGCGAGCAGGACGATGCGGGTCACCGTCCCTGGTGCCTTACCGTTTCGCTGTCGCATCCGCACGACCCCTATGTGGCGCGCAAGCAGTATTGGGATCTCTACGAGAACTGCCAGGCGCTCGATCCTGAAACCCCGTTCATACCGCATGACGAGCAGGATGCGCATTCGCAACGGCTCTACCGCGCCAGCGACTATCAGGCCTTCGAGATCACGCCAGAACAGGTGCGCCGTTCCCGACGCGGCTATTTCGCCAACATCTCCTATGTCGACAACAAGCTCGGCGAAATTCTGGACGTCCTCAAGCGTACCCGCATGCTCGAGGACACCACTGTCCTGTTCTGTTCGGATCACGGCGACATGCTGGGCGAGCGCGGCCTGTGGTTCAAGATGAGCTTCTTCGAGGGATCTGCCCGCGTGCCGCTGATGATCTCCGGCAAGGGCGTTCCGGCCGGGCTGATCAAGGCGCCGGTTTCCAATCTCGACGTGACGCCGACGCTCTGCGACCTCGCCGGCATCGACATTGCCGCGATCGAACCGTGGACCGACGGTCAGTCGCTGCTGCCGCTCATCGACGGGAAGGCCCGCGCCGCTCCGGTGCTGATGGAGTATGCGGCCGAAGGGTCCTACGCGCCGCTGGTCGCGGTGCGCGACGGCAAATACAAATTCGTCCATTGCGAGCTCGACGCGCCGCAACTGTTCGATCTCGATACCGATCCGCTCGAGCGTGACAACCTCGCCGACGATCCGGCGAACGCAGTCCTGGTGGCGGCGTTCATGGACAAGGTCAGGGCCCGCTGGGACATGACCGCCTTCGACGCCGCCGTGCGCGAAAGCCAGGCGCGCCGCTGGGTCGTCTATCCGGCGCTGCGCAACGGCGCCTACTACCCGTGGGATTTCCAGCCTCTGCAGAAGGCGTCGGAACGCTACATGCGCAACCACATGAACCTCGACAATCTCGAAGAGAGCAAACGCTATCCGAGAGGCGAATGATGGCTGACGTTCTCGTTCCCACCCTCGACCATCTGAAACAGGCCTATGCGGTCACCTCGACGGCCACGCAGGTGACGCCGCTGCTGGAGTCGGCGGCGCTCGCAAAAGAGACGGGCGCAGCGCGGGTCTTCGTCAAGCCGGAGTCGCTGCAATGGGCCGGCTCCTTCAAGGTGCGCGGCGCCTATTGGCGGTTGAACCGGCTTTCGCCGGATGAAGCGAAAAAGGGGGTCGTCGCCTATTCCTCCGGCAATTTCGCGCAAGGGCTGGCGGCGGCCGGCCAGGCGCTGGGCATTCCCGTCACCATCGTCATGCCGATCGACGCGCCCGCCGCCAAGCGCGACGCGACCGCCGGTTATGGCGCGCGCGTGGTGCTGACGGATCATGGCGAACGGGCCCGCGAGGAAGTTGCGGCTGCAAAGGCGCGCGAGATCGCCGAGAGCGAGCACCTCACCTTGCTGCATCCCTTCGACGATCCTGAGATCGTCGCCGGCCAGGCCGGCGCGGGACTGGAAGCGCTCGACCAGCTGGCAATGAAGAAGGCGCATGCAGACCTGGTATTCTGCTCGGTCGGCGGCGGCGGGTTGATCGGCGGTGTTTCGCTGGCCTTCCACTATCTGTCGCGCAACACCGAGATCATCGCCGTCGAGCCGGAAGGTTTCAACGGCATGGGCTCGTCGCTGGCGCATGGCGCGATCGAGACCATGCCGATCGGGCCGAAATCGATCTGCGACGGGCTGATGGCGCGCAAGCCCGGCGACGCGCCCTTCGCGGCGGTGCGCGCGGCCGGCGTGCGCGGCGTCACCGTCGACGACGCCTCGGTGCGGTGGGCGATGAAGATCGCCTTCGAGCGGATGAAGCTGGTGCTGGAGCCTTCGGGCGCGGCATCGCTCGCGGCGCTGCTCGGCGGCAAGGTGGATGTGAAGGACAAGACCGTCCTTGTGGTTGCAACCGGCGGCAATGTCTCGCTCGCCGACTTTATGGCGCATGTGAACAATGCTTGAAGCGGATTTCGTCATCATCGGCTCCGGCTCAGCCGGCTCGGCCATGGCCTACAGGCTATCGGAAGACGGCAAGCACTCGGTGATCGTCATCGAGTTCGGCGGCACCGATATGGGGCCGCTGATCCAGATGCCGTCGGCGCTGTCGATCCCGCTCAATATGAGCCTCTACGACTGGGGGTTCGCCAGCGAGCCGGAGCCGCATCTCGGCGGGCGCGTGCTGGCCACCCCGCGCGGCAAGGTGCTCGGCGGCTCGTCCTCGATCAACGGCATGGTCTATGTGCGCGGACATGCGCATGACTTCGACCACTGGGCCGAACAGGGCGCCGCAGGCTGGGCGTTCGCCGACGTGCTTCCCTATTTCAAGCGCATGGAGGATTGCGACGGCGGCGAGGACGGCTGGCGGGGCAAAGGCGGACCATTGCATGTGCAGCGCGGCACGCGGAAAAATCCGCTCTACGGCGCCTTCGTCGAGGCGGGCCGCCAGGCCGGTTTCGAGCTCACCGACGACTATAACGGCTCCAAGCAGGAAGGTTTCGGGCCGATGGAACAGACCATCCTGGGCGGCCGCCGCTGGTCGGCGGCGAACGCCTATTTGAAGCCGGCTCTCAGACGCGGAAATGTCAGGCTGCTCAAGGGTTTCGCCCGGCGCGTGGTGATCGAGAATCAACGCGCGATCGGCGTCGAGATCGAAGCTGATAGAAAGATTCAGGTCGTTAAGGCGCGGCGTGAGGTGATCGTCGCGGCGTCGTCGATCAATTCGCCGAAGATCCTGATGCTGTCAGGCGTCGGCCCGGGCGCGCATCTCCAGGAAAACGGCATCCAGGTGGTTGCCGACCGGCCGGGCGTCGGCGCCAATCTGCAGGACCATCTGGAGCTCTATATCCAGCAGGAATCGACCAAGCCGATCACGCTGAACTCGGTGCTCAATCCTTTCTCGAAGGCGCTGATCGGCGCGCAATGGCTGTTCTTCAAGACCGGCCTTGGCGCCACCAATCATTTCGAGGCGGCAGCCTTCGTGCGTTCGCAGGCCGGCGTCGACTACCCCGATATCCAGTATCACTTCATCCCGGCGGCCGTGCGCTATGACGGCAAGTCGGCGGCGAAGTCGCACGGCTTCCAGGCGCATGTCGGCCCGATGCGCTCGAAGTCCCGCGGATCGGTCAGCCTGCGCTCGCCCGAGCCGAAGGCCAAGCCGGTTATCCGCTTCAACTATATGTCGCATCCGGACGACTGGAGCGAGTTCCGCCACTGCGTCCGGCTGACGCGCGAGATCTTCGGCCAGAAGGCCTTCGACGGCTTTCGCGGCAAGGAGATTTCACCGGGCAGCCATGTGCAGTCGGACGACGAGCTCGACGCCTTCATCCGCGACCATGCCGAGAGCGCGTACCACCCCTGCGGCACCTGCAGGATGGGCCGCGCCGACGACTTGACTGCCGTCGTGGATCCGGAATGCCGGGTGATCGGCGTCGAGGGGCTGCGCGTCGCCGACTCCTCGATCTTTCCGCGGGTGACCAACGGCAACCTCAACGCGCCCTCGATCATGACCGGCGAAAAGGCATCCGACCACATCCTTGGCCGAACGCCGCTGGCGCCATCCAACCAGGAACCGTGGATCAATCCGCGCTGGCAGGTGGCGGACCGATAGGGCATTGTCGGACAGACCGTTCGATCGGCCAACAGTTCCGGAGAAAGCCATGCGCGCCCAGCCAACGGCATCGCACTATGTCAACGGCCGCTACGTCGAGGACGAAGGCGGCGCGCCACTGCCGGTGATCTATCCGGCCACCGGCGAGATCATCGCCACGCTGCATTCGGCAACGCCGAATGTGCTGGAGCTGGCGATCGAAGCCGCCCGGGCCGCGCAGCCTGCCTGGGCACGGTTGAAGCCCGTCGAACGCGGCCGCATCCTGCGCCGCGCTGCCGACATTCTGCGCGCGCGCAATGCCGATCTGGCCCGCATCGAGACGCTCGACACCGGCAAGGCGATCCAGGAAACGCTGGTGGCCGACGCCCCTTCGGCCGCCGACTGCCTGGAATATTTCGCCGGAGCCGTCGCCGCCTTCAATGGCGAGATGATCGATCTCGGCGGGCCCTTCGCCTATACGCGCCGCGAGCCGCTCGGCGTCTGCGTCGGCATCGGCGCCTGGAACTATCCGATCCAGATCGCCGGCTGGAAGTCGGCGCCGGCTTTGGCCATGGGCAATGCCATGGTGTTCAAGCCGTCGGAGAACACGCCGCTTTCGGCGCTGGCGCTGGCCGAGATCTATTCAGAGGCCGGCCTGCCCGACGGGCTGTTCAATGTCGTGCAAGGCTATGGCGATGTCGGCGCCGGCCTTATCGGCCACGATGTCGTGGCCAAGGTCTCAGTGACCGGCTCGGTGCCGACCGGCCGCAAGGTGCTGTCGCTTGCCGGCTCGAAGATGAAGCACGCGACGATGGAGCTCGGCGGCAAGTCGCCGCTGATCGTCTTCGACGACGCCGATCTCGAGAACGCCATCGGCGGCGCCATGCTCGGCAACTTTTACTCTACCGGCCAGATCTGCTCGAACGGCACGCGCGTCTTCGTGCAGAAGGGCCTGCACGACCGCTTCGTCGAGCGGCTTGTCGAGCGCACCAAGAAGATCCGCATCGGCGATCCGCTCGATCCGGAAACGCAGATGGGTCCGCTGGTCAACAAGGCGCAGCAGGACAAGGTCGTGTCCTATATCGAAGCCGGCAAGCAGGATGGCGCCAGCCTAGCCTGCGGCGGCAATTTACCGTCGCTGCAGGGTTTCGAAGGCGGTTTCTTCGTCGAGCCGACGGTGTTCACCAATGTCGCCGACACCATGCGGATCGCGCGCGAGGAGATTTTCGGACCGGTGATGAGCGTGCTCAAATTCGACAGCGAGGACGAGGTGATCGAGCGCGCCAACGACACCGAATTCGGGCTGGCGGCGGGCGTGTTCACGCGCGACCTGCCGCGCGCGCATCGCGTCATCGCCGAATTGCAGGCCGGCACCTGCTGGATCAACGCCTACAATCTGACGCCTGTGGAAATGCCCTTCGGCGGCGTCAAGCAGTCCGGCATCGGCCGCGAGAATTCGCTGGCGGCGCTGGCGCATTATTCGCAGCTGAAGGCGGTTTATGTCGAGACGGGGGACGTGGCGAGCCCGTATTGAGGGATTGACAGATCACGAAAGTCGGCGGGACAGCGCCCCCCTCTGTCCTGCCGGACATCTCCCCCACATGGGGGGAGATCAGATGCCGCCACCGCTTTCGCCAATCGCCATTGCCGCAGGAAAAGCGCCAGCGGAGAAATGGCCAATCTCCCCCCTCGTGGGGGAGATGTCCGGCAGGACAGAGGGGGCGCGAAGGAATGAGACTTGCGATCTCTTCCGCTACCCCTTCTCCGCCGTTCCGTCCAGATACTGCGTCAGCGCGCAGACCAGGTGGTAGAAGATGCTGGCCGGCACGTCGGTCGCCAGCGAGCGGCCGCGCTCGTCGATGCGGTCGATCCACAAGCCGAGCGGCGCCGGGTCTATGTGCCAGCGGAACAGGCGGCCGACGCGCGCTTCGATCTCGGGCTTGAGGTCCGGCCCGCCCGAGCCGTCGAGCGCGATCGCCGCCTTGATCGCCTCGGCCTGCGGCCAGCTTCGCGAGACCGTGTCGAGCGGCAGTCCCTGGCGCGAGACCGCGCCATAGGCGAGGCCGGTGGCGCGGTTGAGGCCGTTGGCAACGGCCGAGGCATAGAGCTTGCGCGCGAAGGCGGTGAGTTCGCCCTGGCCGCTGCGAGCCGCGAAATCGACCAGCAGCGAGGCCCATTCGAAGTGATGGCCAGGCTCGGTCCAGCTCCGCTTCTCGCCCGCCGCCGGCTTCCAGCCGTCGTCGAAATATTCACCCAGTGTCCAGCTTTCGGCATCGAAGAAATGGCTGCGGAAAAGATCGATGATGCGTGCCGCGCGGCGCAGATAGGCGCGCTCGCCCGTCGCCTTGTGCCAGGCGAGGAAGGCCTCGAGCAGATGCATGTGCGGATTGGAGCGCCGTTCCTCCGCGCCGTCGGAGGTTTCCAGAAAGCCGGTCAGGCGGTCATCTTCCAGATGCGCGTCGAGGAAGGCGAATGTCTCTCCTGCGAGCCGCAACGCGTCGGGATGGCCCGACATATGGGCGTGGGCGAGCGCCAGAAGCACGCAGGAATGGTCGTAGGCATCCTCGACCGGATCGGCGACCGAGCCGTCGATGTTGAGCGTGCGCACCCAGCCGCCGCGATCGGTGCGGCCCTGCCCCGCCATGAAGTCGATGCCGTGCGCGATCAGCCGGTCGGCCGGGCCGTCCCAGCCGCGCTCCTTGGCGACCGCGAAGGCATAGACCTGACGCGCCTGCGTGCGCATGCGCTTGGGTTTCATCAGCGGCGCGGCGTCGAAGCCCAGCGCCTCGTGGAAGCCGCCATGGCGTTCGTCGACGCCAAGCGTCGACCACAGCGGCAGCGTCTCCTCGAACAGCCAGTGGCGCACGCGCCGCCGCCAGGCGCCGCTCTCGATGACGCGGTCATGCGCCGGCGTGAACCTTGTTTCGAGCCGGCCGGATTTCTCCAGTTGCTCGACGATCTTCTTGACGTGCTGGCTGTGGCTGACCGGCGCGACGAAGGTGGCATCGGCCGTGGAGACGATCGCCACGTCCTTCATGCCGATGGCCGACAGCAGCCGACCCTCGCTGCGGATATAGGAGTTCTCGCAATCGATGGCGACGACGTCTCCAACGATGACGTTGCCGCCCTTGTCGGACGGGCCGACATCGAGCAGCGACTGCCAGGAGCCGAGATCGTTCCAGCGGAAACCGGCGGGCACCATGGCGATGTCTTTCGCGCGTTCCATGATGGCGTAGTCGATCGAGGTCGAGCGGATAGCGGAATAGAGTTCCAGCGGCATGTAGAGACCGGACAGATCGCTGGTCGCAGCCTTGTAGGCGGTTTCCGTCGCCTGCCAGATTGTCGGCTCATGGGCCGCGAAGGCGTCGCGCATGGCGCCGGCGCGGAACAGGAAGATGCCGGTGTTCCAGTAGAAGCTGCCGGCGTCGACATAGGCTTGCGCTGTGGCGAGATCCGGCTTCTCGACGAAGCGCGAGACGTCGAAGACGCCGTCCTGGCCTGCGCCGACCTCGATATAGCCATAGCCGGTCTCGGGCTGGGTCGGCTTGAGGCCGAACACCACGAGCCGGCCGGCATTTGCCGCGCCCGCGCCCGCCTCGATGCTTTGCCAGAACTGGCCCGGCGTCGATATCTCGTGATCCGACGGCACCACCAGCACCAGCTCGTCGCCATATTCGGAGAGCGTGCGCAGGCTGGCCAGCGCCACGGCGGCGGCCGTGTTGCGGCCCGTCGGCTCGAACAGCGGTCCGCCGCCGGCCAGATCGATACCGGCAAGGTCGGCATGGACGCGCTCGGCATGACGCTCCGCGGCGATCAGGAAGATCGGCGTCTCGCCTTGCGGGCGTGCCGCCAGCCGGCGCAAAGTCTTGGCAAGCATCGAGCCGTCGCCGGAGAAGTCGTGGAACTGCTTGGGGTTGTCCTCGCGCGATAGCGGCCACAGCCGCGAACCGACGCCGCCGCTCATGACGAAACTGACGATGCGCTGGCTCATGAACGACCCTGTCAAAAGTCCGGCTCCCATGGGTCGGACTTACGACAAAAGCCTTTAAGCCCACCTTTACCTCACAACCAAATCCTACGCCATTCGGGCAAGCTCCGCGAAAGAGAGGAAATGCGACAGAAGGACTGCCATTGCCGCTTGCAGGATCGGAAAGCGGCAGCTATAAGCCCGCGGTCTGGTCACGGAGTGTAGCGCAGTCTGGTAGCGCACCTCGTTCGGGACGAGGGGGTCGCAGGTTCAAATCCTGCCACTCCGACCAGTTTCAAGCTCCCGAGAAATCCCCTGAAAGCCTTGCGCCACAACGGTTTGCGCCGCTTCGGTGATGGGAACAAGCAGAGAACATGGGACCACCGTGAGACCGTCTCACGTCTCACCTGAGACTTTGGGCGTTCTCCTGGCGTTCAGGCGACCTCGCGATGCAGCTTCTCGTCGATCTGTTGAGGCGCTGCATGGCCGCGTAAGGCAGCGTGAGGATGGGACTGTTGAGGCGGAGCCGCAGAGCGGCTAATTGAGGGAATGACGTTCAAGTTTATGGCCATTTCGATCGCGACGCTGCTTCTGGCAGGTTGCTCATCGACCACCGCGTCGATCAGCCCGGCGAAATACGACAAAATGAACTGCCCCGAGCTCAACAATGCGGTCGGCGAAACCGCGACCGATATTTCACGCACCGCAATCGCTCGCGGCAAGGTCGCCAACACCAGCGTGCCGACATGGCTGCTCGGCGGCGAGCGCGTGAAGACGGCGGTCGCCAATCGCGAAACCGCGCGGATCGACAGGCTGCAGCAACAGCAGCAGGTGATCGTCGCGACGCGGAGGCAGAGGTGCCCATCCTCGCCGTGAGGCGAGCGAGGCTAAGCTTACCCAGCTTTAAGCGCTCATACGGAACCGTGCCGTATCGATCGCGGCGTTCATCAGCGTCTGGGTGTAGGCTTCGCGCGGATTGTCGAAGATTTCTTGCGTCGGACCTTCCTCGACAATCTTTCCCTGCTTCATGACGATGATGTAGTCGGCCATGGCGCGCACCACCGCGAGGTCATGGCTGATGAAGAGGTAGGACAGCTCGTGGTCGGCTTGAAGCTTGCGCAACAGCTCGACGATCTGCTTCTGCACGGAACGGTCGAGCGCCGAGGTCGGCTCGTCGAGCACCACCACTTTCGGCTTCAGGATCATGGCGCGGGCAATGGCGATGCGCTGGCGTTGGCCGCCGGAGAACTCGTGCGGGTAGCGGTTGCGCGCATTGGGATCGAGGCCGACCTCGCGCAACGCCTCGACGGCGCGCTGGTCGCGCTGCTTGCCGGTCAATGAGGGCTCGTGCACCAAAAGTCCCTCGGTGATCACTTGGCCGACGGTCATGCGGGGCGACAACGAGCCGAACGGATCCTGGAAGACCAGCTGCAATTCGCGCCTGAGCGGCCGCATCGCCTGGCGGTCCGCGTCCGAAATGTCGCGGTCGCCAAAGCGGATCACGCCGTCGCTGGGCAAGAGCCTGAGCAGCGCGCGGCCAAGCGTCGACTTGCCTGAACCGGACTCGCCGACGATGCCGATCGTCTGGTTACGCTTCAGCCGGATCGAGATCCTGTCCACCGCGCGCAGCATCAGCGGCTCGCCGCCAAGGAAGCCGCCGCCGATCTTGAAGACGACTTCGACATTGCGGCCTTCGAGCAGCACCGGCGCACTGGCGGGCGGCGCCGCCTTGGCGCCCGTCGGCTCGGCCGCTAGCAGCATCTTCGTGTAGGCATGCTGCGGATTGGCGAAGAGCGCTTCGGCATCGCCCTCCTCCACCACCTCGCCCAGGCGCATGACATAGACGCGGTCGGCGAAGCGGCGCACGATGCCGAGGTCGTGGGTGATGAAGACGATGGCCATGCCGAGCTTGCGCTGCAGTTCGGCAAGCAGCATCAGAATCTGCGCCTGGATGGTGACGTCGAGCGCCGTCGTCGGTTCGTCGGCGATCAGGATGTCCGGATCGTTGGCCAAGGCCATCGCGATCATGACGCGCTGGCGCTGGCCGCCCGACATCTCGTGCGGATAGGATTTCATCCGCCGTTCGGGATCGGGGATGTGCACCAGCCTCAGGAGCTTCAGCGCTTCCTCCCGCGCGGCCGCCGCGGAGAGCCCGCGATGCCGGCGGATCGGCTCGATCAGCTGGTTGCCGATGGTGTAGAGCGGGTCGAGCGAGGTCATCGGCTCCTGGAAGATCATGCTGATCTTCCGGCCGCGCACCTGGTTCAGCTCGCTCTTTGACATCGTCAGGAGATTGCGACCGCGGTAGTCGACCTGGCCGGTCGCCTCGCCATTGGAAGAAAGCAGGCTCATCGCCGCCATCATCGTCTGGCTCTTGCCGGAACCGGATTCGCCGACGACGGCGACCGTCTCGCCGGCATTGACCTTGATGTTGATGCCCTTGACCGCCTCGACCGTGCCGTCGAGGGTCTGGAAGCGGACGCGCAGGTCCTTGACGCTGAGGATCGTTTCGGAAGCAGTCATCTCAGCGATCCTTGGGGTCAAGCGCGTCGCGCAGGCCGTCGCCGACGAAATTCAGGGCGAACAGCGTCGAGACGAGGAAGAAGGCCGGGAACAGAAGCAGCCAGTTGGCGTAGCCGATGTTCTTGGCGCCGACCGAGATCAGCACGCCCCAGCTGGTCATAGGCTCCTGCACGCCCAGACCGAGGAAGGACAAGAAGCTCTCCAGGATGATGACCTGCGGCACCAAGAGCGTCATGTAGATGACGACCGGGCCAAGCAGGTTGGGGATGACATGGCGCAACAGGATGCCGCGCTGGCCGACGCCCATGGCCTCCGCCGCCTGGACATATTCCTGCCTGCGGATCGACAGCGCCTGGCCGCGCACGATGCGCGCCATGTCGAGCCACAACACAGCGCCAACCGCTAGAAACATCAGCACGAAGTTGCGGCCGAAAAACACCACCAGCATGATGACGAAGAAGATGAACGGCAGCGAATAGAGCACGTCGACGATGCGCATCATCACCTCGTCGACCTTGCCGCCGGAGAATCCCGCGGTCGCGCCGTAGATGACGCCGATGACGCCGGCGACGACGCCGGCGAGCAGGCCGATGGCCAAAGAGATGCGTCCAGCCATCAGCGTGCGCGAAAGCAGGTCGCGGCCGGTGTTGTCGGTGCCGAAGAAGAAATATTGCTGCTTCACGGCCGAGCTCATCGTCACTTCGAGGCCGTCGGGCGACTTGTTGTCGATCCTGGTGTCGTCGAAGGCGTCGGAGCGGTCGAGATAGCGGATGTTGCGGTCGTCGATCGGCTTGGTCGAGGTGACGGTGACGATGACGCGATTGCCGTCCTGATGCCATTCCTTGATGTCGGCGCGCATGCGCTTGATGGCGTCGCCCAGCGCACCCTGGATCATGTCGGGTTTCGGATAGGCCGAAAAGCTCGGCGGCATGCGCACATAGTCGCCATAGATGGTGGTGTATGCATGCGGCACGACCCACGGACCGCAAATGCTGATGATGGCGATGAAGGCCAGGTAATAGAGGCTGAGCATCGCGGCGCGGTTGCGTTTGAGCCGCGCCCAGGCATTGCCCCAGAGCGAGCGGCCGACGATCGGCTCGGGTACGGCGACGGCGAGGTCAGTCATAGCGCACCCTCGGATCGACGACCGCATAGAGCAGGTCGACGATCAGGTTGAAGACGATGGTGAAGAGCGCGATCACCACCACGGTTCCCATGACAAGCGTGTAGTCCCGGTTGAGGGCTGCATCGACGAAGTAGCGGCCGACTCCGGGTATGGAGAAGATCGTCTCGACGATGATCGAGCCGGTCAACAGCGCGGCCGCCGCCGGGCCGGTGAAGGAGACAATCGGCAGCACGGCGCCGCGCAGCGCGTGCTTGACCACCACCGACCAGTCGGACAGGCCGAGCGCGCGGGCGGTGCGGATATGGTGCGAACGCAGGCTCTCGATCATGGAGCCGCGCATCAGTCGGGCGACGATGGCGATCTGCGGCAAGGCCAGCGTCAGCACCGGACCAACCTTGTTGATCAAGGCGCCATCGCCCCAGCCGCCGATCGGCAACAGCTTCCAGGACAGCCCGAAGACGAGCTGGATCACGGGCG
Source organism: Mesorhizobium sp. B2-6-2 (assembly GCF_006440615.1). Classification (NCBI taxonomy): domain Bacteria; kingdom Pseudomonadati; phylum Pseudomonadota; class Alphaproteobacteria; order Hyphomicrobiales; family Phyllobacteriaceae; genus Mesorhizobium; species Mesorhizobium sp. B2-6-2. The sequence goes on along the minus strand of NZ_VFUG01000006.1, from coordinate 244,998 downwards.
CGATGACGAAGGTCGGGATGGTGCTGCCTGCCGTGGCCAAGGCGATCACTGAATAATCGCCTATCTTGTTCTGGTTGAGCGCGGCGATGGTGCCCAGGATCGAGCCCAGCAGCAGCGCCAGCACCAGAGCCGAGGTGCCGATCTGTATCGAGATCGGCAGGCCCTTGGCGAAGAGTTCGGTGACGGTGAAATCCGGCAAATTGTAGCTCGGGCCGAAACTGCCGCGCAAAAGATTGCCGAGATAGTGGACATATTGCAGCCAGAGCGGATCGTTGAGGCCGAACTGGGCTTCGAGATTGGCCCTGATCTCGGGGCTCAAGCCCCGCTCCTGGTTGAACGGGCCGCCTGGCGCGACGCGGATCAGGAAAAACGCCACCGTCACGATGACGAACAGCGTCGGGATGGCGGTCAACAGCCGCCGGAAGACATAACGCAGCATCGGCGCCCCGCTTCAGCCAGCGCGACAGGCTCTCCAGTCGAAGATCCGTGGCGCGCCGGCATCTCTGATCTTCGCACCGGGCAGCCCGAAAATCCAATCCGACTTTCGGCCCGGCACGACGACAGACCGCGACCGCCGCTCCCAAAAAGAGAGCGGCGGCACGGCCAAGGTTTCTTATCAGTCCTTGGAGATGAAGCGGGACGGATGAATGTCCATCACATTGTCGTCGAAGCCATGCAGCTTCGAGGAAACGATGTCGTGGTAGCTGTAGTACAGAAGCGGGATCTCGCCGACGTCGTCGACGAGGATGCGCTCGGCTGCGGCGAGGTCCTTCATGCGGTCCTCGGGCTTGCCGCCTGCGGCAGCCGCCTTGTCCATGGCGGCTTCATAGGCAGGGCTGTTGTAGTTCGAGTAGTTGTTGCCGCTCGCCTTGCGCGAGATGCCGAGGAAGGTCTCGGGATCCTTGTAGTCGGCGATCCAGGCGGCACGGGCGACGTCGTAGTTGCCCTTCTGCTCGAGGAAGCTGTAGTGGGTCTTGGTGTCGGTGTTGAGCAGCGTCACCTCGACGCCGAGCGGCTTCAGCTGTTCCTGGATGGCGACCGCCGTGTTCTTATGGTTCTCCGAGGTGTTGTAGCGGATCTCCATCTTCAACGGATGCTCGGGTGTATAGCCCAGCTTTTCCAGGATCTTCTTGGCCGCATCCTCGCGGTCGATCTGTGGCATGTCGGCGTATTTGGCCAGTGCCGGCGTGTAGCCCTCGATGCCCGGGGGCACCATCGAATATCCGGGCAGCATCGAGTTCTGCCAGACCTTCTCGGCGAGGAAGTCGCGGTCGATCGCCATCGAGATGGCGTTGCGCAACTCTACATTGTCCCAAGGAGCCTTGTCGGTCTTGACCGCGTAATAATAAGTGCCGAGATACGGCCCGACACGGACCTGGTCGCCGAATTTGGTTTTGAGATCGGCGAGCTGCTCGGTCGGCAGGTCGCCGTAGCTGTCGAGTTCGCCTGCCTCGAAACGCTTCATCGCCGACGAGCGATCCTCGGTCGGGATATAGTTGACCACGTCGAGCTTGACGCTCGCGGCGTCCCAGAACTTCGGGTTCTTGACCAATTTCATATGGTCGTTGGGAACCCACTCCGCCAGCGTATAGGCGCCATTGGAGACCAACTTGCCCGGCTTGATCCAGTCGGCGCCGAGCTTGTCCATGGACGCCTTGTTGACCGGATAGGTCGCCTGGTGGGTCAGCATCTCCAGGAAATAGGGCGTAGGAGCCTTCAGCGTGACTTCAAGCGTGTTGGCGTCGATCGCCTTCACGCCCATATCCTCGGCCTTGCCTTTCTTGGTGTTGAAGTCCTCGGCGCCCTTCACCGGATAGAGCATCGAGGCGTATTCTGCAGCGGTGGCCGGATCTTCCAGTCGATGGAACGAAAAGACGAAGTCGTCGGCCGTCACCGGGGTGCCGTCCGACCACAGGCCGTCCTTGCGCAGCTTGAAGGTGTAGACGGTGCCGTCATCCGATACGGTCCAGCTTTCGGCGGCGCCCGGAATGAGATTTGTCTTCTGGTCATGCATGACGAGGCCTTGGAACAGGTCGCGTATGATATCGGCTTCGTAGACCGTCGACGTCTTGTGCGGATCGACCGTCTCCGCCTCGGCGGCGGCGCCGCGGTTGTAGACGGTCTCGGCGAAGGCAGGCGTGTAGAATGTGCCGGCGGCCAAGGCCAATGTGGTGGCGAACACCGTCGCCTTCAGCATGTCTTTCAGCATGAAGTTTCTCCCTGTCGGCGCAGCCCCTCAGCCGCGCCTTCTTAAGTTTTGACACCTCGGAACCGTTGAAACGGCCCCGTTTCAGGCGTGCCGCCGGTTCCTTCCGGCGGCTGGTGGCAGGAGACTAGACAGAGCGAAATCTTATTTCAACCATTGCCTGCTTGACGCAAAGTGAGCGCCATAACGCTAAAACAGCGAACCCTAAAGCTTAGAGCTTGCTTTCAACTTGGCACACCTGCCGGTTGTTCCAGCTGTTTTCTGTTTTTGCAGGCGGCCTTTGGCATTCTCCGCGCCATGCTGAAGAACCGAAAATTACTTGTTCCGTGGTCTCGTTTCCGGGCTGACGCCACGGGCACATCGGCAATCGAATTTGCCATGCTAGCGCCGGTCTTCATCCTGCTTCTGCTCGGCATGGTTGCGTATGGGATTTATTTCGGCGCCAGCCATTCGGTGCAGCAGATCGCCGCCGACGCGGCGCGCACCGCGATTGCCGGCCTCAACCAGACCGAGCGGCAGGCGCTGGTTACCGATTTCATCACTCACGATGTCTCGGGTTATCCGTTCGTCGACGCCAACAAGCTGACCGTCAACGCGCAAGACAGCGCCCTCGACGGCAGCCAGTTCGTCGTCTCGGTCACCTACGATGCACGCAACCTGCCGATCTGGAATCTGTTCCGGACGCTGCCGCTGCCGGGCACGACGATCCAACGTCAATCGACGATCCGCGTCGGAGGGATATGATGCGGGCCAAGGGGGGATTGATTGCGGCGACGCGCAGGCTGCTCGCCGACCGGAGCGCGAATTTCGCCGTCATGACCGCGCTGTGCACGCCGGTGGCGCTCGCGCTGACCGCCTTCGCGATCGACGAAGGTTCCCTTTACAACGAGCGCCGCGCCGCGCAGTCGATCGTCGACCTTGCCGCCATCACCGCGGCCTCGAACATCACCAACGCCCAGCAGGCGGTGCTGACCGCGCTCAGCGACAACGGCATCACCTCGGTCGCCGTGCAGCAACAGGGCACGACCGTGGCGCCGACCGCCAGCAAGGCCGTCGTCCAGGTCGTGCCGGGGCGCTACACGGGCGTCAGCACCATTGCCGCCGGCAGCCGTTTCGAGGCGGGCAAGCTGCCCTACAATGCGGTCCAGGTGACGCTCAAGAAGCAGGGTACGCTTTATTTCGCCGGCTCGATCATGGCGCCGCCCACTCTCGGCACGACCGCTATCGCCAGCGCGCAGCCGCAGGCGGCTTTTTCGGTCGGCTCGCGGCTCGCCAGCCTCAATGGCGGCATTCTCAACGCGCTTCTCGGCGGCCTTCTCGGCGGCAACATCTCGCTCAGCGTGATGGACTACAATTCACTGGTTTCGGCCGATGTCGACGTTCTTTCGTTCATCGATGCGCTGGCGACGCAACTGCATCTGACCGGCGTTTCCTACAACGACGTGCTCGCCTCCAAAGCAACGATCGGCCAGATCGCCACGGCAATGGCCAATGTGCCGGGGCTCGACCGCACAGCCAAACTCGCTCTGCAGACCATGGCCTCCAGCGCCACCAATACGGTCAGGATACCGCTCAGCACCCTCATCGATCTCGGCTCCGTCGGCGATCTCGGCATCGGGCAAAAGCCGGCCGGCCTCAACGTGACAGCCAGCGCGCTCAGCATGCTCACCGCGGCTGCCGCTCTGGCCAATGGCACGAATCAGGTCGCGGTCAATCTCGGCGCCACCATACCGGGGCTGGCATCGACGACGCTTGCGATCGCCATCGGCGAGCCGATGCAGAACTCGGCCTGGCTGGCTGTGGGAGAGGCAGGCACCGTGGTGCGCACGGCGCAGACCCGCATCAAGCTCAACGCCGATGTCACCGTCGGCAATTCCAATCTCGGCGGCGGCACCAGTCTGGTCGCCGTCCACCTGCCGCTCAATGTCGAAGTGGCCTATGCCGAAGGCAAGCTGACCGACATAACCTGCCCGACCGGGCCGTCGAGCATCAATGTCTCGATCGCCGCGCAGCCTGGCGTCGTCTCGGCGCATCTCGCCAACAGTAATGCCAGCGGCTTTGCCGATTTCGCCCAGCCGCAGTCCTTCTCCAACGCCGATATCGCGGACCTGCGGCTGTTGCTCATCCCGTTGCTGCAGGTGACAGGCTCGTCGGCCTTCTCGGTCACCAATATGGCGCCGACGAACCTGACCTTCAGCGCCACCGATATCGCCAACAAGACGATCAAGACGGTGTCGACGAAGAACCTGACGCAGTCGCTCACGACATCGCTGGTCAACAACCTGTCGCTTTCGATCAATGCGCTGGGGCTAGGTCTCAATGTGACCGCCCTGCTCGGCACGGTGAAACCGGCGGTAACGACGCTGCTTAACGGCGTGACCGCGCCGGTCGACAGCCTGGTCTACAACGTTCTCGGGGCGCTTGGCGTCCGTGTCGGCGAGGCCGACGTCCGGGTGACCGGCGCGACGTGCGGGCGTTCGGTGCTGGTTCAGTAAGCTGCCGTCAACCAATCCTGCCGACGAAACTGCCCAGAGGCGGCAGTGCCAACACTCTGTGCTCGACAACACCGGTAAGAATGCCGGCGGCGTCAACGTCAAATGCCGTTATCTCGGCCTCGCCGATCTCGGTGGGCAGCGCCCAGCCTGTAGCCTCGGTCGAGAAATTGAAAACGCAAAGCAGCCTTTCGTCGTCGCACTCACGGAGGAAAGCAAGCACATCGCCCTCGGCCTCGAGAAAGCGAACCGAGCCGGCAATCAGTGCCGGATGGCTCTTGCGCAAGGCGAGGATCGACCGATAGGCGGCAAGCACCGACCGTTCCTCGCCATTCTGGGCGTCGACCGCCCGGGCGCGATGCGCCTGCGGCACCGGCAGCCAGGGCTTGGCCGTGGAGAAGCCGGCATTGTCCGCCTCTGCCTGCCAGACCATCGGCGTGCGGCAGCCGTCCCTGCCCTTCATGCCGGGCCAGAAGCGGATGCCGACGGGATCGCGCAGATCCTCATAGGCTAGCTCCGCCTCCTCCAGCCCCAGTTCCTCGCCCTGATAGAGGCAGATCGAACCGCGCAGGCATGACAGCAGCGCGATCGAGAACTTCGCCACCGCGTCCGGGCTCTCGCCGGGCCGCGTCCAGCGGCTGACATGGCGTACGACATCATGATTGGAAAAGGCCCAGCAGACCCAGCCGTCCGGGGCAGTCGTCTCGAACGCCTGCACGCAGCCGCGCACATGGGCGGCGGAAAATTGCAGGCTGAGCAAGTCGAACGTGTAGCACATCTGCAATTTGTCGCCGCCCGATACATAGGCGGCGAGCGTCTGCAAGGAGCGCTCCTCGTCACCCACCTCGCCAACCGCGGCGCGGTCGGGATATTCGTCGAGCAGCGCGCGGAAGCGTTTCAGGAAGTCGAGGTTTTCGGGCCGCGTCTTGTCGAAAAGATGCTCCTGGAAGGCGTAAGTGCTGGTGGCGCCATTGGTGCCGGCGACACTTGCGGCCAAGGGCGGGTTGTCGCGCAGCCAGCGGTCGTGAACATAGTAGTTGACCGTGTCCAGCCGGAAGCCGTCGACGCCGCGCTCCAGCCAGAAGCGCACGGTGTCCAAAAGCGCGTCCTGAACGTCCGGATTGTGGAAGTTCAGATCCGGCTGAGCGGCGAGGAAATTGTGCATGTAGTATTGCCGGCGGGTAGCGTCCCATTCCCAGGCCGGCCCGCCGAACAGCGATTGCCAGTTGTTGGGCGCGCTGCCATCCGGCCTGGCGTCGGCCCAGACATACCAGTCCGCCTTGGCATTGTCGCGGCTGGCCCGGCTTTCGACGAACCATTCATGCTTGTCCGACGAATGCGAGATCACCTGGTCGATGACGAGCTTCAGGCCGAGCCGATGCGCCTCGGCGAGTAGCGCGTCGAAATCTTGCAGGCTGCCGAACATCGGATCGACGTCGCGATATTCGGATACATCGTAACCCATGTCGGCCATCGGCGACTTGAAGAAGGGCGACAGCCAGACGGCGTCGGCGCCGAGCGACGCGACATGGGCGAGCCGCGCGGTGATGCCCTTGAGGTCGCCGCTGCCGTCGCCGGTCGTGTCCTGGAAGGAGCGTGGATAGACCTGATAGATGACGCAGCCGCGCCACCATTCGCTCCCTTGCCCGGAATTTTCGGCAGCCATCACAAGCCCTTCCCGTTGCGTGATTGAGCGGCACGCCGCTCGATCATGAAATTGACGCCGCGGCCGGGCAGCGGCCGCGCAAGATCGACCGGCTGCGCCTCGATCGCCGGGCGCCACTCGTAGCCGTCCCGGACCGGCAAGGTGAAGACGCATTGGCGGCGGTCGCCATTGACCATGACGGCGAGGCGACTGCCTCCGCTATCGCTGAGCATCATGACGAGGCGATGTCGATCGGGATCGTTCCACTCCGTCTCGCCGAGCGGCGCGCCCGTCTCCGTCAACCACTCGACATCCGGAATGGCCGAAGCATCGGCCGGCTTTCCGGTCAGGAAATGCGCGTCCGACAGCGCGGGAAAGGCACGACGCATTGCAGAGAGCGATGAGGCATATCGCTCCAACGCCTGATCGCGGCCGGCCCAGTCCAGCCAAGTGATGGCGTTGTCCTGCGCATAGGCGTTGTTGTTGCCTTTTTGCGTGCGGCCGAACTCGTCGCCGGCGGTCAGCATGATGGTGCCGCGCGAGGCGAAAAGCGTCGCGAGCAACGCGCGTCGATCGTCGAAGCGCGCCTTGGCAATCGCCGCGTCGTCCGCCTCGCCCTCGGCGCCGTTGTTCCATGACAAATTGTCGTTATGGCCGTCGCGATTGTGCTCGCCATTGGCCTCATTGTGCTTGCGCTCGTAGGCGACGATGTCGGCCAGGGTCATGCCGTCATGCGCGGCGATGAAATTGACCGTGCGGCTCGCCGGGTGGCCCTCCCTGCCGAAGACATCGGAGGAACCCGCAAGCCGGGTGGCCAAGGCGCCGATCGCGCCAGTATCGCCGCGCCAGAAGCGCTTGGCATCGTCGCGATAACGATCATTCCATTCCAGATATGGCGGCCGGAAATTGCCAAGCTGATAGCCGTTCGGGCCGATATCCCAGGGCTCGGCGATCAGCACGCGGCCGGCGAGCCCGGGATCGCCGGCAATGGCCCGAAGCAGCGGCGCTTCCGGATCGAAGGTGCCGTCGACGCGGCCGAGCACCGGCGCCAGATCGAAGCGGAAGCCGTCGACGCCAGCCAAGCTGACGAAATGGCGGAGCGTATCGAGCACCATTTGGCGCATCACCGGATGATCGCATGCGACGGTGTTGCCGGTGCCGGTGTCGTTGATCAGGCTGCCGTCCGGCCGATGCCGGTAGTAAGCCAGCGCATCGAGCCCGCGCAGCGACAAAGTCGGCCCGAGCCGGTCGCTTTCGCCGGTGTGGTTGAAGACGAGGTCGAGGATGGTGCCGATGCCGGCCTGGCGCAGAGCGGCGACGGTGCCGCGCAGTTCCTCGATACCGCCGGGCGCAAGGCGCGGATCGAGCGCCATGAAGGTGACGGGATTGTAGCCCCAGGCGTTGCCCAGCCCCAATGGCGGCAGATGCCGCTCGTCGATCGATGCGGTGACCGGCATCAATTCGACGGCCGACACACCGAGACGCTTCAGGTGCTCGACGACAGCCGGATGGGCGAGCGCCGCGATGGTGCCGCGCTGGGTTTCCGGCACGTCCGGATGCAGCTTGGTGAAGGAGCGGACATTGAGCTCGTAGATCAGCCCGCCTGGCCGGAACAGCGGCGGCTGGGGCGGCATCGGTTTGGGCAGCGAACGCGCAATCGCCTTCGGCATCAGCGGAGCGGTGTCGACGCCTTCGTTGCGTTTGGCGGCAAGCCGCCAATGATATTGGTATGGGCGATCGACCTCGACGGCATAGGGGTCGGCAAGAAGCTTGTTCGGGTCGAACCACAGGCCGTGCTCCGGCGCATAGTCGCCGTCGGCGCGGAAGCCGTAACGCGCGCCGTCGCCAAGGCCGGAGACAAGGAGCGCGTGCACGCCTCCGCCTTCCGGGTTAAGCTCCAGCCGGTCGATCTCGCGCGCGCCGCTGTTGTCGAAAAGCGAGACCCACAGGCGTCTCGCCGATGACGACCAGGCGGCAAAGCGGATGCCTTCGGAGGTGATGGTGGCGCCGAGGGTCATGCAGGCTCCCCCTTCTCCCCTTGTGGGAGAAGGTGTCGCCGAAGGCGACGGATGAGGGGTGCTCCAGCTTGGCGATGACGGCGATCCGGCCAACACCCCTCATCCGTCTCGGCGCTGCGCGCCGATCCACCTTCTCCCACAAGGGGAGAAGGAAAGGCGCGCCACACCACCCTCAAGTAATCACGCTCGGCTTGTTGCGGCCGGTGTGGCTCTTGATGCCGGCGATGTCGTCGGCGGCGGCGATCAAATCGGCGAGCGCTTCCTGCGTGTCGAGGTCGTGCCTTGCCTTGTCCGGCTCGTAGCGCTCGATATAGATGCGCAGCGTCGCCCCTGACGTGCCGGTGCCGGAGAGGCGCAGCACGACGCGCGAGCCGCCCTCGAACAGGATGCGAATGCCCTGGTGCTCGCTGACCGAGCCGTCGACCGGGTCGTGATAGGCAAAATCGTCGGCCTTGGCGATCTTGAGGCCGCGCACGCTGGTGCCGGGCAGCGAGCCCAGCTTGGCACGCAATTCGTCGACCAGCGCGTTGGCGCGATCGCTCTCGACCTCCTCATAGTCGTGGCGCGAATAATAGTTGCGCCCGTAGGTCTCCCAGTGCCCGGTTACGATGTCCTTGCAGCTCTCGCCGCGCGCGGCGAGGATGTTGAGCCACAGAAGCACGGCCCACAGGCCATCCTTCTCGCGCACATGGTTGGAGCCGGTGCCGGCGCTTTCCTCGCCGCAGATGGTGGCCATGCCGGCATCGAGCAGGTTGCCGAAGAACTTCCAGCCGGTCGGCGTCTCGTAGATGCCGATGCCGAGCTTTTCGGCGACGCGGTCGGCAGCACCGCTGGTCGGCATGGAGCGGGCGATGCCTTTCAGACCGTCCTTGTAGCCCGGCGCCAGTTTGGCATTGGCGGCAAGCATCGCCACAGAGTCCGACGGCGTGACGAAGATGCCTCTGCCGATGATCAGGTTGCGGTCGCCGTCGCCATCCGAAGCCGCGCCGAAATCCGGCGCGTCTGCCCCCATCATCTCGTCATAGAGGTGCTTTGCGTGCACCAGGTTCGGATCCGGGTGGTGGCCGCCGAAATCGGGCAGCGGCTTGAAGTTGCGGCAGGTGCCGTCCGGCGCGCCGAGCCGGCGTTCGAGGATCTCCTTGGCATAGGGGCCGGTCACCGCATGCATAGCGTCGAAGCGCATGCGGAAGCCCGACTTGAAGAGCTTCCTCAGCGCGTCGAAGTCGAACAGGCTTTCCATCAGTTCGGCGTAGTCCTTGACCGGGTCGCAGATCTCGACCGTCATGTCGCCGGCCTTGACGGTGCCGATGGTGTCGATGTCGATGGCGCCGATATCGGCGATCTTGAAGCTCTTGATCTCCTTCGACTTGGCAAAGATCGCGTCGGTGATCTTTTCCGGCGCCGGGCCGCCATTGCCGGCATTGTACTTGATGCCGAAATCCTCGTGCGGGCCGCCCGGATTGTGGCTGGCCGACAGGATGATGCCGCCGAAGGTCTTGTATTTGCGGATGATGTTGGAGGCGGCCGGCGTCGAGAGAATCCCGCCCTGCCCGACCATCACCTTGCCGAAGCCGTTGCCGGCGGCGATGGCAATGGCCTTCTGGATGACCTCGCGGTTGTAGAAGCGGCCGTCGCCCCCGATCACCAGCGTCTTGCCCTGAAAACCGTCCAGGGCATCGAAGATCGACTGGATGAAGTTCTCCGCATAGTGCTCCTGCTGGAACACCGGCACCTTCTTGCGCAAACCGGAGGTACCCGGCTTCTGGTCGGTATAGGGTTTGGTGGGGACGGTTTTGATCATGCCTCAGGCAGCCCTTTTTGAAAGCAGCAAGCGATAGAGTTCGACATATTTTTCGGCGCTCTTGTCCCAGGAGACATCGGCCTTCATGCCCTGGCGCTGGATCGAGGCCCAGGTCGCGGGCCGCGCATGCTGCTCGACCAGCCGCTGGATGGCATGGAGCATCGCGGCACCATTGTTGGGCGCGAACTGGAAGCCGGTGGCGACGCCGGCCGACAAGGCGGCCTCGTTGGCGTCGATGATGGTGTCGGCCAGACCGCCCGTCCTGGCGACGACCGGCACGCAGCCATAGCGCAGGCCATAGAGCTGAGTCAGCCCGCAAGGCTCGAAGCGCGAGGGGATGATGATGGCGTCGCAGCCGCCCTGCATGACGTGCGAAAGGTCTTCGTCGTAACCAACGACGACGCCGACGCGGCCGCGATGGCGGGCGGCGGCGGCGAGCAGCGTGCCTTCGAGGCCGGCGTCGCCGGAGCCGAGGATCGCCAGCCGCGCGCCGGCGGCGACGATGCCGTCGACGACCGCGGCCAGGATGTCCATGCCCTTCTGCCAGGTCAGCCGGCTGATGACGCAGACGATCGGGCTGCCATCCGCTTCCAGGCCGAAGCGCTCTTCGACCGCCTTGCGGTTCTTGCCGCGCGCCGCAAGCGTCTCGGCCGAATAATTGGCGACCAGATGCTTGTCGGTCTGCGGATTCCAGATGTCGACGTCGATGCCGTTGACGATGCCGTAGAGATCGGTGGAGCGCATGTTTATCAGCCCGTCGAGACCCATGCCGAATTCGGGCAAGCGGATTTCCTGCGCATAGGTTGGGCTGACCGTAGTGATGGCCCAGGCGGCTTGCAGGCCGGCCTTGAGAAAGCCGACGCCGCCATAATATTCGACGCCGTCGAGCTGCATCGCCACGCTCGGCAGGCCGAGCTCGCCGAAGATGCCCGCGCCGAACTGACCCTGGAAGGCGAGGTTGTGCACGGTGATCAGCGACGGCACGCCGACCGCCTTGCCGTAGCGCATATAGGCAAGCGTCATCGCCGACTGCCAGTCATGGGCATGCACGATGTCGGGCTGGTAACCGGAGATCGCGCCGCCGGCAATGTCGCCGCCGGCCTGGCTGAGCGCGGCGAAGCGGCGCCAGTTGTCCGGCCAGTCGGCGCCGGAGGCGGTGCCGTAAGGGCCGCCCTGGCGATCGAAGAGGTGCGGTGCGTCCAAAACGAAGAGATCGAGATCGCCGATCTTGACGGCATGGATCGAAGCCTTAGCGCCCTGCAGCAGCGGATATTGGTAGACCGCCTTCTTCTTGGCGAAGGCCGCCATCACCACGGGATAGCCGGGAACCAGCGTGCGCATCGCCACGCCCTTGCCGGCAAGCGCGATAGGCAAGGCGCCGGCGACGTCGGCAAGGCCGCCGGTCTTGACCAGCGGGAAGATTTCGGGCGTGACCGACAGAACCTGCATGCGCTCCACATTCCGATCTCAAGATGACAGCTCAAAGTGACAATCTGTTGATCTAGTCGTCAGCTTGCTGATCGACCCGACAGCTTGCTGATCGACCCCGTCAGCTTGCTGATCGACCTGGCAGCTTGCCGATCGAGCCTATCAGGCCGACAGCTTGCCGATCGAGCCTACGGGGTCGACAGCTTGTTGATCATGTCCTGCGTGATGAGGCAGATGCCCTTTTCCGAAACGCGAAAACGCTTGGCGTCGAGCGCCGGATCCTCGCCCACCACCAGTCCTTCCGGGATGTGGACGCCGTGATCGATGACGACGCGCTTGAGGCTCGCGTTGCGGCCGACCTGGACGTCGGGCAGCATCACCACTTCCTCGAGCTTGGAATAGGAATTGATGCGCGCGCCGGTGAAGATCAGGCTGCGGCGCAGCGAGGCGCCGGAAACGATGCAGTCGCCGGAGACAAGCGAGGAGATCGCCTCGCCGCGGCGGCCGTCCTCGTCATGGACGAACTTTGCCGGCGGCTTCAACTCGGCATAGGTCCAGATCGGCCAGTTGCGGTCGTAGAGGTCGAGCTCGGGCGTGATATCGGTGAGGTCGATATTGGCTTCCCAATAGGCGTCCACAGTTCCGACGTCGCGCCAATAGGGTTCGGCCTCGTGCGAGGAACGCACGCAGGATTTTGCGAAGCGGTGGGCGATCGCCTTACCGTGCTGCACGATATAGGGGATGATGTCCTTGCCGAAGTCGCGGCTGGAGCCGGGTTCGGCGGCGTCGCGGCGCAGCTGCTCCATCAGGAACTTGGTCTTGAAGACATAGATGCCCATCGAGGCCAGGGCGAATTCCGGCTTGTCCGGAATGCCGGGCGGATCGGCCGGCTTTTCGACGAAAGCGATGATGTTGTCCTTCTTATCGACATGCATGACGCCGAAGCCGGTCGCCTCCATGCGCGGCACTTCCAGGCAGCCGACGGTGACGTCGGCGCCGGCGTCGACATGCTGGCGCAGCATCAGCTCATAATCCATCTTGTAGATGTGGTCGCCGGCGAGGATGACCATGTATTCAGGGCCGTAGGCCTCGATGATGTCGATGTTCTGGTAGACGGCGTCGGCCGTGCCTTCATACCACTGCGTTTCCGAGACGCGCTGCGATGCAGGCAGGATGTCAAAGCTTTCGTTTCGCTCGGGCCGCAGGAAGTTCCAGCCGCGCTGCAGGTGGCGGATCAGCGAGTGCGCCTTGTACTGGGTGGCGACGCCGAGGCGGCGGATGCCGGAGTTGAGCGCATTGGAGAGGGCGAAATCGATGATGCGCGTCTTGCCGCCAAAATAGACCGCCGGCTTGGCGCGCCGGTCGGTCAGCTCCCTGAGGCGGCTGCCGCGGCCGCCGGCCAGCACATAGGCCATGGCATCGCGTGCCAGCGGCTGGGTTCTTCTGATCTCTGCCATTCTGTTACCCTCCCAAACAAGCTGCCCGGACTGTTGCAAGAGCAGGATGAGACATCATCTGCTTCAATCCGTGACGAATTCCAGCATGATCGTCGACAGCGGCGGCAAAAGCATCGTCGCCGATACGCCGCCTCCTTCCCCGCTTGCCTCGACCATGCCGCTATTGCCCATGCCGGAGCCGCCATAGACCTCGGCGTCCGTATTGATGATCTCGCGCCATTTTCCCGCCTTCAGCAGCGGCACGCGATAATTCTCGCGCGGCACCGGCGTGAAATTGGAGACGACGGCGATCGAATTGCCGTCCGGCGCGCTGCGCAGCCAGGCGAAGACCGAATTGTCGCGGTCGTCGACGATCAGCCAGGAAAAACCCTCCGGCTCGCAGTCGCGCGCATGCAGCGCCGGGCGCGAACGATAGAGGTAGTTCAGGTCCCGCACGGCCTGCCAGACGCCGCGATGCGGCGCGAATTCGAGCAGGTCCCAGTCGAGCGCGCGTTCCTCGCTCCACTCGCGGCGCTGGGCGAATTCCTGGCCCATGAACAGGAGCTTCTTGCCGGGATAGCCCCACATGAAGGCGTAATAGGCGCGCAGCGTGGCGAACTTCTGCCAGTCGTCGCCTGCCATCTTGTGGAGCAGGGTGCCTTTGCCGTGCACGACCTCGTCATGCGAAAGCGGCAGCACGAAATTTTCCGAGAAGGCGTAGACCAGGCCGAAGGTGATGTCGTTGTGATGATGCTTGCGGAAGATCGGCTCCTTGGAGAGATACTCCAGCGTGTCGTGCATGAAGCCCATGTTCCACTTGAAGCCGAAGCCGAGGCCGCCTTCATGCACAGGACGCGACACTTTCGGCCATGAGGTCGATTCCTCGGCGATCGTCATCACGCCGGGGTGGTGGCCGTAGACCTCCTTGTTCATCTTCTGCAGGAAGCTGACGGCCTGCAGGTTCTCGCGCCCGCCCTTCTCATTGGGGATCCACTCGCCGGCCTTGCGCGAATAATCGAGGTAGAGCATCGAGGCGACCGCGTCGACGCGCAAGCCGTCGACATGGTATTTCTCGGCCCAGAACAGCGCGTTGTTGACCAGGAACGACACCACCTCGCGGCGGCCGAAATTGTAGATGGCCGTGTTCCAGTCCGGGTGGAAACCCTGGCGCGGGTCGGCATGCTCGTAGAGCGCCGTGCCGTCGAAATGGACCAGGCCATGCTCGTCGACTGGGAAATGCGCCGGCACCCAGTCGAGGATGACGCCGACGCCGGCGCGGTGCGCGCCGTCGACGAAGCGGGCGAAGCCATCGGGGTCGCCGAAGCGGGCTGTCGGCGCATAAAGCCCGGTGGTCTGGTAGCCCCAGGATGGGTCGTAGGGGTGCTCCGAGATCGGCAGGAACTCGATATGGGTGAAGCCGGTGTCGACCACATAGGGGATCAGCCGTGCGGCGAGCTCGTCCCAGGAGAGGAACGTGCCGTCGTCGCGGCGCTGCCAGGAGCCAGCATGGACCTCGTAGATCGAGATCGCCTCGCGCCGGGGATCGGCTTTCTGCCAATAGCCGCGATGCGCCTCGTCGCCCCATTGATGCGCTATGGGCGGCGCCGTCACCGAGGCGGTCGCCGGACGCAATTCCGACTCGAAGGCGAACGGGTCGGCCTTCAGCGGCAGGCGCACGCCGTCGGGCCCGATGATCTCGAACTTGTAGGGCTTGCCAGCGCCGATATCGGGAATGAATAGCTCCCAGATGCCCGTGTCCTTGCGGTCGCGCATGGTGTGCCGGCGACCATCCCAGTCGTTGAAGGCGCCGACCACGGAGACGCGCCGCGCATTGGGCGCCCAGACGGCGAAATGGACGCCGGTGGCGCCCTCGTGTTCGACGATGTGGGCGCCGAGCTTGTCGAAGAGCCTGAGATGCGAGCCTTCGGCCATGTAATAGTCGTCCATCGGACCGAGCACCGGGCCGAAGGAATAGGGATCGGTCAGCCACCAATCGCCGCCGGCATTCCTGGCGTGATAGCGCAGCGGCTGGCGCTTGCGGATCGAGACCTTGCCCTCGAAGAAGCCGGCGTCGTCGCGGCGGGAGAGCTCGCCGACCTCCTTGCCGGTCAGCGTGTAGGCCATGACGAATTCGGCGTTGGGCACGAAGCAGCGGGCGACGAAACCCTTGCCGGCTTCCTGCACGCCCAGGACCGCGAAAGGATCGCCATGCGTTCCGGCGACAATCGCCGCGACATCGCCGGCTGGCGCCAGTCCGTCCGGCCCGCTTGTCGCAGCGGTCGCGCGCGGCTTCCTCATCAAACGGTCGCCCTCCCCGGGCACCTTGTTCTGGCGCATGCCACGCTCCGGCATGCGCTGTTCTTCGTCTTGGTGCATGTCGCGGTCCCAAAATCGCTACGCACTTTTGGGCGACATGCATCTGGCCACGTTCTTTGTGGCTCATGCAATCATATCAGACGGGTACGTTCCAGATGTCTTTCGCATATTGGCGGATTGTGCGATCGGACGAGAACCAGCCGACGCGGGCGACGTTGCGGATAGCGCGCGCGTACCAGTCGGGGCTGTTGCGCCACACGGCGTCGACCTCGCGCTGGCAGGCGGCGTAGGAATCGAAGTCGGCCGCCACCATGAACCAGTCGCTCTGGTAGAGGCCGTTCATCAGGTCGCGATAGCGGTCGGGATCGTCGGGCGAGAAGACGCCGGAGGAAATGGCCGATACCGCCTGCGACAGCTCGGACGAGGTCTCGATCACGCCGCGCGGATTGTAGCCATTGGCGCGCCGCTCTGCGACCTCCGCGGTGGTGAGGCCGAAGATGAAGATGTTGTCGTCGCCGACATGTTCCTTGATCTCGACATTGGCGCCGTCGAGCGTGCCGATGGTCAAGGCGCCGTTCAGCGCGAACTTCATGTTGCCGGTGCCCGAAGCTTCCATGCCGGCGGTCGAAATCTGCTCGGAGAGATCCGCGGCCGGCATCAGCACCTCGGCCAGGCTGACATTGTAGTTCGGCACGAACACCACCTTCAGCAGGCCGCGCACCGACGGATCGCCATTGATAACCTTTGCGACGTCGTTGGCCAGCTTGATGATCAGCTTGGCGTTGTGATAGCTGGGCGCCGCCTTGCCGCCGAAGATCTTGACGCGCGGCATCCAGTCCCGTTCCGGATGCGAGCGGATCTGATCATACAGCGCGATCGCTTCCAGTATGTTGAGCAGCTGGCGCTTGTATTCGTGGATGCGCTTGACCTGGATGTCGAACAGCGCCGACGGATCGAGCCTGATGCCGAGCCGGTCGGCAACGAGATTGGCGAGCCGCGCCTTGTTCTGCCGCTTCACGGCGGCGAATTTCTCACGGAAAGCTGCGTCATCGGCGAGCGGATCGAGATCCTTGATCGCCTCGATGTCGTCCATGAAGCGGTCGCCGATCGCCTCGCGGGCAAGCGAGGTCAGGCCGGGATTGCACTGGATCAGCCAGCGCCGGGGCGTGATGCCGTTGGTCTTGTTGTTGATGCGATCGGGATAGAGCTTGTGGAGATCGGCGAACACCGTCTCCTTCATCAGCTCGGTGTGGAGCGCCGAGACGCCGTTGATCGAATGCGAGCCGACAAAGGCCAGATTGCCCATGCGCACGCGGCGGTCGCCATTTTCCTGGATCAGCGAGATGCGGGCGATCTGATCGCCGGAGAACTGGTTGGTGGCGCGGGCCTCGAGCAGCACCTGCGCATTGATGGCGTAGACGATCTGCATGTGGCGCGGCAGCAGACGCTCGAACAGCGGCACCGGCCAGCTTTCAAGCGCCTCGGGCAACAGCGTGTGGTTGGTGTAGCCGAAGGTGCGCTTGGTGGTGTCCCAGGCCTGGTCGAAATCCATGCCGTGGACGTCCATCAGGAGCCGCATCAGCTCCGGGACGGCGACCGCGGGATGGGTGTCGTTCAAGTGAATCGCCGCCTTGTCGGGCAGCGATTTCAGGTCGCCGTACTGGCTCAAATGACGCTGCACGATGTCCTGCAGCGAGGCGGTGGAGAAGAAATACTCCTGCCTCAGCCTGAGCT
Source organism: Mesorhizobium sp. B2-6-2 (assembly GCF_006440615.1). Taxonomy (NCBI): domain Bacteria; kingdom Pseudomonadati; phylum Pseudomonadota; class Alphaproteobacteria; order Hyphomicrobiales; family Phyllobacteriaceae; genus Mesorhizobium; species Mesorhizobium sp. B2-6-2. Next base: position 227,922 of record NZ_VFUG01000006.1, on the reverse strand, counting down.
CCTGGCCGGCCATGTGGGAATCGGCAGGATAAAGCACGCGCGACAGCGCGTCGGCCTTGTTGCTCTCGGCCAGCGCGCCGATGTGGTCGCCCGCATTGAACTTGTCGAGCAGGATCGGGTCGATCGGCATGCCGGACCAGAGTCTCAACGTGTTGACGCGCCTGGCGCGCCAGCCGGCTACCGGCGTGTCATAGGCGACGGCGAGCACATGCTCGGTCGGCTTCCAGACGTGGCGTTCGAGCCGGCCTTCTTTCGAGGTGATCGATTCCACCGAGCCGCCGAAGCCGACCTCGAAGGAACGCTCGCGCCGTTCGAACTCCCAGGGATTGCCGTGATCGAGCCAGGTCTCCGGCAGCTCCACCTGCCAGCCGCCGTGGATTTCCTGGCGGAACATGCCGTTGGCGTAGCGGATGCCGTAGCCGTGGGCGGGGATGTCGACGGTCGCCATGCTTTCCATGAAACAGGCGGCGAGACGGCCAAGGCCGCCATTGCCGAGTGCGGCGTCCGGTTCGAGCCCCGCGATCAGGTCGAGGTCGACGCCGAGCGAGGACAGCGCCTCGCGCATGTTCTCCATCAGGCCGAGATTGGAGAAGGCGTCGCGCATCAGGCGCCCGATCAGGAATTCGAGCGAAAGGTAATAGACGCGTTTTTCCTGCTGGTCGTAGGCTTCCCTGGTCGCCTGCATCCAGTGGTCGACTACGCGGTCGCGCACCACCTTGATCGAAGCGGTCAGCCAGTCATAGGGCGTGGCGACGGTTGTGTCCTTGCCGACCCGGTATTTGAGCGACATCAAGACTTCTTCGGCGAGCGTCTTGGGGTCGGGATTGTCGAGAACAGGGACTTCGATCGTCATGGCGGATGTCATGCTGCCTCTCGTTCAACTGGCCTGATCATAGCGGCTTTCACCGTTCCTCCCAGCCCATCTTAGTGCGTTGCAGCATAGGTTCAATCGATTTACTCAACCGACCCGTCAGCCCGCCTGCGGCAACAGGGACATGTCGTAGGGATCAAGCCGCCAGCGCGTCCTCCGGCGGCTTCTTGGCGCCGGTCATCAGCGCCACCGCGTCCGACATGGAAATCTGCTTAGGATCGACGACGCAGAGACGCCTTCCAAGCCGGTGGATGTGAATGCGGTCCGCCACCTCGAAGACATGCGGCATGTTGTGTGAGATCAAAACGATCGGCAGGCCGCGCTTCTTGACGTCCAGGATCAGCTCCAGCACGCGGCGGCTTTCCTTCACGCCAAGGGCGGCCGTCGGCTCGTCCATGATCACCACTTTCGAGCCGAAGGCGGCAGCACGCGCCACCGCAACGCCCTGGCGCTGGCCGCCCGAAAGCGTTTCCACCGCCTGGCTGATGTTCTGGATGGTCATCAGACCGAGCTCCGTGAGCTTGTCGCGAGCACGCTTCTCCATCGCCGGACGGTCGAGCATGCGCAGCCAGCTGCCGAGCGGGCCGGGCTTGCGGATCTCGCGGCCGAGAAACATGTTGTCGGCGATCGACAGCGCCGGCGACAGAGCGAGGTTCTGGTAGACGGTTTCGATCCCGGCTTCCCGGGCCTCCATCGGCGACTTGAAAGCAACGGGCTTGCCCTCAAGCCGGATTTCACCTTCGTCGGGCACGGCCGCGCCGGAAATCGCCTTGATCAGCGATGATTTGCCCGCGCCGTTGTCGCCGATGACGGCGAGGATTTCGCCCGGATAGAGATCGAAATCGGCATTGTCGAGGGCGGTAACGCGGCCATAGCGCTTGATCAGGCCGCGCGCTGTGAGAATGGGCTCCTGGGTCATGACTATGCCGAAACCTTTCTGATCCATTGATCGATCGCCACGGCGCCGATGATCAGCACGCCGGTGAGCAGCACCTTCCATTGCGGATCGGCGCCCAGCATGTTGAGGCCCATCGAGACGACGCCGACGATCATGGCGCCGAACAGCGTGCCGAGGATCGAGCCGCGCCCGCCGAACAGCGAGATGCCGCCGATCACCGTCGCGGTGATGGCCTGCAGATTGTAGTCGGTGACAGCGGCCGACGGCGAGACCGAGCCGTTGCGGCCGATCGAGACCCAAGCCGCGAAAGCGGCGATCAGTCCGGCAAGGGCATAGACCGTCATCAGCACTTTCTTGGTCTGGATGCCCGACAGTTTCGCAGCCTCCTGATCGTCGCCGACGGCGTAGACATGGCGGCCCCATGCGGTGTGGTTGAGCACGTACCACAGGAGGATCACCAGCAGGACCATGGCAATGACGCCAAGCGTCAGCACGGCAGAGCCGACCCTGAAGCTCACCGCAAACAGATGCAGCAGCGGCGCCTGCACGTCGACATCGGTGTCGCGGATCGTCTCATTGGCCGAATAAATAAAATTCGTCGCCATGACGATGTTCCAGGTGCCGAGCGTGACGATGAAGGGCGGCAGCTTCATGTAGGCGACCAGGAGGCCGTTGAGCAGTCCGCAGGCGCCGCCGGCGGCAAGCCCAATCACCACAGCGAGAATGGCCGGCATCCCATAGGTCACCGCGCAATTGCCCATGATCACGGCCGAAATCACCATGATGACGCCGATCGAGAGATCGATGCCCGCGGTCAGGATGACCAATGTCTGCGCGGCACCGAGAATGCCGACGATGGCGATCTGCTGCAGGATCAGCGTCAGCGTGTAGGACGAAAAGAAACGCCCGCCGATGGCGATACCGAAGATGATGACCGACAGAACCAGCACGATCAGCGGCACCGCCGCCGGCGTGGAGTGCAGGAAGTGCTGGGCGCGCTTGACGGCCGATTTGTGCTCGTCGAAGGCGGCGACGCTGGTGTCGCTTCCCGTAAGTACTTTCTCGAATTCCTGTATCTGAGACATATGTCCTCCCGTCTGCATACGGCCTCTCATTGCCGCACACGCCGTCGACGCCTATTCCGGTCTTGTCGCCAGGATTGTCGCGCTTTGACGAAAGCGCATCGTCCACCCGATGCGGCCGGGGATCAAGCCCCCAGCCGCACGGTTCGTGGACCTCTCAGAGCATCAGCCCCAGCACTTGGCCAGGCCTTCCTTGGTGTCGATCGACTTGACGCCATTGGCCGGCTTGTCGGTGACAAGGTTGACGCCGGTGTCGAAGAAGTTCTTGCCTTCGGTCGGCTTGGGCTTGGTGCCGTCCTTGGCGAAGGCGGCGATCGCCTCGATGCCGAGCGCCGCCATCTGCAGCGGATATTGCTGCGAGGTGGCGCCGATGACGCCTTCGGTGACCGACTTCACGCCCGGGCAGCCGCCGTCGACCGAGACGATCAGCACCTGCTTCTCGAGGCCGACGGCCTTGAGCGCCTGATAGGCGCCGACGGCGGCCGGTTCGTTGATGGTGTGGATGACGTTGATGGTGTTGTCCTTCTGCAGAAGGTTCTCCATCGCCTTGCGGCCGCCCTCTTCGTTGCCGTTCGTCACGTCGTGGCCGACGATGCGCGGATCGGTTTCGTCTCCGATCTTGTTGGGGTCCTTCACGTCGATGCCGTAGCCCATCATGAAGCCCTGGTCGCGCAGCACGTCGACGGTCGGCTGCGAGGGGGTCAGGTCGAGGAAGCCGATCTTGGCGTCCTTGGCCTTGTCGCCAAGCGTAGCGGCGGCCCAGGCGCCGATCAGCTTGCCGGCTTCGAGATTGTCCGTTGCGAAAGTGGCGTCGGCGGCGTCGATCGGATCGAGCGGCGTGTCGAGAGCGATCACCAGCAGGCCGGCGTCACGCGCCTTCTTCACCGTCGGCACGATGCCCTTGGTATCGGAGGCCGTGATCAGGATACCCTTGGCGCCGTCGGCGATGCAGCTTTCGATCGCCGCGACCTGGCTCTCGCTGTCGCCGTCGATCTTGCCGGCATAGGTCTTGAGGTCAACGCCGAGTTCCTTGGCCTTGGCGGTCGCACCCTCCTTCATCTTGACGAAGAAAGGATTGGTGTCGGTCTTGGTGATCAGGCAGGCGCCTACGCCCGCGGCCGACGCGGACGAGGCAAATGCGAACAGGCCCAGCCCGGCCGCCGCGAATACGGTGGATTTCAGCAGCGATTTCTTGGTCACGATTTCCTCCCAGTGGAACCATTCCGGACGCCGGCCAACCCGGCGCCTCAAACGCATCCAACCATTTCTCCCAGCGTGGACGCCAGATCAAAAGACACCAGTCCGCAACGGCTGTCAATAATTAAATCACTCTTATTTATTATTGACAGCCTTGCGCTGTTCACCCATTCTGAACGAAAAGCATCGAGGGGAAACAGACGGGAGGAAACAGGGTGGAGACCGGCATTGCGAGGCACGGTTCGCCCGAGGCTTTGGAGAGCCGGCTGCACCGCGGCACCAACCAGAGCGGCATGCGCGACCACAATGAGCGGCTCGTGCTGTCCCTGGTGCGCCAGCACGGCAGCCTGGCCAAATCCGACATTGCGCGCATGACCGGACTGTCGGCCCAGACAGTGTCGGTGATCATGCGCGAGCTCGAGGAAGACAAGCTGCTTGTGCGCCAGGCGCCGCTGCGCGGCAAGATCGGCCAACCTTCGATTCCGATGGCGCTCAATCCGGAAGGCGCTTTTTTCATCGGCCTCAAGATCGGCAGGCGCTCGGCCGAGCTCGTGCTGATCGACTTCCTCGGCAATGTGCGCGCCATGCTGCAGCATTCCTACCGCTACCCCGCACCGCGCGAGACCGTCGAGTTCGTCACTGCCGGCATCAAGACGATGCGCGGCGAACTGACGCCGGCGCAGGACAAGCGCATTGCCGGGCTCGGCATCGCCATGCCGTTCGAGCTATGGAACTGGGCAGACACGGCCGGCGCGCCGCGCGAGATCATGGACGAATGGCGCCATCGCGACATCCGCGCGGACATCCAGGGGCAGTGCGAGTTCCCGGTTTACCTGCAGAACGACGCGACTTCGGCTTGCGGCGCGGAGCTCGTCTTCGGACGAGCGGGCGCAGCGCGCGATTTCGTCTATTTCTACATCGGCGCCTTCGCCGGCGGCGGTATCGTGCTCAATGGCCGCCTCTACAGCGGGCCGAACGGCAACGCCGGTGCGCTGGGCTCGATGCCGGTGCCCGGGCCGGACGGCAAGCCGACGCAGCTCATCGACGTCGCCTCGATCGCGATGCTGGAAAAGGCGCTCTCCGCCAAGGGCATCGACGGCTCCTATCTGTGGACCTCGCCGCAGGAATGGGGCGAGATCGGCGCCGAGCTCGACGAATGGATCGCCAGCGCCTCGCGGGCGCTGGCCTACGCCATTGTCGCTGCCTCGTCGGTCATCGATTTCGAAGCGGCGGTTATCGACGGCTGGATGCCGCTCGATGTGCGGCGCCGGCTGGTCGATGCCGTCACGGAAGCGATCGCCCGCGTCGATGCCGAAGGACTGAAACTGCCTGTCGTGCGCGAGGGAACGGTCGGCATTCACGCACGCGCCATGGGCGGCGCCAGCCTGCCACTCTCCGAGCGCTTCCTGATCGGACCTCACACGTCCGGGGGCGCCTGACATGCTGATCGGCATCCCGTCGCTGCTCGGGCCCCAGTTCCTGGCGACGCTCAGGGCAATGGGCCATGGCGACGAGATCGCGATCGTCGACGGCAATTATCCGGCCGAGGAACAGGCGCGGCGGCTGATTCGCGCCGACGGCCACCACGTCATAGCGGTCCTCGACGCCGTGCTCAGCGTCCTGCCGGTGGACGAGGCGGTGCCGCAGGCTTTGTTCCGTGCCTCGGTGAAGGGCGACCCGGCGCTGGCCGACGCCGTGCACCATGAGATGGAAGCGGTTTGCGCCAAGCGTGCGCCGGGCCACAAGGTGGTTGCGCTGGCCGGGCCCGACTTCTATGCACGCGTCAAGGCGGCGCACGCCATCGTTGCGACCAGCGAACCCAGGCTCTTTGCCAACATCATCATTCGCAAGGGCGTGATCCATCCGCCGGAGACCAAGACGACATGATCCTTTGCTGTGGCGAAGCCCTGATCGACATGCTGCCGCGCACCACGACGCAAGGCGAAGCGGCCTTCGCGCCCTATGTCGGCGGCGCGGTGTTCAACTCGGCGATCGCGCTCGGCCGGCTCGGCGCTCCGGCCGGCTTCTTCTCCGGCCTCTCCTCCGACCTGTTCGGCGGCCAGTTCCGCGAGGCGCTCGGCGCAAGCAAGGTGAGCTCCACCTATGCGCACACCTCGCCGCGTCCAACGACGCTCGCCTTCGTCCGTCTCACCAACGGCCAGGCGACCTACACCTTTTATGACGAGAACACCGCCGGGCGCATGCTGACGATCGAGGACCTGCCGAAGCTCGGGTCCGAGATCGAGGCGATGCTGTTCGGCGCCATCAGCCTGATCTCCGAGCCGGCGGGATCGGCCTATGAGGAATTCATGCGGCGCGAGCACCGGAGTCGGGTGATGATGCTTGATCCCAACATCCGGCCGAATTTCATCCCGGACAAGGCGAAGCATCTGAGGCGTATCCGCGAGATGATGGCGATGGCCGACATCGTGAAACTCTCCGACGAGGATCTCAAATGGTTCGACGAGGCCGGCTCGCATGAGGATGTGGTGCGCAACTGGCTGGAGCGTGGGCCGAAGCTGATCGTCGTCACCCATGGCAGCGAAGGCGCCGTCGGCTACAGCAAGGCGCACAAGGTCACGGTCATGCCGCAGAAGGTGAAGGTCATCGACACGGTCGGCGCAGGCGACACCTTCAACGCCGGCATTCTGGCCTCCCTGCACGAGCAGGGCCTGCTCACCAAGGCGGCGATCGGCGACCTGCCGGAAGATGCGATCCGCAAGGCGCTGGAGCTCGGCGCCAAGGCGGCCGCGGTGACGGTTTCGCGGGCCGGTGCCAACCCGCCCTGGAGGCACGAAATAGGCTGATCCGGCGCTTACACTGACGCGAATCCGCCCTTCGCGGCCGATCACTTTATGTTTCCCACCGGTGGATGACGCGATAGGAGGGGCCGGAAAACGCCTCTCGCAGCTCGGATTTTCAGGCATTGCGCCGGCAAAATCGGTAACAGGCTGCGACACCCTGAGCAATTTGCGCCGGCCGCCACCGGCTTTCTCAGCCGGTTCAAGTCTGTTACCAGCGGGCCGGTTTTACAGTCACTTTCGAGGCCGACATGCAGTTCATCGATCTTGGCGCGCAGCGCGAACGAATCCGCGACCGGCTGAAGGCCGCGATCGACCACGTCGTGGAGGACGGCCGCTATATCCTCGGGCCGCAGGTTGCGGAATTCGAGAACAAGCTCGCCGCCTATGTCGGCGTCAAGCATGTGGTCGCCTGCGCCAACGGCACCGACGCGCTGCTCCTGCCGCTGTTTGCCGCCGGCATCGGCCCGGGCGATGCCGTGTTCGTGCCGAGCTTCACCTTCGCAGCCACCGCCGAGGTGGTGGCGCTGGCCAAGGCCGAGCCGGTCTTCGTCGACGTCGACCGCGACACCTACAACATCGACATCGCCAGCCTCGAGGCGGCGATCGAGATGATCAAGAAGGAAGGCAGGCTGAAGCCGAAGGCGATCATCCCGGTCGACCTGTTCGGGCTCTCCGCGAACTACGAAGCGATCATGGCGATCGCCAAGCGCGAGAACCTGTTGGTGATCGAGGACGCCGCGCAGTCGATGGGCGGTTCCGCCGACGGCACCATGTGCGGCGCCTTCGGCCATGTCGGCTCGACCAGCTTTTATCCGGCGAAGCCGCTTGGCTGCTACGGCGATGGCGGCGCGATGTTCACCAACGATGCCGCGCTGGCCGAAAAGCTCCGTTCCTTCGCCTTCCACGGCAAGGGCGAGACGCAATATGACAATGTCCGCGTCGGCATCAATTCGCGCCTCGACACGCTGCAGGCGGCGATCCTGATCGAAAAGCTCACCATCCTCGAGGATGAGATGGTGGCCAGGCAGATGGTCGCGGACCGCTACGCCAAGGGCCTTGGCGACATCGTCAAGGCATCGCGCAATCTCGGCCACGGCCGCTCGGCCTGGGCGCAGTACGCCATCGAGACGCCGAAGCGCGACGGGCTCAAGGCCCATCTCGGCGAAAAGGGCATCCCGTCGGTGATCTACTACGTGAAGCCGCTGCACGAGCAGGTCGCCTACAAGCACTATCCGCGAACACCGACCGGCCTTGCCGTCTCGGAGCAACTGCCGAAGCAGATCCTCTGCCTGCCGATGCACGCCTATTTGAACGAGGCCGATCAGGACCGGATCATCGAGACGATCAGGAACTACATCGGCTCGAATTCGGCGCATGTAGCGGCGGCCTGATCTCGCCCCTCGAGGGAAGATTACGCGCCCTTCCCCGTCGCGATGAAATGCGGATTGGCGAAATCGCTGTCGCCGGCCTGGTTGCGCTTGCCGTAGATCAGCGGCTCGCCGTCCAGGGTCCGCGTCATGCCACCGGCGGCGCGCAGCACCGCGTCGCCCGCCGCCGTGTCCCATTCCATGGTGCGGCCGAAGCGCGGATAGACGTCGGCTTCCGCCGCGGCGAGCAGGCAGAATTTCAATGACGAGCCGATCGAGACGATCTCCGCGGCGCCGAGATCGCGGATGAATTCCTCGGTTTCCGGCGTATTGTGCGAGCGGCTGGCCACGACGGCGAGCGGCGTGCCCCCTGCCCGCACCTTGATCGGCCGGCGACCGGCGATGCGATAGTCGGCATCGACCTCCAGCGCCTCGGCCTTGCCGGGTCGCCCGGAGAAAAAGCGTCCCGTGCACGGCGCGAAAACGACGCCGACTTCCGGCACGCCATGGCGGACCAGCGCGATGTTGACGGTGAAATCGGTGCGGCGGTTGACGAATTCCTTGGTGCCGTCGAGCGGATCGATCAGGAAGAAGGCGCCGTCGAGATCGGGCGTTGCGGTTCCCGCCGCGACCTCCTCCTCCGCCACGCAGGGGATGTCCGGATAGGCGGCGCGCAGGCCGGCCAGGATGATCTTCTCGCTTTCGCGGTCGGCTTCCGTCACCGGCGAAGAATCGGCCTTGCTGTCGACGGCGCAGCCCTCATGGAAGACGCGCATCACCTCGCGCCCGGCCTCGAGCGCCAGGCGCTCGAAGACGCCGAGCATCGCCTCGTCAGATACCGCCGCCATTGTCGTACTGCTCCTCGGCAATGTCGCGCTCGGTCAACCAGTGCTCCAGAGCTTCCGCCATCTCCTGCGGGCTCCTGCCCAGAGTCTTCAGGTGAATTTCCGGATTCTGCGGCGCCTCATAAGGAGAATCGACGCCGGTGAAATTCTTGATCTCGCCGCTCAAGGCGCGCGCGTAGAGGCCCTTCGGATCGCGGCGGGCGCATTCCTCGAACGGGGTGTCGACGAACACCTCGACGAACTCGCCCTCGGCCATCAGCTCGCGCGCCATGCGCCGCTCGGCGCTGAAGGGCGAGATGAAGGAGACGATGACGATCAGGCCGGCATCGGCCATCAGCTTGGCCACCTCGGCGACGCGGCGGATGTTTTCCACACGATCGGCGTCGGTGAAGCCGAGATCGCGGTTGAGGCCGTGGCGGACATTGTCGCCGTCGAGGATGTAGGTGTGGCGGCCGGACGCGAACAGCTTCTTCTCGAACAAATTGGCGATGGTCGACTTGCCTGAGCCGGAGAGCCCGGTGAACCAGAACACGGCCGGGCGCTGGTTCTTCAGGTCTGAGCGGCCGCGCTTGCCGACATCGAGCGATTGCCAGTGGATATTTTCGGCACGGCGCAGCGAATGCAGGATCATGCCGGCGCCGACGGTGGCGTTGGTGATGCGGTCGATCAGAATGAAGGCGCCGGTGGTGCGGTTCTCGGCGAAGGGATCGAAAGCGATCGGCGCGCGCGTCGACAGATTGCAGACGCCAACCTCGTTGATGTCGAGCGACTTCGCCGCCTCATGCGCGAAATCATTGACGTTGACCCGGTATTTCAGGTCGGTGACGGTCGCGCTCACCTGGTCGGTTTCGGTGCGCAGGATGTAGGAGCGGCCGGGCAGCAGCGCCTGCTCGTCAAACCAGACGATGTTGGCGGCGAACTGGTCGGCGACCTGCGGTCGTGCAGCCGGCGACACCAGCATATTGCCGCGCGACACCTCGACCTCATCGTCGAGCACCAGTGTGATCGCCTGGCCGGCGACCGCCTGCTCGAGGTCGCCGCCTTGCGCAACGATGCGCTTGACCCTGGACGCCTTGCCCGACTTGGCGACGACGACCTCGTCTCCTTCAGAGACGGTGCCGGAGGCGATGGTGCCGGCAAAGCCGCGGAAATCGAGGTTCGGACGGTTCACATACTGAACGGGGAAGCGGAACGGCAGCTCGACGGCGGCCTCGTCGACAGACACGGTTTCCAGATGCTCGATCAGCGACGGCCCGGAATACCAGGGCGTGCGGTCCGAGCGGCTGGTGACGTTGTCGCCAAAGCGCGCCGACATCGGGATCGGGGCGACGCTCATGAAGCCCAGTTCCCTGGCGAATTCGCCGTAGTCGGCGACGATCCGGTCGAACACGGTCTTGTCGAAGCCGACGAGGTCGATCTTGTTGACCGCAAGCACGATATGCCGGATGCCGAGCAGCGAGGCGATGATGGAGTGACGCCGGGTCTGGCGCAGCACGCCCTGGCGCGCGTCGATCAGCACGATGGCGAGATCGGCTGTCGAGGCGCCCGTCGCCATATTGCGTGTGTACTGCTCGTGGCCGGGCGTATCGGCGACGATGAACTTGCGCTTCGGCGTGGCGAAGAAGCGATAGGCGACATCGATGGTGATGCCCTGCTCGCGCTCAGCCTCCAGCCCGTCGACCAGCAGCGCGAAGTCGATGTCGTCGCCGGTAGTGCCGTGCTTGCGCGAATCCCTTTCGAGCGCGGCGAGCTGATCCTCGAAAATCTGCTTAGTGTCGGAGAGCAGCCGGCCGATCAGCGTCGACTTGCCGTCGTCGACCGAGCCGCAGGTGAGGAAGCGCAGCAGCGACTTCTTCTCCTGCGCGGCCATGTAGTCGCGGATCGAATCGGTCGGAGCGAGGCTCTTGGCCATCATGTGGCGCATTATCAGAAATACCCCTCGCGCTTTTTCTTTTCCATGGAGCCGGCCTCGTCGCGGTCGATAAGGCGGCCCTGGCGCTCGGAGGTGCGGGCGGTCAGCATCTCGCCGACGATGGCGTCCAGCGTGTCGGCATCGGACTCGATCGCGCCGGTCAGCGGGTAGCACCCCAGCGTGCGGAAGCGCACCAGGCGGTTCTCGATCACCTCGCCGGGATGCAGTTGCATGCGGTCGTCATCCTTCATGATGAGCATGCCGTCGCGCTCGACCACCGGCCGCTCCTTGGCGAAATAGAGCGGCACGATCGGGATGTTCTCCTGCAGGATGTACTGCCAGATGTCGAGCTCGGTCCAGTTGGACAGCGGAAAGACGCGGATCGATTCGCCCGGCGCGATGCGGGTGTTGAAGATCTTCCACATTTCCGGCCGCTGGTTCTTCGGGTCCCAGGCGTGCTGGGCGTTGCGGAAGGAAAAGATGCGCTCCTTGGCGCGCGACTTCTCCTCGTCGCGGCGGGCACCGCCGAAAGCGGCGTCGAAACCGTATTTGTCGAGCGCCTGGCGCAGCGCCACCGTCTTCATGACATGGGTGTGGGTGTTGGAACCATGGTCGAACGGATTGATGCCGTCGCGCACGCCGTCCTCGTTGACGTGAACCAAAAGGTCGAAGCCGAGCTTCTGCGCCATCTGATCGCGAAAGGCGATCATCTCGCGGAACTTCCAGGTGGTGTCGACATGCAGGAACGGGAAAGGCGGCTTGGCCGGATAGAAGGCCTTCATCGCCAGATGCATCAGCACCGAGGAATCCTTGCCGACCGAATAGAGCATCACCGGCTTGGAGAAAGACGCCGCGACCTCGCGGAAGATGTGGATGGATTCGGCCTCGAGCCGCTGCAGATGCGTGAGCGCGATATTCATGGAGCGTCGAGCGTTCTCTCGTGCCGTGGAGCGGAAATCTTGCATCGCAGGGGCAATCCGATGCCGCCCAGGCGCAGATTTCACTTCGGACAAACTGTTTCGTGCGGGCGTTCTAACAGATCGGCGCCGCCGATAACAATGCAAGACCCGCGCGGCTCGCGGTGATTGGAGAACGAATTTTCCAAACACGCCCGGCAAAGCGGAAAATCCTGCCGGAGCCGTCGAAAGCGCTGAGCGGGGAAAAGCCGTAGTGCCCAGATAATTCCGGAGTTCCCCGATCCTCACCGGACCGGGGGATTTCTGTTGCAACATTGTCGACCGCACTATCGCAGGTCGGCGCCAGCCGCTATATGGGCTCGGGGAACGGGCAAGGCGCGGCAAACGGAGACCGGCGAGGCGGCCTTTGGCTGGCTCCATGGATCCGGGCGCAATATGGAAATTGCGAAGTAAGCATTTGAACCCGTCTACAACGCTCCGGCGCCACCTCACGCCCGCACAGATCAACATCTATTTCTCGATCGTCTGCTTTTTTTCGCCGCCGGTGCTTGGATCGCTGGTCAGCGTCGCCTTCAATGCCGGTGGCGTGTGGTCGGCGATGGTGGTGGCCGCGAAGCGGCGACGCTTCAATATCGACCGGCCGATGCTCGCCGTCACGGCGGCGATCTATGCCTATTGCGCGGCGATGGTTCTCGCTTCGATCGTCAACGGCACGCTGACTGCCGATTTGCGGTTCTTCCTGCCGTTGATCACCTTCCTGCTTTTCCCCCTCTCCTATTCGACATGGAGCATCACCGAGAAGACCGTACTGGCACGCATCGCCATTCTGGCCAGCACCGCGGCCTGCTTCGGCGCGCTGGCGATGGCCGTGTTCCAGTCTCACCGGCTCGGTGTGAGGGCGGAGGGCGGTGCCGGCAATCCAATCGTTTTCGCTACCGTCACGTGCCTTGCCGCCGTGACATGCCTTGCCGGCGCGCTGTCAGGCATCGAGAAACGCTGGAAGCTGCTGGTCCTGGCAGCGATCGCCGGAGCCATCGCGATCGTCTATTCGGGATCGCGCATGATCTGGGTGGCCGTGCCGATTGCCGGCATCGTCGTGCTTCTCATCAACCGCCGCCGGTTCACCGGCGCCAGCGTGGCACGCTTCGTGGCGATCGGCGTCGTGGTCGCCCTTGTGATTGCCGCCATCGGCTCTCGCGTCATCCTGGACCGGGCCGATTTCCTGATCAGCGACTGGGATGCGCTGAATGCCAATGGCGACCATTCGACCGCGCTCGGCTTGCGCGTGGCGATGTGGGAAATCGGTTTTGCCGCGTTTCGCGAGATGCCGATTTTCGGCCACGGCATCTCGGCGAGCCGGGCGCTGATGAAGCAAGGCTTGCAAGACCAGTTTGGCCTGCAGCAGGGTTTCAGCCATTTCCACAACGGCTTCCTGACGGCGCTGGTCGAGGCCGGCCTGCTGGGAGCATTGGCCCTAGCCTCGATCTTCGTCGTCGCCGCATGGAATGCGGCACGGACGCTGCGCCGCAGCGCCGATCCGGTGGAGCGGTTCGGCGCGACGATGATCCTTGTCGCGGTCATCACCTATCTCACCGGCGGAATGACCGGCATCCTCGTCGGCCACGACATCCTCGACGCGACGCTGATGGTGTTCTTGATTGCGGGAACTTACCTCGCATCCGGGCGGACGATAGCGCCGACCGGCAAAAGCGCGCCCACCATGGCGCCGGGCGCCAGCCCGCAACCATGAAGGTCCTGGTCACCGGCGCGACGGGCTTCATTGGACGCCGGGTCGTGAGCCGGTTGGGCGAGGCCGGATTCGACACACGGATCGCATCGCGCCTGCCGCAGCGGCTGGCAGGCGACGACGATGCCGTCGCGCTGCCCGGTACCGATGCACCCCAGGAAGCCTTTCTGGCCCTGATGCGTGACGTGACGCATGTCGTCCACTGCGCGGCGCTCAATAATGACCGCAGCGCCGGCACGGCCGACTTGCGAGCCGTCAACGCGACGCTGACCGGACGGCTTGCCCAGGCCGCCGCCACGCGCATCGACGGGCGCTTCGTCTATCTCTCCTCGATTCGCGCCGTGGTGGGCGCCGGTTTCAGCGGCATAATCGACGAAGCCACGCCCCCTGCCCCGCAATGCGTCTACGGGCGCTCCAAGCGCGAAGGCGAGATCGCAATGCTGGAGGCTTTTGCAACCGCCGGACGCGCCGGCGCGACGGCACTGCGGCTGCCGCCGGTCTATGGCGAAGGCATGAAGGGAAATCTGCGCGGGCTGATGCGGTTGGCCGCCACCGGTCTGCCGTTGCCGACAGCCGCTCTGACGGCGATTCGTTCGCTCATCTCGCATGACGCCGTGGCCGGCGCCGTGACGCATCTTTTGAGCCGTCCCACGGCGCCGCTCCCAACTTATGTGCTGGGCGATGCTTCTCCGGTTGCGGTGTCCGAAATCGTCACCGCGTTCCGGCGCGGATACGGCCGGCCGGCCCGGCTTCTTCCCGTGCCGGCCTGGCCGTTCCGAATGCTGGCCACGTTCAGTGGCAGACGGGCCGCGTGGCAGGCTCTGGTGGCGACGCAGGTCTGCGATTCGTCGTTGCTTGCTTCGGAAGGCTGGGAACGGGAGGCCGACACACTCGGCCGGCTTGAAGAACTGGCGCGACAGAGGAGCCGTTCGCCGCTTCCGTGAACGGTGAACCGCTCTATGCGCGGAAGAACGTGCCCAGCAATATCTTGAGGTCCAGGCCGGTCGAGGCGGCTTTGACGTAGGCCGCATCGGTTTGCGCGCAAAGTCTTGGATCGGACATATCGATGCCCTTGATCTGCGCCAGCCCTGTGATGCCCGGAAGTGCGGTGAGCACGCCCAGTTCCTTGCGCCGCTCGATCAGCTCCGCCTGCGTCGGCAGGCATGGACGAGGGCCCACAAGGCTCATCTCGCCCTTCAGCACATTCCAGAGCTGCGGCAGTTCGTCGATCTTGGTTGCGCGCAGAACCTTGCCGACCGCAGTGACCGAACGGGCCGGCGCCTCGTGGGTGGGCAAGGAAGGGGTTTCCCGATACATGGTGCGCAGCTTGTGGCAGGCGAAGAGGGCTCCTCCCCGGCCGACGCGAATCTGCGAGAAGATGGCGGGGCCCGCCGACGTCGCCCGGATCGCCAGCATCGCGACAAGCAGGACGGGCGACGTTACCGCCAGCATCGGAACAGCGACCGCCATGTCGAGCGCGCGCTTGGCCGTCATGGCTCAGATCCGGCGCCAGAGGAAAGCGACATAGAGCCCGAGCGTGCCCATGAATGTCTGCCGGTAGACACCGCTTTTACCGAGCAGGCCGAAGCGCCTGAAGACATTGCCCTTGCGCGCCCTGATGAACAGGCGAAGGCAAAGCGCTGCATCGCGCGCAATGAGGTCCCGATTGACGGCCAGGCCGCGCAGATTGGTGTCCGTCCAGGTGGCGAACTGGCCCTTGAACAGGCGGCCCAGCCTTGAAAACCTCGCTTTCCATGAAACGTTGGCGCCGACGAGGTTTGCCGCGTGCTGGCGGTATCTGACCAGCGGCCGCGGCTCGTAGCGGACTTTGCCGCCGGCGGCGGTGACGATGAGATAGGCCCACCAGTCATGGCTGACGAATTCGGTTCTGGCCGACGCTTTCGCCAGAAGGTCGCGCGCCTTGCGGTTGAAGAGCATGGTGTTGCCGCCGGCGATGCTTTGCACCAGCGCGTTGCGGAAGGACGGCGGGCGCCGGAAGAGCGGCGAGTAGCCGGCCGGAACGCCGGCCTCAGAGATAGTCGCCGTGCGCGAGCAGAACAGGAGCGGCGTTTCCATGTCCTCTTCCTCCATCCAGCGGATGGCGCTCTCCAGCCGATCCGGCTCCCAGACATCGTCCTGGTCGCAAAAGGCGTAGCAGTCGGCATCGATGCGCGGATCGAGGATCATGGAGCGGAAATTGGCGGCGAAGCCCCTTCGCGGGCCCTGCAAAAGTGTCAGCGACCCCTTGGTCCAGCGGGACCGCCACGCCTCGACGATCGCGGCCGTGGCGTCCGACGAGCCGTCGTCGGAGACCCAGAGATCAACGAGCGGCCAGGATTGCGTAGCCAAGGATTCCAATTGTTCGCCGATATAGGCCGCGCCATCCTTCGTGCCCATGAGAACGGCCACGCGCTGATCTTTTCTGGTCACGGCTTTGGAATCACTTGCCCGCGAGGTGCTTGGAGGGTTCAATAGCTAATTGCGGGCACGCGGCAAAGTTTTAACCGACCTGCCCGGCCGTTTTCGGTTCCGCTTCTTCGCGCACGCCGCCCATGTCTTCTTCCGCTCGGTAGAGCCCGGCCAGGATGGCAAGCGCGGCGGCCTTGTCGCGATCGTGCATCGCGGCCGCCAGCGCCGGCAGGGCCGCCTCGATCCTCGGCCATTCGACGACACCGGTCCTGAGGCCGAAGATCTTGGCGGTGTCGAGCTTGACCACCTCCTCGTTCTCGGCGTGCAGCGTCTCGTGCAGCTTCTCGCCGGGCCTGATGCCGGTGAAGCGGATCGGAATATCGGTGTATGGGCTTTTGCCGGCCATGCGGATCATGGTTTCGGCGACTTCGAGGATCGGCACCGGCTTGCCCATGTCGAGCATGTAGATGGCGTAGTCGTCCTTGCCCCGGCGCTGCTCGGCATCGGCGGCCGACATGATGACGAGATCGACGGCCTCGGCCATGGTCATGAAATAGCGGGTCATGCGCCGGTCGGTGATGGTGACCGGCCCGCCGGCCTCGATCTGCGCCTGGAAGACGGTCGCCACCGAGCCGTTGGAGCCGAAGACGTTGCCGAAGCGCACGGCGATGAATTTCGTGCCCGCATGACGCAGATCGGCGGCGCCGGCATGGCCATTCGCCGCGCCGGCACGCGGCGGCGGCGAGGCCGCCTGGGCCTCATGCAGCGAGGAGACGATCTGTTCGGCCGCACGCTTGGTGACGCCCAGCACCGAGGTCGGGTCGACCGCCTTGTCGCTGGAAATCAGCAGGAACCGCGGCACCCCGCATTCGGCGGCGATCTCGGCGCAGGCAAGCGTGCCGAAGACATTGGTCTCGATCGCCGCTTCCCAGTTCTCCTCGAGCAGCGGCACATGCTTCAGCGCAGCGGCATGAAAGATAATCGCGGGTTTGAACTCCTTGACGAGGCGCGTCATGTGGGGCCGGTCGGTGACGTCGACGATGCGGCTGGTCAGCCGGTCGCGGTCGGCGTCGTCGGTCTGCTGATCGAGCTGGAAAATGCCGAATTCGGAATTGTCGGCCACCAGCACCGCCTCGGCGCCCAGCTCCAGCGCGCGCTTGACGAGCACGCGGCCGATGGAGCCGGCGCCGCCGGTGACCATCACGCGCTTGCCGCCGACGAAGGCGCCGATGCGCGTGGTATCGGTGGCGACCGCCGAACGGCGCATGATGGTTTCCATCTCGACGGCATCGAGAACCAGCTTGCCGCCCTGCCCCAGTTCCGACAGCCCGGCAAACTGGACGACGGCGATGCCGCTGTGGCGGGCGACGCGCACCAGCTCGGCATAGTCCTCGATCTCGCGCTCGACCCCCTGGCCGAAGATCAGCAGGTCAAGGCTTTGCGTGCCTTTGACATAGTCTTCCAGCACCTCGACCAGGCGCGGTCGCAGCGCCACCACCGGAACGCCCTGGATGCGCGTGCCGAGCGGCGCGTCGCCCTCGGTGGCCATGATGCCGGCGATTGCGTATTCGGCGGGCTGAGCCGTGCGGGTGAAGCGCACGATCAGATCCGCCTCGCCCAGCCGGCCGATGAACAGCGCCTGCTTGGTCGAGGCATCGCCGGCGGCGCGGCGCAGGATGCGCCAGCTCGCGCCGTCGCGCAGGAAGCGATAGTAGAGCCTGGGCGCCGAGATGATGGTGAAGGAGACCAGGAAGAAGACGATGAACTGGCGCTCGTTGAGCCCGGCGACCGGCTGGAAGAGGAAGCGGAAGGCAAGCGAGGCCAGATAGAGCACCACCGTCAGGCTGCCGCAGCCCTTGAGGATGTTGAAGAAGTCGGGCGTGGAGGCGAAGCGCCAGACGGTGTTGTAGAGGCCGCTGGATCGGAACAGCAGATGGGCGATGAGCACGATGAGCGCCCAGCAGGCCAGCCCGCCGACGGAGAACGCGTCGAAGGAAAGCCGCGACTGCGACAGGATGAGACTAAGCGCCACCGCGACCAGGACCATGACGAGATCCTGGACCATGATGATGGCGCGCCGCATCCTCGGTCGGAGTTCCGATACGGCTTCTACGTATGCGGTCATTGGGCAGTACTGACTCCAGGCGCGTGATACTATCAGAACGGCCGCGGACAAAACATCGCCCACCGCCACTTCAGATTGCAGTCCCCAGCCCCGTCACCCGGTTACCGCCTTAGCGCGGAGAGGGCGGGAGGGCTAGAGGTTTTTTGGGGATATTTGATTGTGCGAATGATTTGACTAGGAACGGCAATAACTCGGAGCGGACTGTCAGTCGTTCAGAGAACCTGTCGGGCGCCCAAAAGGGAAAGCTAATAGATGTCACGATGTGACGATCCGGCTTCACTACGCCGCAGCACGCTGCAACAAGCTTGTCGCAATAGCTATGAGTCGCTGACGGCGGTGCCGATCAGGTCTGCCGAAGCGGTTTTGGCCAGCCCCTAGGCTCACAGCGTTCCACAAATGACGCCAGCCTGTCGCGACCGAGCCGAAATCTCAATAGTTGGGCACGTGGTTTTGGCTTTCCGCTGTTTCTGCGGTGCAAGTATTCTTAACTGAGTCATGCCAGAATCATCTGAATTTCCGAATGTTTGCGGGCGAAGACGCCGGAACGAACAAGACACGCTGTCGAGTTGTTGATGACGAAGCCGAATGCCGTTCCGATGAATGATCTCAAGCGTCTGTACCAGCGCTATGAGGTTGAAATCGCGCGCGAGGTAGCAAGCACGCTGCGGTCCGGATGGTGGCTCAATGGCGCGGCAGGGAAGCGATTCGCAGCGAACTTTGCGACGTTTGCAGGAGTTTCGGATTGCATCCTCGTCGCCAACGGAACGGACGCCCTTGAACTCGCTTTACGCTCTATCGTCGGGCTTGGCGATGCGCATGGACGCGAGGTGATCGTGGCGGCGAATGCCGGGGGATATGCCAGTTGTGCGTGCTGGCACGTCGACCTCATTCCACACTACGTCGACATCGAACCATCTAGCCAGCTTGCAAGCGTCCAATCAGTGCTGGAAGCGGTGAGTACCGATACCGCTGCGATTGTCGTTACCCATCTTTACGGCGGCGTGGTCGATGTACCCGCTATCCGGGCAGGACTTGTCAATGCCGGCATGTCGCACATACCAGTCATCGAGGATTGCGCCCAGGCACATGGTGCTCGCATCAGGGGTGAAACGGCTGGGTCACTTGGAGACATCGCCACCTTCAGCTTCTACCCGACCAAAAATCTCGGCGCGATGGGTGACGGCGGCGCAGTCCTCACCTCCAACCCAAGACTGGCGGAGCGCGTTCGTCAGCTTCATCAATATGGCTGGAGTTCCAAATACCACGTAGCCCTGCCGGGAGGGCGCAACTCTCGCATGGACGAGGTCCAGGCCGCAATTTTGGATGTACTTCTTCCGGACTTGAACAGCCGCAACGAAAAACGCCGGGCCATCCTTGGCCGATTTAAGGCTGTTACCGGGCGCCGGCTCAAATTCCTCGACGGCGGCAACGGCGCCGTCGCACACCTCGCGGTCCTGCTGTGTGACGACCGGGACGCGTTCCGCACCTTCATGAAGGAACGCGGCGTCGATACCGATGTCCACTATCCCGTGCTCGATTGCGATCAGGTTGGTTGGGCTGCCCTGCCCATGAAAGGGACCGAAAATCTTGCGATCTCCCGGGCAAGCATCAGTCGTCTCTGTTCCGTCCCGTGCTACCCGGACATGACGAATGATGAGGTCGAGCAAGTGTGCGGGGCCCTCGGCGAATGGGAGGCAATGTGACTGCGCGCTCTCTTGTTTTTCCCATTTACCGCAATGAGCCGAACATCCCTTCCCTGTTGCAGGCCGTCGCCGATTTCGACGCCATGTATGAGGGCGACATCGAGTTTGTCTTCGTCATCGATGGGTCGCCCGACCAGTCGGGCGGCCTGCTGGTCAGGGCTTTGAAGGACGCCAGCTACAGGTACAAAATCATCTTCCACAGCCGGAATTTTGGTTCCTTCACGGCCATTCGGACGGGGCTCGAGCACGCGTCCGGCAAACATGTGGCCGCGATGGCGGCCGACCTGCAGGAGCCGCCCGAACTCATTGTCGAATTCTTTTCGATGCTGGAAAAGGATACGGCCGACGTCGTGTTTGGCCGCAGAACCGGCCGCGACGACCCCCTTCTGACGCGTTTCCTGTCCCGAGCCTTCTGGAGCGTTTACCGCAGGCTGATTTTGCCCAGCATGCCGGGCGGCGGCGTCGATATATTTGGCTGCAACCGCCAGGCGCTCGATGCGATCCTGTCAATCGAGGAGCCAAACAGCTCGCTTGTGGTTCAGCTGTTCTGGGTCGGGTTCAGGCGGGAGTTCGTGCCTTACCGGCGGCGCGAGCGCGAGCATGGGAAGAGTGCCTGGGGCATTGGGCGCCGGCTCAGATATATGATGGATTCGATCTTCTCGTTTTCCGATTTTCCGATCGTTTTCATACTCTGGGTAGGAATTGCGGGCTGCGTGCTCAGCCTTGTGTTTGCCGCGATCACCGTCGTCGCCCGCTTGCTGGGCAAGATCGATCCGGCCGGATACACGACCCTGGTGCTGCTGATCGTGGGGTTTGGATCAGCGATCCTCGCGGTGCAAGGCATCCTTGGCTGTTATCTTTGGCGGGCGGTTGAAAACACCAAATCGCGCCCGTTGCGGATAATAAGCCGCATTGTCGACGGGACGTCCGCATGAACGACAAACCGTTTTTTGTCCATGACCGCGGTATTTGCGAAAGCACGCGCGTCGGCAATGGGACGCGCATATGGGCGTTTGCCCATGTCCTCCCAGGCGCCGCGATCGGCGCGAACTGCAACATCTGCGATCACGTCTTCATCGAAAACGACGTGACCGTCGGCGATGACGTCACGATAAAAAGCGGCGTCCAGCTATGGGACGGCGTCCGGCTGGGCAATCGCGTGTTCGTCGGCCCGAATGCAACCTTCACCAACGACCGCTTCCCGCGTTCGAAACACTATCCCGAGCAGTTTCTCCAGACGATCGTCGAGGACGGCGCGTCGATCGGCGCCAACGCAACGATCCTGCCGGGCATAACGATCGGCCGCCAGGCGATGATCGGCGCCGGCGCCGTGGTGACCAAGAACGTGCCGGCAAACGCCGTGGTGGTTGGAAATCCGGCCGTCATCGTTGGCTATCAGACCGGTCCACAGGTCGAGCCTGTGATGGCGCAAGCGGCCCCCGGCGCTGCAGGCGACAGGATGGCGCTGGGCGTCGGCGGATGCGAGCTCTGGCGGCTGCCGCACTTCAGCGACCTTCGCGGCGAGCTGGCCCCGCTCGAGTTCGGACACAACCTGCCGTTCAAGCCCTTGCGCTCGTTCCTCGTCTACGGCGTCCGTTCCGACAAGGTCAGGGGCGAGCATGCGCACCGCCAGTGCCAGCAGTTCCTGATTGCCACCCATGGCCGCCTGTCGGTGGTCGTCGATGACGGCCACGACAGAAAGGAAGTGTCGCTGGCGGATCCCTCGGTCGGGCTCTATCTGCCGCCCGGCGTGTGGGGCATCCAGTACAAGTTCCAGCCGGACACGGTCTTGCTGGTCATGGCCTCGCAGCCCTATGACGCAAGCGACTATATCAGGGACTATTCGGATTTCCTCGCGACGGTCGGGCCGGATGACCGCTGACCGGATAGGCTCGGATGCGCTCCGTTTTCTTGCGGCGGGAGGACTGAACACCGCGCTGACGAGTGGCGTCTACTTTGCCGGCCTGACGATGCTGTCGTCGGGCATGTCCTACACCATTGCCTGGCTGGCAGGCCTCGCATTCGTGATGGTGTTCTATCCGGACCGCGTCTTTCCCGGCGGACGCACCGGCTTGACGGACCGGCTGGCGGTCGGCGGCTCGGTCGCCGCGGTGTTTGTGGCAGGCTTGGTAAGCCTTCATCTCCTCGAGCGAGCGCTGCAAAGCCGAGCGGCGGCATTCTTTGCAACGCTTGTCGTCACGACGATGCTCAATTTCGCGGTTTCCCGATGGATACTGCGCAGACGATACTGATACGCCCCTCCTCGAACCGGGCGGCGCTCTCGGTGGCCATGATGCCGGCGATGGCGTATTCGGCGGGCTGGGCCGTACGGGTGAAGCGCACGATCATGGCCCGCCCGCATCCCCGGTCGGAGTCCGATACGGCTTCTACGCATACGGCCATTGGGTAGCACTTACTCCAGGCGTGAGGACATGCATACCAAAACCGCGCCGGACCGACCATCGTTCGCCACTACTTTAGATTGTAAGATCCCCAACCTCCGTCACCGGCTACCGCATCAGCGCGGAGCGGGCGGGAGAGCCATAGATTTTTTGGCCTCCCACCCATGCAAGATTTGCAAGATTACTGCGTACCTATGGCTGGCGGTCCGTTGAACCGCGTAGTTGACGCCTCATCTTGCCGCAGAAAAGCCAGGCGGAGAGCGCGCCGGCATCTCAAGGTCGGCAATAGCTTGCTTAGACCGATCGATGAAGAGATGCTCCTTGCGGGGCATCGAGGTGTCCCAATCCAGTCCTTGAATTCGTTCGGACATTTGCTCGCGACGCGGCAAACGCACCATTTCGTCGCGAAATTCAGCCCGCCACCCGTGCCAACCACGGTCACGAACTTCTTCTTCCGAATATTTCCGTTGAACGGAATATTTTCGCCGGGCATGAGCCGAGCTCAGCACAATGTAATGTCTAAGAGCAAAGTTGTGGGGGAACAGCGCCTTGCCATGGAAGCTTGCTCCATGCCCGCCAGAGTTAGCCAGTTCAATGTCGGGAGCCTTTTTCCAGCAGCGGACGAGCCTCACAGGATGAGGTTCGAAAAAATAGTAATAGCGCATTCGCTCGACATAGTCCGTGCCTTCAAAGGACTCGGATTCATCGGTCGGAACGAAGACGAACTCGTTGAAATTAATGGCATTGAAGCCGGCCGCGTCGACGGAGGCGATTGCCTGGGCAAGAGAGACATCCGGAACGGGCGCCTCCATGATTTCGTCCGCATCATGGTGGATGAACCAGTCGGCCTCGATCTCCACCGCGAGTTGCTGTTTCAGCCTCAGCAGCCCTACCCAATCATAGAAGCCAGGATATTCGACAGGCACGATACGGGCCAGCCCTCGACCTAAATAGGTTTTGGCTATCTCCACAGTCCGGTCGGTGGAGCCATTATCGATGAGGCAAAATTCGATGCCATGCCGGCACAAATGCTCCAGGCAACGGCCGATATAGAGTTCTTCGTTTCGAACGGCTATGAGAGCTACAATACGCAAAGATCGTTCCTTTGAATCACTCACCAAGTTGCCGTGTCACGCCTCTTCACACCTCTTGCGGTGACGCCTGGGGCGGCCCTACGAGGATCGCCTCTATGCAATCAGCGCAGACAACGGACCGCTCGGCGTGGCTCGAACCGGTTGTTTGTTGCAGGAAATCTCGCACACGCAGGCGCCATTGCGGGCCAGATTGCAACGAGGCAAGCCGCAATATATCCGCCGCGTCCACGCGATCCGTGACGATGCCGAGGTCCTGGTAGAAATGCCCTCTTTGCTCGGGCAGGACAACGACCGGAATGCCGGCGGCCAGGGCTTCAAGCGCGACAGTCGACCCGGTGGTTACCAAAAGCGAGCATCGAGCAATCTGCTCGTCCAACGCTTCTTCGACATCCAGGATTCTGAAGCGCTCAGCCAACTTACGAAAAGATTCGCGAAATTCAGGGTGGGGCCGGACAACTATCTCCCGGTCTCCGATTGCCGCCAAATCAATCAGCGTTCTGTGAAGCTCGGCCGTAAAGATGCTTTGAGCGGCGAACAGAATTGGCCGCTGATCGATAGTAAAATCGGGCCGCGGCGCCGGCGTCACGGAATCGAGCTTCGAAAGCCCCGCCGCTAGGACCCTTTGTCTCAGTGTGTCGGGAACGAACCTCTGGAAATATTGGCCGAACACGAGGAAATAGTCGAAATGGAAATTGCTCCAATAGACCTCCCAATTCTGCACGAAACCGTGTTGGCAGCCGACGATTGTCGGCCGAACCGACAGTTCCATGAATAGACCTGCAAGTTCGGCTTCGGGGCCTGCGTGGCATGTCGTAAGCAGCAGCATGTCCGGTTCAGCCGTTTGGATGATGTCACGCGCTCGGATGGCCAGCGAGCGTGACTCGGCCGGATCGATCCGGGAAAGATGTTCCGTGATCGGTAGAACGCCAATCCGCTGATAGCCATGCCTGTCCAGATTTTGACTGTCTGGATCCGGGAGGTGCGGCAACAGCATCGCTTCGACCCGGTGGCCACGGTTCTTTAAAATCTCTAGCGCCGGGTACCAGTTCATGATGGACCGCGCAGATATTCCGGTGAAAACGATGTTTGCCATGTTACGTCCGCGGAGCCATGGATGATCGATCTGGCCGCAGTGTCGCTAAACCACGTACCATTGCCGGATTTGTTCCTGCCGGCTCCGTCTGCGCTGGGGATTATCCCTGAGCATGCGAATGCCCTTGAACAACCTCTCTGAAACGAGGCGTTCGGCGAAATCGATGTTCATCTGTCGGAACAGGTTTCGAGTCTGCTCCGGGGCGTCGAGGCGCAGATAAAATTGGCCGCTTATCGCCTTCTCCACGGCTCGCGCTAGTTCGGCGCTGTTTCCACGCTCATATCCCAACACCACTGGCGGGAGGCCGAAGAGATCGAGCAGACTTGAAAATTTCGAGGAATAGCCGACCAATGCGACGCTCCGTCCGGAAAGCAAACTCCAGTACGCGATGTGGTAAGAGTTGGTAACAACCTGCCCAACAGGCGCCAGACGCTCCCTGAGAGCAACCTCGCTCAGTGCATTCGTTCCTGTAATCGTGACCCCATGCCGCCCGAGCTTATCGCCCATGTCGAAACCGCTCGCCGCCGAGTTCTGATTCAGAAAAACACCTGTCTGCGGCCCGGCGGGAATTTCGACGATATCATTCAAAACGCTTACGCATGGCACCAAGCTCCCTTCCGGGAGCGTGATGTCTCGGTCACGCCACCCACAAATGTTGAAGATACCGGTCGAAACATCGGCCCTGTCAGTTGCGGAGGAATAAGGGAAACTGCGCCCGACACCCCAAATTATGTTCCGCTGGGCGCCGACCTCGGAAGCCACCCCAACGCCAAGATCGTTGAAGGCACCGCCGCCAACGATCGCTATATGGTCAATCCCGTTTGCGCGCGACGGATGGCATTCAAACTCGAAATAATGCCGGGGACTGCAGAGATAATCTCCTACATTAAAGGGGGCCGGCCAATTGTGGATGAAGCTTACGGTTGTGCCCGCGCTCTCGAGCGTAACGACGGGACGCCTGCCGTCGCCCACCGAGCGGATGAATTCAGCGACCATCGACAGACTGCGAGTTAGCGGCCACCGAAACGATCATCGACAGATCCACGGCGCCGGCTGGCAAAACATCACCTTGGAAAGGCACGCGAAACATGGCCGCGTCGATCACACGATGCAGCGGCACTTCCTCTGCATCGGCAACGCCGCGCACGTGACAGGTGATGAAATAGTGACCTGGCAGAAAACTGCAGAGAAACTCGAATCGAGAGACCACCGAATTTCCGGCCCGCACGCTCTTCACGCGCGACGCGCGGCATCGCGCTCCGGCCAATTGAATTCCAGTGATGGTCGTTATGCCGATACCAAATCCCACATCGCGGGCATCCTCCGAAAAATCGGTGCGATATTCGATAACGTACCGCTTGCCGGTGCTCAACACATTGACCTGTTCGCCCGAGAGCGTGACAACTCTCACATCCCGGATTGAGCCTCCCCTTTGTTCTTGCCGAACGGTCGATTGAGGCACCATCCCTGGATCAAATGAATCGGCGCTCAGGTTTTCTGGCGCCGACCTCGGCGAATGCGCCACTAGCGTTTCGGTGCCGCCCGATACATGCTCTTGCGAGCCGTCTCGCATGGCGAGAATCGCTTTTCGAATTGCCGGGGCGGCCTCGGCGCTGGCATTGACTAATTTCTGATACTGCCCGACGATCGCCCTCGGTTTACCTTCAAGTATTTTCTCGCCACCGTCGAACAGGATTGCACGCGTGCACAGCTGCACGATGGCTTGGGCGCCGTGACTGACGAACAAAATGGTGCCGCCCCTATCTTTTATTTCTTCGATGCGGGCAAAACATTTACGCTGGAACGCCTCATCACCGACAGCCAAAGCCTCGTCCACCACCAGAATATCAGGGTCAACATTGATGGCTGTGGCGAAGGCTAGGCGCACATACATGCCCGACGAATAGGTCTTCACCGGCTGGTTTATAAAAGGCCCGATATCGGCGAAGCGAGCGATCTCGTCGAAACGCCATTCCATCTCTTTGCGCGGAACGCCGAGGATGGCGGCATTGAGAAAGACGTTTTCGCGACCTGTGAATTCGGGATTGAAACCAGCCCCGAGTTCGAGCAGCGCGGCGATGCGGCCATTGACCTCGACTGTACCGCTGGTCGGTTGAAGGGTGCCACAGATGATTTGCAGCAGCGTCGACTTGCCAGAACCGTTTCGGCCGATGATGCCGATCGTCTCGCCGCGACCGACTTCGAACGAAACGTTGGACAAGGCGGCGAAATCACGAAAGTAACGGCGCGGTGGCCGTCCTATCAAACGCTCAAGGCGGGGCACGACCATCTGCTTGAAGCGATCTTCAGGCCGGTCGAACATGACGTAGTGTTTGGACACGCCACGCACGCGAATGGCAACGTCCGAATTGCCGACGTCGCCAGCTGAGTTTTTAGAGTACATCGGCAAAGCCTCGGCGGGTCTTCTGGAAGAATTGATAGCCGAGAACCGCGATCGCCACCGCTACGACCGAATAGTATCCTAATGACGGCCAGTCCGGCTGTACGCCAAAGATAACCACGTTCCGGAAGCCCTCAACCGGTATCGCAAGCGGGTTGAGCGAAAGCCAGGGCTGCAACCAGGCCGGCAGTGCTGTTCTCTGGAAGAACACAGGCGATAGGAACAAGGTCGCGGTGACCAGAGGTGCCACGATCTGACTCATGTCCCGAAAATAAACGCCGATCGACGCTAATATCCAGCCGATCCCGAGTACTACAATAATCAGGGGCGCGAACACCACTGGTGCAAGAATCGCGGTAAACGGGATGCGGCCGAACGCTGCATACGCAAAAGCAAACAAGACCAGCAGACTGATCGCCGCGTGAAACAGTGCCGCCCCTGCATAAACAACAGGCAGTATCTGGATCGGAAAGACGATCTTCTTGACATAGTTGGCGTTGGCGACAACTACCCCCGGCGCTAACGAAATCACCTCCGCGAAAAACTGAAAGACGATTAGGCCACAAAACAGGATAACGGCAAACTCGCCAGTCGAATGTTCAGCCGCTTGTTGACCTGGTACCGTCCACCGCGATTTCATCACCACGCCGAAAACAAAGGTGTAGACGGCCAGCATGAACAACGGATTGAGCAGAGACCACAACAACCCGAACGCCGAGCCACGATAACGACCGGCCACCTCGCGGCGGATGAGTGAGATCGCCAAAGAAAAAAGAGAGCGCAATTCAAACGACAAGACCTATCCTTTCTCGGACAACTGATAGAACCCACCCTTACCGCTTCCGATTGCCAATTACGTCCAGCCCTCTGTGGCGCAAACAGTCGGTTCGCATTTTTCCAATTAACCGAGATAGAAGATCAGGTTAAATCGGCCTAACACAGGTTGTCAGGCAGTCTATTTTCTCAACACCGCCCCATCCTATTACGTCCTGCGTCAACACCTTCAATCCAGACCTTGTAGCCAAGTGTTTAAATAATTCTGCGCTCATGAAATTTCGCCAATGAGGATTAGACCGAAAGTCAGCTCCAGGTGATGCTGAATAATTTGAATGGTGGATAAATGCCTTGCCGCCAGGTTTAAGGACCCGGCAAAATTCTGGAAGGTAGCCCAATATGAGTTCAACGTCGAAATGGACAACCGAATCAAACGTGTAAAAGAAGGTAAATGATTTGTCTGGAATATTTGACAAATCGTATCCATTACATTGAAAAAACTTCACAGAGCGTTCTCGTCCAAATACCTCCTTACAATATGAAAGGTTCTCTTCGTTTACATCTATTAGAGATATCTCTTTCGCTAATGAGATAAGTTTTTCTGTATTTCTTCCTCGACCGCACGCGAAGTCGGCCGTTGAGGAAAAATCAACGGATTGGGTTTCTAATACTGGCCAGATAAGATCATTCCAGTGCCTATCCATGTCACGGTGTGCCGCGCCGTGATAAGCCTCTGCGACGTCGTCGCCCCACAACAGACTTTCGCTCTCAACGATTGAGGCACGTCTTTGGTCATTTCCCATAGTCATCTTCTATCTCCCTACTGAAGCAATTGTCTGCAACCGCTCATCTCTCGAAAGCTTCTTCTGTACAAATACCGGCAGAGACGAATACCGTGTACCAATGTAGTGACCCAGTGCGAGCATGCAGTTCACAATTATCTGCCTTACTAGCTGTATATTTGAGATCTTGCGATTCTCCATCGCATATTTAATATCTCTTATAGATAGGCCAGCGGCTGATTTTGCTGCTCTGATCAGATTTGGCGCGAGCTGGTATGAGAAGTATTTACGGAAATTCCTCGACTCATCAAAGCTTCTCTGTAAGCATTCGAATATTCTGTAGTTATGTGAATGGTACACCGTGGCCTCATGAGCGTAGGCTTTGGCGTATCCAGCCTCTATTATTAATTTCGCCCAGAGTTGATCCTCCGCGAATTCGACGTCCGGGTAGGGAATCTTCTCCCAAACTGAGCGGCGCAAGCAGCTATTGTTGTCGGAATAAAAATGTAGGAACTGGCGCCATCCCTCGTCAGCCGCATACTTCTCCCGATTAACGTCGCGATCGACGACGGGCGGATGTGTTAGAAATCCCTCGAAGTGTCGGTCGAGATCACGTTTTGTGAAGGGTGAAGCGTTACTGTACGCGACATGACGCCCGAAGGCGCCGGCAACTCGGTCGTCCTGCTCGACGGCCATCACGAGTTTAGCCAACCACGATTCGTCCAGCGGCTCTGCATCATGTGTGATGAGCGCGACAAATGGTGCGTCACTCGCCGCGATCGCCTGGTTGCGAGTGCGGCCATGACCGAAAGTCTTCGGATCAATGCTGATCAATCGAACATCTGGGAACTGGCCGGCATATTCGGCAGTGCCATCGTGCGATCCCGAATCGATTACGATAATTTCGTACGGCCAGGGCGTTCTCTGCCGCCGCACCATTTCGAGCACCCGAGCGAAGCCAGGCATAGCGTTCTTTGTCGGTATGACGACGGCGCAATGATATACGGGCATCATGCCACCTCAGCTGTTACTGCCAAGGCGATGCGTTCTTTTAATGCTGCTTCGACGATCCGGGCGGAGGCTTCCC
This sequence comes from Mesorhizobium sp. B2-6-2, assembly GCF_006440615.1. Classification (NCBI taxonomy): domain Bacteria; kingdom Pseudomonadati; phylum Pseudomonadota; class Alphaproteobacteria; order Hyphomicrobiales; family Phyllobacteriaceae; genus Mesorhizobium; species Mesorhizobium sp. B2-6-2. Next base: position 198,412 of record NZ_VFUG01000006.1, on the reverse strand, counting down.
AGCTGAAGTCTGAGACATAATCGAGACCGCGCCTACTCATCCGATGGCGTTCGGCCGGCCGCTCCAGCAGATGCTGGATCGCGTTTGCTATGCCCACTGGAGTGGGCTTTGCAAAGGTCATCGAATCAGCAGGGAAGATGGCACGCGTGCTTTCAACGTCCAAATCGACTACCGGAAGTCCGCAGCCCATCATCTCCTTGTTGACGAGAGAGTGATTCGTGGCAGAGAAAACGACACCGACGGCGGCTCTCCGATAAAGCTGCGCAAGGCGTTCTGCATCTAGCACCCCATGGTCTATGCAGTGATAGCCGCGCCTGATGGGCCCCAAATCCACACCGAAGAAGTCGACCTCGAAATTCACTCCACGCTCACGCAAGATGTCCAGCGCTACCATACCTAGCTCCACCGCCCGTCGCGGGGTAGCGAAACGCGCGTAAAACGCGACTCGGTTTGTTGACCGCTCGACGCTTTCATCAAGCTTGTAAACGGATCGATCGTAAGCGAGCGGCCACGACACGGCCCACCGGCCAAACCGCTCCCGCATCAGACCTGACAGCCATTCGCCCGCACAAAGACAGTCGAAATCGAACGTATATGTCGCGTCTGTTAGCAATCCTTCTGATCCAGCAGGGTAGAACAACGTTTCGTAGTCCTGAACGAAATAGAACTTTCGTGCGAACCCGCTCATCGCATTGACCGGATAGCAGGTGAAGCGATCCGTCGCAATTAAGGCATCTCCGGTCAACCTAGGCGTTTCCGACGAGAAGAGATTGATCGCCCCTGAGAACGGTTGAAAGTGATGGTTGACCGTCCGTTTGGCGTCGTCGCCGCTGCTGTGGTGCACTGGATTTTGGATCAGTATTTCTACTTCATGCCCGAACACTTCAAGATAGCGGGCAATGCGAAAAATCGTCATATGCCCGCCGGCGCCAGGTTGAAAATCAGGAATGACCCAAGTGATTTTCAGGCGATCGAAGTCAGTAGGTTTGCGTGTCGATGGCTCTGGCGTTGATTCGTAGTCAACGAATTTCAACAAATGGTCGACACGGCGTTCGATTTCCGCCTTGCCGGCATTGCGCGCTCGATCGATCACTTTCAAGCCAAATCGCGTCATTTCCCGGAAAGCTGTCATGTCGCTCGCTTTTTTTTCGGGGTTGCGATTTTGCCGGTCAGGACCATGCCGATCAGGCGCGATGCGGCGGCCTTCGCGCGCACCGTGACGTATAAAATGAACAAGAGGGTTCACCCCCGCGACAGCGACGTCTGGATACTTAGTCAGGTAAAATAATGAATCGAAAAATGGCGACGGATCACGCCCCTCGTAGGCGCCATGCCGAAGATAGTGCGAAGCCGGATCTACTCCAGCCGTTGCTACATCCGGGTTCCGCTGTCGGTACCATTCTTCGTCGAAAAGACGCGAACCTACAATCAGGGCCCTCTCGCGCGAGAATCTCATTCTGTTTGGTAAACCAGTGAGCAGGTCCACCGACGCGGCGGCCAGCCAAGCCGGGCTCCGTCTCCTTTGAAGAAGCTGCAATCCCCGGTGATCTGCCAAAAACTGAATGATTTGTGCCTGTCGTCGGACGGTATTGAGCTCCTCAACGGCGAGCGTACTTTCTCTACGCGCTGCGTCGGATTCCGTGCGGGCGAGTTCCAACGCACCGGCCAATGCCGCCTCCCTCTCACGGGCGGCAGCGTGATCCCGCGCAAGACGATCCCGTTCCTTGACCCAGTGCACCTCGCGCTCAGTCCAGTCAGCGACCCTTTGTTTAGCCTCGATTGTCAGCCTTTCGATCTCAGCGGCCATTTGCGTAGTCTCGATCGTCAGCCTTTCGATCTCAGCGGCGCGTTCCTTGGCCAAACGCGCGTTCTCACTTGCAACTTTTTGCAGACGAGACTGTGCCTGTGTAGAGATTTGCTGTCGTGCCTGCAGTTCAGGAAAAAACGCTTCGCCGAAGACCGGGGCGACGGCGTCAAACTCAGACTTGATGCGATCAAGAACTTCCATGGCCTCGGAGTCATTCGGGTCTGCCTCCAAAGCCCTGAGTGCCGAATAAGCATCTTTGACCCAGCTAGCGACACGTTCGTCGGCGAACAGCGCGCCATCAGTCGCCGCATGGTGTTGATGGTCCTGGGATATATGGGCATCAATCTCAGCTGCGGCCTGTTCTACCGGCCTTGGCCACGTAACCGAAAGCGCCTTCGCAATCCTGTCCAGCCTTAGCCGCCAGTCCTGCATTATCCCCTCGTAGGAAACGAACGCACGCAGCGAATCTCGCGTCGAGCGCTCCGCGTCCAGTTCATGGCGAAGCCAAAGCAGGGCACCGAAGCCTGGTGTTGAGCGATCCCGTTTGCCAAGCGAAGCGATGACCGCAAGCGGATTGCGACTTGCCAGAACGTACCTCACGTCGATTTTCATCGACTTTAAGATGCTGGCGTAGAGCGGCACGAAACGTGAGATGCGCGGCTCCTTGAGCACCAAAAAAGACGCATCACCATATTCCTCATCGATGAGGCGTGCGATCTCGGCTCTGTAGAATTGGGCTCGTGCGTTCGGCAAGTTGCCGAGATCGAAGCTCCGCCAGTCATCCCACCTGCTGCCCGCTTCTTCCAACATCTGGTCGTGCAACTCGATCAGTTGCGAGGGTTCCCAGTGGCCCGTTGGGTTCGTCGGATTGGCCCCGAGCAAATTCTTCGGCAGTTCCGCGCCAAGCAGGCTGATCGCCCTCGTGAGCGCGCTCGTCCCCGAGCGGTGCATGCCGAGCACCATGATGCAGGTGCGCTTCGCCGGCTTGGTCTTCGGTGACTTAGCCTTCGCGCCCTTCTGCGGCGCCGCTTGATCGGCCGACTGCGCGCTCGCTTCGCGCAGTTGCTCCGGTGCTGGATGCTTGTTCATGCACTCAATGCCTGTTTCGTCTCGCCGCTCCCCAGCCGGCGAACCACCCTCTCAGCCGACACCCGCCACCCCGGCGCCTGCCACCCGAATGCAGCCTCAAACTTCGCACTCGACAGCCGCGAATTTTGCGGGCGCCTGGCCTTGGTCGGATAATCCGCCGTCGCGATCTCGCGCACGCTCGCGTGCGGGCCACCAAACGCCCGGCTTGTGTCGAGGATGTGACGGGCAAAGCCGCTCCAGTTGGTGTCGCCCGCGCCCGCCAGGTGATAGATGCCGAAGGCGGCGAAATTGCTGTCGCCCACCAGCTTCGGCGCCGCATGCAGGATCGCGTCGGCGATGTCGAGCGCCGAGGTCGGATTGCCCCATTGGTCGGCGACGACCGATATCTCGTCGCGGTCGGCGGCCAGCCTCAGCATGGTCCTGACGAAGTTCCTGCCGAAGGGGCTGTAGACCCAGGCCGTGCGCAGGATGAGGTGGCGCGGGTTGGCCGCGGCGACCGCCTCCTCGCCGGCGAGCTTGGAGGCGCCGTAGACGCCGAGCGGCGCGGTCGGGTCGGTCTCGACATAGGCGCCGTGCTTGGCGCCGTCGAAGACATAGTCGGTCGACAGATGGATGACGGGAACGCCGAGCCTTGCCGCGGCTTGCGCCACCTTGCCGGCGCCGGTTGCGTTCACGGCGAAGGCAAGGTCGTTGTCGTCCTCGGCCTGGTCGACGGCGGTGTAGGCGGCGGCGGACACGACGATATCGGGCCTTGCCGCTTCAAGGGCTGCGAGCACCGTGTCGGGCCGCGCAAGGTCGAGCGCCGGCCGGCCGACGGCGACGACCTCGACATCGTCGCGGCCCCGCGCCGCCTCGACCAGGCTTGCGGCGACCTGGCCTTCGCGTCCGGTGACGGCAAGCCTCACGTGGTCACCTTCCGGCTCTCGGCCGCGTTTTCAGCCGGGCTACGTTCGGTCCTTGCGTCGCCGATCGGGGCGTTGCCGACCAGGGCGTTGCCGACCGGGGCGTTCTCGACCGGGCGCACCGTAGCCCGGCCCAGCCGCGCGCCGTCGTAGCGCTGCTCGCGGATCGGCCCCCACCACCATTTGTTGTCGAGATACCAGTCGACGGTCCGGGCCAGGCCGCTGTCGAAATCCTCCCGCGGCGCCCAGCCGAGGTCGCGCGCGATCTTGGAGGCGTCGATCGCATAACGCCGGTCATGGCCGGGGCGGTCGGTGACGAAGGCGATCAGCTCGCGATGGCGCTTGCCGCCGGCGCGCGGGCGCCTCAAGTCGAGCAGGTCGCAGATCGCCTCGACGACGCCGAGATTGGTGCGCTCGGAATTGCCGCCGACATTGTAGCTCTCGCCCGGCCGTCCCCTGGTCGCCACCAGCTCCAGGGCGCGCGCGTGATCCTCGACGAACAGCCAGTCGCGCACATTGGCGCCGGCGCCGTAGACGGGCAACGGCTTCTCGTCGAGCGCGTTGAGGATGACCAGCGGGATCAGCTTTTCCGGGAAATGATAGGGGCCGTAATTGTTGGAGCAGTTGGAAAGCACCACCGGCAGGCCGTAAGTCTCGTGCCAGGCCCGCACCAGATGGTCGGAGGCCGCCTTGGAGGCCGAATAGGGCGAGGACGGCGCATAGGGCGTCTCCTCCACGAACATGCCGCCGTCGAAAGGCAGGTCGCCGAAGACCTCGTCGGTCGAGACATGATGAAAGCGGAAACCGGCCTTGCGCTCGTCGGACAGGCCGCGCCAATATTCCAGCGCGGCGTTCAGGATGCGGTAGGTACCGACGATGTTGGTCTCGATGAAGGCGCCTGGACCGTCGATCGAGCGGTCGACATGGCTCTCGGCGGCGAGGTTCATGACGATGTCGATATCGTCGCGGCGCAAGATCTCCAGCACCGCGCGCTCGTCGCAGATGTCGGCCTGCTCGAAGCGGTAATTATGCGCGTTCTCGATCGGCCTTAGCGAAGCGAGGTTGCCGGCATAGGTGAGCTTGTCGAGATTGGTGACGCGGTAGGCCGGATTGGCGCACAGATGCCGGCACACGGCCGAGCCGATGAAGCCGGCGCCGCCGGTGACCAGGAAATTCATGCCGCCGTCCCTCCTCACGCGAACACCTCCGCCGCGCCCAGCAGCGGCGCGTTGCGGTCCTTGTCCGAAAGCTGGAAGCCGCCCGCGATCTCCGGCCATTTTATGCCGATCGCCGGGTCGTCGAAGCGGATCGAGCGGTCATGTTCGGGCGAATAGGTGTCGGTCACCTTGTAGAGCACCTCGGTATGCGGCACGAGTGTGACGAAACCATGCGCGAAGCCATTCGGCACCAGGACCTGGTTGCCCTTCTCGGCCGATATCTCCAGCGCTTCCCATTTGCCGAAAGTGGGCGAAGAACGGCGGATGTCGACCGCGACATCGAGCACGCTGCCGCGGATGACGCGCAGCAGCTTGGCTTGCGCGCGCGGCGGCAGCTGGTAATGCAGGCCGCGCAGCACGCCGGCCGCGGCGGAATAGGAATGATTGTCCTGCACGAAGGCGAGATCGATGCCGGCTTCGGCGAAGCGCTCCGCATTCCAGGTCTCGCTGAAAAAGCCGCGCGCGTCGCCATGCCGCTTCGGCACGATCTCCAGCACGCCGTCGAGGCCGAGCCGCCTGACCTCAAGCACCGCGTTCCTCCATCAGATCGGCCACCCGCCGGCGCAGATAGGCGGCATATTCGTTCTTGCCGAGCCGCGCGGCACGGTCCAGAACCTTGTCGGCGCTGATCCAGTGCTGTTCCAGCGCAATCTCTTCCGGGCACGCGATCTTGATGCCCTGGCGATGCTCGATCGTGCGCACGAAAGACGATGCCTCGAGCAGGCTGTCATGCGTGCCTGTATCCAGCCAGGCATAGCCGCGGCCGAGGCGGTGGACATGCAACTCGCCACGCTCGAGATAGACATTGTTGACCGCGGTTATCTCGAGCTCGCCGCGCGCCGAAGGGCGGATCGTCGAGGCGATGTCGACCACGTCGTTGTCGTAGAAATAAAGACCGGTCACCGCCCAGTTGGACTTCGGCCTTTGCGGCTTCTCCTCGATCGTCAGGGCCTTGCCGGTGGCCTTGTCGAAGGAGACCACGCCATAGCGCTCGGGATCGTCGACATAATAGGCGAAGACCGAGGCGCCGCCGTCGCGCTTCGCCGCCTCGCGGCAGAGTTGCGACAGGCCGCCGCCGAAATAGATGTTGTCGCCGAGAATCATCGACACGCTGTCCTTGCCGATGAAGTCGCGGCCGATGATGAAGGCCTCGGCGAGGCCGTTGGGCTGCGCCTGCACGGCATAGGACAATTCCAGCCCGAATTCGGAACCGTCGCCCAGCAACGCCTGGAAAACCGGCAAGTCGCGCGGAGTTGAAATGACCAGAATCTGGCGAATTCCCGCGAGCATCAGCACGCTCAGCGGGTAATAGATCATCGGCTTGTCGTAGATCGGCAGTATTTGCTTAGAAACCGCTAATGTTAGCGGATAGAGACGTGTTCCGCTGCCACCCGCAAGGATAATTCCTTTCAAAAAGCTCTCCTTGAACTACCGCGGCCCCCGCCTCGACGCCAAGTTGCCCGTGCTTAGTTTTCGGGCGCTGGCTTGTCAATGTCGGCTTTGACTGCTTCCCGACGTTACTTCATCGCTTTCTATCATCCGGCATAAGGCGGTTTCGAGCGAAATCCGACAGCGCCATGAAAAAGGGCCGGCAGGCGCCTGTCGCCCGCCGGCCCTTTTCTCGTCGATTGTTCTCAGCCGCGCTTGAGCAATGTCCACACGGCCGGCACCAGGCTGGCGGCCAAAGCCACCTTGATCAGGTCGCCGACGATGAAGGGCAGGACGCCGAACTGCCAGGACTTTTCCGGCCCGATGAGCGTGGCCAGCCAGGCAAAGCCCATGGCCATCATGACGACCTCCGCCGCCAGCATGGCGCCGAACAGCTTGAACGGGTTGCGGTCCCAGCCGCGGTCGGCGGCCCAGCCGGCGATCGCCGCCATGACCACGAAGCCGGCGAGATAGCCGCCCGTGGAGCCCAGCATATAGACAATGCCGATGCCCTTTTCCGGCGTGCCCTGGAAGACCGGCAGACCAAAAGCGCCCTCGGCGAGGTAGAGAAGGAGCGTCGCGACGGCAAGGCGCAGGCCGAATGCCGAGGCGATCAACAGCACGGCCAGCGTCTGCAGCGAGATGTCGACCGGGCCGAGCACCACTTTGGTCTTGGCCGAAAGCGTCAGCAGCAGGGTTCCGGCGAGCGCCAGGAAGAGCTGGGTCGCCAGCCGGGCAACACCCCGATCCGGCAGGGTGAGAGAAACAAGCGGGCGCATCGTGGTTGCAGTTGCCATGGTCTTCCCCATTCTGGCTGATTTGCCGGGCGGCTGATTAGCTGGCTCTTAAGGCGCATCGCGTAGAAACGCATTCAGCCGACGCGCTTTAAAATTGTCTCGATGCATGGCGTTCTCCCAAAACCGCTGCGCAGTTTTGGGCGACATGCATTGATTTTCCTATATTGGCTTCCGTATCGGACGGCAATCATTTTGCCGCATCGCAACGGAGCCCGCAGGCATGGCCCTTGAATTCGACACCAGCTTCGATCCCGCCTACGGCCGGGCGGTTTCGGTCGCGCCGGATGTGCTGCGCATCACCGCAAGAAATCCGGGCCCTTTCACCTTCCACGGCACCAACAGCTATCTCGTCGGCAGCGACACGCTGGCAGTGATCGATCCAGGGCCGGAAGACGACGCCCATCTCGAAACACTGCTCATGGCGATCGGCGGCCGACCGGTCAGCCACATCTTCGTCAGCCACACCCATCGCGACCATTCGCCTTTGGCGGCGCGGCTGAAAGAGCGCACCGGCGCGCCAACGCTTGCCGAAGGCCCGCATCGGCCGGCGCGCCCCTTGCGCATCGGCGAGGTCAATCCGCTCGACGCCAGCGCCGATCTCGCCTTCGTTCCCGATGTCGTGCTGGCCGACAATGCGCTGACCGAGGGCGACGGCTGGGCCATCCGCACCGTGCTGACGCCCGGCCACACCGCCAACCACGCCGTGTTCGCGCTCGAGGGAACCGGAACCCTGTTTTCAGCCGACCACGTCATGGCCTGGTCGACCTCGATCGTCGCGCCGCCGGACGGCGCCATGGCCGACTATATGAGCTCTCTCGACAAGCTGTTGGCGCGCGAGGATCACTTGCTGTTGCCGGGCCATGGCGGAGCTGTGACCGCGCCCAAAAGCTTCATGCGCGGCCTGAAGACGCATCGCAAGATGCGCGAAGGGGCGATCCTGGAGCGCATCCGCGCCGGAGACCGGACGATCGCGGAGATGGTCGCGGCGATCTATCGCGACACCGACCCGCGGCTGCACGGCGCGGCCGGTCTTTCGGTGCTTGCCCATCTCGAGGATCTGGTCGCGCGCGGCCTCGTAGCCACAGAAGGCGATCCGGCGATCGACGGCATTTTCAGCCCCGCCGCGTGATCACTCAGCCGGCGCCGCGCCGACCTGCCCGGCGACCTCCTGGTCGAGCTCGCCGAGGAAATCCGTGATGCGGGCGGCGTTGTCGCCAAGGTCGTAGCGGCCGTAGCGCGAGGCCGAGCGCATGTCGACGATGACCTGCTCGCCGTCGTCGGTGATGCGGATGGCGACGTCGGCCGGCAGTCCGAGCACGAAGCCCTTGGCCAGCGCGTTGATCGTCGCTTCGCTCTGGCCGTTGATGTCGGGATAAGGTGCCGTCAATTGCCAGTCGCGGCGGTCGAGCACGGTTTCGACAGCGTCGACGACGGTTTCGAAAGGCAGATTGTAGCTGCGCCCGCTGACCAGCGGATAGGCATCGGCCTGCAGACTCTGCTCGCCCGGGGTCGGCGGCGACAGCTGATTCATGTCGGCGGTGCGGTCGCTGGTGTCCAGCACCGGCGGATCGTCGAGATCGGTCGAGATGTCGCGCAGCGGCGGATAGATCGTCGCCCAGTAGACGGCGACGCCGTAGGGTGCCAGCACCAGCAGCGCCAGCAGCGCGCCGATGGAGAGATCGCGGCCGCCGCGGTCGCCGAAGCTCCAGACCCTCGCCAGGCCGAGACCGGACAGCAACAGAGCAAGCGCGGCCAGCAGCGCCACGAGCGCCAGCACCCACAGGAAAGGCGGCGTCTCGACGAGACCCAGCCGGTAAGCGGCAACGGCGGTGAGTAAAAGGACGAGCGAAAATGCGCCGATCCGCCGCGACCAGCCGGCCGCCCTTGACGTCTGCCGTTCAGGAATAGATGCCATTCTTTGCCGTGTCGCCCCAACCCGGGCCGAGAGTTAGCGGTTTTTGGCGCCGGCTTGAAGCCGAAAGATCGAACATTTTTCGTCAATCCGTCGGCAGGCGGTAATCCTTGAACTGGTCGCGCAAACTGGTCTTCTGGATCTTGCCGGTGGCGGTGTGGGGAATTTCGCCGACGAAGGCGACGTCATCGGGCATCCACCACTTCGCCACCTTGCCGCTCATGAAGGCGAGGATGTCGCCCTTGGTCGGCTCCTTGCCGGGCTTGCGCACGACGACGAGCAAAGGCCGCTCGCCCCATTTGGAGTGCGGGATGCCGATGGCCGCCGCCTCCGCCACGTCCGGATGGCCGACGGCAAGGTTCTCGAGATCGATGGTCGATATCCACTCGCCGCCGGACTTGATGACGTCCTTTGCGCGATCGGTGATCTGCATATAGCCGCTGGCGTCGATATGGGCGACATCGCCGGTGTCGAACCAACCATCCGCGTCGAACTGCTCGGCGCCGGCGCCGCCATAATAGGCGCGGGCAACCGCGGGGCCGCGCACCTTGAGATGTCCGAAGGTCTTGCCGTCCCAGGGCAGCGCGTTGTTGTCGTCGTCCGTCACTTTCATCTCGACGCCGAAGGGCGGGAAACCCTGCTTGCCCTGGACATCGAGCCGCGCCTCGCCGGTCAGCACCTCATGTTGCGGCTTCAAGGTGCACAGCGTGCCCAGTGGCGACATCTCGGTCATGCCCCAGGCATGCACCACCTGCACGTCGTAATTGTCCTGGAACTTGGCGGTTATGGCGCGCGGACAGGACGCCCCGCCGATGACGACCTTCTTCAGGTGAGGCAGCGTCTTGCCGGTTTCCTCTAGATATTGCAGCAGCATCATCCAGACGGTGGGCACGGCCGCGCTGAACGTCACCTTCTCGGTGTCGAGCAGCTCATAGACCGAAGCGCCGTCCATCTTGCAGCCCGGCATCACCAGCTTGGCGCCGATCATCGGCCCGCTCTGGCCGAGCCCCCAGGCGTTGGCGTGAAACATCGGCACGACAGGCAGGACGACATCGCGGGTCGACAGGCCCATGGCGTCGGGCATCGCCGCCATCATGGCGTGAAGGACATTGGAGCGGTGGCTGTAGAGGACGCCTTTCGGGTCGCCCGTCGTGCCCGACGTGTAGCACATGCCGGCGGCTGTGTTCTCGTCGAACGTCTTCCAGGTGAAGGCGCCGTCGGCTTCGGCCAGCCATTCCTCGTACGCGACGGCATTTGCCAGAGACGTTTGCGGCATATGCGCCTGGTCGGTCAACACGATCACCCGTCGTAGCGATCGGACCGCGCCGGCGATCTTTTCCAGGAGCGGCACAAAGGTCAGGTCGACGAAGATCGCCTTGTCTTCGGCATTGTTCATGATCCAGGCGATCTGCTCGGGAAAAAGCCTCGGGTTGAGCGTGTGGTAGATCGCGCCGATGCCCATGATGCCGTACCAGGCCTCGATATGACGGGCCGTGTTCCAGGCGAGAGTCGCGATGCGGTCGCCCAGCCTGAAGCCGTCGCGCTCCAGCCGTTGCGCCACCTTGAGCGACCGATGATGGATCTCGGCAAAGGTGGTGCGCACGATCGGGCCTTCGATCGAACGCGACACGACCTCCCGGCTGCCGTGCTGGCGTTCCGCATGATCAAGCAGCTTATGGCAAAGCAGCGGCCATTCCTGCATCAATCCGAGCATCAATTCCTCCCCTTTGCGCATTCGCGTCATTTGTTTCACGCATTGTGGAACGAACCGGCGGATTGTCCAGCCGTCATAAGTCGAAGCCGGTGGATGGATCGAAGGGCCAGGCAAAACCGCCATAATCCGGCCATCGTCGCCGTTAAGGTTCATTAACGGGCTGGGTGAGATTGGCGGATGGAGAGGTTCGCATGGACGCGCAGCTCGACGATAAGGCCCTCGAAAGCACGCTTGCCGAAAGTCTGGACGATCTGACGCCGGACACCAAAACCGTTTCCGAAGATGAATTTGCCGAAGTCGTCGGCGGCGCGCTCGAGGCCGTCGGCGGAACGCTGCTGTTCAAGATGCGCGTTGAAAACGGCGCCGAGGGAGAGCATGTCGCCGCGGCCTGCATCGGCAACGCCGACAATCGTCAGTTCCTGCTGCTCACGCTGCCGACCACCGGCGGCGCGCTGAAGGTCGAGACGGCGGCGAGAAGCACCAATCCGGTCGCGGGCATTGCTGCCGCCTATGCCGGCCTCATGGATGCCTTCAAGACGGCCGCCTGACGACCTGAAAGCTGACGTTCAATGAATGGTGATGACGCCAAGCGGGACGCGCGCTTGCGCGACGCGCCTGGCCGACACATGTAAGTCTCCCTCGAGAACATTTCACCGTTTCGCGGAAACGACGAAACGTTCTCTCTTCGTTTTGATGCAATTCCTGACGGAAAAACGCACTTTTCCTGGAATTGCTCCAGGAGACCCTTCATGGACAAGCTTGCCAACCCAGCCCCCGGTTTTCAACGCAATCCCGACAAGGTGATCACGGTCGAACCTTATCACGGCACCGTCACGGTCCGCGCCGGCGACAGGATCATCGCCACATCGACTGCGGCAAAGGTTCTCTCGGAGCCCCCTTACCCGGCCGCCTTCTACATCCCGTTCGACGATATCGATTTCGGCAAGCTCGCCCCGACCGACCATTCGACACATTGCCCATACAAGGGCGATGCCAGCTACCGGAGCGCCCAGCCGGCCGGCGAAGCCGGCGAGAATGCGATGTGGGCTTATGAGCATCCGTTCGACGAAATGGTCGAGATCCGCAATCACGGCGCGTTCTACACGAACAAGGTGACGGTCGAAGCCACGCCGGACTGAGCCGCAAAGGGAGGGGCGGTTAGGTCGATCTCGGAAGCATGTGGCCGCCAAATTCAGCCGTCGCCACCCTCGCACCGCGCTCTCAATCCGTGGTGCCGTCATTGCCGACGCCCTCGGCATCGTCGAGGCGCACGAAGGTCATGCCCTTCTGCTTCAAGGCCAGCAGCCCCTGAACCACGCCCTCGCCGGCGGCATGGGTCGGCTGGTTGATGTGGGCGATGATGACGTCGCCGTCCTTGGCGGCGCCGATGCGGCGCGCCGTTTCCTTTGCACCGAGCAGCGAGCCGCCGTCGCCATTGACCGAGAAGCCTGCGATCTTGAAGCCCAGCCCGCGGATCATGGCGATCGCCGAGGGACTGTATTCGGCGGTGGCGCCGCGAAACCATTTTGCCGCAGGGCCGCCCGCGCCGGCCAGGGCGGCGGCGCCGGATTCAACCTCGGCCTGCACGGCGTCCGGACTGCCGGCGCTGCGGATGCCGAAGATTTTCCGCGGCGTATCGACCGCCGGAATGTGGCGGCCGCCGTGATTTTCCAGCTCGAACAGGTCGGGATGCGCCCGCATGATCTCGACGGCCTCGGCATTGCGCTTCAGCCAGATGCCGGTAACGAAGATCGTCGCCGGTATCCTGTTGTCGACAAGCGCCGAAAGTATCCTTGTGTCGGTCTTTCCGCCGCAGGCATCGAGCGTCAGGGCGACGCGACCGCCGCCGCCTTCAACGTCGCGCGGTTTCAAGTGCAGCGTCGGCTCGAGCAGCGTCGCGGCATTGCCCGCCGACGCCGCGAACAGCGCCATCGCGCAAAGGGAGTTTCGAAGCAGACCCATCATTCATTCCAAACCGGCACGCCCGGCATCATCTTCGCGCCGCGCCAAAAACTTGTCTCTAGAAGACCGGCATCTAGGCGAAAATCGGGACGGCAAACAGCGTAAAAACAGCAATCGCGAAAATTTGCTTTCGCCTATACCGCTGCTTCCAGAGACATCTCGGTTCGGGCCAGCAACTGGAGCGCTGACTCGACGACCGCGTCGACCTCCAGGCGCCAGACGCAACATGCCTTGTTGGGGTCGGGCCGTTCGCACAGGTCGCCACCGACGCAGTCACAAGGCATGGACGGGCATACCGCGATGCTCGGCGCGCCGACTGGCCCCCAGTGGATCGGGCTCTGCAGGCCGAACAGGCCGACGACGGGAGTGCCGACCGCGGCTGCCATGTGCATGGGGCCGCTGTCGTTGCCGAGAAACAGCCGCGCCTGCTTGAACAGCGCCGGCAACGTTTCGAGCGGGAGCGCCCCGACCAGGTTGACGATCGGCGTCTTCGCAGTCGCCAGAATCTTCTCGGCCACCTCGTTCTCGTCCGGGCCGCCGACCAGGGCGACGTCGAGACCGGTTTCGGCCGCTATCCGATCGATTGCAGCGGCAAAGCGCTCGGGCTGCCAGCGGCGCCCAGGGAAGCTTGCCCCGGCATGCACCGCGACAAAGGCGTTCGGCCGAAGGTGCAGCTTGTCCAGCAGCGCCAAGGCTTTCGTCGTCTCGAACGGCAGCGGCCGGAAGGCGGGAGCCCGCACGCGCAAGTCGACGCCAAGCGCCTCCAGCGGCGAAAGATAACGATAGAGAAAGTGCTGCTCGCCATAGCCGAACGGCTTGGCCTTCACATTGGCAGGTTGGCGCGCAAACCAATGCAGGGGCCTCTCGGACGGGTGATATCCCACGCGAACCCGTGCGCCGACCAGCCCCAAGATGAACCGCGACGTCTTGGTGTCGGTGATGTCGATGGCCATGTCGAAATGGTGGCGGCGCAACTTAAAGAGCGTGAGAACGAGTTCCTGCAGGCGTAGCAGCGGCGTGCCGCGCATATGGGAACGGCGGAAGGTCACAACCTCCGAGGCGATGCCGTTGGCGGTGAGGAGACCGCCGAAGCGGGCGTCGCAGAGGAAGACGACGCGGGCGTCGGGATATTCGAGCTGCAGGTTCTTCGCCAGCGCGGAGGCAAGAACGAGATCGCCAATGTGCTTCGTCTGCAGGATCAAGATCGAGCGGACCGCGGAAATAGCCCGCAACATCGGTGTCCGGGCGCCGGACGGATCGGAGTTCGCGAAGCTGGGTTGAGATGTCGACATGTGGAACCATCACGCGCATTTTCACGTGATCTTATACAAGACGACACGGTCGCGGACCATCGGACTCTCGCGCGCCGATAGAGCGTTTCATCGTTTCTCGGAACCCGCGAAGAATGCGCTATTTCGTCGTCTTTGACGCAATTCCGGACGCAAGGCTAAGGCGAAGTCGCAGGACCTGACCGTTTCACACGTTTTCCTGGCTTGCGCAAAGAGAGGGACGCGGCCGACGGGCGGTCCGGAATTCCGGCGAATGTCAGACCGCGGCTTCCAGGACTATCTCGGTGCGCGCCAGAAGTTCCAGCGCCGCGTCCACCACCGGATCGACCTCCAGGCGCCACACGCAGCATGCCTTGCTCGGGTCGGTCCGACGGCACAGGTCGCCCCCGACGCAGTCGCAGGGCATCGATGGCCGCAAAGAAATGCTGGGCACGCCGACCGGCGCCCAAAGGACCGGGTTGGTCAGGCCGAACAGTCCGACGACCGGCGTTCCGGCCGCTGCTGCCATATGCATCGGTCCGCTTTCGTTGCCGAGAAACAGCCGCGCCTCCCTGAGCAGCGCCAGCAGCGTTTCCAGCCGCAGCGTGCCCGCCAGGTTGGCGACAGGCGTCTTCGCCGCGGCCATGATCCTGTCGGTCGCCTCAACCTCGTCCGGACCGCCGACCAGGACCACGCGCAGGCCGGTTTCGTGGGCGATCCTGTCGATTGTCTCGGCAAAGCGCTCCGGCTGCCACCGCCGCCCCGCGAAGCTTGCTCCGGCATGGACCGCAACAAAGGCGTTTGGCTGGATCCGGTGCCTGGCGAGCAGCGCCAAGACGCGCGTCGTCTCGAAGGGCAGCGGCCGGATGGCCGGCGCCCTGACGCGCAGATCGATGCCCAGCGCCTCCAGCGGAGACAAATAACGGTAGAGATAGTGCTTCTTGCCGAATCCGAAGGGCTTCATCCTGACGTTGGCGGGTTGACGCTCGTGCCAGCGCAAAGGCCGCTCCGTCGGAAAATAGCCGACCCTGACCGGAGCGTTGACCAGCCCGGAAATGATCCGCGAGGTCTTGGAGTCGGTGATGTCGACGGTCATGTCGAAACGGTGCCGCCGCAATGTGCGCACAATGCGGAAGAGCTCGCGCCCCCGCTCGAGCGGCGAGCCACGCATCCTGGCGCGGCTGAAGGGGACGACCTCGGAAGCTATGCCATGGCCAGTCAGGAAGCCGGCGAAATGGGCTTCGCAGAGAAATACGATGCTGACGCCCGGATATTGAAGCTGCAGGTTCTTCGCCAACGCCGAGGCAAGCACGATGTCGCCGATGAACTTGGTCTGCAGGATCAGGATCGATCGGTAAACGGATGGGGAAATCTGCAACATGGGTTTCCGACACAAATAAATTCGGTGCCGGAAAGTCGCTTGGAACGATGTCGAGATTCAGGGCCGTCACGCGCACGTTCGCGTGACATTGCATACAAAACCGTAAGGTGTCGGGACGTCAGGCGCGTTTTGCCGCGCCCTTCGCCGCCGCCACGGCCGCCTGCGCGGCCGCCAGCCTGGCGATCGGCACGCGGTAGGGCGAGCACGACACGTAGTCGAGGCCGACCTCCTCGCAGAAACGGATCGAGGCCGGGTCGCCGCCATGCTCGCCGCAGATGCCGAGCTTGATGCCCGGCCGCGTCGCCTTGCCCTTTTCGGCCGCGATCCGCACCAGCTCGCCGACGCCGTCAATGTCGAGCGACACGAACGGATCCTGTTCGATGATGCCCTTTTGCCGGTAGGTTTCGAGGAAGGACGCCGCATCGTCGCGCGAGATGCCGAACGTGGTCTGCGTCAGATCGTTGGTGCCGAAGGAGAAGAATTCGGCCGCTTCGGCAATGACATGCGCGCGGATCGCCGCGCGCGGCAATTCGATCATCGTGCCGGTCAGATAATCGATCTTGGTGCCGGTCTCCTGCATGACGCTTTGCGCGACCGCATCGATGCGCGCCTTGACGTATTGCAATTCCTTCACCAGGCCGACCAGCGGCACCATGATCTCCGGCACGACCAGCGCGCCGGCCTTGTGGCCGGCCTCGACCGCCGCCTCGAAGATGGCGCGCGCCTGCATCTCGGCGATCTCGGGATAGGAGACGGCGAGCCGGCAGCCGCGATGGCCGAGCATCGGGTTGAATTCGTGCAGCGCATCCGTGCGCTGCCTGAGCTTGTCGGCCGACACGTTCATGGCGGAGGCGACCTCGGCGAGCTCGGCCTCGGTCTTCGGCAGGAATTCGTGCAGCGGCGGGTCGAGCAGGCGGATCGTCACCGGCAGGCCGGCCATGATCTCGAAAAGCTCGAGGAAGTCCGAGCGCTGCATGGGCAAGAGCTTGTCCAGGGCCGCACGCCTGTCCTTCTCGGTGTCGGCCAGGATCATCTCGCGCATGGCGACGATACGGTCGCCATCGAAGAACATGTGCTCGGTGCGGCAAAGCCCGATGCCCTCGGCGCCGAAAGAGCGCGCCATGCGCGCGTCGGGCGGCGTTTCGGCGTTGGTGCGCACCTTCATGCGGCGCGTGGCGTCGGCCCATTCCATGATGGCGGCGAAATCGCCCGACAGCTCCGGCTGCAGCATGGCGACCGCCCCTTTGAGCACCTGGCCGTTGCCGCCGTCGATGGTGATGATGTCGCCTTTGCGGAAGGTCTGGCCCATCGAGAGCAGCGTGCCGGCCTTGTAGTCGACACGCAGCGAGCCGGCACCGGACACGCAGGGCTTGCCCATGCCGCGCGCCACCACCGCCGCGTGGCTGGTCATGCCGCCGCGCGTGGTGAGGATGCCTTCGGCGGCATGCATGCCGTGAATGTCCTCCGGGCTGGTTTCGATGCGCACCAGGATTACCTTGCGACCTTGCGCCCTGGCGTCCTCGGCATCGCTGGAGGAAAAAACGATCTCACCGGTGGCGGCGCCGGGCGACGCCGGCAGGCCCATGCCTATGACATCGCGCGCGGCATTCGGGTCGATGGTCGGATGGAGCAGTTGATCGAGCGAGGCCGGATCGATGCGGGCGACCGCCTCCTCCCTGGTGATCAGCCCATCCTTCGCCATCTCGACGGCGATCTTTAGCGCAGCTTTGGCGGTGCGCTTGCCGGAGCGGGTCTGCAACATCCACAATTTGCCGCGCTCGATGGTGAATTCGAGATCCTGCATGTCGCGGTAGTGCTTTTCCAGCCGGTCGGAGATGTCGACGAAAGCCTGGAAGGCGTCCGGCATAAGCTTCTGCAGCGACGGCTTGTCGGAGCCGGCGGCAATGCGCGCCGCCTCGGTGATGTTCTGCGGCGTGCGGATGCCGGCCACCACGTCCTCGCCCTGGGCATTGACCAGGAATTCGCCGTAGAGCTGCCTTTCGCCGGTCGAAGGATTGCGCGTGAAGGCGACGCCGGTGGCCGACGTGTCGCCCATATTGCCGAACACCATGGCCTGGACGTTGACCGCCGTGCCCCAGCTTTCCGGGATGTCGTGCAGGCGCCGGTAGGTGATGGCGCGGTTGTTCATCCAGCTCGAGAACACAGCGCCGATCGCGCCCCAGAGCTGTTCCTGCGGATTTTGCGGGAACGGCTTGCCGAGCTCTTCCTCGACCTTGGCCTTGTAGAGCGAAATCACGCCTTGCCATTCCTGGGCCGTCAGGCCGGTGTCGAGCTCATGGCCGAGACTGGCTTTCTGGTCCTCGAGGATTTCCTCGAACACTTCGTGGTCGAGGCCCATGACCACGTCGGAATACATCTGGATGAAGCGGCGGTAGCTGTCATAGGCGAAACGCGCATCGCCGGAATCGGCGGCCAAGGCCTCGACCGTCTCGTCGTTGAGGCCGAGATTGAGCACCGTATCCATCATGCCGGGCATCGAGGCGCGAGCACCGGAGCGCACGGAGACCAGAAGCAGCTTCGATGGGTCGCCAAACCGGCGGCCGGTAATCCGGCCGATATGGTCGAGAGCGGAGACGACATCCGTCTCGAGCCCGCCGGGATAGGTGCGGCCGTTGGCGTAATAGGCGTTGCAGACCTCCGTGGTGATGGTGAAACCGGGCGGCACCGGCAGCCCGAGGCTGCACATCTCGGCCAGATTGGCACCCTTGCCGCCGAGAAGGTTGCGGTCGCCGGCACGGCCCTCGGCGGCGCCGTCGCCGAAGGTGTAAACCCACTTGGTCATGCTTGCCCTCCAGTTCGTGGAAGATAGAAACATCCGGATGATGGCCGTTTCCCGCCTTCCCCGCTCCGAGCGATAGGATGCTGCAGTGCGAAAGGCAAGGCACCGGCAAGCAACCACTGCGGCTACAATCGATTAAGCAAAAGCTGCGTCAAAAAGACTTGCTGGGGGGAAACGACCGATATAGAACATAACGGGAACGCAGTGGAGTAGCGTGATGAAACTCAACGGAAAACTCGACTATCTTGAACTGCCCGCGACGGGCGGCGCGCTGGACAGCGTCAAATCTTTCTACAGCGCCGCCTTTTCATGGTCGTTCACCGACTACGGTCCGACTTACGCCGCCTTTGCCGAAGGGCTCGACGGCGGCTTCCAGGCGGATGCCGGCGAGGCGCCGGCCAAGCCGCTTCCGGTACTTTATTCCGAGAGCCTCGAGGAAACGCTGGATGCGGTGGAGAGCGCCGGCGGCATCATCGTCAAGCCGATTTTCGCCTTTCCCGGCGGCAGGCGATTCCATTTCACCGATCCGGCCGGCAACGAACTGGCCGTTTGGGGACATTAGGAACGACGCGGCTGTTTTTGCTGTTGACAGCCGGGGGGCAGCCGCGCTCATTCCATTGAGCGGCGGCAATCTTCCAACAGCAAAGCAGACTGATGAAATTCGGCTCAAGCGGCGTTCGGGGTTTGGCTTCCGAATTGGTGGGAAGGCCAAGCGGACTTTATACCGAGGGTTTCGCCCGGCGCTTGCGGTCGACCGGATTTCAGCAAGGCAAGGTCTTCGTCGGGCGCGATTTGCGCGACAGCAGTCCAACGATTGCCGAAGACTGCATGGCGGCATTGGCCGCGGCCGGCTTCCAGCCGGTCGATTGCGGTCCCATCCCCACGCCCGCGCTCGCCTTTTACGCCCGCCTGCACGGCGCCGCGGCGCTTATGGTGACCGGGTCGCATATTCCCGCCGACCGCAACGGCATCAAGTTCTATGGGCCGAAGGGCGAGATCGACAAGGCGGACGAGGCCGCGATCACCGCTCATGTCGCGGAACTGTCGGATCGATATCCCTGGCCTGCGGCCCATGCGGACCGGCAAGCCGGCCATGAACAGGCGCTCGCGGCCTTTCGAGATCGTGTCGACGGCATTCTGCCCCCTGGCGCCCTTTCCGGAATGAAGCTCGGCGTCTACCAGCACAGCACGGTTGCGGCGGGGTTGCTGGTCGAGGTCCTGCGGTCCTACGGCGCCGAGGTGATCCCCGTCGGGAAAACGGAAACCTTCGTTCCCGTCGATACGGAGGCCGTCGACCAGGAAACGATGGCGAGGGTGAAAGACTGGGTGCGCGAATTCAAATTCGACGCCGTGCTCTCGGCTGACGCCGATGCCGATCGCCCGCTTGTCATCGACGACAGTGGCGAGCTGTTCCGCGGCGATCTGATCGGGCTGGCCACGGCGCTGTTCCTCAACGCCCACATTGTGGTGACGCCGATCACCTCCAATTCAGGCATCTCCGAGGCTTTCGGATTCGGCGTCAGGAGAACGAAGGTGGGATCCCCTTTCGTCATAGAGGGAATGGACGCCGCGCGGCAGGCAGGCGGCATTATCGTCGGCTTCGAAGCCAATGGCGGGGTTCTTCTGGGGTCGGACTGCGTGGTGAACGGCAAGGTCTTGTCGGCGCTGCCGACACGGGATTCATTTTTGCCGATCCTGGCGGTGCTGGGCACGATGGCATCGTCCGGAAAATCGCTGTCCGGCCTGCGCGAAACCTGGAGGCTTCCGGTCTGCGCCAGCGAACGGCTCGAGAACTTCCCTGTCGAGAAATCGCGCGGCTTGATGCGAAAGCTCGCCGACCGCGACGCCTTGCAGCACTTCCTTGCCCCCTTCGGCAGCGTCTTGGACGTCGATGAGACCGACGGTCTCAGGGCACGGATGACCAGCGGCGAGATCATCCATCTGCGGCCTTCCGGCAACGCTCCCGAATTTCGGTGCTATGCCGAGGCCGCCAGCCATGACAGGGCGCGCGAAATTGTGGCAATGGCGCTGGAACGAGCGCGCGACACCACACTGGCAGATGAATCAGAAGCCATATAACGAAGATGGAGCCAGCGATCGCCGCAGGCTTGGGGCGCGGCCCGCTCTACAATAACGGGGACTCGTGCCCCACGTTTCGCTCGAGCCCTGAGAGCATCGATGACAAGAACGGCGTTGATAACCGGCATTACCGGGCAGGATGGCGCCTATCTGGCCCAGCTCCTGCTTGCGAAGGGTTACCGAGTCCACGGACTGGCGCGGCGGTCGAGCACAGCCGACGTCAACACCACGCGCCTGAAATGGCTGGGGATCGAAAACGACGTGCGGATCGTGGACGGCAACCTGACGGACCTGTCGGGTCTTAGTCGAACCATGCGCGACGTAAGACCGGACGAGGTCTACAACCTTGCCGCACAGTCTTTCGTCAAATCCTCATGGCAGCAGCCGATTCTGACCGGAAATGTCACCGGTATCGGCGTCACCAATGTTCTGGAGGCGCTGCGTCTCGAGATCCCCGAGGCGCGTTTCTACCAGGCGTCGTCGTCGGAGATGTACGGCCTTATCCAGGAGCCGGTGCAGTCGGAGACCACGCCTTTCCATCCCCGCTCTCCCTATGCGGTGGCGAAGGTCTACGGTCACTGGATCACCATCAATTATCGCGAGAGCTTCGGCCTGCACGCTTCGAGCGGCATCCTGTTCAATCACGAATCGCCGCTTCGCGGCATCGAATTCGTGACACGCAAAGTCACGGACGCCGTCGCGCGCATCAAGAAGGGCATGGCCAAGGAACTGCGCCTGGGCAACATCGACGCCAAGCGCGACTGGGGCCACTCCAGGGACTATGTCCGCGCCATGTGGCTGATGCTGCAGCAGGATCAGCCCGACGACTATGTGGTCGCCACCGGCAGGACGACGACGGTGCGCGATATGTGCAGGATCGCGTTCGAGCATGTAGGGCTGGAGATGAATGACCATCTTGTCATCGATCCCGACCTGTTCAGGCCGGCGGAAGTCGAAATCCTTCGCGGCAATCCGGCCAAGGCAAAGGCGAAGCTCGGATGGGAAGCGACGATCTCCCTGGAGGATATGATCCGCGAAATGGTGGACGCCGATCTGGCGCGCCACTCGGCTGCCAGGAATTGAAAGGATACTCTTGCATATACGGGTCGATGACTTGACGCACCATCTTCCGCCACGCATCCGCATGCGGACAATTCGTCGTGATCCGTGAGGCCGGCATGCGCGTTTTGATAACCGGCGCCAACGGTTTCGTCGGGCCCTATGTGGGCGACGCGCTGCGCAGGATTTGCGGCCGCGAAATTGTCATTGCCGCGACCTCCAAGGATGGTGGTCCGCATCCCGCCTTCGGCCAGGTCGAAGAACTGGACGTGACCGATCCGGCCGCCGTCCATGATGCCATTGCCCGTCACCGGCCCACCCATGTCATTCACATGGCGGCGGTCGCGGCCCTGGGTGCTGCCAAGGCCGATCCCCGCAACGCATGGCGCATTCATGTGGGCGGCGCGCTCAACGTGGCCCATGCCGTCCTCGACAAGGCTCCCGACTGCTGGCTGGTTCATGTCGGATCGGGCCTGGTCTATGGCGAAAGCGCCAAGACCGGACGCCCGCTCGACGAAGGCACCCTGCTTGCTCCGGTCGACGACTACGCCGTGACCAAGGCCGCGGCCGACCTCGCGCTCGGCGCGCTTTCAGGCCAGGGGTTGAAGTGTGTCCGAATGCGCCCCTTCAATCATACGGGCCCGGGCCAGACCGAGGCATTTGCCGTGCCGGCCTTCGCCATGCAGATCGCCCGGATCGAAGCGGGCTTGGCTCCGCCGGTGATCCGCGTCGGCAATCTCGATGCGAGGCGCGATTTCCTGGATGCGCGCGACATAGCCAACGCCTATGCGCGCGCGGTTCTGAAGAGCCGCGATCTTGCGCCGAACGCCATTTTCAACCTTGCGTCCGGCCTCTCCTGGCGGATGGGAGACATCCTCGATCGGCTGCTGGCCCGCAGCAGCGTCAGGATCGTCACGGAGCAGGATCCGCTGCGGCTGCGGCCGAGCGATCTGCCATGCATCATTGGCGACGCGACCCGCGCACGGACTCTGCTCGGCTGGGTGCCCGAGCATTCTTTCGAGGATACGCTTGCGGCCGTCCTGGAGGATTGCCGCGCACGCGTGGCCCAGGCGTAGGCAAGGATGCATCGCCTGCTTCCCTGAAGCCGGAGCTGAGCCGCTCCCGCCAGCACTGCCCCAAGCTGCCGCGCGAAGCGTGCGGCTTACGATCCACCGCCGGGCGATCGGCGACGAACTGGCCGGAAATGGCGGCCCCGCCTCACTGCCGATTTTAGTTGATCTCCCGGCATTGAGCTTTGCGCCGCCTCGTCCTATAAGGCCGCGCGCAGCGCGGCATGCCCGCCTGCTGGGGCGTCGCCAAGTGGTAAGGCATCGGTTTTTGGTACCGACATTCCCAGGTTCGAATCCTGGCGCCCCAGCCAACCTCCTCAATCAGCGCCGAGCTCGAACGGATGATCGGCCAACGCGTTTGAAGCATCGCGTGGTTCGACCGGAAAGCCGGTCGGATATCAGGCGCCTTGAATGGCGATTGCGGTGGTGAGCAAGATCAGGCTCAGCATCGCCAGTGCCGCGCGAATAACGTGCGACAGTTCCCAGCGGTTGCGCAACGCCGTCCACTCCTGCGCTGGTGGGAGCGGAGCTCCGTCGCTGCCTTCAGTCGCGAAGAAGCGCTTTGCCGGCGCGTTCAATTCCACGTCCTGCAGCCAGTGCTTGTTGACCGGCTGGGTCATGAACCAGAAGACAAACTGCATGGCGAGGAGCGCGATCAAGGCGCCGGCGATCAGCCAGACATGGAGCGCACCGCTCGAGGTCAGCATCAGCGCAAAAGTCGCGAGGATCCCACCGATCTCCGCGATGCCGCCTCCAATCGTGAAACCCGGGTAGTAGATGCGTTGGACAACGAAATACTCTTGCCTACCGAGTAGCAACTTGCCCGGTAGCTCCAGCGCGTGGGCGAGCGCCATGGCCATCGCACCGGCCACAAGGACGACGGTCAGGACCTCCAGAAAGACATACATTGGATCGGCCTCTCACTCCAGCTCGAGCGCTTGTGCGGGAGCAACCTCGTCAAGACGGAACGTGATCCTGCCGACCGGGTTCCCATCGGCGCACGCTCCAATTCCGCTGGGCGGCGCGCCGGATGCGCCGTCAGCTGCTCGAAGCGCCGCGATCGTTTCGACGCCAACCATCGGCCTAAACCTTTTCCGCCGACAGGCGTTGTTCGTTCCAGACGGACCGACAAACACCGTTCGGAGAGGTTTCAACCGATGTATTTCATGGCATTGGCCACCGACTATGATGGCACGCTGGCGCATGATGGCCTGGTCGCGGCCAGCACGATCTTGGCACTGGAGAAGCTAAAGAAGTCCGGGCGCAAGCTGATCCTGGTCACCGGGCGGGAACTGCCCGATCTCAAGGAGGTGTTTCCCGAACTTTCCCTGTTCGACAAGGTCGTCGCCGAAAACGGCGCGCTGGTCTACACGCCGGCCAGCGAGGAAGAGCGCACGATCGCCCCATCGCCTTCCGCGGATCTTGTCGACAGGCTCAAAAAGCGCGGCGTGAAGCCGCTGTCCGTCGGCCGCTCGATCGTCGCCACCTGGGAGCCGCACCAAGCCACCGTGCTCGACGTCATCAAGCAGCTCGGGCTGGAGCTGGAGATCATCTTCAACAAGGGCGCGGTGATGATCCTGCCTTCCGGCATCAACAAGGCGACCGGGCTGGCGGCGGCGCTAGACGACCTGAAGCTGTCGCCGCACAATGTGGTGGCCGTCGGCGACGCCGAAAACGACCACGCCTTCCTCAGGGCTTCGGGCTGCAGCGTCGCGGTGGCCAACGCGCTGCCCGCCGTCAAGGAAACTGCCGACCTCGTCACCGGGGAGGCGCGCGGCACGGGCGTCGAGGAACTGATCCGCAAGCTGATCAAGCACGATCATCTGGTGGCTAAGAAACGCTTGCGCGGCGTGCTGCTCGGGACCTCGCGCGGGAAAGAGATCTATCTGTCGCCGATGGAAACGGTGCTGATCGCCGGCAGCTCGGGCATCGGCAAATCGACCTTGGCCACGGCGCTCACCGAGCGGCTGGTCGAAAAGGGTCTGCAATTCTGCATTTTCGACCCCGAGGGCGACTATGACGAACTGAAAGGCGCGGTGCCGCTCGGTAACGGCTCGACCGCGCCGAACAAGGAACAGTTGCTGGAATTGATCGAGAAACCGCAGACCAATATCGTGGTCAACGGCCTGGCGCTGAAGGTCGATGAAAGGCCCGATTTCTTCGCCGAATTGCTGCCCGGGCTCGGCAATATCCGCTATCGCACGGCAAGGCCGCACTGGCTGATCATCGACGAGGCGCATCATTTGATGCCCAAGCGACGCGGGGATACGCGATCCGTGCTTTCGATCGAGCTGCCCGGCACGGTGCTGATCACCGTCCATCCGGAAGCGATCTCGACCGATGCGCTCGGCCTGGTGACAGCGGTGATTGCGCTTGGGCCCAAGGCAAAGGGCGTGATCAAAACCTTCTGCAAGGAAACAGGGCTCCAGGCTCCAAAGAACATTCCGTTGCCCAAGGGCGACCGGGTGCTGTTCTGGCGGCCGCACGACGGCAAGAAGCCGTTCACGGTAAAGGCAATCGAGCCCGACCAGTCGCTGAAGCGCCACAGCCGCAAATATGCAGAAGGCGAACTCGACGAGGCGGGCAGCTTCTACTTCACCGGTCCGAGGAAGGCGATGAACCTCAGGGCCCACAATCTCATCATCTTCGCGCAGATGGCGGAAGGCATCGACGACAAGACATGGGAATACCATCTGCGCGCCGGCGACTATTCCAAATGGTTCCGCCAGCAGATCAGGGACGAGGACCTCGCCCGAGAAACGGCTGAAGCGGAGAAGAACAAGACATTGTCGGCCGACGAGAGCCGCAAGCTGGTGATCGACGCCGTGCGGCGGCGCTACACGGCGCCTGCTACGGCTGCGGAGAAGTAGATCGGTTCGCCAGCCTGAACCGGCCGAGTTCTCAGCTCGCCTCGCGCATCGCCTCGGCGGCCTGCAGATCGACCGAGACCAGTTGGCTGACGCCCTGCTCGGCCATGGTGACACCGAACAGCCGGTCCATGCGCGCCATGGTGATGGGATTGTGGGTGATGATGACGAAGCGCGTCTCGGTGGTCTTCGACATCTCGTCCATCAAATTGCAGAAGCGCTCGACATTGTGGTCGTCGAGCGGCGCGTCGACCTCGTCGAGCACGCAGATCGGCGCGGGGTTGGTGAGGAACACCGCGAAGATCAACGACATCGCCGTCAGCGCCTGCTCGCCGCCGGAAAGCAGCGTCATGGTCTGCGGCTTCTTGCCGGGCGGGCGGGCGAGGATTTCCAGCCCCGCCTCCAGCGGATCATCGGACTCGATCAACTGCAGCTCGGCCGTGCCGCCGCCGAACAGATGCGAGAACAGCCGCTGGAAATGGCCGTTGACCACCTCGAAGGCCGACAGCAGCCGCTCGCGGCCCTCGCGGTTGAGGCTCTGGATTGCCTGGCGCAGCTTGCGGATCGCCTCGATGATATCCTCGCGCTCGGAAACGATGGTTTCCAGGCGCTCCGACAATTCCTTCTGCTCTTCCTCGGCGCGCAAATTGACGGCGCCGAGCCGCTCGCGCTCGATCTTCAGCCGGTCGAGCTGGCGTTCGATCTCGGCCATGTCGGGCATCGGATCGTCGGCTTCGAGGCCGGTATGCTTGATGACCAGATGCGGCGGCGTGTTCAGCGCCTCCTGGATACGCGCCTCGATCTCGGCGCGGCGTTCATCCGCTGCGGTGAGCCGCTCCTCGGCGCGAACGCGGGTTTCGCGCGATTCGGCGAGCGACTGGATGGCGGCGGTGGCCGCCTTGTCGAGCTCCGCCTGCTTGTTTTCCGCCTCCTGCAGGCGGTCGCCGGCAGCCTTGCGCAGCGCCTCGGCCTCGGAAAGCTGCGTCAGCAGGGCGCGGCGCTTGGCGTCGATCTCGTCGGGCGCATCGGCCAGCTGCTCGCGCTCGGCTTCGGCCTCCGCCTTGCGCTCGCCAAGGGCGGCGATCTGCGTCGAGGCATTTTCGGCGCGCTCCAGCCAGCTCCTGCGCTCGGCACCGATGGCGTCCAACCGGCGAATGCGCGCCTCGGCCTCGCGCCGCAGCCCTTCATGCACGGCGCGTGCATCGGCAAGCGTGGCGCGGTCGCGCGAGACGTTGGCGGAAGCCTGTTCGAGCTGAAGCTGCAGGTCGCCGAGATCGGGCGCGTCCTTCAGCATCTCCTCGGCTTCGAGGAAGGAGGCCTGCGTCTCCTCGTGGCTGTCAACGATGCGAGCGCGTGCCTCTTCTAGCGCGGCGCGCCGGCTCAACAGCTCGCCGCCGGCCTTCTCGGCCTCGGCCAGCGCGTTGCGCGCGGCATCCAGCGCATGCTGGGCATCGCGGCCGGCTTGGCGCGCATTGCGCTCGGCCTCGCTTGCCTGGCGCATCGCCTGCTCGGCGCGAGCCAGCGCTTCCTCGGCCTCGCGCACGACGCGCGTCGCCTGCACGGCTTCGGCGTCGAGCTCGGCCAGACGGTTCTTCTGCGCCAGCCGCTGCGCGGCGGCGGTCGGGGCATCGGCGCTCGCGGTCAGGCCGTCCCAGCGCCAGAGCGCGCCGTCGCGGCTGACCAGCCGCTGGCCAGGCGCAAGCTGCGCCTGGAGACGACGGCCGTCGGCGCCGTCGACGATGCCGATCTGCGCGAGGCGGCGGGCAAGCTGCGGCGGCGCGCGCACGACGCTGGCAAGGCTCTTGACGCCTTCGGGCAGCGCCGCATCGCTGGGCTGCACCACGCTTTCGCCCCAATGCACCGGGGCGCTGCGGTCGAGCGGGACGTCGAGATCCTCGCCGAGGGCTGCGCCAAGCGCGGTTTCATAGCCGCGCTCGACATTGATCTGCTCCAGCACGGAGGGAAAGAGATCGCCGCTGGCGGCGTTGAGGATCTTGGCCAGCGTGCGCGCTTCGGTCTCGATGCGCGCCAGTTCGGCCCTTGCATCCTGCATCGGAGGCCTTGCGGCGCTTTCGGCCGCGCGAGCCTCGGCGACTGCCTGCTCGGCGGCAATGGCGCCGGCCTCGCTCTCTTCCAGCCGAGCCAGCGCGTCCTCGACCAGCAGGCGCTTTTCGGCCGGATCGGGCAGGCCGGAAATCCGCGCGACGATATCGGAAAGCTCGCGGTCGACCTCGGCGAGCTGGCGGGCGAAGCGGTCGCGGCGCTCGGCGGTCTCGCGCAGCGTGCGCTCGATCTGGTGGCGCGAGGCGGCCGCCTCGGCGCGCCCGGCGGTCAGCGCGGCAAGTTTTGCCTCGCTTTGCGACAGCGTCGCGCCGGCCTGCTCGAAGGCGGCGCGCGTGGTCGCCTCGCGCTCGGCAGCACCTGCGTTTTCCGAATTGAGCTCGGCCTCCTCGGCGCGCAGGCGCTCGAGGATGTCGGCATTGTCGCGCACCATCCGCTCCTCGCGGGCAATGTCGGCGTCGAGCTGCTGCAGCCGGCGTTCGAGCTCGGTCTGGCGCGCACGGATGCGGCCGGCCTCTTCCTCGATCTGGGTCTTGGCGATCGACAGGCGCTGGAAGGCGGCTGCGGCGGCAGCTTCCGCATCACGCAAATCCGGCAGCCGGTGCGCGGCTATGCCCTGCTCCCTGGCCGCCGCCATCTGCGCGGCGGCGCGGTCGCCGACCAGCGTGGTGGCAACGGCAAGTGCTGAACGCGCCTCGCCTTCCTGCGTCTTGGCCAGCGTCCAGCGCAGATGCAAGAGCGTTGCCTCGGCCTTGCGAATATCGGCCGACAGGTTCTTGAAGCGCGAGGCCTGGCGCGCCTGGCGCTTCAGGCTCTCGATCTGGCCTTCCAGCTCGCCGACGACGTCGTCCAGCCGCTCGAGATTCTGCTCAGCACCCTTCAGTCTGAGCTCGGCTTCATGACGGCGCGTGTGTAGGCCGGAAATGCCTGCCGCCTCTTCGAGCAGCGCGCGACGGGCCTGGGGCTTGGCCTGGATCAGCTCGCCGATACGGCCCTGCCCAACCATCGAGGGCGAGCGCGCGCCTGTCGACTGGTCGGCGAACAGAAGCTGCACGTCCTTGGCGCGCGCTTCCTTGCCGTTGATGCGGTAGAGCGAGCCCGCCTCGCGCTCGATGCGGCGCGACACCTGCAATTCGTCGGCATCGTTGAAGGCCGCGGGTGCCGTGCGGTCGGTATTGTCAAGGAAAAGCGTGACTTCGGCGGTGTTGCGCGCCGGCCGCGCACCCGAGCCCGAGAAGATCACGTCGTCCATGCCGGACGCGCGCATGTTCTTGTAGGAGCTTTCGCCCATCACCCAGCGCAGCGCTTCGACGAGGTTCGACTTGCCGCAGCCGTTCGGCCCGACAATGCCGGTCAGCCCGCGTTCGATGACGAACTCGCCGGGCTCGACGAAGGACTTGAAACCGAGGAGGCGAAGGCGCGAAAACTTCATTCGCGCCGCCCAACACTACAGGCGTGCACGCCAAAGCCGGACCGCTTCGGCGCGGCCTGGATGTCAGAGCAGAGGGTCGATGATGGCCGACATTTCCTCAATCGACATCGCCCCTTTGTAGGTCTTTCCATTGATGAAGAAGGTCGGCGTCGAGTCGACCTTGAACTCGTCCGCTCCGCGTTTCTGGACTGCTCTCACATCGTCCAGAAGTTTCTGGTCCGTCAAGCAGGACTCAAAGGACTCCTGTGTAAAACCGGCGAGCTTGGAGATCTGCAGCAGCGCTTCCTTGGTGTTGCTGACGCCAACCCAGCTCGGCTGCTGCTTGAACAGCACGTCGACCATGGCGAAGTAGTTGTCCTTGGAGCAGCGCGCCAGCATGAAGCCGGCCTCGGCGCTCGGGTCGAACGGGAATTCGCGCAGGATGTAACGGGCCTTGCCGGTGTCGATATATTTGGTCTTCAGCTCAGGGAAGGTGGTCATCGCGAAATGCGCGCAATGCGGGCAGGTCATCGACGCGTATTCAACGATGGTGACCTTGGCGTCGTCCTTGCCGAGCTGCTTTTCGGGCAGCGCGCCGGGCTTCAGCAGCTCCGCCATGTCGACGGTGCCCTGCGCCTCGGGCACCTGGGCCGCCGCCGGCGTGGCGGCCGGCTTGGCAGGCGTCGACGGGTTGGTCGGCTTCACATCGGCGGCCTTGGCCTGCTCGCCGGAGTCGCTGCATGCGGCAAGCAGCGCCACCGCAGGAACAGCAGCCAGCGTGGTCAGAAGGTTTCTGCGAGACAGACTTTTGCCAAACGGGGCACGGTTCATGCGAATCACCTGATATCGGTTGGATTTTGCAATGCAAGGGCTAGAAAAGGCGAGAGTTGGCGCGAATTAAGGCATCGCGATCCCCAATCCAATCGGGAAACTCGATCATAAGCATCACGAATGCGCGAGATCGGGAACGCATTCATGACGCTTCTTACGACCCTTTGGGCTTCCTTTCACCCATAATCGTGGCGCCGAGCCGCTCCAGCGAAGCGCGCAGGCCGTCGTCCTCGATCTTGCCGACCATGCGCGAAAGCTTCGATTTCTCGGCCTCGCTCAAAGGCCGCGGCGCGGGCTTCGGCCGCGCCTTTTGCGAAAGCACCGGTTTTTGCAGAATCTTGATGCGGCCGACCGCGTTGAAACCCAGGAACGCGTTGACGCGGTTGATCACCTCGCCGGCCTCGTGCTGCAGATGCAGCGCCGCCATGCCCTCGCAGGCGATGATCAATGTCGCCGGCTCGAACGGGTCGTCCTCATGCAGCCGGCGCGGCCACTGGATCCTTTCCGGCCGCGAGTAGGCGGCAAGGCGCGGTCCGGCGATCTCTTCCCAGGACTGCACCAACCCTATCGAGATGCCGGCGCGCTTCTTCAGCACCGGATCGAGGATCTCGGTCGCGAGATCGCTCACCGGAACGGGATTGCCGAAGGGCCTTTTCCCTGCCATGTGCGTTCTCCAGTCCCCAGCTCATCCGATCAATGACACCGCTCGATCAGACCCGCAAGGCATCACAGAAGGCCCCGTCCGGCGATACGGGATCCGGAGATACCAGCAAAGCTGGATCCCGGGATATCGGGGCCCGCCTGCTTGCCTGGTATGATGCGCATCATCGCGACCTGCCCTGGCGCGTGACGCCAAGCGCGTTTGCGCGCGGCGCAAGGCCCGACCCCTATCGCGTCTGGTTGTCCGAGGTGATGCTGCAACAGACCACGGTCGAGGCGGTAAAAGCCTATTTCCGCAATTTCGTCGAGAAATGGCCGACCGTCGAGGCGCTGGCGGCGGCACCGGCCGAGGACGTGATGAAGGCCTGGGCCGGGCTCGGCTATTATTCCAGGGCGCGCAACCTGAAGGCCTGCGGCGACCTCGTGGCGCTGCGAGGCGGCCGCTTTCCCGACACTGAGGCGGGCCTGCGCGAATTGCCCGGCATTGGTGCCTACACCGCGGCGGCGATCGCGGCGATCGCCTTCGACCGGCCGGCGGCAGTCGTCGACGGCAATGTCGAGCGGGTCGTGGCCCGGCTCTATTCAATCGAGACGCCGCTCAGCGAAGCCAAACCGCAAATCCGCGCCTTGGTGGAAAAGCTGGTCCCGCAAACGCGGCCCGGCGATTTCGCCCAGGCGATGATGGATCTCGGCGCGACGATCTGCACGCCGAAGCGGCCGCGCTGCATGCTGTGCCCGGTGCGCGAGGATTGCAGCGCCATTCTCAGCGGCGATCCGGAACGCTTTCCGGTCCGCCTGCCGAAGGCCGACAAGCCGCTGCGCAAGGGTGCCGCCTTCGTCGCCGAGCGCGATGACGGCGCCATCCTCTTGCGCAAGCGGCCCGACAAAGGCCTGCTCGGCGGCATGACCGAAGTGCCGACCACCGCCTGGACCGCCAGGGTGGATGGCGCGACGACAGCGGACGCCGCGCCTTTTCCCGCCGATTGGCGGCGCGCCGGGCAGATCGGCCATGTCTTCACCCATTTCGCTCTCGAGCTCGACATCTTTCATGCCCACGTCAAGCGCGATGCGCCCGACGGGCATTTCTGGTCGCTGGCCCATGAAATTTCCGGGGAAGCGCTGCCCACCGTCATGAAAAAGGTAATCGAGACGGCCATACCGGGCGCGACCAAAAAGCAGCACCCGCATTGAAAGGACCGCAATGACCGAAATCCGCCATATCGTCTTTGACATCGGCAAGGTGCTTATCCATTACGATCCGGACATTCCGTTCAGCCGCCTGATCCCCGATGCCGAGGAGCGGAGGTGGTTCTTCGACAATGTCTGCACGAGCGCCTGGAACATCGAGCAGGATCGGGGGCGGACATGGGAAGAGGCCGAGGCGGCACTGATCGCCGAACATCCCGATCATGCCGAGAACATCCGAAATTTCCGCCGCCACTGGCATGAGATGGTGCCGCATGCCTACGAGGATAGCGTCGCCGTCATGCTCGGCCTGATCGAGAGGGGCCACGACGTGACGATGCTGACCAACTTCGCCGCCGATACGCTTGCCGAAGCCAGGCAACGTTTCGATTTCCTCAATCGGCCGCGCGGCGTCACCGTCTCCGGCGAGATCGGCCTGATCAAGCCGGATCAGGCGATCTACGACCATCACGTCGCCGCATTCGGGCTCAAACCGCTGGCGACGCTGTTCATCGACGACAGCCAGAAAAATGTCGATGGCGCCAAAGCGGCAGGCTGGCAGGCCGTGCTGTTCACCGACGCCAAGGCGCTTAAGGCAGACCTTGAGCGGCTGGGGATTGCAGCCTGATCTGAATCGCTTGCGGCGATCCGTTGACGTTTTGATTCAGCTTCAGGCGGATCAGGCCCCTGCCCGCTCCATGCCGAGGCGGGCGATGCGGCGCAGCTCGTCGATCGGGGTCAAGCCGCCGCTGCGTTCATAGTGCCAGAAGGTCCAGCCGTTGCAGGCATCCAGCCCCTGCACCTCGGCGCCGATCTTGTGGATCGAGCCGGCGCTGTCGCCGATGGCCAGCGTGCCGTCGGCGCGCACTTTGGCCGCCCAGCGCTTCTTGGCGTCGTAGAGCGTCGCGCCCGGCGTCATCAGGCCGTTGTCGAGCAGGCTGATGAAGGCGACGCGCGGTTCGGCGCGCTTGCCGGAAAGCACGGTGAGATCGGCGCTTTCCAACGGGCGCACCGCGGCGATGCGCTCATTGGCGGCATCGATATAGGCTTGTTCGCGCTCGATGCCGACAAAGTGGCGGCCAAGGCGCTTGGCGACGGCGCCGGTGGTGCCGGAACCGAAGAAGGGATCGAGCACGACGTCGCCCGGCTTGGTCGAGGCCATCATGATGCGGGCAAGCAAGGCTTCCGGCTTCTGCGTCGGATGCAGCTTGTTGCCATTCTCGTCCTTGAGCCGCTCGCCGCCGGTGCAGATCGGAAACAGCCAGTCGGAGCGCATCTGCAGGTCGTCGTTCGAGGCCTTCAGCGCTTCGTAGTTGAAGGTGTAGCCCTTGGCCTTCTGGTCTCGCGAGGCCCAGATCATCGTCTCATGCGCGTTCTGGAAGCGGCGGCCGCGGAAATTCGGCATCGGGTTGGTCTTGCGCCAGACGATGTCGTTGAGGATCCAGAAGCCGAGATCCTGCATGCGGGCGCCGACGCGGAAGATGTTGTGATAGGAGCCGATGACCCAGATGGTGCCGCTGGGCTTCAGCACGCGGCGCGCCGCGAGCAGCCAGGCACGAGTAAAGGCGTCGTAGGCCTCGAAACTCTCGAACTGGTCCCAGTCGTCGTCGACGGCGTCGACCTTGGACTGGTCGGGCCGGTGCAGGTCGCCGTCGAGCTGCAGATTGTAGGGCGGGTCGGCGAAGATGACGTCGATCGACTTTTCCGGCAGCCGGTCGAGCGCGGCGACGGAATCGCCTTTCAGGATGGTGTCCAGCCATTCGGACCGCTGGGGGACGTGGGAAAGCTCGTCGAGAAGACGCATGGCAGACATCAAAACACCCAAAGCACGCGTTACGGTTTACTGGCTGTTATGGTTACCGATCAGCGTAAACATTCGGTGAAGGCTGCAGACGCATGCGCGGTTTGCGAAGACCGGCCCATTGGTGTATGCCGCACCGCTTGGGCCAGCCATGCCATGCTCCCCTTCTCAACTTCCGGATTGCCATGCCCCAGCCAGACCTTGTCATCTTCGATTGCGACGGCGTGCTCGTCGATTCCGAAATCATCGCCGCGCGTGTCGATGCCGAGCTTCTGACGTCGGCCGGATTCGAGATTTCGGCCGAGGAGCTTGCCGAGACCTATGCCGGCCTGACTTTCAAGGACATCATGCTGCGGGTCGAGGAGAAGTCGCGGATCCCATTCCAGGCCTCGCTGATCGACCGCGAGGAAGAACTCGTCGACCGCAAGCTGCGCGCAGACGTGCGCGTCATCGACGGCGCCCGCGAGGCGGTTGCCGCAGTCACCGCGCCACGCGCCGTCTGCTCCAATTCACGCACCGAGCGGGTTGAATTCATGCTGGAGAAAGTGCGGCTGCTGCCGTTCTTCGCCGGCCGCATCTTTTCGGGCCTTGATATTCCCAGCAAGAAGACCAAGCCGGCGCCGGACGTGTTCCTCTACGCCGCCGAAAAGCTCGGCGCCAACCCGAAGAACACTTTCGTGATCGAGGATTCCGTGCACGGCATCGCCGGCGCCAGGGCCGCCGGCATGCGCGTCATCGGCTTCACCGGCGCCGGGCACAGCTATCCGGGCCATGCCGATGCGCTGACCGAGGCCGGCGCCGAAACGGTCATCCGGCGCTGGGCGGAGCTCAACAGCACGATCGCGGCGCTGTCGGAGTGGTCGGAAGACGCCTGAGACACTATCGGTTCTTTATGACTGCGCGGACAGACGCAAACGAAACGCTGTCTCTCAATCCAGACCTGCCGCTCTCCGAAGAGCATCGTTCATGCGGGTTTGCCATCTCGTGCCGCCCGCCTTGAAACGCTCGATAACGTCAGGGTCGAGTCGAAGAAGGACCGCCAGCTTGGCGTTTGATAGCCGGGGGCGACCTCGCCTGATCAGATTCGGCTGAGCGTCTGGATCGGTCCGCGCCGCTGCAGTTATAGCAGCGTCTTCTTCATCACTATTGAAAGCTGCCTTAATTCTATCCAGCAGAACAGCCGTCCGGTCCTCTTTGGCTGAACGATCCGAATTTCGGCCTGCCTCGTCGATGGGGCGCTGCTTAGTAGCCCCTTTCGATGTAGGTGACATAGCCAGTCGCCGTCTCAGTTCGTCGCCGGGACGCGCTTCTTCCCCTTGCCTTTCGACTTGTCGGCCGAGGCGGCCGGCATGTTCTCGTCATAGCCGGCATAGGCCTGGTAGTCGCGCGCGGTCGGCTCCGGCACCACGACATTGTTGTCGACGAAGACGAATTGGGTAGCGGCCGATGGGTCGGTAATTTGCACCTGGTACGGATGCAGCTGCGAATAAAGCACCTCGTCGCCATGCTGAACCGCGATGCGGATCGGCATGGTGACGGTGCCGGGCGCGAACATCGGCCCCGGCACGACCTTGCCGGCGACGGCTATCTTCATCGACATCTGGCCGTTGGCATGGGTGCAATCGCGCGTCACGTCGGTGATCGACGCCTGGTAGATGATCTTCGCCGGATCGTGAGCGGGATCGATCGGCTGGCCGTTAGGTCCGGTCTGTGCGGCCGCGGCGGCTGCCTGGGCCTCGGCGTCGGCCGCGGCGTCAACCTTCTTTTTCTTGGGCTTCGCCGTCGTGCCCTTGGCATAGGTGTTGAAATAGGCGGTGCCGTCGCGCAGCGTCACTTTCGGGCAATAGGCGCGCAACTGGCTGGCGAGGATCTTGGGATCCTGCGGCGGCGGCGGCGCGACGGGATCCTTCTTGGTTAAACCAAAGTTAAGAATACCATTGTCGCTCGATTGGCAGCCGGCGGCGGCAAGCATAAAGCCGGTGAGCGCCAGACCCGCGACAAAACGACGGTTGACCGAATAAAACGCCATGAAACTGCACTTCCCTCTCACAAAGCCGGTGACGTATAGCAACCGCGCGGCAAAAATGCGACTGAGCGGGCTCGGAAAATTAACCAATTGCCGTGGATGACGCGACCGGCAGCAATAGGCCTTTGACGATGCAATATGTGAGTACCCGCGGGGATGCGCCCGCGCTTGGATTTTCCGACGCTGTGCTGGCCGGCCTGGCGCGCGACGGTGGGCTTTACGTGCCGCGCG
Source organism: Mesorhizobium sp. B2-6-2 (assembly GCF_006440615.1). Classification (NCBI taxonomy): domain Bacteria; kingdom Pseudomonadati; phylum Pseudomonadota; class Alphaproteobacteria; order Hyphomicrobiales; family Phyllobacteriaceae; genus Mesorhizobium; species Mesorhizobium sp. B2-6-2. The sequence continues at coordinate 162,854 of NZ_VFUG01000006.1, read as the reverse complement.
AGTGGCCGCAGTTTTCGGCCGCCGACATCCGCGCCATGCGCGGCCTTGCCTATCCGGACCTTGCCATCCGCGTGCTAACGCCGTTCCTCGGCGGCGAGATCGCGGCGCCCGTCTTCGAGCGGCTGGTGCGCGAGGCCTATGCGACTTTCCGGCATGAGGCCGTCTGCCCGCTGGTGCAGACCGGGAAAAACACCTTCATCCTCGAGCTGTTCCACGGCCCGACCCTGGCCTTCAAGGACGTGGCGATGCAGTTGCTGGCGCGGCTGATGGATCATGTGCTTTCAGAACGCGGCCAGCGCGCCACCATCGTCGGCGCGACCTCGGGCGACACCGGGGGCGCTGCGATCGACGCATTCTCCGGCCGCGACCGCACCGACATCTTCATCCTGTTCCCGCACGGCAAGGTCTCGCCGGTGCAGCAGCGCCAGATGACGACGTCGAGCGCGGCAAACGTCCATGCGCTGTCGGTCGAGGGCAATTTCGACGACTGCCAGGGCCTGGTGAAGGACATGTTCAACGACCACGCCTTTCGCGACAGAGTGTCGCTGTCGGGTGTGAATTCTATCAACTGGGCCCGAATCATGGCCCAGATCGTCTATTATTTCTCGTCTGCGTTGTCGCTCGGTGCGCCCGACAGGCCGGTCTCCTTCACCGTGCCGACCGGCAATTTCGGCGATATTTTCGCCGGTTACGCCGCCAAGCGCATGGGCCTGCCGATCGAGCGGCTGATTATCGCCACCAACGACAACGACATCCTGGCGCGCACGCTGGCGAGCGGCGAATACCGCACCAGGGGCGTGTTCGCCACGACCTCGCCGTCGATGGACATCCAGGTGTCGTCGAATTTCGAGCGCTTGCTGTTCGAGGCAGCGGGCCGCGATGCCGAGACGGTGCGGCGCTATATGAACGGCCTGAAGCAGTCGGGCGCCTTCACCGTCGAGGAAGGCGAGCTCAAGCGCATCCGCGCCGAGTTCGACGCCGGCCGCGCTAGCATCGACGAGGTCGCCGCCACCATCCGCGCGACGCTCGAGGCGAGCAACTACCTGCTCGATCCGCATACGGCCGCCGCCGTTCATGTCGCCGCCGCCCAGGACTCCGGCGCGGTGCCCATGGTCGTGCTCGGCACCGCGCATCCGGCGAAATTCCCGGCGGCGGTCGAGGCCGCGAGCGGCATCACCCCTGCCCTGCCCGCATGGCTAGGCGGCTTGATGACAGCCGACGAAAAATACACGATACTTCCATCCGACTTGAAAATGGTGGAAGATTGCGTGGACCGCCACTCGCGGGCGGCGCATTAAGGAGTACTTGCCATATGGGTGTTGAGGTAAGCCGTCTGTCGAACGGCCTGACAGTCGCCACCGAAACCCTTCCAAGCATCGAATCGGTTGCCCTTGGTGTCTGGGTGAAGTCAGGCGCCCGCAACGAGCGCGACGAAGAGCATGGCATGGCCCATTTGCTCGAGCACATGGCGTTCAAGGGCACGAAGCGCCGCAGCGCCTTCGAGATCGCCTCGGAAATCGAGAATGTCGGCGGCGAGATCAACGCCGCCACCAGCGTCGAGACGACCTCCTACTACGCCAGGGTGCTTTCCGACGACGTGCCGCTGGCGGTCGATATCCTGGCCGACATCCTGCAGGAATCCGAATTCGATCCCGACGAGCTGGAGCGCGAGCAGCATGTGATCCTGCAGGAGATCGGCGCCGCGCACGACACGCCCGACGACATCGTCTTCGACCGCTTCACCGAAACGGCCTTCCGTCATCAGACCATCGGCCGCTCGATCCTCGGCACGCCGGAGACGGTCAAATCCTTCACTTCCAAACAGCTGCACAGCTTCATCGAGCGCCAATATGACGCCGAGCGGATGGTCGTCGTGGCCGCCGGCGACGTCAAGCACGACAATTTCGTGCGCGAGGTCGAGAAGCGGCTTGGCGGCTTCCGCGCCAAGGCGGCGGGCAATATCCCTCAATACGCGCAATATGTCGGCGGCGACTTCCGCGAGGACCGCGACCTGATGGATGCGCAGATCGTGCTCGGCTTCGAAGGCCGCGCCTACCATGTGCGCGATTTCTACGCCTCGCAGGTGCTGTCGATGATCCTGGGCGGCGGCATGTCGTCGCGGCTGTTCCAGGAGGTGCGCGAGAAGCGCGGCCTCTGCTACTCGGTCTATGCCTTCCACTGGGGTTTTTCCGACACCGGCATCTTCGGCGTGCATGCCGCCACCGGGCAGAGCGACATCGCCAAGCTGGTGCCGGTGATCATCGGCGAATTGCAGAAGGCCGGCGAGAGCATCCAGCAGGACGAGCTCGACCGGGCGCGGGCGCAATATCGCGCCGGCCTGATCATGTCGGCCGAAAGCCCAGCGAGCCGCGCCTCGCAGATTGCCCGGCAACTGCTGTTGTTCGGACGGCCGATCGCCAAGGAGGAATTGATGGAGCGGCTTTCGGCGCTGACCGTCGAACGGCTGACCGACCTCTCCTCGCGGCTGTTCTCGACCAAGCCGACGCTTACCGCGGTCGGCCCGGTGGGCACGCTGGCGCCCTACGAGGCGATCCTCGAATCGCTTGCGGGCCCGCAGACGACGGCCCGCCGGCTCGCCGTCTAATCTTCGACCAAAACCGTGTTCGCGCTCCCTTTCTTTCGCCGCGACCTGCCGGCACTGAAGGGCGACAAGGTCACGCTGCGCGTGCCCTTGACCAACGACTACCGCGAATGGTCGGCCGTGCGCGGCGAAAGCCGCGCCTTCCTCGAACCCTGGGAGCCGCGCTGGCAGCCGGACGAGCTCGACCGCAATGCCTGGCGCCTGCGCATCAGCCGCTACCGCGAAGATTATGCCCAAGGCACGGCCATCGCCTTCTTCATCTTCGAAAAATCGAGCGGCAAGCTCGCCGGCGGCATCACGCTCGGCAACATCCGCCACGGCGTCGCGCAGAGCGGCCATATCGGCTACTGGATCGGTGAACGCTTCGGCGGCCGCGGCATGATGACCGAGGCGGTCAAGCTGGTGTCGCGCTTCGCCTTCGATACGCTGCGGTTGCACCGGATCGAAGCTGCCTGTATTCCCGAAAATGCCCGGTCGATCCGTGTGCTTGAAAAAGCCGGATTCCGGCGCGAAGGACTTCTGCGATCCTATCTCAGGATCAATGGCATCTGGCAGGATCACTACCTCTACGCCCGGATCGCGGACGATCCGCCGGGCGATGGAACGAAGGGCTGATTGTGACGAATTTTCCGCGATTAGCGTCGCTGTTCGCCCTCATCATGACGGTCGTCGTCACGCTTTTTTCCGCCATGCCGGCTTTTGCCGTCGAGCCGATCAAGATCGCGCGCGACGACAAGGCGCTGGACCTGTCGCGGGCTGTGGAAATCTACCGGAACCAGGGTGAGAATTTCCAGGTCTCGACGGCGCCCGGCCCCGACGGCATCGTTCGGCGCATCGAGGTGGAAGCCAATGACGCTCGCTCGAGCGGCGACTGGGCCGTCTTCGCGCTCGCCAACACCACCGACCAGCAGCTCGACCGGCTGATCGTCGCGCCGCATTTCCGGCTGGTGAATTCCGGCATATTCTGGCCGGATCTCGGCTCCACGCGCATCGCCGCCATCACGCCCAGCGAGGGCTTCGCGCTCGACCGCCAGACAAGCCCGGACGCCGACGTGTTCCGGGTGACGCTGAACCCCGGAACGGTGGTGACCTTCATCGCCGAGCTCGCCTCGCCGAAACTGCCGCAGGTCTATCTCTGGGAGCCGGATTCCTACAAGGACTCGGTCAACTCCTATACGCTGTTCCGCGGCATCGTCATCGGCATTTCGGGGCTTCTTGCGCTGTTCCTGACGATCCTGTTCGTGGTCAAGGGAACCTCGATGTTCCCGGCGACCGCGGCGCTCGCCTGGGCGGTGCTGGCCTATATCTGCGTCGATTTCGGATTCCTCAACAAGATCATCGAGATATCGCCCGGCAACGAGCAGATCTGGCGGGCCGGCACGGAGGTGGCCTTGGCCGGAACCTTCGTGGTGTTCCTGTTCGCCTATCTCAATCTCAACCGATGGCATGGTCATTTCAGCTACGGCGCGCTGGTCTGGATCCTCGGGCTGCTGTTGATCGCGGGGGTGGCCATCGTCGATCCGGCGGTCGCCGCCGGCGTTGCCCGCATCTCGTTCGCCGCCACCGCGCTCACCGGCCTCGGCCTGATCATCTTCCTCGGCATTCGCGGCTATGACCGCGCGATCATGCTGGTGCCGAGCTGGGTGATGGTGCTGCTATGGCTATGCGGGTCGTGGATGGCGATCACCGGCATGCTGGACAACGACATCGCCCAGCCGGCGCTGGGCGGCGGGTTGATCCTGATCATCCTCTTGATCGGCTTCACGGTCATGCAGCACGCCTTCGCCGGTGGCGCGCTGCACCAGGGCCTGTTCTCCGACCTCGAGCGGCAGGCGCTCGCCGTCGCCGGCTCGGGCGACATCGTCTGGGACTGGGACGTGCTGCGCGACCGCGTGGTGACCAAGCCGGACATCAGTCTGCAGCTCGGCCTTGCGCCCAACAGCCTTGGGGGCGCGGCGCGCAACTGGCTGCCGGTGCTGCATGCCGACGACCGCGACACGTTCCGCACCACGCTCGACGTGGTGCTGGAGCATAGGCGCGGCAAGGTGGCGCAGAACTTCCGCCTGCGCGGCGCCGACGGCCATTACCACTGGTTCTCGCTGCGCGCCCGCCCGGTGATCGGCTCCGACGGCGAGGTGATCCGCTGCGTCGGCACCATGATCGACGTCACCGAGCAGAAGAAATCCGAGGAAAGGCTGCTGCACGACGCCGTGCATGACAATTTGACCGGCCTGCCGAACCGCGAATTGTTCATGAACCGGCTGGAAGCGATCATCTCGATCGCCCGCACCGAGGAGAAGGTGCGCCCGACGGTCTTCATCATCGATATCGATCGCTTCAAGCAGGTTAATGACGGCCTCGGCATCTCCGCCGGCGACACCATTCTGCTCACTGTCGCGCGCCGGCTGCACCGGCTGCTCAAGCCGAAGGATTCGCTGTCGCGCTTTGCCGGCGACCAGTTCGCGCTGATGCTGCTTTCGGAACAGGACCCGGCCCGCATCGCTGCCGTGGCGGACGCCATCAAGCACGCGATCAATAATCCGATCACCTTCGCCAAGCGAGAAATCGTGCTCACCGCATCGATCGGCCTGATCACCTGGACGACGGCGCAGACTTCGGCCGAGGACATGGTCAAGGATGCCGAGCTTGCCATGCACCAGGCCAAGCGTTTCGGCGGCGATAGAATCGAGCCCTTTCGTCCCGCCTTCCGCACCGTCGGCACCGACCGGCTGCAGTTCGAATCCGACCTTCGCCGCGCCATCGAGCGGCGCGAGTTCACGCTTGCCTACCAGCCGATCGTGCGGCTGGAGGACGGCAGCGTCGCCGGCTTCGAGGCGCTGCTGCGATGGGACCATCCGCGCCGCGGCATGATCCCGCCGGGGGACTTCATTCCGGTCGCCGAGAATTGCGGGCTGATCGTGCAGCTCGGCCTGTTCGCCATGCAGCAGGCGGCCGAGGACCTCGCCACCTGGCAGAAGCAGATCGGCGACGCGCCGCTCTCGGTCTCGGTCAACCTGTCCAGCCGCCAGCTCATCCGCCGCGACCTGGTCAGCGACGTCCGCTCGGTGATCGCGCGCGCCAATCTAAAACCGCGCTGCTTCCGGCTCGAGCTCACCGAATCCCTGGTGATGGACAATCCCGAGCAGACCGCGCATGTGCTGACCAAGCTGAAGCAGCTCGGCATCGGACTGTCGCTCGACGATTTCGGCACCGGCTATTCCTCGCTCTCCTATCTGACGCGCTTCCCCTTCGACACCATCAAGATCGACAAGAGCTTCGTCGACGACGCCACGCCGAAGCGCGCCGTGCTGCTCAAATCGATGGTCAACATGGCGCATGAGCTCGGGCTTTCGGTCGTGGCGGAAGGCATTTCGGATGAAAGCGACGCGCTGGAGTTGCGCCAGATGGGCTGCGAATATGTGCAGAGCTTCATGTTCGGCGCGCCGATGCCCGGCGACCAGGTATTGAAGACGCTGAGGGAGCAGTATCCGCTGACCCAGGCTTAGAGGCCGTTTGGAAACTCTGCTCCTGCGGCCATCTGGCGGCGCTTTCTGCGCTTCCGGTGCTCACGTGCGTTAAGCACGCTCCGCTCCGGTTCTCGAAATCACCACCATATGACTCGCATGAGCGAGTTTCGAAACGGCCTCTGCGTCTGCTCGGTAGGCTAAGCGTGCCCGGCGGCGGCGCTCAGATGGGCGAGGTCGATGCCGATCGAGGCAAGGATACGGTCGTATTTGCGCTCGATATCGATGTCGAAGAGAAGCTCTGGCGTCGCTGGACAGGTGAGCCAGCCATTTTCGGAGATCTCCGTTTCGAGCTGGCCAGCGCCCCAGCCGGAATAGCCGAGCGCCATGAGGGCATGGCGCGGGCCGCGGCCGGTCGAGATGGCGCGCAGGATATCGACGGTTGCCGTCAGGCAGATGTCGTCGGAGACGTTGAGAGAGGATTCCACGCGATAGTCGCCCGAATGCAGCACGAAGCCGCGGCTGCGGTCGACGGGGCCGCCGTTGCGCACGACGAAATCGCGCGTATGCGCCGGCAGGCGGATCGCTTCCTGCTCGTTCATGATGCCGAGTTGCACAAGCAAGTCCGGAAACAGCATCTGCTGCGTCTGGTTGATGATCAGTCCCATCGCGCCCTCGTCGCTATGGGCGCAGATGTAGATGACGGAGCGCGCGAAACGGTCGTCCTTCATGCCGGGCATGGCAATCAGAAACTGATCGTCGAGGAAACCGCGTCCGGCGGCCGACTTCTTGTGGCGCAGCAAGTCCATGGCCTCAGCGTAACGCGTTTCGGCAGCGCCGAAAAGATGGTGCCAGTCCCCGATGTCACGCAAATATGATACCGGGAGAGCGATGAAGTCATTGCGCGGCCAAGAACGGACGGTCAAATCACCGCATGCGATACATGAAATTACTGGTTCTCGGCGTCGTTTTCGGGTGGGCTACAAGCCTGCCGGCCGAGGCCTCCTCCTCCAACTGGTACAACAGTGAAGGCGGCAAGGTTCGGCTGGTGACCACCGGCAAGCCCGACGAGGCCGGCAAGATCCACGGCGTGCTCGACATCGCGTTGAAGCCCGGCTGGAAGACCTATTGGCGCGATCCAGGCGACGCCGGCGTGCCGCCGCAACTCGACATATCGGGCAGCACCAATGTCGCCGACGCGCAATTGTCGTTCCCGCCGCCGCAGCGGCATGACGACGGCTACGGCAAATGGGCCGGCTACGATCGTCCGGTGTCGCTGCCGGTGACGTTCACGCTGTCTTCGCCCGACCAGCCGGCGACCATCGATGCCAACATCTTCCTCGGCATCTGCGAGACGATCTGCATTCCAGTGCAGACCCGGCTCAGCGTCGATCCCGGGTCCGATCCCGATAACGCGAGCGACGCGGCCCTGGTGAAAACCGCGCTTGCGACGCTGCCCTCCCCGGCGCGGTCCGATTTCGGCATCAGCGTGCTGTCCAGCAACCATGAGACCCTTGTCGTCCAGGCGCAGTCGCCCGGCGATCCGCAATCCGTCGATCTCTTCATCGCCGGCGAGCGCGACTACATGTTCGGCGCGCCGGTGCGCAGTCAGAAGGATGGCAAGCTCGTCTTCACCGTGCCGATCCTCGACCGGCCGTCGGCGGCGCCGACCGATGGCGGGCTGTATTACACGCTGACCAGCGCCGAGGGTTCGGTGGACGGCCTGCTGCCTTTCCCTTGATCCAGGGTCTTTCCGAGCCGCAATTCCGCACGGAAAACCGCTGCACACTTTTCCTGGAATTGCTCTGAAGAGTTGCCGGAGCCCGCGCAGTCCGATATCGAAGGCATCGATCCTTCCCATCCCACGAGCGAGGCACCCCATGACCATTGCGGTTGGCGAAAAACTGCCCGAGGCGACCTTCAAGACGATGACCGCGGACGGCGCAAAGTCGATCACCGGCGACGAGATCTTCACCGGCAAGAAAGTCGTGCTGTTCGGCGTTCCCGGCGCCTTCACGCCGACCTGCAGCAACAACCACCTGCCTGGCTATCTGGAGAACCATGACGCCATCCTGGCCCGCGGCGTCGACACGATCGCCGTCGTTTCGGTCAACGACGTGCATGTCATGGGCGCCTGGGCGCGGTTCACCGGTGGCGAAGGCAAGATCCTCTATCTCGCCGACGGCAGCGGCGATTTCGCCAAGTCGGTGGGACTCGACAACGATCTTTCCGCTACCGGCATGGGCCTGCGCTCGAAGCGCTTCTCAATGATCGTTGACGACTGCAAGGTGGCGGCGCTCAATGTCGAGACCAAGCCAGGCGTCGACGAGAGTGGCGCGGCGAAAATCCTCGAGCAGCTCTAGATCAGGATCAGTTTCGTTGACCACATGATCTTGTCCGAAAACCGGTTCCCACTTTTTGCGTTCGCTGACCTTCGGTTCAGGATCATGCTCTGATGCTCGACACCATCTGGCGCGCAGTGGCGATCGGCATCGGCGCCACGGTGTTCATGGATATCTGGGCGATCGTCCTCAACAAGGCAATCGGCCAGCCATTGCCCAACTGGGGCATGGTCGGACGCTGGGTGCGGCATCTGCCGGAGAGGGTCTTTCACGACGATATCGGCAAGGCGGCGCCCTATGCGCATGAAAAGGCGCTCGGCTGGGCATTCCACTACCTCGTCGGCATTCTCTACGGCGTGATCCTTGTCGTGCTCGCCGGCGCAGGCTGGCTGGCGGCGCCGACATTCCTGCCGGCCTTCATTCTCGGCATCGTCACGGTCGGGGCCGGCTGGTTCCTCCTGGCGCCGGGCATGGGCGCCGGCTGGGCGGCGTCCAAGCTTCCCAATCCGATGAAGGTGCGCGCGCTCAATCTCGTTGCGCACACGGTGTTCGCGCTCGGCATGTTCTCGACGGCGCTGCTGATCCGCTGACGATTCCGGCACCGGCAGATGAGCTGAATCAGAACAGACGGTTCAGGTCCCGGCGCCCGTCCACGACGCGAACGATCTCGACCAACTCTACCGGGCCGTCGTCCGCGTCCGGTACCGTTTCGTAGAGCAGTACAAACGGCGCTGCCACCAACATGCGCGTCGCGGCCCGAATGTCAGGCCGCCTTACGCCCATGCGTGGTTAGTCCGCCAACTGCAGCGCCCGGTCCTCTATCCAGTCGTAGTAGCGATCGGCGGCCCTCAAGCTTTCGCTGCCGATGGTTACATAGATGTCGATTAAATCGGCTCTGGCCGCTGGTGACCAGACTACCTTAACGGCCATTCGGCGCGGCGTCCTTGAGCCTCTGCCGAGCTTCCTTTCTGAGGGCGTCAAAGTCCAAGGGCTCCGGTCTCCCGCTCGCCTTGCCCTCGTCCCAGAGCTGTTGCAGACGGCGCAAGTCCTCTTGGCGCAGTTCTCGCTTGGCCAACCAGTCTCGCACCGCTTCGCGCACGATTTCGCTCGTGGTCGCGTATTCGCCGGTTTCCACGGCCTCACGCATGACGGCCGCCTGCTGCGTCGTGACCGCCACGCTGATTTTTTCCACGTTTGCCATCGGCAGCTATCCTTGCTCTATGGTAGTAAATAATACTCCCTTTGCAGGACTGCAATCAATGGCACTGCTGATCCGCTAGACGATCAAATGCTGTGATCGGACCTCCTCCCGCCGTCGGCCGGCCTGGCTGCAGACCTAATAACTCTGGGTCGAGCGTCGCGCCTTTGCTAGCGCCGGCCGCTTCGGCTGCGCTGCGGGCTGCGCCGCCAAAACAGGCTTCACCGGACCCTTCTTGAACGGTGCCATGCCCTGCCGGGCCAGTTCGTCGGCGCGCTCGTTCTCCGGGTGGCCGGCATGGCCCTTAACCCAGTGCCAGACGACCTTGTGACGCCGGTTGGCCTCGTCGAGCGCCTGCCAGAGCTCGCCATTTTTGACCGGCTTCCTGTCGCCGGTCTTCCAGCCGTTTTTCTTCCAGCCGTGGATCCATTTGGAGATGCCGTCCATGACGTATTTGCTGTCGGTGTAGAGGTCGACCGCGCAAGGCTCCTTCAGCGCGTTGAGCGCGGTGATGGCGGCGAGCAACTCCATGCGGTTGTTGGTGGTCTCGGCCTCGCCGCCGGACAGCTCCTTGGTGACGCCGTTGTAGCGCAGCACTGCGCCCCAGCCGCCCGGCCCGGGATTGCCCGAGCAGGCGCCGTCGGTGAAGATCTCGATCTGCTTGTTCATGACAGCCCGTATTCGGATGGCGACTTGATGGCGCGGTGGAAGCGCATGCGGCGGATATATTCGGTCGGATCGCGCTTCATCACCAGCCCGCCATCCGGAATGGTCAGCCAGTCATAGAGGCGGGTCAGCATGAAGCGCAGCGCCGAGCCGCGCGCCAGCATCGGCAGCGCCGCCTTCTCGTCGTCCTGAAGCGGGCGCACCGACTGGTAGCCGGCCAGCAGCGCCGTCCCCTTGGTCAGGTTGAAGGAAAAATCCTTCTCGAAGCACCAGGCGTTGAGACAGGTGGCGACATCATAGGCGTAGAGATCGTCGCAGGCGAAATAGAAGTCGATCAGCCCCGACAGTTTCTCGCCGAGGAAGAAGACGTTGTCCGGGAACAGATCGGCGTGGATGATGCCCTTCGGCAGGCCGGTGGGCCAGTTGCGCTCGAAATCGGCGAAATCGGCGTCGACCTCAGCTGCCAAGCCGGGCTCGACCTCGTCGGCGCGCTCGTGCGAGGCCGCCCAGAGCTTGCGCCAGCCGTCGATGGCCAGCGCATTCGGCCTTCGCATCTGAAAATCCTGGCCGGCAAGATGCAGGCCGGCGAGCGCCTTGCCGACTTCGCCGCAATGCGCGGCGGTCGGCCGCCTGAGCGACAGGCCTTCGAGGAAGGTGATGATGACGGCGGGCCGGCCGGCGAGCGTGCCGATGACGGTGCCGTCATGCGCGGTCACCGGCAGCGGGCAGGAAATGCCTTTCCTGGCGAGATGGCCCATCAGGCCGAGAAAGAACGGCAGGTCGGCCTTGTCGACGCGCTTCTCGTAAAGCGTCAGGATGTAGGAGCCGGTCGAGGCGTGGACCAGGAAATTGGAATTCTCGGTGCCTTCGGCGATGCCCTTGTAGGAGAGCAACTCACCCACCGGATAGGCCTTGAGGAATGCGGTCAGCTCGCCTTCGTTGACGTCGGTGTAGACGGCCATCCGGTTTCACGCCGCTCCGTTGACGAAGGCCATGTCGGCCGCCGTCAGTTCGACATCGCGCAACACCCGCATCACCGGAAAATCCTCCGTTTCCGTGGCCGTGACGGCCAGATCGATGGTGACATCGAAGCGTTGCCGGAACGCGTCGATGATCTCGTCGACGATGATTTCCGGCGCCGAGGCGCCAGCCGACAGGCCGAGCGTCCTGATCCCGGCGATCTCATCCCACGGAATTTCAGCGGCGCGCTGCACGAGAAGCGACATCGTCGCGCCGGCGCGCTCCGCCACTTCGACAAGGCGACGCGAATTGGACGAATTGGGAGCGCCGACGATGAGGAAAAGATCGGCGCCAGCCGCCGTCTCCTTCACCGCTTCCTGGCGGTTGGTAGTGGCGTAGCAGATCGATTCGGCCGCGGCCGCATGCAGTTCGGGAAACCGCTCTTGCAGCGCGCGAATGATGCCCGCGGTGTCCTCGACCGACAAGGTCGTCTGGGTGACGAAGCCCAGCGCCGAAGCGTCGACGGGCACGAAGCGCGCGGCGTCAGCCTCGGTCTCGATCAGCGTCACCGCGCCTTCCGGCAATTGGCCCATCGTGCCGATCACCTCCGGGTGGCCGGCGTGGCCGATCAGGAGCACATGGCGACCGAGCCGCTGGTGGCGCATCGCCTGCTTGTGCACCTTGGAGACGAGCGGGCACGTGGCGTCGAGGTAGAAGAGATTGCGCGCCTGGGCGTCCGCCGGCACCGATTTCGGCACGCCATGCGCGGAAAAGACCACGGGCGACTGGCGATGCTCCGGCGGAATCTCGGACAGTTCCTCGATGAAGACGGCGCCGAGGCTCTGCAGCCCTTCGACGACGTAGCGGTTGTGCACGATCTCGTGGCGGACATAGACCGGCGCGCCGTATTTCTTCAGCGCCAGCACGACGATCTGGATGGCGCGGTCGACACCGGCGCAGAAGCCGCGTGGCTGGCAGAGTCTGATCGTCAGCGGTGGCTTTTTCTGGGTCATGAATGCAAGGCCGATTCAGTCGGAACCAAGAACATGATGCCGAAAAGTGTGAAGCGGTTTTCGGACGACATCATGCTCTATCTGTTTGATTAGGCGAAATGAGGTGCGCACCCCTGCCCTGTCAAGAGCGACGGCGCTCACTGCTCCTGCGCCGGGCGGCGCAACCTTAGGATCAGCACGGCCGCGAGAGCCGCGGCCAGCCCGTACCAGGTGACGGCATATTGCAGGTGGTTGTTCGGCAGGTCGATGATGGTGACGCCGCCGACCGGCAGGCCGCCGGGATTCGGCGTCTTGTCGGCATCGACGAAGAACGGCACCAGCACGAAACCGGCAGGCAAACCGGCGGTCGCTGCCATGACGTCGCGGTCCTTCCAATAGAAGATGTTCTTGGCGACGTCATTGTCGGGAAGCATCATCGACGGCTTCGCGGGCAGCGGATTGCGGGCGAGCCCGGTCACCGTCACCTTGCCGGCAATTTCGCCCTGCCGGCGCTTGGAGGGATCCTTGAGGTCATAGGGAACGAAGCCGCGGTTGACGAGCACGAAGCGGCCGTCCTCGAGCTCCAGGGGCGTGTAGACGTTGAAACCGCTGTCGCCTTGCCAAGTGGAAAAGAAGTGCCGCTCGCCCTGGTGCAGGAAAGTGCCTGTCACCGTCACGGGCGTGTAGTCGACATCGTGGGAAGCGGCGAATTCCTTCTCCACGTCCGCCAGCGCCAGCGGTGCGGAATGGGTGCGCTTGTCGATGGTTGCGAGCAGGCCTTCCTTCCAGTGCAGGCGCTGGACCTGCCAGGTGCCGAGCCCGATCAGGATCACGAACAGGACAAGGCCGAGGCCAAGCAGCAACGCCGTGCGCGGCCGCGAAGGGCCGGCAACCAAACCGGTCGTCTCGCTCATTCGTTGGAATCCAGCCTGCCCTCCGAGGCCTTTTTCGAATACTGCAAGGTGATCAGCACACCCTTGATCAGGCGTAGCGCCGTCAGGCACAGCACCAGGGCGAGCGGTATCCACAACATGAAGTGCAGCCAGAGCGGCGGGCTGAACGTCACCTCCATCCACAATGCGAGACCGACGACGACGAAGCCGATGATCAGGATGACGAACACGGCCGGCCCGTCGCCCGCATCGGCGAAGGAGTAGTCGAGCCCGCAATTGTAGCAGCGCTTGCCGATGGTAAGGAACCCCGAGAACAGCTTGCCTTCGCCGCAGCGCGGACAGCGGCCATGCAGGCCGGCCGAGATCGGATCGATGGGTGGCCAGATCGCCTTGTCTTCGCTCATCTTCTCACCCTAGACCTTTTCGCCCCAAAGAATAAGGCGGCCACGTCGCCGCAGCCGCCCTTGGGACTCCCAAACCCGTCGGTTTAATGGCCTTCGATCATGGCGCCGTTCGAGGCCCAGACATAGATCGCGCTGAACAGGAACAGCCAGACCACGTCGACGAAGTGCCAGTACCAGGCGGCCGCCTCGAAGCCGAAATGCTGCTTCGGCGTGAAGTCGCCGCGCATCGCGCGCACGAGGCAGACCAGCAGGAAGATGGTGCCGATGATGACATGGAAGCCGTGGAAGCCGGTCGCCATGAAGAAGGTGGCGCCGTAGATCGAATCCCTGAAGCCGAACGGAGCGTGCATGTACTCGTAGGCCTGCACCATGGTGAACAGCATGCCGAGGCCGACGGTCAGCACCAGGCCGTTGATCAGGCCCTTGCGGTCGCCATGCAGAAGCGCGTGGTGCGCCCAGGTCACCGTCGTGCCCGACAGAAGCAGGATGATGGTGTTGTAGAGCGGCAAGTGGAAGGGATCGAGGACTTCAAGCCCCTTCGGCGGCCACACACCGCCGGTGAAGGCGGTGCGGGCATACTGGTTCGCCTCGCCGGGGAAGAGACTTGCGTCGAAGAAGGCCCAGAACCAGGCGACGAAGAACATCACCTCCGAGGCGATGAACATGATCATGCCGTAGCGCAGATGCAGCGACACGACGCGCGTGTGATGACCCTCATGCGCTTCCTTGATGGTGTCGGACCACCAGGCGAACATCGTGTAGAGCACGATGATCATGCCGATGAAGAACAGCCACGGATTGGCGATGTTGTGGCCGAAGACCGGGAAGTTGCCGGCCTTCAGATACTGCATCAGGCAGACGCCGCCGATTGCGGTGACCAGCGCGCCGATCGAACCCAGGAAAGGCCACGGGCTGGGGTTGACGAGATGGTAGTCGTGTTGTGGTTTTGCGTGCGCGTCTGCCATATCAACCCCCGAGGCTTGCGTCGGAATCTGGAACTTTGTTGCTGCTGCCAGCGGCCGGCGCCGACGAGGCGACCGGCTTTTTGTTTTCGACCGGGAACATCGTGTAGGACAGGGTGATGGTCTTCAAGTCCTTGAGTTCCGGCACGTTGACGATGTCTGGATCGACATAGAACACGACCGGCATGTCCAGCGTCTCGCCGGGCTTCAGCGTCGTGTCGGTGAAGCAGAAGCACTCCACCTTGTTGAAATAAGCGCCAGCCATTTCCGGCTGCACGTTGAACGAGGCGCGGCCGGTGATGGTGCGGTCGAACTTGTTGGTGGCGCTGTAATGCGCCTGCGCCGTCGCGCCGATCTTGATCGTCACCGAGCGGGCGACAGGCTCGAACTGCCATGGAATGCCGTTGGTGTTGGCATCGAAGCGGATGGTTATGTCGCGGTCGAGCACGCGTCCGGCATATTGTTTCTCGGCGCGCTGCGTGGTCCCGCCATAGCCGGTGACCTGGCAGAACATCTTGTAGAGCGGCACCGCCGCATAGGCCATGCCGACCATGCCGGTGAAGAAGGCGAGGCAGACGGCGGCGACGATGCCGTTGTTCACCTTGCGGGGCTTGCTGCTGGCCTCGCCGCCCATCAGCCGCCTCCCAGCAGGCCGGAGCCGGTGATGCTGGCCCCGCTGTGACCGAAGCGCACGATGGTGGCAGCATAGAAGACGACGACCAGCGCTGCCAGCGCGAGACCGATGGCGATGGAGCGGTTGCGGCGCGCCTTCTGCTGGCGTTCGGTCAGCGTGACCAGTTCGAGTTTCTTGTCGGCCACGATCATGCTCCCCCCATCATGAGGACGCGCCCGACCACGCAGTCGACGAGATAGGCGGCAAAAATAGCGAAGAGATAGAGCAGCGAATAGCCGAACAGGGCCTTGGCCGGCTTCATCGCGCGATCATCGTCGGCCATGGCAAGCACTTTCCAGGCATACCAGACGAACCCCGCGCCGAGGGCCGCCGAGACGACGCCATAGCCGGCCGTTGTGTAGCCGAGCGCCCAGGGCAGCACCCCGACCGGCGCCAGGATCAGCGCATAGGCAAAGATCTGCCGGCGGGTCGAGGCCTGGCCGGCGACGTTCGGCATCATCGGGATGCCGGCGCGGGCATAATCGTCGGACTTGAAGAGAGCCAGCGCCCAGAAATGCGGCGGCGTCCACAGGAAGATGATCAGGAACAGGATCACGCTTTCGAGGCTGACCGAGCCGGTCACGGCGGCCCAGCCGATCACCGGCGGGATGGCGCCGGCGGCGCCGCCGATGACGATGTTCTGCGGCGTCCAGCGCTTCAGCCACATGGTGTAGACGACGGCGTAAAAGAAGATGGTGAAGGCCAGAAGCGACGCCGACAACCAGTTGATTAGCACGCCGAGCGTCATCACGGACAATACCGACAGCACCAGGCCGAAGCTCAGCGCTTCGCCTGGCGTGACGCGGCCGGACGGCACCGGGCGGCCGGCGGTCCTGGTCATCACCGCGTCGATGTCGGCGTCGTACCACATGTTGAGCGCGCCGGAGGCACCGGCGCCGATGGCGATCGCCAGGATGGCGATCACCGCCATGAGCGGATTGATGGTGGCGGGTGCCGCGATCATGCCGACAAAGGCCGTGAAGACGACCAACGACATGACGCGCGGCTTCAACAGGGCGAAGAAATCGCCTGCTGTCGCTTCCGACATGCGAAAGCCCGCTTCCTCCATCAATCTGTCCTCGGCAAGCGCCATGCGTACTTAAAGTCCATCATTCCGTTGGCAAAGACCGCCGGACGAGCCGGCGGCCGCGTATGCGTTGTGACGCCGCCTACTTGATCTTCGGCAGCTGTTCCCACTGGTGGAACGGCGGCGGCGAAGGCAGCTGCCATTCGAGCGTGGTGGCACCCTCGCCCCACGGGTTGGCGCCGGCGACACGCTTCTTCTGGAAGGCCTCGAACACGCCGTAGAGGAAGATCGCGACACCGACGGCTGCGATGTAGGAGCCGTAGGACGACACCATGTTCCAGCCCGCGAACGCGTCCGGATAGTCGACGGTACGGCGCGGCATGCCGGCCAGGCCGAGGAAGTGCTGCGGGAAGAAGATCAGGTTCACGCCGACGAAGGTGACCCAGAAGTGGGTGTTGGCGATAACCGGCGAGTACATGTAGCCGGTCATCTTCGGGAACCAGTAGTACCAGCCGGCGAAGATCGCGAACACCGCGCCCAGCGACAGCACATAGTGGAAGTGGGCGATGACGAAATAAGTGTCGTGCAGCGAGCGGTCGAGGCCGGCATTGGCCAGCTGAACGCCGGTGACGCCACCGATGGTGAACAGGAAGATGAAGCCCAGCGCCCACAGCATCGGCGGCTTGAAGGAGATCGAACCGCCCCACATGGTGGCGATCCAGGAGAAGATCTTCACGCCGGTCGGCACCGCGATGACCATGGTGGCGAACACGAAGTAACGCTGCGTGTCGAGCGACAGGCCGGTCGTGTACATGTGGTGCGCCCAGACGATGAAGCCGACGGCGCCGATCGCGACCATGGCGTAGGCCATGCCGAGATAACCGAAGACGGGCTTCTTCGAGAAGGTCGAGACGATATGGCTGACGATGCCGAAGCCCGGCAGGATCAGGATGTACACTTCGGGATGGCCGAAGAACCAGAACAGGTGCTGGAAGAGGATCGGGTCACCGCCCTGGTCCGGCACGAAGAAAGCGGTGCCGAAATTGCGGTCGGTGAGCAGCATGGTGATGGCGCCCGCCAGGACCGGCAGCGACAGAAGCAGCAGGAAGGCGGTGATCAGCACCGCCCAGGCAAACAGCGGCATCTTGTGCAGCGTCATGCCGGGAGCGCGCATGTTGAAGATGGTGGTGATGAAATTGATGGCGCCGAGGATCGACGACGCGCCGGCGATATGGATCGACAGGATCGCGAGATCCATCGCCGGGCCGGGCTGCCCGGACGTCGAGAGCGGCGGATAGATGGTCCAGCCGCCGCCGACGCCGAAGGCGCCCGGCGCGCTCGGCACAAACATCGAGGAGAGCAGCAGGATGAAGGCCGGCGGCAGCAGCCAGAACGAGATGTTGTTCATGCGCGGGAAGGCCATATCCGGCGCGCCGATCATGATCGGCACCATCCAGTTGGCGAAGCCGCCGATGAGCGCCGGCATGACCATGAAGAAGATCATGATCAGGCCGTGCGCGGCGCCGAAGGCGTTGTACATGCTCTTGCCGCCGTCGATGGCGGCGTCGCCCTGCATGCCGTAGACCATCTGGGCCAAGCCGCTGAAGATCTGGATGCCCGGCTCCTGCAGCTCCATGCGGATGGCGACCGAGAGCGCGCCGCCGACGATGCCGGCCATGATCGCGAAGATCAGGTAGAGCGTGCCGATGTCCTTGTGGTTGGTCGAGTAGACCCACCGGACCCAGCCATGTGGCCTGTGGTCGCCGTGATCGTGAGCTGCAGCCTCTGCCATGTTCCGCTCCGTTCCCTAAATCTTGCTAACCCGCGGCATCAGTTGCCGGCGGCCGCTACCTTGTTGGTACCATCGATCTCGGCCATCAGCGCCTTGTTGGCGGCAGGCACGTCGGACTTGGCCGTATCCAGCCAGGTCTTGAACTGCGCATCGGACACCACGCGCACGGCGATCGGCATGAAGGCATGGTCCTTGCCGCAGAGCTGCGAGCACTGGCCGTAGTAGAGGCCTTCCTTCTCCGCCTTGAACCAGGTCTCGTTGGTGCGGCCGGGAACGGCGTCCATCTTGATGCCGAAGGACGGCACGGCGAAGGAATGGATGACGTCGGTGGCGGTGATCAGCACGCGCGTCATGGTGTTGACCGGCACGACCAGCTCGTTGTCGACCGCCAGAAGGCGCGGATAGCGGGCGCGGTCTTCCTTGCCGGCCTTGGCGCGGTCGCCATCCTGGAGAACCGCCGAGTTGAAGGAGAAGGTCTTGTCGACCTGGTACTCGTAATCCCAGTTCCACTGGTTGCCAGTCGCCTTGACGGTGAGCTTGGCTTCTTCCGGCGGCGTGTACTGCGCGGTGAGCAGCTGGAAGGAAGGAATGGCGATGAGCAGGAGCACGATCACCGGCCCGACCGTCCAGATCACCTCGATCAGCGTGTTGTGGCTGGTCCTGGACGGCACCGGATTGGCGCTGGCGCGGAACCTGACGATGCAGACCAGCAGAAGCACCAGCACGAGGATGGTGATCGGGACGATGAACCACATGGTGTAGTTCCCGAACCGCTCGATCTGCCGCATCATGTCGGTCGCGGGCGCCTGGAAGGTCATCTCCCATTCCCGCGGCTGGTCGGCACGGGCCGCCGCACTGGAGAAGAGCACGGCCGAAGCGGCCGCACCTGCCAAGAATTCAGCGCTTGCCAGGAATTTCCTCATCGCCCTCTCGTCTCCCATTTCCCGCGATCTGGTCGCACCAATAACGGACGCTGCCAGGATCGGGAATCCCGGGTCTGTCCCGAGGGTGGTTCAAACCATACTCTATTTCCCTCCGCAAGAAAGGAGCGGAGGAAACCGTGCGGCATTTTTGCGCGCAGGCCGAAGGCCGCGTTCGGCGCCCGCCATGCTATATGCGCGACGGTCGCAATTCGGGCGAATTTGCTTTGGAAAAGCATGCAATTGCCGGTATCGGGGCGGACCGGCGGAGGTCTCGTCCTTTACTTGGCCCCGGCGCGGCTTAAAGTGCCGTGATTCGCAATGGAGCCGTTATGACTTCCTGGCTTTCGAGAACCCTGGCGAAGGTCGTCCTTGCCGTCGCCTTGCTCGGTGTCGGCGTAGCCGTCGGCGCCCCCGCCTCGCCTAACGACGCCAAGCCGCCGAGCGGCACGGTGAAGTCGACGCATGGCGCGTGGTCGATCATCTGCGATACGCCTGCAGGTGCCACCTCAGAGCAATGCGTGATGATGCAGAACGTCGTCGCCGAGGACCGCCCTGAAATGGGCCTTTCGGTCGTGGTGCTGCGCACCGCCGACAACAAAGCCGAGATCCTGCGCGTGCTGGCGCCGCTCGGCGTGCTGCTCCCCAACGGCCTTGGTCTCAACGTCGACGGCAAGGATATCGGCCGCGCCTATTTCGTGCGCTGCTTCCAGGACGGCTGCTACGCCGAGGTGATCCTTGAAAAGCCGCTGCTCGACACGCTGAAGAGCGGCACGTCGGCCACCTTCATCGTCTTCCAGACGCCCGAGGAAGGCATCGGCATTCCCGTCGATCTCAAGGGCTTTGCGGACGGCTTCGCCGCCCTACCTTGATCTTCTTGCCCATGCACCGCGGCCATTTCCGACGCTGAGGTCGGATGGCGAATGCGGATTTGGCGGCAGGAGGCTCCATGCGCACGTCGTTGTCCGCTTGCATCGCTGGGCTGGCGCTGACCAGTGCGGTTTCGGTCGCCCGGGCAGAGGATGCCGAAATCCTCCAGAGGCCCGATCCGGCGGCGGTTCTCGATATCGCCAAGGGCTTCGGTTCCGCCAGGATGGGCAAGGACGACAACGGCGATCCGATGATTTCGGGGCGGATCGACGGCGTTAAATACCTGATCTATTTCTATGGCTGCGAAGACCACGAGAACTGCAAGTCGCTGCAATTCGCGACCGGCTACGCCGACCCGCTTACCGCTGACCAAGCCAACGCCTGGAACGCAAAATACCGCTGGGTGAAGGCCTATTCGGGCGACGGCTCGAATTTCAGGATGGATGTCAGCTTTGCCGGCGGCATCACCAGGGCCAATCTCGAGGAGCAGTTTTCCAATTGGAACGCGATGGCCGGCAACATCAAGGACTTCGTCAGCGGCAAGTGACGGCGGCGCAATCGTCGGCTTGACCCAGTTGGCGATTGTGCGACGGCAGCTTCGCGCCTACATGCCGAGGAACGATTTGTTTCCATGAATGGATTTGCCATGAACAGCCTGATCGGCCAATTCGACATTTCCGACGATCGCGTCAAGGAGATCGTCACCGAGACCATCAAGGGCGCCGACGACGGCGAGCTGTTCCTCGAATACAGCGAGAGCGAAGCGCTGATGTTCGACAATGGCCGGCTGAAGACGGCCAATTTCAACACCGACCAGGGGTTCGGCCTGCGTGCCGTGGCCGGCGAAGCGAGCGGCTATGCGCATTCCAGCGATCTCTCCGAAGCCTCGCTGCTGCGCGCGGCCGACGCCGTCTCGGCTGTCAAGGGCGGCTATTCCGGCACATTGGCCGGAGCGCCCGCCCGCACCAACCGCCATCTCTATGGCGACGAGAACCCTATCCCCTCGCCGTCCTTCGAGGCCAAGGCCAAGCTGTTGCAGGAGATCGACGGCTGGCTGCGCGCGAAGGATCCGCGCGTGCGCCAGGTGACGGCGTCGCTTGCCGCCTCGTGGCAGCATGTCGAGATCGTGCGCGGCGACGGCCAGATCGTGCGCGACATCCGCCCGCTGGTCCGCATCAACGTCTCGGTCGTTGTCGGCAGCGGCGACCGGCAGGAGAGCGGCTCCTACGGCATGGGTGGCCGCAAGAGCTTTGGCGAATTCGTCGGCGAGGAAAGCTGGAAGCATGCGGCCAGTGAGGCGCTGCGGCAGGCGCTGGTTAATCTCGAGGCCGTCCCTGCGCCGGCGGGCACGTTCGACATCGTGCTGTCCAGCGGCTGGCCGGGCGTGATGCTGCACGAGGCGGTCGGGCATGGGCTCGAAGGCGACTTCAACCGCAAGAAGACATCGGCCTTCGCCGGCCTGATGGGCCAACAGGTGGCGGCGAAGGGTGTCACCGTGGTCGATGACGGCACCATCCCCGAGCGGCGCGGCTCGCTGACCGTCGACGACGAAGGGACGCCCTCGGCGCGCAACGTGCTGATCGAAGACGGCAAACTCGTCGGCTATATGCAGGACCGCCAGAACGCCCGGCTGATGGGCATGAAGGCGACCGGCAACGGCCGCCGCGAGGGCTATGCGCACCAGCCGATGCCGCGCATGACCAACACCTATATGACCTCGGGCGACATGGAGCCGGAAGAGATCATCGCCTCGGTCAAGAACGGCATCTACGCCGTTTCCTTCGGCGGCGGGCAGGTCGACATCACGTCGGGCAAGTTCGTGTTCGGCTGCACCGAAGCCTATATGATCGAGAACGGCAAGGTGACGCAGCCGATCAAGGGCGCGATGCTGATCGGCAACGGCCCTGACGCCATGCACCGCGTCAGCATGATCGGCAACGACATGAAGCTCGACAGCGGCATCGGCATGTGCGGCAAGGCCGGACAGGGCGTGCCTGTCGGCGTCGGCCAGCCGCATCTGCGGATGAACCAGATGACGGTGGGCGGCACCAGAGTTTGAGGTCTAACCGATACCTTCGTCTTACACAGGTAAGGTGCTATGACCACCTCTGAAAAGCTGACGACCACCATCTCGACCAAAGGGCAAGTGATCCTGCCCGGCGCCATCCGGAAACGGAGACAGTGGGGCCCGGGAACGAGGCTCGAGGTTGAGGAAACGGCTGAGGGAGTGCTTTTGAACCTGGCGCCTGTGTTCGCGGCGACGCAGCCGAACGATGTCTTTGGCTCCCTGCCATCCCCTGGCGCGCCGAGGACACTGGAAGAAATGGACGCCGGCGTCCTCGCCGAAGCACGGCGGCGCCACGCTCGCTATTGATGCCAACATTGTCGTTCGCTGCCTGACGAACAAACATCCCGAGCAGTCTCCGCGCGCCAAGCGGTTGATTTCGGCTTGAATGCATCCTCCACCTTGAAGTGAACACAATCGTGTTAGGACATTATTAATTGTTTAATTGGCGGGGCGGGCGTTTGCGCATTAGCTTCTCGCCAGTCTTCTCGTTGCGGTGGTGTCGGCAATGCAGCGTTCCCCCGGCGTCCTGACCTCTTCTTTCCTCATTGGCCTCGCTTCGCTGGTTGGCGCATCATCGCTGCAAATCAGCCCTGCAGCGGCGCAGTCGTCGCTGTTCAAGCTAGCGGCTGCGAGCTCCGCCACAGTCGGCGGCAGCACCAGCGTCCCATATGGCTGGCTCGATTTCTGTCATCGCCGGCCGAAGGAATGCAAAGTGCCTGCCCTGCCTGCCACAAGCGTCAGGCTGACGGCGCAGAACATGAGCATCCTCAAGCGGGTAAACCAGAAGGCGAACCGGTCCATCAAGCCCATCAGCAATTACGACCACTGGGGCACGACGATGGACCACTGGGACTATCCGACGGACGGCAAGGGCGACTGCAAGATCTACGCGCTCTACAAGCGCAAGCTCCTCCTGGAAGCGGGCTTCCCCCGGCAGGCGCTGCTGATGACGGTGGTGCGCGATCTCCACAATGAGGGCCACACCATTCTGACGGTGAAAACCGACAAGGGCGATCTCGTGCTGGACAATCTGGTCGACGAGGTCAGGCCCTGGAACGCAACCGGCTATTATTTCCTGAAACGCCAATCGCAGCAGAACCCGAACACCTGGGTGTCGATCAACCAGCGCGGCGGCACGGCGAAACGGCTGTCTCCGAATTCGTAAGGGCCAGAGCGTTTCACGGAAACGGCGAGCCGCTCTATCTGCTTGGGTTGCAATTCCGCACGGAAGGCTATGGCGAAGTCGCCGAGCCCGAACCTTTCACCTTTTCCCGCAATCGCTCCCGGCGTGACCAGAGCGGTCTGGTCTGCTTTGACGGCCTGATCCGTCACATTCTCCACCTCGCAAATTCATAGGCCGAAAAATCCGGCCCATGAACGAGCGTCGCCGCCCGCGGCCAGGCAAGCCTTGCTGGCCTACTGCTGGCAGGGCGGCTCGCCAGGATGCCCGCAGGTCGGCTTCTTGTTTCCCTGCGGCGGCTGCTCCCTGGGCTGCTGCGGCAGGCGCCGTTCCTGTATCTGAGGCTGAGGCCGTAGCTGCTGCTGCAAGCGTCTTTCTTGCATCTGAGGCTCAGGCCTCAACTGCTGCAGGCGTCTCTCTTGCAGCTGAGGCCTTGGCTGCGCCTGGAACTCCGGCCTTTGCGGCCTGAGCACCTGCACGTTCGGTCTTTCCTGCTTGAAGTTGCGCTGGGCGTTGGTGCCTGCGCCGGCGGAACCCTCTTCGCCGTTCGGCAGCCTGCGGAACTTCCTGTTTGCATTGGCCGAACCCTGATTCTGGCCGGAGAACACACTCGGATTGTTTCTCCTGAGCCGCTCCTGCACGCTCGCCCGATTGTCGGCCGGCGCGCCGTTGACGGTCGGCAGCTTGCGGAACTTCTTACCTCTATCGCCTCCGTTGACCGAGCCTTTATCGCTCGGGCCGACAGCTGTCTGGCCTGCCGACAGATCCTTGCGTATCAGCTTCCTCGGCCTGCCTTCGTTCTGACCGGACAACGCATTCGGATTGTTCTTCCCGAACCTCTGCTGGGCGTTCCGCCCGTCCTCGCCCGGCGCGCCGTTTACGGTCGGCAGCTTGCGGAGCTTGCCCCTCTTGCCCTGATCGTTGACAACTCCGTTCTGCTGGCCGTTGCCCGTAACGGCGGCGCCGGCATTCCCGGTAGCCTGCTGGTTGCCACTCGCCGTGCCTTGCTTGCCCTGCACCTTCCTGTTGGGCGCGTTCTGGCCGTTGAGCACCGGCTTGCCGTTGACGAGCGGCAGCGCTTTGCCGTCAGCTCCCCGCAAGGCGTGATCGGTCGGGAGCTTGCCCGTCGTCTTCGCCTGCGGCGTCGCACCCGGCTGCTGGCCCTGCGTGACAGCCTGGCCCGGCTTCAGCGGCTGGCCGCCCTGGTTCTGCTTGAACAGCGCTGCCCTTTTCTGCAGCAACGGCGGCAGCGTCACCTTGGCTGCCAGGGAGGCCGCGCCCGCACCAGCCGCCATCTTCCGGCCGGTGGTGAGGCCGCTCGGTGCATTGGCGCTCGGCTGTCCGGCCTGATTGGCCGGCTCGTTGTTGATCGTCGTGTTGTTGATGACGGTCGTGTTGTGAATGTTGTTGAAGATGATGTCGTTCGGCGGCGGCACGATGTCACGCGGCGGCCTGACCCAGACCGGCACGGGGACGAAGACCGGCGTCGGCAGGACGTAAACATCGACCGGCGGCGGGGGCGGCGGCAGCACGACGAAATCCGGCGGCGGCGGCGGCAGGAATACCACGTCGATCGGCGGCGGCGGCTCGAAGTCGAAATCGGGATCGTCGAAATAGAGCACCGGCCTGTCGACATAGATGATTTCCTCCGGCGGCGGCGGCGGCACGTCGTAGACGATGACGGTGAAGCTCGTCGGTGGCTCGAGCTCGGCGTCGAAATGCTCCAGGCGGCGGCGCGCGTCCCAGGCATGCAGCCCGTGCGGATAGCGCCCGAGGTAGGACCAATAGGCCTCCGGCGTATCCCGCAGCCACGTTTCGCGCCAGGTGATCGCCTCGCGCCGCGCCGCGATGATGGCCCGCACACGCTTTGCCATCGGATCGTGCGGATAGGCGACGAGGAATTCCTCGTAGCCGCGCATGGTGTCGCGATCGAGTGCCGCGACATAAGCGTCATGCGCATTGAAGTCGCGGATCGGTCTGGTTCGGTTGGCCCGTTCTTCGGCCTCCGAAACCTTCGGCGGCGGCGCGTCCGGAGCGCGTTCGAAGAAGACGAAGGGCGCGCTGACCTTCGAGGCGTCCCACGGAACTTCGGCGCCTTGCGTCACCTCGTTGACGCGTAGCCGCGTGCGGTCGAAAACATCGTCAAGCGATATGCCGCCTTCGCGCATCATCTCGGCGAGCGCCTGAGCATAGGCGCCGTATGGGCCCTTGCCTTCCGGCGCAACCGTTCCGGGCGCCGCGTTGAACGCAATCAGCATGTTGGGGTCGGGGTCGACCAGCGCGAGCCCGCTGGCCAGCGGCTGGCTCATTTTCGGAAGAGCATTCGGCCGTGCCGCGTCGAGGACGACGATATTGACCTTCGCCGGCAGTCCCGCCAGAGACCTGGTGATATCGGAGAGCCGCATGGCCTGCAGCGGCACGTCGGCCGGATTGGCGATCTGGGCGTCGACCGGCAAGAAATAGTTCTCGCCTTCGAACTGCACGCCGCGGCCGGCGAGGTATACGAAAACGGTCGCGTCCGGACCGGCGGCGGAAACCTTTCCAAGGAAATCGCGCAGCGCGCCACGCAACGATTCCTGGTCGACATCGCGTGCGCCGACCACATCGAACCCAGCTGCCTGCAGGGTCTGCGCGATCAGACCGGCGTCATTCGCGGAGGTGACCAGCGCATCCGACGGATAGGCGGCGTTGCCGATGACGAATGCGAGACGTTTCTGCTGTTGGGCGAGCGCGCCCGTCGTGGACGCGACGGCGAACGCGACGAAAACGACGACAAGGCCGATGACTTTCCGAAGCGAGCGCATTGCAATCCGCCATCCTTGTCCGCCATTCATTCAACGCGATAACGCCGGAGAGGCAGGAATGTTTCCCTAACCGCAGAATTAAGACCCCGCAAAAAGGCGGCTTTAGGGCGCAATTCCGTCGAAAGAACAGAGGCTTCATAGTTTTCACGCGAGCCTCCGGCCGCGAGCTACCGCCGCCGCTTCGGCTTCTCCAAAAGCGCGACGGCCTCGACATGCGGCGACCACAGGAACTGGTCGATCGGCGTGACGCTCTTCAGCGTATAGCCGCCATCGATCAGGATGCGCAGATCGCGTGCGAGCGTCACCGGATTGCAGGACACGGCGGCGACCAGCGGCACGTCGGAACGGGCGATCTGCTTCGACTGGTCCTCGGCGCCGGCGCGCGGCGGATCGAAGACCAGCCCGTCGAAGGCGTTCAACTCCTTGAAGGTCAGCGGCCGGCGAAAGAGGTCGCGGCGTTCGCTGGTCACCCGCTTCAGGCCGCCGGCAAAGCGGAAGGCGCGGTCGAGCGCGGCAAGCGCCGGCGCATCGCCCTCGACGGCATGGACCTCGGATTGCGCGCCGAGCCTGAGCGCGAAGCTGCCGCAGCCGGCAAACAGGTCGGCGACCTTCCTGGCGCGCGACAGATGCTGGCCGACGAGGCTTGCCATCGCCTGCTCGGCGGCCTCCGTCGCCTGCAGGAAGGCGCCGGGCGGCACGGCGACCGCGACCGGTCCGAACTGCACCACCGGCTTCTTCGGCTCGACGACAATCTCGCCGTCGACGGAAAGCCGCGCCAGGCCCTCGGCCATGACGAAATTCGACGCAATGCGGCGCTGATGGTCGCCAAGCTTGCCGGCATCCTGCACGGCAATGTCGAGGCCCGAGGCCGTGACTGTCACCGTCATATGAAACGCCTTCGGCGTCGCGCAGACCAAGCCGGCCAGGGCGCGCAATTTATCGAGCGCCGAGACGATCGCCGGCAGCGAGATCGGGCATTCCTCGATCGGGATGATCTCGGAGGACAGCGCGCGCACGAAGCCGAGCAGCATGCCGGCGTCCGTGCGCCTGGCGCTGAACGTGACGCGGCGGCGGGTATGCGGCGCGCAAGGCACCAGCGCAGCGATCTCGCAAGCGATGCCCTTGACCTTCAGCGCCTGCACAACCTTCTCGCGCTTCCATTGCCGGTAGGCTTCAGCCTCGTAATGCTGCAGCGCGCAGCCGCCGCATTCGGTGAAATGGCGGCAGGCCGGCTCGATCCTATGCGGCGAGGCTTCCAATACCGACATCAGCGCGGCGCGGTCCTTCTGGCGCGCGGCCGTGACCGTTTCGCCGGGCAGCGTGAACGGGATAAAGACCTCCCCGCCTTCGGCATTGGCGATGCCGTCGCCCTGCGAACCGAGCCTTGCAATGGTGAAGCGTGTGCTCATCGCCCGTCCTTCATGGCGGCGAGCAGGAATTCGCGGTTGCCGTCGCCGCCTTCGATCGGCGACGGCTGGAGTCCCAGCACGCGCCAGCCGGGAACGCCAGCCAACCAGTCGCGCAGGTTCCCTGCAATCCGCTCGGCATCGCCCGGGTCCTTGAGCAGGCCGCCCTTGCCGATGGCCTCGCGACCCGCCTCGAATTGCGGCTTGACCAGCAGAACTGCGTTGGCGCCCTCGCCCGTCAATCCCAGCGCCGGCGGCAGCGCAAGCTTCAGCGAGATGAAGCTGACGTCGCAGACAAGGAAACCGGGAATACGGCCGCCGAGATCGGCTGCCGTCAGATCGCGCGCGTTCAGCCCTTCGATCACGGTCACACGCGGGTCGCCGGCAATGTCTGGATGCATCTGGCCGTGACCGACATCGATCGCTGTGACATGCGCCGCGCCGCGCTCGAGCAGCACCTGGGTGAAGCCGCCGGTCGAGGCGCCGATATCGAGCGCCTCGCTGCCGGAAGGATCAAGGCCGAAACGGTCAAGGCCGGCGATCAGCTTCAGCGCCGCGCGCGATACATAGGCCCGCGCCGGATCGTCGATGGCGACTAGGCAGTCCGACGCGACGGGCTGGCCGGGCTTGCGGGCGACGGCGCCGTCAACCGTAACCGCGCCGCGCTCGATCGCGTCGCGGGCGCGCGAACGGCTGGCAAACAGGCCACGCCCGACGAGCAGTTCGTCGAGCCGCTGGCGCCGGCTGGCTGGCAAAGGGGAACTCATCGGCCTTCATTGGCGAAAGCCGGGCGCGAACGCAATGGTTGAATATGGCGCAAGAGGCTGCAGAATGCCGACAGGAACAGGCGGTTCGTCAGCCGGTGGAGGTGGCAATGCTGAGGGGTACCTGTCATTGCGGCGCGGTTCATTGGACGCTGGAAGGCGATCCCGGTGGTATCACCGCATGCAATTGCACGCTTTGCCGCCGCTACGGAGCGCTCTGGGCCTATGACTATGTCGATGAGCGCATTCGCGTCGCCGGGCCGCTGAAATCGTACACACGCGCTGAGGTGGCGGAGCCCGCGCTGGAAATCCTGTTCTGTCCGACCTGCGCCTGTGTGGTCGCCTGGCGAGGCCTGCGTTCCGGCAAGGGCGGCCGCACGCGCATCGCCGTCAATGTCAGGCTGGCGCCGCCCGAGGAGGTCGCCGACCTGCCGATCGACCATTTCGACGGCCTCGACACTTTTGACGACCTGCCGCGCGACGGCCGTTGCGTGCGCGATATGTGGTTCTAGAAAATGGTGCGCGACACCTGGCGCTCGACGGCGGGCATCAGGCCGTCATTGCCGGAGGCTTGCTTGCGCGGCGGCTCAACCGGAGTGAGCGCGACGGGACCTGCATCCGGCAGCACGACGAGTTGAGGAACCTGCTTATAGGAGAAGCCGCCGCGAATATTGCCCATCTTGCCGGCAACGATATCCAGCACCGCCTTTTCGAGATTGCGGTCGTAACGCGTCTCGGCTGCGACCGGCGCAATCATGCCCGCCAAAAGGGCCATGCCGCACAGAAGCGTTTTCATTTTTGTTAACTCCCTGCCTGGCCCGAACTTCTAGCAGGGCGCCGTTGAGAATCGGCCAAGAGACAGGGTAAGCGAACCGCCAAGCGGGAGCGTTAACAGATACTTACATCTGGCAGCCGGCAAACCGATTGAGCGTCTTGAAGCTCTGATTCAGGCGCGCTGCGCCTGCACGCCGCGACCGAACGCAGCAAAGACAGTGTGCACGATACCGGCCGAATCCAGGCCGGCATCGGCATACATCTTTTCCGGCTTGGCATGGTCGGTGAACGCGTCCGGCAGCACCAGCGGCCGCACCTTGAGGCCGCTTTCCAGCAGGCCTTCATGGGCGAGGAAATGCAGCACCTGGCTGGCGAAGCCGCCAATGGCGCCCTCTTCGACGGTCACCAGCACCTCATGCGAACGGGCGAGCCGCCGGATGAGATCCTCGTCGAGTGGCTTGGCGAAGCGGGCGTCGGCAACGGTCGTGGAAAGGCCCGCAGCGCCAAGTTCCTCGGCCGCCATAAGGCAATCCTGCAGCCGCGTGCCGAAGGAAAGCAGCGCGACCTTGGTGCCTTCCTTCACGATGCGGCCTCTGCCGATCTCCAGCAGCGCCCCGCGCTCCGGCATGTCGACGCCGACACCATTGCCGCGCGGATAGCGGAAGGCGATCGGGCCGTCATCATAGACAGCCGCGGTGCGCACCATGTGGCGCAGTTCCGCCTCGTCTGCCGCGGCCATGACGACAAAGCTCGGCAGCGTGGTCAGGAAGGTCGTATCGAAAGCGCCGCAGTGAGTGGCGCCGTCGGCGCCGACGAAACCGGCGCGGTCTATCGGAAAACGCACCGGCAGTTTCTGGATCGCCACGTCATGGACGACCTGGTCGTAAGCGCGCTGCAGGAAGGTGGAATAGATGGCGGCGAAGGGCTTGTAGCCCTCAGTAGCAAGGCCGGCGGCGAAGGTCACCGCATGCTGCTCGGCAATGCCGACATCGAAAGTTCGCTTGGGAAACACCTCACCGAAGAGATCGAGACCGGTGCCGCTCGGCATGGCGGCGGTGATGGCGACGATGCGGTCGTCGTCACGCGCTTCCTGGATCAGACTCTCGGCGAAGACCTTGGTATAGGCGGGCGCGTTGGCCGGCGCCTTGGCCTGCGCGCCGGTGATGACATCGAATTTGTTGACGCCGTGATATTTGTCGGCTGCAGCCTCCGCCGGCGCGTAGCCCTTGCCCTTCTGGGTCACGACATGGATCAGCACCGGGCCTTTGCCGTTGTCGCGGACGTTCTTCAGCACCGGGATCAGATGTTCGAGATTGTGACCGTCAATGGGGCCGATGTGATAGAAGCCGAGCTCCTCGAACAAGGTGCCACCGGTGACGTAACCACGCGCATGCTCGACCGCACGGGTGATGGCGCGGTCGGCACGCTTGCCTAGGTAGGAAGTCAGCTTCTTGCCGAAATCACGTAAGCCCAGATAGGCCTTGCCGGAAGCGAGCCTGGCCAGATAGGCGCTCATGGCGCCGGTCGGCGGCGCGATCGACATGTCGTTGTCGTTGAGGATGACGATCAGCCGGGCGTCGAGCGCGCCGGCATTGTTCAGCGCCTCGAAAGCCATGCCGGCCGACATCGAGCCGTCGCCGATGACGGAAATGACATTGTTGCGGCCGCCCGACAAGTCGCGCGCCATGGCCATGCCGAGACCGGCCGAAATCGAGGTCGAGGAATGCGCGGCGCCGAACGGGTCGTATTCGCTCTCGACCCGCCGGGTGAAACCAGAGAGGCCGCCTTCCTGGCGCAGCGTACGGATGCGGTCGCGGCGGCCAGTCAGGATCTTGTGCGGATAGGCCTGGTGGCCGACGTCCCAGATCAGCCGGTCCTGCGGCGTGTTGAAGACATAGTGCAGCGCAACCGTCAGCTCGACGACGCCGAGGCCGGCGCCGAGATGACCACCGGTCTGCGACACGGCGTCAATGAGCTCGGCGCGGAGTTCCGCGGCAAGCTGCGGCAGCGCGCTTTCATCAAGCGTCCGCAAATCCGCCGGAATGCGGACCTTGTCGAGCAGCGGCGTGTCTGGCTTCACTCGGGCGCGTCCTGCCTTATCGATCGAACACGGCGCTACCAGCAGATTGCGCCATAATCATGCGCGGGAATAGGCCGCCGGCGGGCGAATGTAAATGCGCGCCAGTGACGCGCAAGGCGGACCCTAGTTCTCGGGCAGCGGAATAAACTCTTCCTCATCGCCGGGAACGATATCGAAGCGGCCCGTCTTCCATTCCTGCTTGGCCTGCTCGATGCGTTCCTTGGAGGACGAGACGAAATTCCACCAAATGTAGCGCTTGGAGCCCAGCGAAGCGCCGCCGAACAGCATGAAATGCGCACCGCGCTCGGAAGAAACGACTATCTCCTCGCCGGGCTTGAACACCAGAAGCCGTTCGGCCGGGAAAACATCGCCGGCGATCGAGATGTTGCCCTCCAGCGTGTAGATGGCGCGCTCCTCGGCATCGGCTGGAATCTTCACGCTGGCACCGGCGGCCAGCCTGAGATCGGCGTAGAGCGTGTCCGATGCGGTCGCCACGGGCGAGCGAAGGCCTGAGAACGCGCCGATCACGATGCGGCCGCTGACGCCCTCGGCATCGATCTGCGGCAAGCTGGCCACCGACGTGTTCGCGAACACCGGAGCAATCTCCTCCTTGCCGTCGGGCAGCGCCAGCCAGGTCTGCAAGCCCGAGACCGACATCGGCGCGCCGCGCAATTCCTGTGGCGTGCGCTCTGAATGAACGATGCCGCGCCCGGCTGTCATCAGATTCACGTCGCCCGGCGCGATCACCATTTCGGTGCCGAGCGAATCGCGATGCCTGATCCTGCCGTCGAACAGGTAGGTGACGGTGGAAAGCCCGATATGCGGATGCGGACGCACGTCGAGCGCATGGCCGGCGCGCAGGATCGCAGGGCCCATGCGGTCGAAGAAGATGAACGGCCCGACCAGCCGGCGCTTTGCCGTCGGAAGAGCGCGGCGCACCTCGAAGCCGCCAATGTCCTTGGCGTTCGGAACGACCATCAGCTCGATCTGGTCGCAGGCGAAGGCATCGCCGGGTTCAGGGTCGTTTCCGGGAAAAAAGCTCATGACTACCCTCAGGCGAAACGCAGCGCCGACCTTGCCTTCGCCTTGGCGGCCTCTTCCTCGCGATTGCGCGGTTCCTGGTTGGTTTCGAGCGAATCGATCAATTCGCGCGCAGCGGCCGCGATCGCTTCCACTGCGTGATAAAAAGCGTGCTCGTTGCGCTTGGACGGCTTCGTTGAGCCGGCCAGCTTGCGCACGAACTGAAGCGCTGCGTCATGCACTTCGTCATTGGTCGCCGGCGGCTCGAAATTGGCCAAGGTCTTGATGTTGCGGCACATGGCTTGAACTCCTTACCTGCTTTCTTTGCCCTTACCCGGTCTGAGATCATCCGCTGAGGTGTTGAGATTCAGGTCAGGCCGAGCCGAAAATGGTGATTTCCGAGAACCGGAGCGGAGCGTACTTGAAGTACGTGAGCACCGGAAGTTGCCATTTGCAGGCCGGCTTCACCTGAATATCAACACCTCAGTCGGCGTCCAGCGGTTCAGTTCCCATCGGCTTGCCGTCGCGCGACAGCCTGATCTTCTCGACCTTGTCCTCGGCCGCTTTCAGCAGCCGGTCGCAATGCGCCTTCAGCGCTTCGCCGCGCTCATAGATCTTGATCGACTGGTCGAGCGGGACGTCGCCGCGCTCAAGATCATCGACGATCTTCTCAAGCGCGTCGAGCGCCTGTTCGAAGCTCATCGCCTTGACGTCCTCATTGCCTTCCAATGCCATACCCTATCCCTTCATCAGCCGCCCGACATGGGCGGCGACTGAAAATGCCAGTCCCTGCAGATCGTAGCCGCCTTCCAGCAGGCTGACGAGCCTGTTGGAGCTATGGCGGCCGGCGCGTTCCATCAATTGCCCGGTCGCCCAGTCGAAATCGTCCTCGGTCAGGTTGATCTCGGCCAGCGGATCGCGGTGGTGCGCGTCGAAGCCGGCGGAAATGATAATCAGGTCCGGCGCGAACGCATCGATGGACGGCAGCACGCGCGACAGGAATGCGTCGCGGAACAGGTCGCTGCCGGTCTGCGGCGAAAGCGGCGCGTTGACGATGTTGCCGGCGCCGGTCTCGCCCTTCGCGCCGGTGCCTGGGTAAAGCGGCATCTGGTGCGTCGAGCAATAGAGCACCGACGGGTCGTCCCAGAAAATGTCCTGCGTGCCGTTGCCGTGATGGACGTCCCAGTCGACGATGGCGACGCGCTCGGCCTGGTGCTTGTTCTGGGCGTAGCGGGCGGCGATCGCCGCCGTGTTGAACAGGCAGAAGCCCATCGCCGTGGTCTTCTCGGCATGATGTCCAGGCGGACGCGCGGCGACGAAGACGTTTGCCGCACGGCCCTCGAAGACGTCGTCCACCGCCGCGTTGGCACCGCCGATCGCGGTGATCACGGCCTGCCAGCTTTTCGGGCTGGCGCTGGTATCGGCGTCGATCGACACGATCCCGCTCTCAGGGATCGCCGCGCGCACGCGCTCGACGAAATCCTCGGGATGCGCATAGAGGATCGTTTTCTCGTCGCCTTCCGGCGCCTTGACGCGGTCGAGCGCCGAAAACGCCTCGTCGTCGAGCACGCGCTCGATGGCACGCAGGCGGTCGGGCCGCTCGGGATGGCCGGGCGGCGTGAGGTGTTCGAGGAAGATCGGGTGCGTATAGAGACGGGTGGCCATGGCGCCTAATCTAGGGACCTGGCGGCCGAATGACCATGTTTGGCAGGCCGAATGGCTGGGGAAATCGCGTCTTGCCGTGTCGCTAACGCCATTGGCGCGGCCCAAGCTTCGCTGTAAGGTCGCATCGCTGCCAGGTGCCCGCGACGCGGGAGAATCGGGAACACGGTTGAACTCCGTGGCGTGCCCAACACTGTAAGGGGGACCGCGCCGGCACACGCCACTGTCGAAGACGGGAAGGCGCCGGATGCGGGACGATCCCGAGCCAGAAGACCGGCCCGGCAGACATGGTTTTCCGCTTGGTCAGGCGGGGGACTGCTTGTCGCAAGGGGAAAAGCGATGACGGCAGCAGCGATCGCCGCGAGCGGCGACGACTTTGACCAATTGGCGCGCGACGCGGTCTACCGGGCGATGTTCACCAGGCGCGACGTGCGCAGCCATTTTGTCCCCGACGATCTCGATGACAATGTGCTGGCCCGGCTCATCACCGCCGCCCATCACGCCCCGTCGGTCGGCTATATGCAGCCGTGGAATTTCATCGTCATCCGCGACGCCGCAAGGCGGCAGCAGGTGCGCGACCTGTTCCTCGCGGCGCGCGAGCAGGAATTGCCGGCGATCGAGGCGGAACGGCAGGCGCTCTACCGTAAGCTGAAGCTCGAAGGCATCTGCGAAAGCGCGCTCAACCTGTGCATCACCTGCGACCGGCAGCGCTCGAAGGACTCGCCGCTCGGTCGCTGGCACAATCCGGAGATGGACCTCTACAGCACTGTCTGCGCGGTGCAGAATTTCTGGCTGGCGGCGCGGGCCGAAAGTGTCGGCGTCGGCTGGGTGAGCATCATCGAGACCGAGGCGCTGAAGCGGCTTCTCGCGATCCCGGAGCATGTCACGCCGATCGCCTATCTCTGCGTCGGCCGCGTCTCGGCCTTCGCGCCGAAGCCGGACCTCGAGGCGCATGGCTGGGGCAAGCGCCTGCCACTGCCCGAACTGGTCATGAGCGAGACGTTTCGCGGCGCCGGCGAGGCGCCGCTTAAATCGGCGATCGCAAAGCTCGGCGGCGCATCAAAGCCATGATCAGGCAGCCCTCGGCGTGTCCCAGCGCGAGCCGCCGCCAAAAGAGCCCAGCGCCTTGTCGCGCAATTCCCTGAATTTGGACGAGGTCTCGGCGAGCCGCCGGTCCCATTCGGGATTGGGCGCTTGGCCTTCAATGGCTTCAAAATAAACCTGCATCAGCGAGGCGATGGCGAAGGGCTCGATGAAGGCTGCCTTGAAGGCCCAGGCAAAGACGATGGCTAGCACGAAGGCCCAGCCGGCAAGCTGGCCCGGCATGACCCACAGAATGGCGGCCGCGGGCGCCAGCATCAACAGGAAGATGACGAAGGACACGCCCCACATGATCGCCGCCAGCCAGACGGCGTTCTTGACCATGTGCTTGCCGTTCTGCGCGTAGAGCACGACGCCTTGCCTTGCCGTCTCGAAAGGCGAGCTCGAATTGATGCGGATGTTGTAGCCGAGGATGATCTCGTCGACATAGGTCAGCGACAGGCGGATCACCGTGTTGATGAAGCTTACAATGCCGCTCAGGCCCGGAATGGGCAGGAAGGCGGCGATGCCGCCGATCAGGCCGGTGATGGCTCGGATGGCGCCCTTGACCAGCTGGTCGACGACGAAAAGGATGTTGGCCTCGGCAAAGCGCTGGGCGACCACTTCCTTGGCGTAGGCGATCTGGCCCTGGCCGTCGGGAACGTCACGGCCGTCGATCAGATGCACCATGACGGCGATATGGCCCGCTTTCAGCACATAGAGGATGTATTCGCGGATCCAGTAGACGGCGATCGAGACGACGCCGAAGCCGACCACGCCGCCCCACAGCGCGAAGGACATCGGCCCGTCGGGATCGGTGGAGATGTGACCGACGCCGTAGCCGACGCTGGCGCCCGTGCCGGTCGCCATGATGTAGGCGACCGTGATGCCGAAATAGACGATCATGCGAAAGACGATGAACGGCCATGTCCGCATCATGATCGACACAGATCTGGCGATGCTGAAGTCCCACATGCCCCGAGTCCCCCTCATCCTGCGCATGATCCCGAAAATCGGAATCGATTTTCGGAAAAGGATCATGCGCCGAATTAAAGTTTTACAGCGTTCCTTTGCGCGTTCAAAGAACGCGCGGCGCTGTAATAGATGGCGAAGGAGGATGCGCTCGCCCCGGCGATTGTCAATCGCGGCAGGGTTGCGCCGGCCCGAAACCGGTGCACAAGCCGGTGGCTTGGTTACCTGAGCGTGCCGTCAAGGCTTCTTTCGCAGGCCTTCGAGCAACTGCTTGAAGGCAGCAATCGCTTTTTTCGAGGTCGCCTCGGGATCCGTCGAATTGGCAATGCGCTGCGCGGCCTGGCTGCTGGCGCCATTGATCAGCCGTGAGGTCGTCTCGGGATCAAGCTCCGGAACGACCTCGCCCTCTTCCTGCAGCCTGGTCAGATGGTTGGTCATCGAGGCGATGCAGGCGCTGGCATTCGGCCACTGCGCCGGGTCGCCGAGCACCGCCGGGCCGTCGCGGAACATGATGCGCTGGATTTCCGGCTCCAGCGCCATCTCGATATAGGTGGTGCATTCGTCGACGAAATGCTGCCAGCGGGTCGGCGCTTTCGAAGCCACCTCGTTCACCCGCACAGCCATTTCGCCGTCGATCTCGGCGATCACCGCCTGAAGCAGCCCCTTCTTGTCGCCGAAATGATGGTAGAGCGCACCGCGCGTGAGGCCGGCCGATGCGGTGAAATCGTCCATCGAGGCCTCGGCATAGCCGATCGTGCCGAAAGCATGGCGAGCGGCTGCGATCAGCTTGGCGCGCGTCTCGGCGATCATCTCCTTGCGCGGTCTGTGCATGGCTCTGGCCCTATTCACATACGCCTCGTATGCCAATTGACATACGCGGCGTATGAACTATCTCACAGTCATACGCAGCGTATGTAATTCTAGTATGCACCGTTGTCGAGGAGCAGGATCATGCGAAACCCTTATTCGGACATCTTTCGGGCTCCCGGCACGAAAGGCTTCGCCGCGGCGGCTTTCATCGCGCGCTTGCCGATCGCCATGGCCCCGATCGGCATCGTGGCGATGCTGTCGCAGACGCATGGCGAATACTGGCTGGCCGGCGCCGTCTCGGCGACCTATGCGCTGGTCAACGCTTTCCTGTCGCCGCAAGTGTCGCGGCTGGTGGACCGACGTGGCCAGACGGCGATCGCAGCACCCATGACGCTCGTCTCGGTGCTTTCCTTCGCGACATTGATCGTCGCGGCCAACCAGCACTGGCCGATCTGGACCTTGTTCGGGTCGGCGCTACTTGCCGCCGCCATGCCCAGCATCCCGGCGCTGGTCCGGGCGCGCTGGACCGAGATCTTCCGCGACCGGCCGGAGCTCAACACGGCGTTTGCCTTCGAATCGGCCGCTGACGAGTTGGTCTATGTCGCCGGCGCCTCGCTGTCGGTGGGCTTGAGCGCGGCACTCTTCCCGGAAGCCGGGATGGTCGTCAGCACGTTGCTGCTTGCGCTCGGCTCGGCGGCATTCCTGCTGCAGCGCTCGTCCGAGCCGCCGGTCCGCCCGGCGGAACATGGCGCGACCGGGTCGGCGATCCGCCTGCGGCCGGTGCAGATCATCACCTTTGCGCTGATCTTCGTCGGCGCGACCTTCGCCACCACGGAAGTGACGACGGTGGCGATCACCAAAGAGCTCGGCCAACCTGAGGCGGCGAGCCTCGTCATCGGCGTCTATGCGCTGGGATCCTTCGTGCTCGGCATCATCGTCGGCGCGCTCAGCCTTAAGGCGCCGCTGCAGCGGCAACTGGCGGTGGCGGTCACCGTGATCGCGCTCACCACCTTGCCACTGCTCTTCGCCGACACCGTGCCGACGCTGGCGCTCGCGGTCTTCGTCAGCGGCGTCGCGATCTCGCCGACCTTCATCACCGCCTTCGGCCTGATCGAACGCCACGTGCCGGCGGCGATGCTGACCGAAGGCGTTACCTGGGTGACGACCGGCATCGGCATCGGCATGGCGCTGGGCTCCTTCGCCGCCGGCTGGATGGTCGACAATTTCGGTCCGCAGAACGGGTTCTGGGTTTCGGTGGCTGCTGGAGGGATCGCCTTGGCTACCGTGCTCGCCGGCCAACGCCGGCTGGCGACGGATGATTGCGATGTGGACAGGGGCGAGGCGGTGGTTCCGGCGGAGTGACGGTTATCCGGCTACGGTCAGCGCAGACGTTGGTAGTTGGCCGGAGCCTCCGCGACATCGTCATCCACGGGCGGAGCGACGCGAAGCGGAGCGCAGACCCGAGGATCCATTCCGCGACCTTGATCGTAGAGCGCAGCGGAGCAGAATTCTGCACCGTTGCAACGCTTCGAAATCACGGAATGGATCCTCGGGTCTGCGCGCGTCGCTTCGCTCCTTGCTCCGCCCGTGGATGACGACGTCGCGGAGGCTTCAGCCAATCGCCTCCGTCGCGAAGGCTCCGCCTCCGTCGCAGAGGCGCCGGCCAATCAGCAACGCCGGCGGGCTGCCGCCAGGACCTCCGGTGCGTCAGTCTTTCAACAGACTACAGAATTTCCGTCTTGGCGATGTGAATCCCAAATCCTTCGAGGCCGACATAGTGGCGCTCGCGCGAGGCGATCAGGTTGATCGAGGAGATGCCGAGGTCCTTCAAAATTTGAGCGCCGAGGCCGATCTCGCGCCATTCGTTCTCGCGGCGGCGGGCTTCCTCATGGTCCTCGCGCTCGCCGCTCGCGGGCCGCTTGCGCTCCTGATGGGCGACACCGACCGAGCCTTCACGCAGGTAGACGATGACGCCGCGCCTGCGCTCGCCCATCGCCTTCATGATGCCGTCGAGCCGGTGGCTGGTGCCGAAGACGTCGGTGACGACATCCTCCGAATGCAGCCGTACCGGCACCTCTTCGCCATCGCGGATATCGCCGAAGACGACCGCGAGATGGTGCATGGAATCCCAAGGCAGCGTGTAGGTGAAGGCCTGCGCCTTGCCACCGGGCGTGTCGATGTCGGAGCAGGCGACGCGTTCGACCAGCGTCTCCTTGCGCTGCCGATAGGCGATGAGGTCGGCGACGGAGACCTGCTTCAGCCCATGTTCCTCGGCGAAGGCCTGCACTTGCGGCCCGCGCTTGACCGTGCCGTCGTCATTGACCAGTTCCGAGATGACGCCGACCGGCGGCAGACCGGCGAGCTTGCAGAGATCGACTGCGGCTTCCGTATGTCCGGAGCGCATCAAGACGCCGCCTTCGCGCGCGATCAGCGGGAAGATGTGGCCGGGGCGCACGAAATCGGACGGGCCGACATTGCCATTGGCAAGGTTGCGCACGGTGAGCGTGCGGTCGTCGGCGGAAATGCCTGTTGTCGTGCCATGCTTGAAATCGACGCTGACGGTGAAAGCGGTGGTGTGCGCGGAATCGTTGTCCGCCACCATCGGCGCGAGGTTCAGCCGCCTCGCGTCCTCGCGCAGCATCGGCGTGCAGACGATGCCGGAGGTGTTGCGTACGATGAAGGCCATCTTCTCCGGCGTGCAGTGGACGGCGGCGACGATCAGGTCGCCCTCGTTCTCGCGCCCGTCATCGTCCATGACGACGACGATCTCGCCGCGCTCGAAGGCACGGATCGCTTCGACGATCTTCTTCTGGTCGTATGGCATCGGCGCTCGCTTCGCTCGCAGGCAGTAGGCAGTAGGCAGTAGGCAGTAGGCAGTAGGCAGTAGAAGAAAGAAAACGGCTGTGTCGGGCGGTCTACTGCCTAATCGCTACTGCCTACTCCCTTCCTGTCTGTCCTCTATGCCGCAGATAATGATCGGCGACCGCGCAGGCAACCATGGCTTCGCCGATCGGCACGGCGCGGATGCCGACACACGGATCGTGGCGGCCCTTGGTCATCACCTCGACATTCTTGCCGTCCTTGTCGATCGACTGGCGCGGGGTCAGGATCGAGGAGGTCGGCTTGACGGCGAAGCGGGCGACGATCGCCTGGCCGGTCGAGATGCCGCCCAGTATGCCGCCGGCATGGTTGGACAGGAACACCGGCTTGCCGTCATTGCCCATGCGCATCTCGTCGGCATTCTGTTCGCCGGTGATGCGGGCCGCCTCGAAACCATTGCCGATCTCGACGCCCTTGACGGCGTTGATCGACATCAGGCCGGACGCGATGTCCTGGTCGAGCTTTGCATAGATCGGCGCGCCGAGGCCAGCCGGCACGCCGTCGGCGACGATCTCGATCACCGCGCCGACCGAGGAGCCGGCTTTGCGGATGCCGTCGAGATAGGCGGTGAAGACCGGGACCGAGGCGGGATCCGGGGTGAAGAACGGGTTTTCGGCGTCGCCGACGAAATTCCAGTTCCAGTTGGCGCGGTCGATGGATTTTTCGCCCATCGACACCAGCGCGCCGCGCACCGTCACGCCGGGCACTATCCTGCGCGCCAGGGCGCCCGCCGCCACTCTGGCCGCCGTCTCGCGCGCCGAGGAGCGGCCGCCACCGCGGTGGTCGCGCAGGCCGTATTTGACGTCATAGGTGTAGTCGGCATGGCCCGGCCGGTATTGGCGGGCGATCTCGCCATAGTCCTTGGAGCGCTGGTCTACATTCTCGATCAGCATCGACACCGGTGTGCCGGTGGTGATCATCGTCTCGCCGTCCTCATCGAGGATGAAGCCGGACAGGATCTTGACCTCGTCCGGCTCGCGGCGCTGGGTGACGAAGCGCGACTGCCCGGGGCGGCGGCGGTCGAGCTCGGCCTGGATATCCTCGCGCTTGAAGCGGATGCCGGGCGGGCAGCCATCGACAACGCAGCCGAGCGCGGCGCCATGGCTTTCACCCCAGGTGGTGACGCGGAAGAGATGGCCGAATGTGTTGTGAGACATGAGAATACGCCCTGCCCCGGTGAGGGAACCCGGTTAAGGCTGCCTTCTATTGGCGTTTTCCACAGTGGTCAAACGCTGATCGGGTGTGCATCAAACTGTGATGTGGCGGATTTAGTTTTGACACATTCGGTTGGTTTCTGCTCTTTTCCCATCCGCCGTTGAGGACCCGCCGCTGACAAGCCGGCGCAATGACCTAAAGAGGACGACGATGCGTACCCTGATTGGCGCGGCCTGCGCCATGTTGCTGATTTCCACCGCCGCCGCGTTCGCCGGCCAAACCGAAGGCCTGATCAAGAAGGTCGACAAGGACACGCTGACGCTGACGCTCGACGACGGCAAGGCCTACAAGCTCAACGCCGAGACCGATATCGACTCGCTGAAGCCCGGCATGGACATCGTCATTGCCTATGACGTGGCCAATGGCGAGAATGTCGTGACCGATATGCAGTTGCC
Organism: Mesorhizobium sp. B2-6-2; assembly: GCF_006440615.1. Classification (NCBI taxonomy): domain Bacteria; kingdom Pseudomonadati; phylum Pseudomonadota; class Alphaproteobacteria; order Hyphomicrobiales; family Phyllobacteriaceae; genus Mesorhizobium; species Mesorhizobium sp. B2-6-2. The sequence goes on along the minus strand of NZ_VFUG01000006.1, from coordinate 121,979 downwards.
CGACAGCGACCAGAACTAATCTTTCGAGTTAGAGGCTGGAGCGTCCGTGTTTCGTCATTCTAGGGTCTGCGCGCGTCGCTTCGCTCCTGCTTCGCCCTAGAATGACGAAGCGGAGTGCCTTCAAAGCCACTCCAGGCTGCGGCCCTCCAGCCGCAGCAGGCGGTCCTGGGGGATTTCGAGGCTGGCGGCCTCCTGCTTGGAAATGCCGGTGACCAAGCGGAAGAAGCAGCGCATGACGCCGCCATGGGTGACGCAGACGGTCGGCTGGCGCAGCGCGTCCAGCCACGGCTTGATCCGCTCGAGCAGCATCTCGTAGCTTTCGGCGCCCTCGCCCGGCGGCTGGAAATCCCATTTGGCGTGGCGGCGGCCGTCGGTTGAACCGGGGGCACGTTGCTCGAGCTCGGCGAAGGTGAAGCCCTGCCAGTCGCCGAAACTTATCTCCACCAGGCGCGGATCGGTGCCGTAGGCGGAGGGATCGAGCCCGATCGCGGCGCGCATCCGCTCCATCGTCTCGCGCGTGCGCCGCATCGGGCTGGCGACAAAGTCGAAATCCGCAGGATTTCTGATGAGTTCCGCCAGCCGCAGGCCGTTCTGTGCCGCCTGTTTGCGGCCGAGCGCGTTGATGTCGGTGTCGGCCTGACCCTGCAGTCGGTGCTCGGCATTCCACTCGGTCTGGCCGTGACGCGCGATGTAGACGAGCGGATACATCAGGTCTTCCAAGGTCGGGCCAGGGCCTGGGACGAAGGATAGGCGAAGGTAAGGATCAGTCTTTGACGGTCGAGATATCCGGCGCGTCGACCGCCTTCATGCCGACAACATGGTAGCCGGAATCGACATGATGGACCTCGCCGGTCACGCCGCGCGACAGGTCCGACAGGAAATAGACGCCGGAATCGCCGACCTCTTCCTGGGTAACCGTCTGCTTCAGCGGCGAATTGTACTCGTTCCACTTCAGGATATAGCGGAAATCACCGATGCCGGAGGCGGCCAGCGTCTTGATCGGACCGGCCGAGATTGCGTTGACGCGGATTTTCTTGGCGCCGAGGTCGACGGCGAGATAGCGAACGCTGGCCTCCAGCGCCGCCTTGGCGACGCCCATGACGTTGTAATGCGGCATCACCTTCTCGGCGCCGTAATAGGTCAGCGTCAGCAGCGAGCCGCCATCGGTCATCAGCGGCTCGGCGCGCTTGGCGATGGTGGTGAAGGAATAGACCGAAATGTCCATGGTGCGCAGGAAATTGTCGCGCGTCGTCTCGACATAACGGCCCGTGAGCTCGTCCTTGTCGGAAAAGGCGATGGCGTGGACGAGGAAGTCGAGCTTGCCCCAGTGCTTGGCGATGTCGGCGAAGACCGCGTCGAGGCTATCCGGGTCGGTCACGTCGCAATGGCCCGCGACATGCGCGTTGAGCTCGGCCGCCAGCGGCTCGACGCGCTTCTTGAAGGCTTCGCCCTGATAGGTCAGCGCGATTTCGGCGCCATGGTCGGCGCAAGCCTTGGCGATGCCGAAAGCGATCGACCGATTGTTCGCGACGCCGAGGATCAGGCCCCGCTTACCGGCCATCAGGCCCTGTCCACCCGCCATGTGCAAGCTCTCCGCAAGAATATCTGCTTTGTGGAGAGCCCTATCGCACAGGCACAAAGCCCCTTCAAGCGCCCAAAGGACACTGTAACAGGAACAAAATTCCCTCAATCAGCCTTTTTGGCGGCGCATCAAGGCCTCGAGCTCGGCATCGCCGCCTTCCGGCAGCATCAGCCGCACATGGGCATAGAGATCGCCATGGCCGCCTGCCTTTTCCGGCAGGCCCCTGCCCTTGAGGCGCAGCACCTTGTCCGAGCTTGACCATGCGGGCACGTTGACCGCGAGCTTGCCGGTCGGCGTCTCGACCGCCACTTTGGCGCCGAGCACCGCATCGGCCAGATCGACGGGAAGATCGACATGCAGGTCGCGGCCTTCGATGCGGTAGCGCGAATGGCGGCGGATATGGATCTTGACCAGCGCATCGCCAGGCTGGCCTGGACCCTGCTCGCCCTGGCCCTTCAAGCGGATCGTCTGGCCATCCTCGACATAGGCCGGCAGCTTGACCGCCACCTTGCGGCCGTCGGGGAACATCGCCGTCACCTTATCGGCGGTGGCTGCCTCCTCGACACTGATATCCATAGTGACGTTGAGGTCAGCGGCCTGGACCGGCTGACGGCGGTCGGCCCGGCCGGCGCCGCGGGCGCCGGAGAAGGCATCGCCAAAAATCTGGCTGAAGATGTCGCTGTTGCCGTCGAACGGATCGCCGCCCGGGCGCCCGCTGCGAAATTCGAAATGCGCGCCGCCGGGGCCTTGCTGACGGCGGAATCCGGCGAACGGATCGCCGCCGGCCGCGCCTTCAAAGCCCTGGAATTTAGGCTTGCCGTCGGCGTCGATCTCGCCGCGATCGTAGGCGGCGCGCGTCTTCTCGTCGCCGACGATCTCGTAAGCCTGGTTGGCGGCGGCGAAACGGTCCTTCGCCTTCGGATCATTCGGATTCTGGTCCGGATGATATTTCTTGGCGAGCTTGCGGTAAGCCGATTTTATGTCCTTGGCCGATGCGTTCTTGGCAACGCCCAGCACCTCATAGGGGTCGCGCATGCTTCCTGCCTGCAAGAGAGAACGGATTTGTAGTCGCCCCCTATATGCGCTCGCATAGGAAGAAATTCCAGTGGCGCAAGGGCAATTGGCACCCGAAAATCAGAGTGCCGGACAATCAGAGCGCCTTGAATTCCTGCATGCGCCAGCCGCCGGCTTCGGCCAGGCACAGCTCGCCCTTGTAGAGTGCGACACCGTCGAAGCTCTCGCGCGTGGCGCTGAAGCGGCGGCAGGTCAGGCCGCCATCCTTCAGTTCCACCAGTTCGGTGATCGCGCCGCGGGACCCGGTTCCGGCATTGGCCCATGGCAGCGCCTGGCCGCCAAGCTCCTTCACGTCGGCGGAGGAAACGGCGTTGCCGATGGTGGTCTGGTCGGAGTCCTTGTCGGCCGCCGCGGCAGCCGGCGACGACGGCGCGCTGGAGGTGATGATCGAGCGGTCGACGTCGGCCTTTTCGAGGCTGAAGCCGCCGGCACCGCAAGCGGCAAGCGGTAGCGCCAACGTCACGACCACAGCCTTGACGCTGGCAGAAGCGATAACGCCCCATTGCCTGCTGTCAAAAGCTTGCGCGATACGCGACAATCGGCCAACTCCTCCCGCAACGGTAAAAATTCGGAAAACTATGAACGAAACTGAGTTAACAAGCAGTGACTTCACCGAGGCTGCGGAGCCGTTCAGACTCTTTGCCGCATGGCTGGAGGACGCCACCAAAAGCGAGCCCAACGATCCCAACGGCGTAGCGCTGGCAACCGTCGACGCCGACGGCATGCCGGATGTGAGAATGGTGCTGCTCAAGGGATTCGACGAAAAGGGATTTGTCTTCTACACGAATTTCGAGAGCGCCAAGGGCCGCGAGATTCTTGGCAGCATGAAGGCGGCGATGTGCTTCCACTGGAAATCGCTGCGCCGCCAGGTGCGCATACGCGGGCCGGTGGAGATCGTCAGCGACGCCGAGGCCGACGCCTATTACGCGACACGCCCGCGCGGCAGCCGCATCGGCGCCTGGGCCTCGAAACAGTCGCGGCCGCTGGAAAGCCGGTTCGCACTGGAGAAGGCGGTGGCCGAATACACGGCGCGCTACGCCATCGGCGAGATCCCGCGCCCGAAACATTGGTCGGGCTTCCGCATCCTGCCGCAGACGATCGAGTTCTGGCAGGATAAGCCGTTCCGCCTGCACGACCGCATCCTTTTCTCGCGCAACGCCGCCGGCTGGGACAAGACGCGGCTTTATCCCTGAACGGTACCGCAGGCGAAGGGCTCAGCCCTTCTTGCGCGTCATGAACGCAGTCAGCGCCGCGCGCGCCTCGTCCGACTTGAGCCGCTCGCGGAAATGTTCGCTTTCGACCTCGATGCGGGCGGTCAATTCCTCGCGCGGCGCGCGCATCAGGTCGCGCGCGATCTTCAGCGCCTGCGGCGGCTTGGCCGCGATGTCGTTGGCGGCGGCCAACACCGCGCTTTCGAGGGAGCCTTCCGCGACGACATCGTAGATCATACCGGCGGCCTTGGCGCGCTCGGCCGAAAAGCCTTCGCCGAGGCCGAGCAGCGCGAAGGCGCCCTGCCGGCCGAGGAGCCGCGGCGCGATCAGGCTGGAGCCGGCTTCCGGCACCAGGCCGAGATCGACGAAGGGCGTGCGAAAGAGCGTTCGCGGCGTGGCGAAGGTCAGGTCGCAATGCAAATTGAGTGTGGTGCCGATGCCGACAGCGATGCCGTCGACGCCCGACACCATCGGCTTTTCGGCCTTGGCCAGCGCCATCAGGAAATCCCAAACCTCGTTGCCGCCCTCGCCGCCTGTGGCGATGACCAGGAACTCGGCTAAGTCGTTGCCGGCGGAAAAGGCGCCTGGAACGCCGAGGAAGACATGGACGCGGACCGCCGGATCGGCATCGCCTTCGGCGAGCGCCGCCGACATTTTCGCATACATGGCGCGCGTCAGCGCGTTCTTCTTGTCCGGGCGGTTGATGCGGATGATCTGCACGGCGCCCTGGCGCTCGACGAGGATGTGGTCTGTCATGATTTTTTCCTTGTGAACGTCAAGCGGAAATCAGTTGCTTGCCGGCGGCGGCGAGGCTCTCGGCGCCGTCGACGACACGCTCCTTCAGGGCGCGCGTCTCGCCGAGCAGGTTTTCGGCGAAGAAGCGGCAAAGTGCGACGCGGCCGCGGTCGGCCAGCCCGCCTTGCGCCAGATAGGCGCCGCCGGCGGCGAGCGAGATCAGGCGCAGATAGGGCGTGGCGCCGGCCATCACGGCGTCGGTCTTGCCATCGGCCGTGAGCTTCTGCAGGAAACGCGTCGCCTCATCGAGATCGGCAAGCGCACGGTCGAGATTGTCGGCAGTGCGGCCGAAACCCTCAATGTTGGAGGTGCGCACCGCATCGGCCACCGCTTTCAACTCGCCGATATAGGAATGCACATGCTCGCCGCCGCCGAGCGGCAGCTTTCGCGCCACAAGATCGATCGCCTGGATGCCGTTGGTGCCTTCATAGATCGGCGCGATGCGCGCGTCGCGATAAAGCCCTGCGGCACCTGTTTCCTCAATGAAGCCCATGCCGCCATGCACCTGGACACCCAGCGAGGCGACCTCGACGCCGACATCGGTCGAGAACGCTTTAGCAAGCGGCGTCAGCAGGTTGGCGCGGTCGCGCCAATTGGCGGCGGCCTCGCCCTCGCCGACGCGCGCGCGGTCGATGGCGTGGGCGCAGGAATAACTGATCGAGCGGGCGATCTGGGTCAGCGCCTTCATGGTGAGCAGGTTGCGCTGTACATCGGGGTGATGGACGATCGGCGCCATGCCTGAGCCGGAATAGGCGGAAGCCTTGCCCTGGCGGCGCTCATTGGCATAGGCGATCGCCTTCTGGGTGGCGGCCTCGGCCACGGCCACGCCCTGCATGCCGACGGCAAGGCGGGCGTTGTTCATCATGGTGAACATGCAGGCCAGACCCTTGTTCTCCTCGCCGATCAGCCAGCCGATGGCGCCGGGTGTGGCGCCCTGAAAACCGTCGCCATAGATCATGGTGCAGGTCGGCGAGGCATGGATGCCGAGCTTGTGCTCGAGGCCGGAACAGAAGACGTCGTTGCGGGCGCCGAGCGAACCGTCGTCGTTGACGAAAAGCTTCGGCACCAAAAACAGCGAGATGCCGCGCGTGCCGGCCGGCGCGTCGGGCAGCCTGGCCAGCACCAGATGCACGATGTTGTCGGTGAAATCGTGCTCGCCATAGGTGATGAAGATTTTTTGGCCGAAGATGCGGTAGGTGCCGTCGCCTACGGGCTCCGCGCGGCTGCGCAAGGCCGCGAGGTCCGAGCCCGCCTGCGGCTCGGTCAGGTTCATCGTGCCCATCCACTCGCCGGAGACGAGTTTTGCGAGGTATTTGGCCTTGAGTTCCTCCGATGCGTGTTTGTCGAGCGCCTCGACCGCGCCCATGGTCAGCGTCGGGCCGATGCCGAAGGCCATGGCGGCGGAGTTCCACATTTCGAGCGCGGCGACGCCGAGCATCGTCGGCAGGCCCTGGCCGCCGAATTCTTCCGGACCCGACAGCGCGTTCCAGCCGCCTTCGATCCAGCGCCGGTAGAGTTCCTTCCAGCCGGGCGGCGTGGTGACGGCAGCGCCCTTCAGCACCGCACCTTGCTCGTCGCCGATCTTGTAGAGCGGAGCGACCTCCTCGCTGGCGAAACGGCCCGCCTCGGCCAGGATAGCGTCGACAAGGTCCTCGCCGAGATCGCCGAAAATGCCGGCGTCCAGCGCCGGCTTCAGCCCCGCCACCTGCTTCAGCGTGAAGGCTATGTCCTCGACCGGCGCGCGATACATGTCTGCTCCTCCCATTCCGGCCGAGCGTAGGCGCATGGCCGAAGCGAAGCCATCCACCTTTGGGCCGGCCTCCCGCCTTCTTTTTACGTAAACGTCAACTTTTGTCACGCGGATTTTGCGAGACTTCATCATCACGGGCGGAACGGGGGCGCAGCCCGACGATGGGTCCGACGATCGCTTCGAGCAAGCGTCAAGGTTCGAGACAATTTGCGCCCAACAAAGCGAATCGCAGACTTGGAGATTAGCCGCAGCGCCCGAGCTTCGTCATCCACGGGCGGAGCGGGAGCGAAGCGGACGCGTAGACCCGAGGATCCATTGGCCTTGGGCGTGGAATGCAGCGGAGCAGAATCCTGGATCGTCGAAACGCCTCAACGTCACGGAAAGGATTCTATGGTCTGCGCGCGTCGCTTCGCTCCTTGCTCCGCCATAGAATGACGAAATCGCGAAGGTCATGGCCAATCTCAGGGCTGCAATTACCACTCAAAACTTCTAAGATGAGCTACATCCGGCTGGTATGATCCGCCGATTGCAGCGCAAAGTGAACCCGACATCCCATGCTTGCCAGACCCGACGCCTATCGCTGCATCGAATGCGGGCTGCCCTACCGGGCGCCGGGCTTCCACTACTATCACGGCATGATCGAGGAAGGCCCCGCCTACTGGACCGATTGCGGCCTGTTGTGCTCGCCGCAATGCTCTCTCGCGCATCACAAGAAGCGCAAAACCGAAGGCACGCTGCCGCAGGAGCCGGCGCCCGATCCATTCGAGGTTCCGTCGCTCTTCAGGCGCTGACGCCTTCGCGTTTTTGAAAGCACTTCCTTAACCATGGCGGTTCAGGATCGTTCCCTGGTCAGTGGGGGACACCCTGATTGAAAAAGCCGGCGCGCCCTCTTCGCCGCCTGGCGCTTCTCGCGGCGGCGATTGCGCTGGGCACGGCGGCAAAGGCCTCGGATTTCTCCGAGCCATGGAAGAATGCCGACCGCCCGCTGGTCATCGACGCCTACGAATACAATTCGATCGACTGGAGGCAGCTGGTCACCGACAAGCGCATCGCCGGCTTCATCAACAAGGCGTCCGACGGGCTGCCGCCGCCCTATTTCTGCTTCGGCGCCGAAGCCGACGTCAAACTCTGCAAGGCGCAGTGGAAGCGCTATGCGGTGACGCGCGAATTGTTCCAGACGCGCAAGGTGGTGGCCAAGGCGCTTGGCCTGAAATGGGGCGCCTATCACCTGGCGCGGCCTGGCAACCCGGTCGAGCAGGCCAATAATTTCATCGATTTCGCCGAGCCGGCGCCCGACGAGCTGATGGCCCTCGACATCGAAGGCATCGATGCAACGCAATGGATGTCGCTGGAGGATGCGGAAGAATTCGTGCGCCAGGTGCATCGCCGCCTCGGCCGCTTCCCGGTGCTCTATGTCAACGGCAAGACCGCCCAGTATATCGCCGACAACCGCTACCAATATCGGCTCCTGTCGCGGCTGCCGCTCTGGTATGCCCGCTACAAGCCGGACATCGACGTGCATTTCCCGATGGGCAACTGGCAGGGCTACGCGCTCTGGCAATTCTCGGCGCACACCAATTGCGGCCGCTTCCGTTGCCCCTACCGCGTGCCCGGCACGCCCAACGACATCGACGTCAGCGTCGCGCCGATGAGCGCGGACGAGCTGCGCCGGCAATGGGCCTTTGGCGGCCTGCTCGACGTGCCGGCCGACTACCTCGCCTCGATCCCGGTGCCGGTTTCGCGCGAAAGAGCCCTCGCGGGCAAGGTCACCATCACCTATGCCGATGTTGCGACGCCGCCGACCGTCGAGGAGATGGTCGCCGTGCTCGGCGCGCGCTGGGAGAAATTCCGCGACGGGTTCCGGATGCCGGTGGTGAAGACGGTGCCGCGACGTGCCGGCTTCGGCATCGCGCAATATGTCGCCTGGAAACGCTCCGGACAGCGCACGCCCGAGCAGATAGACGCGGCCTTCGCCGCTGCCGCCGATCCGGTCAGCACCGCCTCGACGGCGCTCGACAGCGCCAAGCGCTGACTTCTTCCAAGAGCCGACTTCTTCCAGGAGCCGAGGACATCAACGATGGTTGCCCAGGCTGGCATACATGCCGGTGGTGCGAAACTGCGTCGGATTGATGCCGTAACAGCGGCGAAAGACCTTGGAGAAGTAGTTCGCGTCCTCGAAGCCGCACAGCACCGCGACTTCCTTGACCGGGAGGAAATCGGCCTTGGTCAGGAGTTTCGCCGCCCGCTGCAGACGCTGCTGCAGCACGAATTCGGCCGGCGGCAATCCTTCGCTCTCGGCGAAGCAGCGCGAGAAATGGGCGCGGCTGAGGCCGCTGATTCCGACCAGCTCCGCCACCGGCAGCGGCTTGTCGAGATTGGCGTTGATGTGGTCGATGACCGGCTGCATTGCGCTCTGTTTCTCGGTGAAGGCGTGCGAGCCGAAGACGTCGTCATAAAGCGCCATTGCCGCCTCATAGGCGATCGCCGAGGCCGCACCTGGCGAAGCGGCGCCCTTGATCAGCCGCAGGCTGCAATCGGCAAGGTGATCGATGGTCGCCGGCTGCAGCCGCAACACCGGGCCCGAGACGCTGAGGATGGATTTGTGGATGCGCAGCGCCTCCTCGCCATTCATCGAGATCCAGAAATATTCCCAGCGGTCGCTCTTGGCCAACCAGTAGCGATGATTGTGCGGCACCAGAACCAGCAGCGTGTCGTTCGCCTGCAGGCGGTAATTGCGGCTCTCGTAGCGCAATTGACCGGTGCCGCTGATCGTATGCTGGAGCACGGTGAACGGGGTCTGGCCGCGCTTCCTGCCGTCCCAGTCATATGCCTCGTCCTCGCGCAGTTCATAGCCCGTGCTGGTCGGCATGGCATGCAGGCGCTGGCGGCCGCGCGGCAGCGAGATCGTCCGCATCAGCTTTCCGTTGGCGATCAGGTCCCGCAGCACAAAATTACCCTCGAAAGCATAATCCTTCTCTGGCCCCGTCGGCGAATAAGCGCATAATCCGGCTCTCAAGAACGCGAGAGACCCGCGGTCGAGGAGCGGGCGGGAGGAGAAAGAGCCGGATTTCCGGCTTTGGATGGCATGCGCGCTGCTGCGCGCGGCCATGTTCTCTCCTTTGCTCCTTGCCTAGCATTCGATTGGATCGAGGTGAAGGTGATGAGTTTCAAAATCGCTATTATCGGCGCCGGCAGCGTCGGATTCACCAAGAAGCTGTTCACCGACATTCTGTGCGTGCCGGAGTTCAAGGATATCGAATTCGCGCTGACAGATGTCAGCGAGCACAATCTGGCGATGATCAAGGCGATCCTCGACAGGATCGTCGAGGCGAACAAGTTGCCGACCAAGGTGACGGCGACCACCAACCGCCGCGAGGCGCTGGAGGGCGCGCGCTACATCATCAGCTGCGTGCGCGTCGGCGGGCTCGAAGCCTATGCCGACGACATCCGCATCCCGCTGAAATACGGCATCGATCAATGCGTCGGCGACACGATCTGCGCCGGCGGCATTCTCTACGGCCAACGCAACATTCCGGTGATCCTCGACTTCTGCAAGGATATAAGGGAGGTCGCCGCCACCGGTGCCAAGTTCCTCAACTACGCCAACCCGATGGCGATGAACACCTGGGCCGCGATCGAATACGGCAAGGTCGACACGGTCGGCCTCTGCCACGGCGTTCAGCATGGCGCCGAGCAGATTGCCCAGGTGCTCGGCGCGAAGTCGCCCAAGGAGCTCGACTATGTCTGTTCCGGCATCAACCACCAGACCTGGTTCATCGAGCTCAGGCTGAACGGCCGGCCGATCGGCAAGGACGAATTGATCTCCGCCTTCGAGGCGCATCCGGTCTATTCGAAGCAGGAAAAGCTTCGCATCGACGTGCTGAAGCGTTTTGGGGTCTATTCGACCGAAAGCAACGGCCATCTGTCGGAATATCTGCCCTGGTATCGCAAGCGTCCCGACGAGATCGCGCGCTGGATCGACATGTCCGACTGGATCCATGGCGAGACGGGCGGCTACCTGCGCTACTCGACCGAAACCCGCAACTGGTTCGAGACGGAATATCCGCAATTCCTCGAAGCGGCCTCGAAGCCGATCGACCTGGCAAAACGCTCGAACGAACACGCCAGCCACATCCTCGAGGCGCTCGAGACCAACCGCGTCTATCGCGGCCATTTCAACGTCAAGAACAACGGCGTGATCACCAACCTGCCGCAGGACGCCATCATCGAATCGCCCGGCTTCGTCGACCGTTTCGGCATCAACATGGCCGCCGGCATCACCTTGCCGGAAGCCTGCGCGGCCACCTGCATGGCTTCGATCAACGTCCAGCGCATGTCGGTGCATGCCGCGATCGCCGGCGACATCGACCTGTTGAAGCTCGCCGTGCTGCACGATCCGCTGGTGGGAGCCGTGTCGACGCCGGAAGAGGTCTGGCAGATGGTGGACGAGATGGTCGTCGCGCAGGCTCAATGGCTGCCGCAATATGCGCATGCCGTTCCGGCGGCAAAGGAGCGGCTTTCGAAATCCAAGGTCAAGACGCGTGAATGGGCGGGCGCGGCGCGGCGCAGCGTGCGCTCGATCGAGGAATTGCGCGCCGAGAAGGCGGCGCTGAAACAGGCCGGCTGAGACCGGGACAAGCAGCCGGACCTGCAGGAGGCAGGTCCCGTCGGAATGAGCCGTCCCGAACAAGAGGCGGGCAACAGCAGACATCCAAACATCTGGGAGGAGACTATGAGGAACCTGCATAGAATTGGCATCGCCGCCGGGCTGATGCTCAGCGTTTCAGTCCACGCACTCAACGCTTTCGCGTCCGAACCGACAGTGCCGCCGCAGCCGGCGACATTCCCGGCCGAAGGCAAGATCCACTATGTGGCGCGCGACTCCATCCTGGAGTTCAAGGCGCTGCCCGAATATCACGAGCCGGACTGGGTGACGGAGAAATACGTCAAGACCGGCAAGCTGCCGCCCGTCAAGGACAGGCTGCCCAAGGAGCCGCTGGTCTTCAAGACCGGCAACATGCCCGACGGCATTGGCGTCTATGGCGACACGATGCGCCACGTCATCGGCGGCAGGCCGGAAGGCTGGAACTACGGCGCCGGCCAGACGCAAGGCTGGGGCGGCATCGATATCGGCCTGTCCGAATGCCTGACGCGCACGGCGCCGCTGTTCCAGGTCGAGGCCAAGGATACCGAGCCGCTGCCGAACCTCGCCAAGAGCTGGGACTGGTCTAGCGACGGCCACAAGCTCACCATGCATCTGATCGAAGGCGCCAAATGGTCCGATGGCGCGCCCTTCAACGCCGACGACGTCATGTTCTACTGGGATGACGAGGTCGTCGATCCCAACGTCTCGCCGCTGAACGGCGCCACGCCAGAGACTTTTGGGGTCGGCACGACGCTGAAGAAGGTCGACGACTACACCGTCGAGTGGACTTTCAAGGAGGCGTTCCCGCGACAATATCTCTATGCGATGGCCTACGGCACCTTCTGTCCCGGCCCTTCGCATATCCTGAAGCCGCAGCATGCGAAATATTCGAAGAACACCTACGATCAGTTCAAGAATGCCTTCCCGCCGGACTATATGAACATGCCGGTGATGGGCGCCTGGGTGCCGGTCGAATACCGGCCGGACGATATCATCGTCTTGCGGCGCAATCCCTACTATTGGAAGGTCGACGAAAAGGGCAACCAGCTGCCCTATCTCAACGAGCTGCAATACAAGCTTTCGACCTGGGCCGACCGCGACGTCCAGGCGGTGGCGGGCTCGGGCGACTTCTCGAACCTTGAGCAGCCCGAGAATTTCGTCGCCTCGCTGAAGCGCGCGGCCGACTCGAACGCGCCGGCCCGGCTTGCCTTCGGCCCGCGTCTCATCGGCTACAATCTGCGCATGAATTTCTCCGCCAATGGCTGGGGCAACCCGGACGAGCGCGGCCAGGCGGTGCGTGAATTGAACCGCAACGAGGACTTCCGCAAGGCGGTGACCATGGCGCTCGACCGCAAGGCGCTGGGCGACTCGCTGGTCAAGGGTCCGTTTACCGCCATCTATCCGGGCGGCTTCTCGTCGGGCACCAGCTTCTATGACCGCAAGTCGACGGTCTACTATCCGTTCGATCTCAAAGGCGCCAAGGCCGAGCTTGCCAAGGCCGGGCTGAAGGACACCGACGGCGACGGCATCGTGAACTTCCCGGCCGGCACCGCCGGCGGCAAGAACGTCGAGATTGTGATGCTGGTCAACAACGACTACACCACCGACAAGAGCCTTGCCGAAGGCGTGGTCGCGCAGATGGAAAAGCTCGGGCTGAGGGTCGTGCTCAACGGGGTCAACGGAACGCAGCGCGACGCCATCCAATATTCCGGCCGTTTCGACTGGCTGATCCGGCGCAACGAGACCGAGCTGACCTCGGTGGTGCAAAACACCGAGCAGCTTGCTCCCGTCGGCCCGAAGACCAGCTGGAATCACCGCGCGCCGGAAAGCGGCGAGGTCGACCTGATGCCCTTCGAGAAGGACCTCGTGGACATCGTCAACAAGTTCGTGACGACGCAGGACAACGACCAGCGTGCCGACCTGATGCGAAAGTTCCAGAAGATATCGACCGAGCATGTCTACAATGTCGGGCTGACCGAGTATCCGGGCGCGCTCATCATCAACAAGCGCTTCTCCAACATCCCGCAAGGCACGCCGATCTACATGTTCAACTGGGCCGAGGATTCGATCGTCCGCGAACGTGTCTTCGTCGCCGCCGACAAGCAGGCGAAGCACGAATTGTATCCGGAGGAGCTTCCCGGCAAACCGGGTGACAAGGGTCCGATGTAAGGTTTACCTCCCCTGACGAAAAGACGTCCGGCCGCGCCGCGGCGCGGCCGGACAACGAAACCTCCGAACGCACCCCAGGGAGCGACCGGCCAGAAAGGAAGCTGACCGCCCATGCTGCGATTCCTGCTTATGCGCATAGCGTCGGCGCTTCCCGTCCTCGCCATCTTGAGCCTCGTCACCTTCGCCATCATCCAGGCGCCGCCCGGCGACTATGCGGATTACATCCGCTCGCAGCTGATCAACCAGGGCGGCGCTTCCTACGCCGAGGCTGAAGCGCAAGCCCAGGCCTACCGCGTCGAGCATGGCCTCGATAAGCCGCTGCCCGTCCAGTACCTCAACTGGATCGGCGGCATCGTCACCCGCGGCGATTTCGGCTACAGCCTCTACTACAACAAGCCCGTGGCCGATGTGGTGGGCGAGCGCCTGCCGCGCACCTTGCTTCTGGCGCTGGTCTGCCATCTGCTCGCCTCGGTGCTCGGCATCAGCTTCGGCATATGGGCGGCGACGCGGCAGTATTCCTGGATCGACTCGACACTTTCGGCGATCTCGTTCCTCGGCATGACGGTGCCGCGCTTCCTGATGGCGCTGATCATCGTCTATCTCTTGGTCTTCCAGTTCAACGTCTCCGAGATCGGCTCGTTCTTCTCGCCGCAATATGGCGGCGCGCCCTGGTCGTGGGCGAAGCTCGTCGACCTCATCAAGCATGTCTGGCCGGTTGTGGCGATCGCGACCTTCGGCGGCCTCGCCTACAATATGCGCGTCATGCGCGGCAATCTGCTCGACACGCTCAACGCACAATATGTCGAGACGGCCAAGGCCAAGGGCCTGACCGGTGGCGCCGTGGTCATGCGGCACGCCGTGCCCAACGCGCTGCATCCGCTGGTGATGTATCAGGGCGTGGTGCTGCCCTATATGCTCACCGGCGAGATCGAGACGGCGATCATCTTCGCGCTGCCGACCGTCGGCCCGGCTATCGTCGGCTCGATGGCGGTGGGCGACGTCTATGTCACGGCGACCTTCATGATGGTGCTGTCGGCGACGCTGATCGTCGGCAACATCATCGCCGACATGTTGCTGGTCCTGCTCGACCCGCGCATCCGCCAGTTCGGGGAGCGCTAGATGCTGGCCCGCGATCCCTTACCCCCGCCCCCATCCCTTACGCCCTTGCCGGCCGAAAGCGTCCCGGTGGCCGAAGCCGCGCATGGCAATGAGAGCTACATCGCGCTCGTCTGGCGCCGGCTGAAGCGTTCGTGGACCGGCATGGCCGGGCTTTGCCTGGTCGCGCTCTTGCTTGTCATGGCGGTGTTCGCCGAATTCCTGGCGCCGATGGATCCCAAGGCGACCGACGTCGCCTTCGCGCCGCCGCAACTGCCCGCCTTCCACGACAAGGACGGCAATCTTGTCGCGCGGCCGCGGGTCTATGCGCTGGCCGATTCGGCCGATCTCGATCCGGTCACCTTCCAGCCGATCGTCGGCCCCGACTACGACCATCCAAGGCTACTCGGCTTCTTCGTCGAAGGCGCGCCCTACAGGCTTCTCGGTCTCGTCCCGGCGAACCGGCATTTCTTCGCCTCGATGGACGGCCAGCCGGTGCATTTCCTCGGCACCGACAAGTTCGGCCGCGACGTGCTGTCGCGCGCCATATACGGCTCGCGCGTGTCGCTGGTGATCGCGCTGACGGTGGTCTTCATCATCACGGTCATCGGCACCAGCGTCGGCATGATCTCCGGCTATTTCGGCGGCAAGTTCGATGTCTGGATGCAGCGCTTCGTGGAACTTGTGCTCGCCTTCCCGCAATTGCCGCTTTATCTGGCGCTGACGACGCTGATCCCGGTCACCGCGCCGACCAATGTCTTCCTCGCCTTCGTCATCATCGTCATGTCGGCGCTGGGCTGGGCGCAGATGTCGCGCGAGGTGCGCGGCAAGACGCTGGCGCTGGCGCGGATCGACTATGTGCGCGCCGCCATGGCGGTCGGTGCCACCGACCGGCGCATCATCATGCAGCACATCTTCCCCAATGTGATGAGCCATGTGATCGTCGCCGTGACGCTGGCGATCCCGACGGTGGTGCTGCTCGAATCCTTCCTCGGCTTCCTCGGTTTCGCGGTGAAGCCGCCGCTGATCTCCTGGGGCCTGATGCTGCAGGACACGGCGACCTATTCGGTCATCGGCACCTATCCCTGGATCCTGTCGCCGGTCGGCTTCGTGCTGATCACCGTCTTTGCCTTCAACGCGCTGGGCGACGGCCTGCGCGATGCCATCGATCCTTATTGAGGTGGCCGGATGACGACGATCGCGCTCGCAGACTCCCTCGCGCCGGCCGTCCGGCTCGACCATGGCGGACGCCATGACCAACCCGTCATCGACGCCCGCAACATCGAGGTCGCGTTCAAGGTCGAGCACGGCACCGTCGAGGCGGTCAAGGACGTCTCCTTCCAGATCTATAGCGGCGAGACTATCGCGATCGTGGGCGAATCCGGCTCCGGCAAGTCGGTGACGGCGCGCACCGTCATGGGGCTGCTGTCCAGGCGGGCAACCGTCTCGCCGCGATCGAGCGTCGAATATCTCGGGCAGAACATCCTGAAATTCCCCGAGAGCGCCCGGCGCAAGCTGCGCGGCAACCGCATCTCGATGATCTTCCAGGAGCCGATGAGCTCGCTCAACCCGATCTATACGGTCGGCAGCCAGATCGTCGAGGCGATCCGGGTGCATCGCAAAGTCGGCCGCAGACAAGCCTGGGCGCGCGCGCTCGAGCTTCTACGGCATGTCCAGATCCCCGAGCCGGAGGCAAGGCTCAAGCAGTATCCGCATCAGCTGTCGGGCGGTCAGCGGCAGCGGGTGATGATCGCCATGGCCTTGGCCAACGAACCCGACGTGCTGATTGCCGACGAGCCGACCACGGCGCTCGACGTCACGGTGCAGGCGCAGATCCTGAACCTGATCCGCAACCTGCAGAAGGAACTGAGGATGGCGGTGATCCTGATCACCCACGATCTCACCGTGGTGCGCAAGTTCTCCGACTACGTCTATGTCATGCAGCATGGCGAAATGCGCGAGCACAACGTCACCGAGCGGCTGTTCGCCGATCCGCGGCACCCTTACACGCAGCGGCTGCTCGCCTCCGAGCCGCGCGGCCGCCCGCAGCCGCTGCCGGAGGGCAGCGGCACCATCCTCGAGGCGAACGGCGTGCGCGTCTGCTTCATGCTGCGCCACGGCTCGTTCCTCAAGCCGGACTGGCGCGAGCTGGTCGCGGTCGACGACCTCGACCTGAAGCTTTGCCGTCACGAGACGCTGGGACTGGTCGGCGAATCCGGCTCCGGCAAGACCAGCTTCGGCCAGGCGCTGATCAGGCTGGCCGACGCCAAGCGCGGCGAGATCCGCTTCGACGGCCAGCCGATCCAGAACTTCTCGCGCACCGAGATGCGGCCGCTGCGCTCGCGCATGCAGGTCGTCTTCCAGGATCCGTTCTCCTCGCTCAACCCGCGCATGACGATCGGCCAGATCATCGAGGAAGGCCTGGTCGTCAACAGGCTGGGCGCGACGCGGCGCGAGCGGAACGAGCGGGTGCGCGAGGCGCTGGTCAGCGCCGGCATGCCCGGTAACATCCTGTCGCGCTTCCCGCACGAGTTCTCCGGCGGCCAGCGACAGCGCATCGCGATCGCGCGCGCCATCGCGCTGGAGCCCGAATTCATCCTGCTCGACGAGCCGACTTCGGCGCTCGACCTTTCGGTGCAGGCGCAGATCATCGACCTGTTGCGCAAGCTGCAGGACGAGCGCGGCCTGAGCTATCTGTTCATCTCGCACGACCTCAAGGTGGTGCGGGCGCTCTGCCACCGCGTCATCGTCATGCAACACGGCAAGATCGTCGAGCAGGGGCCCGTCGACGAGGTCCTTTCCAATCCCAAGACCGCCTACACCGAACGGCTCGTCAGGGCCGCTTTCGACGTGGCTTAGAAGTGCCGGAGGTTTTTACAGTGGCAAAGAATCCCAGGATCACGTTCATCGGCGCCGGCTCGACGGTGTTCATGAAGAACATCGTCGGCGACGTGCTGCAGCGGCCAGCGCTGTCGGGCGCCACCATCGCATTGATGGACATCAACCCGCAGCGGCTGGAAGAAAGCGCCGTCGTCGTCAACAAGCTGATCGCGACGCTCGGCGTCAAGGCGAAGGCCGAGACCTATTCCGACCAGCGCAAGGCGCTGAAGGGCGCCGACTTCGTCGTCGTCGCCTTCCAGATCGGCGGCTACGAGCCCTGCACCGTCACCGATTTCGAGGTGCCGAAGAAATACGGCTTGCGCCAGACGATCGCCGACACGCTCGGCGTCGGCGGCATCATGCGGGGCCTTAGGACCGTGCCGCATCTATGGAATATCTGCGAGGACATGCTCGCGGTCTGCCCGGAAGCGATCATGCTGCAATATGTCAACCCGATGGCGATCAACACCTGGGCGATCGCCGAGAAATATCCCACGATCAAGCAGGTCGGGCTCTGCCACTCGGTGCAGGGCACGGCGATGGAACTGGCGCACGATCTCGACCTTCCCTATGAGGAGATCCGCTACCGCTCGGCCGGCATCAACCACATGGCGTTTTATCTCAAGTTCGAGCATCGCCAGCCGGACGGCACCTACCGCGACCTTTATCCCGACCTTGTGCGCGCCTACCGCGAGGGTCGTGCGCCAAAACCCGGCTGGAACCCGCGCTGCCCGAACAAGGTGCGCTACGAGATGCTGACCCGGCTCGGCTATTTCGTTACCGAAAGCTCGGAGCATTTCGCCGAATACACGCCCTATTTCATCAAGGACGGCCGACCCGACCTGATCGAGAAATACGGCATTCCGCTCGACGAATATCCGAAACGCTGCATCGAGCAGATCGAGCGCTGGAAAGGCCAGGCGGAGGCCTACCGCTCGGCCGAGCGGATCGAGGTCGAGCAATCCAAGGAATATGCATCCTCGATCATGAATTCGGTCTGGACTGGCGAGCCGTCGGTGATCTACGGCAATGTGCGCAACAATGGCTGCATCACCTCGCTGCCTTTCGACTGCGCGGCGGAAGTGCCGTGCCTTGTCGATGCCTCCGGCATCCAGCCCACTTACATCGGCGAATTGCCGCCGCAGCTGACGGCGCTGATCCGCACCAACATCAATGTGCAGGAGCTGACGGTGCGGGCGCTGATGAGCGAGAACCGCGAGCACATCTACCACGCGGCGATGATGGACCCGCACACGGCGGCCGAGCTCGACCTCGATCAGATCTGGTCCTTGGTCGACGACCTGCTTGCCGCTCACGGCGACTGGCTGCCGGCCTGGGCGCGAGGCCGGCGCAAGAGCGCGGCCGCCTGAATTCCGGGACTACGCGCCGGCCTTCTCGCGCTCGACGGCGCGCCAGCCGATGTCGTGGCGGTAAAAGCCTTGCGGCCAGTCGATCTGGTCGATCGCCGCATAGGCCTTGGCCTGCGCCTCGCCGACGGCCTTGCCGAGCGCGGTGACGTTGAGCACACGGCCGCCATTGGCGACCAGCGCGCCGCCATTGATGGCGGTGCCGGCATGGAAGACCTGGACGCCCTCGCCTTCCGCCTTGTCGAGACCACGGATGACGGAGCCCTTTTCCGGCGTGCCGGGATAGCCCCTGGCCGCCATCACGACGGTCAACGCCGTCTCGTCGCTCCAGCGGACCGACATATGCGCGAGCTGGCCGTCGACGGCGGCGTTGAGCAGGACGAGCAGGTCGTCCTTCAGCCGCATCATGAGCACCTGGCATTCGGGATCGCCGAAGCGGGTGTTGTACTCGATCAGCTTGGGGCCCTGGTCGGTGATCATCAGGCCGGCGAAGAGGATGCCGGCGAAGGGCGCGCCGAGATTGGCCATGCCGCGCATGGTCGGCTCGACGATCTCGCGCATGGTGCGCTCGGTCATCTCCGGCGTCATCACCGGTGCCGGCGAATAGGCGCCCATGCCGCCGGTGTTCGGCCCGGTATCGCCGTCGCCGACGCGCTTGTGGTCCTGCGCGGTGCCGAAGGGGAGCGCGGTAGCGCCGTCGCACAGGCAGAAGAAGCTTGCCTCCTCGCCGGTCAGATATTCCTCGACCACGACCTCGGCGCCGGCCGCGCCGAAGGCGCCGTCGAAGCAGGCTTCGAGCGCGGCGATCGCCTCGTCCAGCGTCATGGCGATGGTGACGCCCTTGCCGGCGGCGAGCCCGTCGGCCTTGATGACGATCGGCGCGCCGGTCTTCTCTACATAAGCCTTTGCGGAGGCGAGATCGCTGAAGCGGCCATAGGCGGCGGTCGGGATGTTGAACTTGGCGCAAAGATCCTTGGTGAATCCCTTCGAGCCCTCGAGCCGCGCCGCCGCCTTGGAGGGACCGAAGACGCGGATGCCCCAGGCGCGCAGATCGTCGGCGATGCCGGCGACCAGCGGGCCTTCCGGGCCGACCACGACGAGGTCGATCTTCTTCTCCTGGCAGAAGAAGGCGACGGTGGAATGGTCGGCGACGTCGAGCTTGACCTGTTCGGCGATGCGGCCGATGCCCGGGTTGCCGGGCGAGGCGTAGAGCTTCGTCAGCAGCGGCGAGGCGGACATCTTCCAGGCGAGCGCATGTTCGCGGCCGCCCGAGCCGAGAAGAAGAACGTTCATGGCCACCTCTTGCTGATCGTCTCCCTAAACCCGCTATTGGTCCGCGGGCGACGGGTCAAGGAGTCTTGGCATTTTGGCGGCAATTGCGCACGGGAACGTGGGCCTCATCAAGGCTGATGAGACAGGTCCCGCATTCGGCTAGCCTAGAGCAATTCCAGGGAGATTAGCTGAAGCCTCCTCAACCTCGTCATTCTAGGGCGGAGCGACGCGAAGCGACGCGCAGACCCTAGAATCCATGCCGTTGCCTTAGCCGAAGGATGCAAACGGCGCAGAATTCTGCAACCCTGCAACGCTTCAAGGTCACGGCATGGATCCTCGGGTCTGCGCGCGTCGCTTCGCTCCTTGCTCCGCCCGTGGATGACGAAGTGACGTTTCGGCCAATCCCCAAGGCATGGACTGCCGGCGCAAATATAGCCGACCAATCAAAAATTCCTGTACCAGGGGAAACACACCAGCTCTGGAAAACGCCTCAGCTCTGGAAAATGACAGGAAACCAATCCTCGCGCAGTTTCTGGCCGGGCTTCATGTCGTGCCCCGGATAGGGCGGCGAGGTGCGGCCGGGACGCTCGACATAATGCGCGTCGTCGCCGACCCAGCGCAGCGACAGCGCCCGGCGCCGCGCCGCCGTCATGTTGCCGCGCGCGCCATGCGCGGTGCGGAAATCGAACAGGATGGCGTCGCCCGGCTCCATCTCCCATTCGAGCACCTTCATCGAGGCGTCGTTGTCGGGGTCGGGCACCGGCCGGTAGTCGCCCTCGCCGGCATAAAAGTTGTCGTCGTTCAGCCAGCGCACCGGCAGCACCATCTTTTCCCATCTGTGCGAGCCGGCGATCAGCCTCAGCGTCGCTTCCTTCACGGGATCGATCGGGATCCAGAAGCTCACCGTCTGGCTGCCGTCGACGAAGTAATAGGGGATATCCTGGTGCCACGGCGTCGGCTTCTGCGTGCCGGGCTCCTTGACCAGGACGTGGTCGTGGAAGAACTGGGCGCTGCGCGACTGCATGACCGCGGCCGCGAGCTCGGCGGCCGGCGACTCGCGCACGATCCTGACGAATTCCGGGATGCGCTCCCAGTTGCAGTAATCGTCGAAGAAGCTGCCCTGGCCGCCGGCGATGTCGGAAGCCGTGGCGCTACGGTTGCGCATATTACGCTCGATGCCGTCGGCGATGACGTTGACCCAGTCCTTGAAGGCACCGCGGATGCAGACCGCGCCATCGCGCTGGTAATCGGCAATCGTCGAAGCATCGATCTTTGGGCTGGCCATGGCGTACTCTCCTTGGGTTGGCAAGCGACTATCGCAAGCGTCCGACATCGCGTAAAATAATAACTTGCCATCTGGTTTATAGTTTTTGCCTATGAAACTGACCCTCGCGCAATTGCGCTATGTCGTTGCCGTCGCCCGCTATGGCAGCGTCACCGCGGCAGCCCAAGTGTTGAACGTGTCGCAGCCGTCGATCTCGGTGGCGATCGACAATGTCGAGGACGCGCTTGGCCAGAAACTGTTCGTGCGCCAGCGCGGCAGCGGAGTTGCGCTGACGTCCTTCGGCCGCAGGGCCGTCGCCAAGGCAAGGCAGGTGCTGGGCGAGGCCGACGAGCTGGCGGCGCTCGGATCGCGCGACGCCGATGTCGGCGGCGAGCTGGTGCTGGGCTGTTTCGAGGATCTGGCGCCCTATTTCGCGCCGGCGCTGATGCGCGCCTTTGCCGAGCGCTGCCCGGCTGTCACCGTCGTCATAACAGACGCAACCTTCGACACGCTGGGACGGCGCCTGGCCGACAGCGCCGTCGATCTCGGCCTCACTTACGATCTCGGCCTTCCAGGCCATTTCAAGCGCATTCTGCTGCATGAATTGCGGCCGCACGCGCTTTTGCCGGCCGGCCATGTGCTGGCGGACAAGCACGCCGTCAGCCTTGCCGAGCTCGCGCAGCATCCGTTGATCACCACCGACCAGCCGCACAGCTGGCAGCACATGCTGGACCTTTTCCTCAGCCGCGGCCTCTCGCCGGTCGCCCGAGCGACGACCAGCTCGTTCGAGCTGCAGCGCTCCATGGTGGCCAACAGCTTCGGCGTCGCGGTCAGCTATACGAGGCCCTATGGCGACCGCAGCTATGACGGCCTGCCGCTGGTCTGCAAGCCGCTCTCCGATCCGCTCCCCATGCAGCGCATCATCCTGACCCACGACACGCGCCAGCGCCTGTCGAAGGCAGCGGTCGCCTTCATCGAGGTCGCCAAGGCATGGTTTGCCGCTCACGATGTTTTCACCGCCTAGGTTTTCAGCGGTTGAGCGACAACGCGGCCGCTTGACGGCGCTGCTTGCTGCTGCCACTCCAGCGTGATGGAAACCGTCCAGTCGAAAGCGATCCAGGGCCGTGTCGCCGACGCGCCGAGCGGCCATTGGGTCTACCGCGTGCTGCCGCGCTGGCTCTGGCCCTATGCGCAGCTCGCGCGCTGGGACCGGCCGATCGGCTGGCAGCTGCTTTTATGGCCCTGCTGGTGGTCGGCAGCACTTGCCGCGGGCGCCTATCCGCGCCCGACCGACCCGCTGCTGACGCTGCTGCCGACGCCTTGGTATCTATTGCTGTTCTTCATCGGCGCTGTCGCCATGCGCGGCGCCGGCTGCACCTATAACGATCTCGCCGACGAGGACATCGACAACCAGGTCGAGCGCACGCGCTCGCGGCCGCTGCCCGCCGGCAAGGTGACACGCCGCCAGGCCTGGGCTTTCGTCATCATCCAGGCGCTGGTGGGCTTGGCCGTGCTGTTGCAGTTCAACAGCTTCGCCATTCCGCTCGGCATCGCCTCGCTGGCGATCGTTGCCGTCTATCCCTTCATGAAGCGCATCACCAACTGGCCGCAATTGGTGCTTGGGCTGGCCTTCTCCTGGGGCGCGCTGATGGGCTGGGCGGTCGAGTTCGGCGACATCGATGATCCGGCGATCATGCTCTATATCGGCTCGATCCTGTGGGTGATCGGCTACGATACGATCTACGCGCATCAGGACAAGGAAGACGACGCCATCGTCGGCGTGCGCTCGACGGCGCGGCTGTTCGGCGACAACACCAAGATCTGGCTGGCCGGACTCTATGGCGGCGCGCTGGTCTGCTTCGCCATCGCCTTCGCCTCGGCCCAGGTGCCGATCGTGGCGCTGGCCGGGCTGATCGCCGCCGGCGCGCATATGGCGCGTCAGATCATCCGGCTCGACATCAACAATCCGGACCAGTGTCTGAAACTGTTCAAATCGAACAACCAGGTCGGCTGGCTGATCTTCCTGGGCCTGATCGGCGGTTCGGTGTGGATTTGGCTGAAGCCGCTGGTGTAGTTCTTCCTTCTCCCCGTTCCACGGGGAGAAGGTGGCGGCAGCCGGATGAGGGGCGGCGCCGACCCTGGAGGTAAGGCGAAAGGCACAGCGGCGATATAGCGTGTGTTGGCTCAAATTTTGAGGCGGCTAAACGCCCAGGTCGGCGCTGCTCCTCATCGCCCTGCCGGGCACTTCTCCCCGTATAGTGACGGGGAGAAGAAACCTACTCCCTTGCGATAATCTCCTGGCCGTCGATGACCAGCCTCAAGCCCAGATTGCCGGCCTTGCGGCGGGCGAGGAAGCGCGGGCGGCGCGTGGTGGAGACGCGGCCCTTGCGGCGCTCCTGCGGCGGCAGCGCCTTGATGGCAGCGCCGAGCGATTCTTCCAGGGTGCGGGCAATGCCGTCGGCCTCGATCAGCAGCATCGGCAGGCGATAGGCGTCGGCCCAGGCGCGCCAGTCGGCGGCGACATCGTCGAGGTCGTCGGCGACCAGAAGCGGCACCGACAGCATCGGATCATTGTGCAGAAGCTCGAGCGTCACGGTGACATTGCCGTTCGGATCCTCCATGGCGCGCGCGGCGACGCCGCGGAACGCCTTGGCGGGCAACGCGATGATCGCCGGCACGCCGCTCATCTCCAGCACACGGCGGATGACGGCGCCGCGCTGGTCGATGGTGAAGGTGACATCGCCATAGTCGTCGCGGGTGGCATAGCTCACCATCTGCGGCAGGCGAAACGGGTCGAGACGCATGTTGCGCCCGGCCCAGACTGGCTTCAGTCCAGTGTTCATCGATGTCTTCCCTGTTAGTCCTGAGGGCCGTTTTCCGGTTCTCTCAGGGCCGGTTTTTCCGGCCTCGTTATGGGAAGAAACATTAGCGCTCGCTTCTTACCGGCGCGCTTAAGAAAGTCGGTTAAATTTTGCTGATCTGAGCCGATGGTTATCGGAATGCGACCGGCGCCCGATGTGGTGAGGATCAGATAACCTTACCGGGATTCATGATGCCGGCCGGATCGAAGGCCGCCTTCACCCGACGCATCAGGTCGATCGCCATCGGCGGGGCCGTGGCGATCAGCTCGTCGCGCTTCAATTGGCCGATGCCGTGCTCTGCCGAGATCGAGCCGTGCAAGGACCGCACGACATCGTGCACGGCCTTGTTCATGGGGTGGTAGAGGTCGAGGAATGCTTCATCCTGCCAATCCACGGGACGCGAGATGTTGTAGTGGAGATTGCCGTCGCCCATGTGGCCGAAGCAGACGACGCGCGCGCCGGGGCAGACCCCCTCCACCGCGCCGGCCGCCTTTGCGATGAACTCGGGGATCGAAGCGATCGGCACGGAGATGTCGTGCTTGATCGAAGCGCCCTCCGGCTTCTGGGATTCGGGCAACGTCTCGCGGAAATTCCAGAAAGCGTCGCTCTGGGCAAGACTTGCCGACACCACCGCGTCGCCAACGATGCCCTGCTCGAGAGCCTCTGCCAGGATCTCTTCTATCAACGCTTTGCCGTCCTCTTCGGAGCGGCCGGACGAAATCTGCATCAGCACATACCACGGCCAGTCGCCGGCCAGAGGACGGGCGATGCCTTGCCCGTGCCTGAGCGTGAAATCGTATGGCCTTTTGCCGATCAGCTCGAAAGCGGTCAGCGATGCGCCGGCGCGGTCCATCGCCAGGGTGAACAGCGAAAGCGCGTCTTTCGGCGACGACGGCAGGCAGGCAAAGGCGACCTCCCTGCCCTTCGGCTTCGGGAACAATTTCAGCACCGCGGCGGTGATGATGCCGAGCGTGCCTTCGGCGCCAACGAAGAGGTTCTTCAGATCGTAGCCGGTGTTGTCCTTCTTCAATTTGCGCAGGTCGTCGAACACCTCGCCGGTCGGCAGCACCACCTCGACGCCGAGGCAGAGCTCGCGCGCATTGCCATAGGCAAGCACGCCGGTGCCGCCGGCATTGGAGGAGAGATTGCCGCCGATTTGGCAGGAGCCTTGCGCGCCGAGCGAGAGCGGAAACAGCCGGTCGGCGGCGTCGGCCGCTTCCTGCAGCGTCTGCAGGATGACGCCGGCCTCTGCCGTCACCGTATTCGACAGGACATCGAGCTCGCGGATGCGGTTCAGCCTGGACAGCGACAGCACGATGTCGCGGCCGGATCTGTCCGGTACCTGGGCGCCGACCAGCCCGGTGTTGCCGCTTTGCGGCACGATCGGCGTTCCGGTCTCGGTCGCCAGCCGCATGATGCGGCTCACTTCCTCGACGCTGCCGGGGCGCAGCACCAGCGATGTCCGGCCGTGCCAAAGGCCGCGCCGCTCGGTGATGTAAGGCGCGATGTCGGTCTGGTCGCGCAACGCATATTCGTCGCCGACGATCGCCGCGAAGCGGTCGATGAGGGCGGGATCGAGGTCCAAGGGCTGATCGTTCATGAGACTGAACCTATGGCGCTCAGCCGGTCTTGTCACGCGGCGCGGCGGCACGGGCAAGCCGGTCGTTGATCGCCTCCCCCAGCCCCTCGAATGGGATCGGCTCAACGGCGATGGTCGCGGCGCCGACGCGGTCGAGCGCCTGCATGAAGGCGAAGAGATTGCTGGCCGCCTCGCGCAGATCGCCCGCTTCGGACAGATTGCGCAGCGCAGCGGCCTGCTGCCAGCCCTCGGCGCGGTTGCGGCCGAACGCAAGCAACGCCTCACCCTCGACTATATCTTGGACATTGAGCCGCATCGCGGCGCCCGGGGCGTAATGCGAGGCAAGCATGCCCGGCGCCTCGATGCCGCTGGCGCCGCGCGACAGCTTCGCGCCGGCCACCGCCTCGATCTCCTCGGCGCCGATGCCGCCGGGCCGCAGCAGCCGCAATTTGCTGTTCTCGACCTTGAGAATGGTCGATTCCAGGCCGACAGGCGTCGCGCCGCCATCGACGACCAGCCTGATCCTGTCGCCGAGATCGGCGGCGACCGCTTGCGCTGTCGTGCCGCTGATTTTCCCGGAAGAATTGGCGCTAGGGGCGGCGAGCGGCCGGCCGAGCCGCGCGATCAGCTCGCCGCCGAACCCGCGCGGCATGCGCAGCGCGATGGTGTCCAGCCCCGCGGTGACAAGCGGGTGGATGCCGTTGCCGGCACGCTGCGGCAGCACCAGGGTCAGCGGGCCGGGCCAGAAGGCTTCGGCCAGTTTTGCCGAGAGCGGATCGAAGCCGGCGATACGGTCCGCCATCGCGCGATCGGCGACATGGGCGATCAGCGGGTTGAAGCGCGGCCGGCCCTTGGCCTCGAAGATACGCGCCACGGCAACGCCATTGGTGGCATCGCCGGCCAGGCCGTAAACCGTCTCGGTCGGAATGGCGACGACGTCGCCGCCTTCAAGCAGCGCCAGAGCCTGCTCCATGGCCTCGCCGACCGCCAGTATCTCAGCCAAATTTGCCACCAGTCCTGAACATGCCGGTCCCGTAATACGGCCGCTTGCATCGGGCAAGTGCGGGCATTGGCGATTTATCAATCCCTAAAATGTTAAGTTTCCGCGCAAGCCGGCTTCAATGTGCCGGCGCTATGGTGCGGGTTTGATGCGGTTGCGGGCTTGGGAGTATTTGTGATGCGTTTGCTTGGAGCGTTCGGGATCAGCCTTTTGGCGATGCACGGCGCGGCACATGCCTCGTCGATCGTCGTGGTCGGACCCTCTACGTCGGCGCCGTCGATCGTCAAGCTGAATGCGATCGAACCGACCAAGCTGTCCGCGGCCTCGACGTCATCGATGATAGCGCTTGGCGATCCCATGCCCGCCGTCACCAACGAGAAGGTCGCGGCAATCCCCGAGAAGTCCGGGCACCAGCAGGCCCCGATGATCATTCGCGGCGGCATTGTCGGCGGCGCTTTCGAAACGCCCGCGGCGGCCAAGCCCACAGCACCGGCAACAACAACCGCCGCCGCGCCGGCAAACGGTACCACGCCGGCAACGCCCGCGAACGGCAACAGCGGAACCGGCGGACAGCCGGCCGCGACTGCCAATGCGTCGGGCGGCGCGCAGCCGCAAGGCGCCCCGTCGGTGCCGCGCGTCGGCAAGGCGATGTAGATCACACTGGACCGGGACTTGGTATGCTAGCCGCTGTTTGTCGAGAAGCAATTCCGGACTGATGCTACGGCGAAGTCGCCGAGCCTGACCGCTTCACATTTTTGCTGGGATTGATCTTGCCTTGTCCGATCCCCGTCATCGGGATCGGGCATGATTGCGCCGGTGTTGCAAAAGGGGGTTTCATGACTGTTTCGAAAGCAATGGCCGTTGCCGCACTGTTGGCGGCGACAACACTGGGCGGGGGTACGGCACGGGCCGACGACATGCTCGGCTCTTACACGGCGCGGATTTCCGACCGCGATCACCGCGCCAGCGACGGCTACCCGCTCGGCAGCGCGGCGCAGATGGTGCGGCAGGACCGCGCCAACTGGCATAAATTCCACCGGCGCGACAGCGACGACCAGGGCGATGCCTGGTTCCGCAGCGACGGCTCGCGCGCCGACCTGCAGCGCATGCTGGAACGCGGCGGCGCCATGAGCAGCACCACAAGGCGCGCCATCGTCAATGGCGAGCCATTGGTCGAGGTCGACGTCTATCCGGACAGCGTGCGGGTCAGCATAGTGGAGGATTGACGGGTCAATCTTCCTGGAAGACCGACAAGAGCCGCACCGACGAAAAAGGGCGACGCGCCGCGCCGCCCTCATACTTCAGACCAGAGGAGACGGCTCAGGCCGCTTCTTCCTTGTCGTCATCGTCGGACTCATCCGCGTCGGCGTCGTCTTCATCATCGTCGCCATCTTCATCCTCGTCATCGGACTCATCGTCGCCCGAGGCTTTGGCATCTTCGTCGGCGTCAGCGTCATCGTCATCGTCGTCGTCGCCATCTTCATCGTCCGACTCGTCGTCGGCCGAGGCAGTGGTTTCCTCGTTGCCGTCTTCCTCGTCGTCCTCGGACGGATCGGCGGCTTCGACCGCCGCTGCGGCGGCGTGGTCGAGGAGGTTTTCGGAAGCGGATTCGGTGGCCTCGGCGGCGGCCGGGGTCTCTTCAATCAGGTCGATATCGTCAACGGAATTCATGGCATGCCTCCGTGTGTGGGGAATGTCTTACGGCGCGCCCCGCGAAACGATTTCGGGCAACGCGCCTTAAGTCTTTGGTTGATGCATGTCGTTGCCCCAAAACCGCTCAGCGCTTCTGGACGACATGCATCTTTGTCCCATGCGGAGGTCATCGTCATATGACTGTAAGCCGGCTCCGGCGCATTAAATTTCGGGCGCCGGATTGTTCAAGCCTGCCCGCATCGTAGCGGATGCAGACAGGCTCGAATGTGCGGTTTTCCGAGCCGTCAGCCGACGATTTTTGAAAAATCCGCGACCTGATCGGTGGCGGCGCGGATGCGGGCGAGCAGCGCCAGACGATTGGCGCGCACGGCCTGGTCCTCATCATTCACGAGAACACGCTCAAAGAATGAATCAACCGGTTCGCGCAACACGCTAAGCGCCAGCATGGCGGCAGAAAAATCTTCGTTTTGAATTGCTTGGCCGGCTTCCTTCTCGGCCTGATTCACAGCGGCATAGAGCTTCTTTTCCGCGTCCTCGCGGAACAGCGCCGGCTCAACGGTGTCGGCGATTGCCGTTTTCTTCTTCTCCTCGGCGGCGAGGATATTGGCGGCGCGCTTGGTGCCGGCAAGCAGGTTCTTGCCCTCCTCGGTGTCGAGCAAGGAGCCCAGCGCCTCGACGCGGCGCACGATCTGCAGCAGGTCGTCGTTCGGCGATTGGCCGATCTCCCCCCTTGTGGGGGAGATGCCCGGCAGGGCAGAGGGGGGCGCGACAGAATCAGAGGTCGGCAGGACAGCGCCCCCCTCTGTCGGCTGCGCCGACATCTGCCCCACAAGGGGGGAGATTGGGCGCGAGCCCGCCGACAGCACGGCATCGATCAAGTCATGCCGTGCACCGCTTTCACGCAGATAGACTTTCAGACGGTCGTGGAAGAAGGCGAGGAGGTCGGACGACTGATCCGCGCCGCCTTTGAAGCTTGCAAAGGCCCTGACGAAAACAGACGTCAGCGCCAGACGAATACGGTTCTCGACGAGTATCCTGACCACGCCAAGAGCCGCACGTCGCAGCGCGAACGGATCCTTGCTGCCCGTGGGCTTTTCATCGATCGCCCAGAAGCCGGTGAGCGTGTCGAGCTTGTCGGCGAGCGCGACGGCAACCGAGACCGGGTCGGTCGGCACGCGGTCGGATGGGCCTTGCGGTTTGTAGTGCTCCTCGGCGGCCGCGGCGACGGACGGATGCTCGCCCTGCAGCAGCGCGTATTTGCGGCCCATGGCGCCTTGCAATTCGGGGAACTCGCCGACCACCTCGGTCTGCAGATCGGCTTTGGCGAGCACCGACGCGCGGGCGACCAAAGCGCTATCGGCTCCGACGACAGGTGCCAGTTCCTCAGCCAACCGCTTGATACGCTCAACGCGCGCGCCTTGCGTACCCAGCTTGGCGTGGAAGGTGACGTTGAGGTGGTCGAGCCGCGCCATGCGCTGATCGAGCGGCTTCTTCAAATCCAGGTCGAACCTCGTCGCCGACTCCGCCAGCTGGTCGAGATCGGGCAGGTCGCCCTGATCGGTCCGCCAAAAATAGAGCGCGTCGGACAAGCGCGCGCGCACCACCTTGCCGTTGCCGTAGGCGATCTCCTTGCCGCTGTCGCTCGCCTCGATGTTGGCAACCAGCACGAAGCGGTTCGAAAGCGGCGATTGGCCAATCTCCCCCCTTGAGGGGGAGATCGGGCGCGACGTCACGAAACACTTCTGGTTGGCGCGGATGGTGAGGCGGATGACCTCGCCCGGAATGGTGAGGAAATCCTGCTCGAACTCGCCCATCAGCACGACCGGCCATTCCACCAGGCCGGAGACTTCCTCCAGCAGGCCCTCGTCCTCGACCAGGTCGAGGCCGTTGGCGAAGGCGATGTTGCGGGCATCGGCCAGGATGATCTCCTTGCGCCGGTCGGCATCGAGCACGACCTTGGCCGCCTCGAGCTTCGCCACATAGTCATCGAAGCGGCGCACGGTGATCGCGCCCGGCGCGTGGAAGCGATGGCCATAGGTGATATTGCCGGCGCGGATGCCGTCGATCTCGAAATCGACGACCACCGGCTCCTCGGTCTCCGGCCCGAAGGTGCAGACGATCGACTGCAGCGGCCGCACCCAGCGCAGCGAGCCCGGCTTGGCCGAGGCCGGCCCCCAGCGCATCGATTTCGGCCAAGGGAAGGCGCGGATGATGCCCGGCACCAGCTCGGCGATGATCTCTTCGGCCGCCCTGCCCGGCTTCGCGATGTGGGCGACGTAGAAGTCGCCCTTCTTGGGGTCGGAATGGACATGCGCCTCGGCGATCGACGACAGGCCGGCCTTGCGCAGGAAGCCCTGCACCGCCTGCTCGGGCGCCGTGGTCGAAGGACCCTTGATCTCCTCGCGGATGTCCTTCGAGCGCGCTGTCAGGCCACGGATGTCGAGGGCCAGGCGCCGCGGCGTCCAATATTCGCGCGCCGCCTCATAGGTCAGGCCCGCCTCGACCAGACCGTCGGTCAGCATCTTCCTGAGGTCGCCGGCCGCCTTGCGCTGCATGCGGGCGGGAATCTCTTCCGAGCGGAGTTCCAAGAGCAGGTCGGGCATAGTTAAGCTCCCCACCCTCCCCGTGATGGAGAGGGTCGGCGCGAGGCGCCGTAACGAATGGGCGGGAAATAGCAACTCGGCCGGCCGCTGTCACCCCGCAAGCAGATCGCCTCTTCAAGCGATTTCACGGAATTTTTCGACCCACTGTCGGGTTGGCGCCAGGCTGCCCGTCCTTGGAGCAGAACTTCCCATGAACCGAACGCTGCGCTGAAGCGACAAACGCTCAGGTAGAGACCTATTGGCTGAACGGCGATGAAGACGGCATCGAGAACCCTGCAGATCCTGGCGCTCAGCGCCTGCTTCGCCGCCCAGGCGCACGGCACGATCACGATGCCGGGGATCAGGCAGGCCATGCGCACGATCGACGGCGCAGCGGCGCAGATCGTGTTGCCGGCCGGCGCCGCCACCGAGACTGCGAAAGCCGTATCGGCTTAAGCCGCCGCCAACCCGCCTGCCCGCGTCTTGAGGAACGCCTCGCCGCAAGCCTTGGCCAGATTGCGCACGCGCAGGATATAGCTCTGGCGCTCGGTGACGGAGATGACACCGCGCGCGTCGAGCAGGTTGAAGACATGGCTTGCCTTGATGCACTGGTCATAGGCCGGGAAAACCATGCGATGCATCGCCAGATTGTCGCTTGGCTTGGGCGTGCCGGCATCGAGCAGCGCCTTGCACTCGGCCTCGGCGTCCTCGAAATGTCTCAGCAGCATCGCTGTGTTGGCGAATTCGAAATTGTGGCGCGAATATTCCTGCTCGGCCTGCAGGAAGACGTCGCCGTAAGTGACCGTCTCGGCGCCCTCGCGGCCGTTGAAGTTCAGGTCGTAGACATTGTCGACGCCCTGAACATACATGGCGAGCCGCTCCAGGCCGTAAGTCAGCTCGCCCGCCACCGGCGCGCATTCGATGCCGCAGACCTGCTGGAAATAGGTGAACTGCGAGACTTCCATGCCGTCGCACCAGCACTCCCAGCCGAGCCCCCAGGCGCCCAGCGTCGGGCTTTCCCAGTCGTCCTCGACGAAGCGTATGTCGTGCAGCAGCGGGTCGATGCCGATCGCTTCCAGCGAGCCGAGATAGAGCTCCTGCAGGTTCGGCGGATTGGGCTTCAGGATCACCTGGTATTGGTAATAATGCTGCAGGCGGTTCGGGTTTTCGCCGTAGCGGCCGTCCTTCGGCCGGCGCGAGGGCTGGACATAGGCCGCGTTCCAGCGCAGCGGACCCAGCGCGCGCAAGGTGGTGGCCGGATGGAAGGTGCCGGCGCCGACTTCCATGTCGTAGGGCTGCAGGATGAGGCACCCATAGGCCGCCCAGTAATTGTGCAAGGTCAGGATCAGCCCCTGGAAGGAGCGGCTGGGATGCATATGGGCAGGAATCTCGATGGTCACGGCGGCCTCGGAAAGCGCGGGATGCCGCTTCCCTAGTTGCCGGGCCGGCAAGCGTCAAGGCGGTGGCTCGCGTCCGGCGAGGTTGAACGCTTTGCGGCCGGCTGGCCCATTGCCGGCGGGCGGCGGCAATCCTTTGCTCCAGCCCCATCTCCAACAAAGAAGGTTCAGCCATGTCCGGTCAACCCACCATACGACCCGTCACAAGGCAGGATTACGAGCAATGGCTGCCGCTCTGGGACGGCTACAACGCGTTTTACGGACGCTCCGGGCCGACGGCGCTTGCCGGCGAGATCACGCAGATGACATGGTCGCGTTTCTTCGACGCCTATGAGCCGATGCATGCGCTGGTGGCCGAGCGCGAAGGCAAGCTTCTCGGCCTCGTCCACTATCTCTATCATCGCTCGACCACATCGATCGCGCCGAGCTGCTATCTGCAGGACCTCTTCACCAGCGAGGCCGCGCGCGGCCAGGGCGTCGGCCGGGCGCTGATCGAAGGCGTCTACGAACGCGCCAGGCAAGCGGGCGCGAACCGCGTCTACTGGCTGACACATGAGACGAACCATGCGGCCATGCAGCTCTACGACAAGGTCGGCGAGAAGTCCGGGTTCGTCGTCTACAGAAAGATGTTCTAGTTTCCTCGGATTTTGAAGTCGCCCTTGTCGACAGGCAAGAATTTCGCTGGTCATTTCCGTGAGATCGGCCCAACCGCTGGCGATTGGCTGAAGCCGCCCGAACTTCGTCATTCCAGGGCGGAGCAGCCGCGAAGCGGCGTCGCGGAGACCCTGGAATCCATTCCGTGACCCTGATCAAGGAATGCAGCGGAGCAGAATTCTGCGCCGCAGCAACGCTCAGAAGTCACGGGATGGTCATTTCCGTGAAATCGGCACAAACGCTGAAATTGGCTGAAGCCGCCCGAACCTCGTCATTCCAGGGCGGAGCAGCCGCGAAGCGGCGTCGCGGAGACCCTGGAATCCATTCCGTGACCCTGCTCAAAGAGTGCAGCGGAGCAGAATTCTGCACCGCAGCAGCGCTCAGAAGTCACGGAATGGATCCTCGGGTCTGCGCGCGTCGCTGCGCTCCTTGCTCCGCCCGTGGATGACGACAGAGTGGCCGTTTCGGCCAATCTCCACCTGCCAACACCCGAGCTCGGCAGACGCCGAGCCGAAACGAAAACGGGGCTCGATGAGCCCCGCATTCTTCAATGTTGACGAAAAGCGCTCAGCCTTTCGGCGCGGGAGTCGGGTCCGGCTTCACCTTGGGCGTTTCCTGCGCGGTGTTGGATTCGATCGGCGGCAGGCCCTTGAGCAACTTCTGCTGCAAAGTGGCGAGCACATCCGGATCCGGCTTCAGGTCGCGTGCCTGCGTCCACTGGTAGGTTGCCTCGAGCTTGCGGCCGACGCGCCAGTAGGCATCGCCGAGATGGTCGTTGAGGACCGGATCCTCCGGCTTCAGCGAGACGGCGCGCTCCATCTCGCGCACGGCGTCGTCGAAGCGGCCCATGCGGTAATAGGCCCAGCCCAGCGAATCGACGATGTAGCCGTCGTTCGGCCGCAGATCCACGGCCTTCTGGATCATCGCCAGGCCTTCCTTGAGGTTCATGTTCATGTCGACCCAGGAATAGCCGAGATAGTTCATGACCTGCGGCTGGTCGGGCTGCAGCTCCAGCGCCTTACGGAAATTGGGTTCCGCCTTCGGCCATTCCTTCAGCCGCTCATAGGCGATGCCGCGCTGGTAGAAGATGTTCCAGTTGGCGGCGGTCGGCGTCTTCAGCTGCTCGACAGCCTTGTCGTAGAGACTGGCGGCCGAGCGGAAATCTTCCTTCGAGCCATAGACGCCGCCAAGCGCCAGATAGGCGCGCATGTCGTCCGGGTGCCTTTCGAGATAGGCCTTGAGATGCGAAATCGCCTCGTCATGCTTGTCGAGATCGGCAAGGTTGAGGCCGATCTGCAGGTCGGAGAGCTCCTTCAGCGGCGAGGACGCCGGAATGCGGCGGTAGAGCGCGACGGCGCCTTCGCCGTCCTTGAGCTGCTCGGCCACGGCGGCAAGCTGCACAAGGGCTGCGTCGCTGTCCGGCTTCAGCGCCAGCGCATATTGCAGATAGAGCCGCACGAAGGGCTCGCCGCCGCCGCGGTTGAGCGCGGTGGCAAGGTCAAGCAGGATTTCGGACGCGCCGTCGGCCGGACCGGCGACGAGCGGCTCGATCTTGTCGCCCTTGCTGATGCGGTCGCGCAGCGTGGTGATTTCGAGCTTGCCCGGCGCGAAGGCTTCGGCCTGGTTCAACACCGCCAGCGCCTTCGACTTGTCGCCCTTGCGGACCAGGAACGAGGCATAGGCCTGGGCGTTGCGCATCCAGGTTTCGGGCGCGGAGCCGCCGGCCGCGGTATCGGCCATGGTGGCGGCGTAGAGTTCCTCGGCCTTGTCGTTCAGGCCGGCGGCATCGGCGATCAGCGCGCGGTGGAACGATTTGAACAGGCCGAACCAGTCCGGGCCCTTGAGCTTGTCGATGGAGTCCATGGCCTCGGACGCGTTGCCGGCACCTTCCTTGGCCCAGCCGTCCATGACGCCCGAGAGCAGCCGGTCGAGATCGGATTCCAGCGAGAGCTTCAGCCAGTACTGGGCCTTGGCGTAGTCCTTCTTGTGGAAGGAATCGATGGCCAGAGCCAGGCGCGAGAAGCGCTCGACGTCCGGCACTTCCTTCAGCTTGTCGGCATAGACGAGCGATTCCTCGAAGCGGCCTTGCGCGACCAGAGCCAGCATCAGGCTCTGCTGCAATTCCTTGTCATTCGGCGCAAAGGCCAGCGCCTGCTTGTAATAGGCGATCGCATCGTTGAGATCGTTGTCGCTTTCGGCGATATGAGCCGCGAGATAGGCGCCCGAGAAAGACGTGATCTGGAGCGGTCGGGCCTCTTCCTTGGCCTGGACCGGCAGCACCCAAAGCGCCACACCGGTCAAAAATGCCAGCTTCGTCAGCCAGCGCGCACGTCCTTGCCGCATCGTATCCCTTTCAGCCAGATGCGATCCCGCCCTTGGCGGACCGCCCATAGACTCGCTCTTTTCCGGTCAAAGCATGGCCTTTTTGGGGTCAGGCTTCAATTGCCGAGCGAATCACAATGCAATCATCCGGCTTAAAAAACGATGCCGCGCCAGCGAAAAATCCCGCGCCGACGCCCGGGACGCCCATATGCGGCATCGGATTGCCTACAGATAGGTATCGCTGAATCCGCTGGCGGCAACCGCGTCGCACAGGCCGGACCATTCGCAGCCGGAGCACGCCTGGCGCGTCAGGCCGGCGGAAAAGGCCTTGCGCATCCCGGCCAGGCCGGAGGCGTCCAGCACGAACCGGTCTCCAGCCTGGATCGGCCGCCCGAGGAGAGCGCCGACATCGCGCGCCGCTATCCGGTCCCGCTCGGCGGCGCTCTCGCGCAGGCAATGCGGTTCCGGCTCGCCGAGCAGCGGGGCGCAGACGTCGTCCGGACCGGAAACGATCGCCACCGCCTCGCCCTCGCCCAGCCGCTTCACCACCTTGTCGTAATTGGCGGTGAAGGCCGGCGAGTAGCCCTTGCCGACATAGGTCAGCAGGCAGAGCAGATGATGGGCGCGCAGCCTGACGGTCATCGCGTCCCGGACGAGCGGTCGCCTTGCTCCGCACGATAGGTGGAAAAGAGCTTCAGCGTCGCCGCGCCCAGCGCCGACTTGAGCAGGCCGCCGATGATGAAGGGCACGAAGCCGAAGGTGATGGCCTTTTCAGTGCCGATCATGACGGCAAGCCAGGCGGTGCCGAGAACCAGGCAAAGCAGGTTGCCGATGAGCATGGCAGCGAAGGCAAGCATGACGCGATTGCCGTTCCAGCCGCGTTCGGCCAGCCAGCCGACAACGGCGCCGACGACCGGAAAGGCGAAGAGATAGCCGCCGGTCGGGCCAACGAAATGCTGTATGCCGGCGGCGCCGCCTGCAAGAACCGGGAAGCCGGCGGCGCCCTCGACGAGCCAGGCGGCGATGGTCAGCGCACCGAAGCGCCAGCCATAAAGCACGCCGACCAGCGTGACGGCGAAGGTCTGCATGGTGACCGGAACCGGCACCATCGGCACCTCGATATAGGACGACAGCGCCAGGAACAGCGAACCGAGGATCACGGCGCCGATCTGCCAGGCGAGCGAACGGCTGTGCAGCCGCAATGGGCTGAAGGAGGGGTTTTGGGTCGAAATGGCTGCGTTGGTCACGGTGTCTTCCTTGGCTCGTGTGAATTATAGATAATTTTTCGACTTCATCTATTATCGAATCCATATTTTCGCGGAGATGGCAAGTCCGGGGTTCGTCATTCCAGGGCGAAGCAGGAGCGAAGCTCCGTCGCCGAGACCCTGGAATCCATGCCGTGATCTGGCGGCAACGCTCCAGCGGTCGCGAATGGCTGGCTCCGAGCGGCGGGTGCCAAATCAGCGTAACATCTTGATCCGTTTTGTTTTTCGATCGGCGTCACGGAATGGATTCCAGGGTCTGCGCGCGTCGCTTCGCTCCTTGCTCCGCCCTGGAATGACGAAGCCGGGCGACTCGGCCAAGCGCTGTCCTCGAAGACAAAGCCGAAGGCCTTGCCCCAATCGCCAAACCTACCCCACGATGGCGAAGGCCTCGCGGGTCTTGCCGGAAGCGGTCTTGACCGGCTTCTGGCCGATCCATTGCACGTGCCGCCCGAGTGTCGCGGCCGCCGATTCGATGTTGCCTTGTCTCAGCGCGCTCAGGATCGCCCGATGATCCTGGTCGGTGCGGGTTTCCCATTCCGAGCGCCAGGCCGCGAACAGGAAGCGCGCGCTTGCCGCATGCAGGTCGTCGATGGTGGAAAGCAGGCGCGGCATGTTGCAGGGCGCCAGGATCAGCCGATGGAAGGTGCGATTGGCCTCTTCCCAGGAGCGCACGTCGCGGGATTTGTCGCCGGCCTTGGTCGCCTCCTCGGCCTGATCGAGGATCGACGCCGTCAGATGCGGCGCGGCATGGCGCAGCGCCAGCACTTCGAGTGCCGCCCGCATCTCGGCCACCTCCCTGACCTCGCCGAGATCGAAAGAGGCGACGCGCACGCCGCGGCGCGGCTCTCCGATCGCCAATCCTTGAGCCTCCAGGCGCCGGAAAGCCTCGCGCACCGGGACATGACTGGTGTTGAATTCCTCGGCGACATGGTCCTGGCGCAGCCGCGAACCCGGTTCGATGGCGCCCGAAATGATGCGGTCCGCCAGCTCCTTGCTGATGCGGACGGCGATCGTGTCTTCTTTGCTGGCCATATTTTATAGATAATTTGCCGGACCGCCGTTTGTCGAGACGGCCGGCGCGGGATTCACAGGCGCCCTTCCCGGCGGACGCAAATGAGCCGGACCCGCAGGCTCAGTTGACGCGGCTGATGCAGAAATCGATGACGTCGATCAAAGCCGACTTCTGCGGCGTCGCCTCCAGCGGCGCCAGCGCGTCGCGGGCGATCTCGCCGAAATGGCGCGCGCGGCCGATCGTGTCGGCGATGGCGCCGTGGCGGGCCATCAGGCCGATCGCCTTTTCAAGCCCGGCATCGTCGGCGACGTTGTCCTCGATGGCGCGCTTCCAGAAGGTGCGCTCGGCCTTGGTGCCGCGCCGGTAGGCGAGGATCACCGGCAGCGTCACCTTGCCCTCGCGGAAATCGTCGCCGACATTCTTGCCGAGCTCCTTGCTCGAGCCGCCATAGTCCAGCGCGTCGTCGATGAGCTGGAAAGCAAGGCCGAGATTCATGCCGTAGGAGCGAAGCGCCGCGCGGTCGGTGCGCGAGGCCTGGGCGATGACCGGCCCGACTTCGGCGGCGGCCGAGAACAGCGCCGCCGTCTTGGCCTTGATGACGGCGAAATGCTCGTCCTCGGTGGTCTCCAGGTTCTTGGCGGCGGCAAGCTGCATCACCTCGCCCTCGGCGATGATGGAGGCCGCGGCCGACAGGATGTCCAAGGCTTCCAGCGAACCGACCTCGACCATCATGCGGAAAGCCTGGCCAAGCAGGAAATCGCCGACGAGCACGCTCGCCTGGTTGCCCCAGATCATGCGCGCCGTCTTCTTGCCGCGGCGCAGCGCGCTCTCGTCGACCACGTCGTCATGCAGAAGCGTCGCCGTGTGCATGAACTCGACCGCCGTGGCGAGCTTGACATGGCCTTCGCCGGAATAGCCGAACATCTGCGCGGCGGCGAGGGTGAGCATGGGCCTGAGCCGCTTGCCGCCGGAGGAGATCAGGTGATTGGCGATCTCCGGGATCATTTCGACGTCGGAGCCGGCCTTGGACAGGATCAGCTCGTTGACCCGCCCCATATCGGCGGCTGTCAGATCGATCAAATCCTTGATGGAAGCGGGTTCCCGCTTGCCTTCGATGTTGAGAACGACACCCACCACGACAACTCCCGTCAATCTGACGCACCCTTGGTCCCGCGCCGACTCTAGGGCGGCGCAACCGGGCACGGCAAGAGGCGAATTAGCGCGGCTCCGCCGACGGTGTGTCCACCCGCACGTTTACACGAACGCCACAACCTGCGATTTTCGTTTCATGATCGAGCTTGTCCGCACCAACGACGCCGTCGTCATCTCCTTTGTCGAATCGCTGATGCGCGATGCCGGCATCGCCTGTTTCGTCGCCGACCAGAATATGAGCGTGCTCGACGGTTCGCTCGGCATCCTGCCGCGGCGCGTGATGGTCGATGCCGAGAAGGTCGATGCCGCGCGCCGCATCCTCAAGGATGCCGGCATCGAGAACGAGATCCGCAAAAAATAATGGCAGCCAGCACCGCCCCCGTCCCGGATACGCCGGCGCACACGGTCGATGCGTTCCATCGCGGGCGCTTCTGGGTGGTGCAGCCGAGCCGAGGCGGTCATCGCGCCGGCATGGACGCCATGACGCTGGCGGCCGCCGTACCGTCCGGCTTTTCCGGCCGGCTCGCCGACTTCGGCGCCGGCGCCGGCGCCGCCGCCCTTGCCGTGCTGTCGCGCTGTCCGGCGGCGCAGGCCGTGCTTGTCGAGCGCTCCGCCGAAATGGCCGGGTTCGCCACTGCCACGCTTTCGCATCCCGGCAATGGCCATCTCGGCGACCGCGCCTCGGTGTTGAGAGCCGACGTGACGCTGACCGGTCGAGCGCGGGCCGAGGCCGGGCTTGCCGACAACTCTTTCGATTTCGTCATCATGAACCCGCCGTTCAACGCGGCGCAAGACCGCTCGACGCTCGACGCGTTGCGCAGAGAGGCGCATGTGGCGGAGGATGGGCTGTTCGAGCGCTGGATCCGAAGCGCCGCCGCCGTCGCCAGGCCGCGCGGCGGGCTGGCGGTCATCGCGCGCCCCGAGCAGTTGGTTGCCATCCTGGACGCGATCGAGGGACGCTTCGGCGATGCCGAGTTGCTGTGCGTGCATCCGCGGCCGGATGCGGCGGCGATCCGCATCGTCGTCAGGGCGGTGCTCGGCGCGCGCGGAAAACTGTCGATCCGCCAGCCGCTCATCTTGCACGGGCCGTCCGGCAACGGGCCGGCGGAGCGGACGGAAATGATCAATAACGGCCTGGCATCGCTGTTCGGCGATTGATCCTTGAAGCGCGTCGCGTTGAAATGGATTCTAGCGACGCGCTTCAAGTTTTTGTTTTATGCATGTTTTTTTCGCAAAACCGCTGCACACTTTTGCGCGACATGCACTGGCCGGCGATGCGGCATTGCCGTTGGCCGGCGAGTTCCTTACATGCCCAAGCAGGATGATGCCGCGCCCGTGAAACAGACCAACCGACCTGATCGCATCTTGCTCCTTTGCCTTTTGTCCGGAGACAATCGTTCGTGAAACGCCTCTTCAACCGCCTGCTGCCGAAATCCTGGCGCTCGACAGTCGTCACCATTCCGGTCATCCGGCTGCAAGGCCCCATCATGGCCGGCGGAGGCCAGTTCCGGCCGAGCCTGTCGCTCGCCTCGACGGCCGGCCTGATCGAAAAGGCGTTCGGCTTCGACGCGCCGGCGGTCGCCATCTCGATCAATTCGCCGGGCGGCTCAGCGGTGCAGTCGCGGCTGATCTTCAAGCGCATCCGCGACCTGGCGGCGGAAAAGAACAAGAAGGTGCTGGTCTTCGTCGAGGACGTGGCGGCCTCCGGCGGCTACATGATCGCGGTCGCCGGCGACGAGATCTTCGCCGACCCGTCCTCGATCGTCGGCTCGATCGGCGTGGTCTCGGCCTCGTTCGGTTTCCCGGAACTGATGAAGAAGATCGGCGTCGAGCGGCGCGTCCACACCGCCGGCCAGAACAAGGCCGTGCTCGATCCGTTCAAGCCCGAGAAGAAGGAGGACATCGAGCGGCTGAAGGCGCTGCAGCTCGAAGTGCACGAAACCTTCA
Organism: Mesorhizobium sp. B2-6-2; assembly: GCF_006440615.1. Taxonomy (NCBI): domain Bacteria; kingdom Pseudomonadati; phylum Pseudomonadota; class Alphaproteobacteria; order Hyphomicrobiales; family Phyllobacteriaceae; genus Mesorhizobium; species Mesorhizobium sp. B2-6-2. Next base: position 81,451 of record NZ_VFUG01000006.1, on the reverse strand, counting down.
TCGACCTCGTCAAGGAACGGCGCGGCAGCAAGCTCAAGGACGACCCGGACCTGTTCACCGGCCTGTTCTGGACCGCCAAGCGCGGCCTCGAGCTCGGCCTTGTCGATGCGCTGGGCGATATGCGCAGCGTGCTCAAGACCCGTTTCGGCGAGAAGACGCAGCTCAAGCTGATCACCGCGCCGCGCGGTCTGTTCGGCCGTTTCGGCCTGTTCGGCTCGCGCGTTTCGGCGCCGGATATCGCGGCGGCCGCCGCCAGCGGGGTCCTCGATGCGGCGGAAGAGCGCGCGCTATGGGCGCGCTTCGGGCTTTGAAAAAGCCATGAATGCGGCTAGCATGGCTGCTTGACCGACCCATTCGGCCGGCCTTGCCGCGAGGACGCGGGAGGAGTTTTAGAGATGCCGCAGATCATTTTCTTCGCCGTTGTCGGCGCCGCCGCTTACTTTGGCTACCGCGCTTTCGTGCGCGAGGCCGAACGCGTGACGGCCAAGATCCGGCGCACCGAAAGACAGGCGGCGAACGGCACGACGGGCACGCTGGTCAAGGACCCCAAGACCGGCGAATATCGTCTCGCCAAGGACTGATCCCATCTCGCCAGCAGCCGACATCCTGGAGCCCGGCACAGAGGTCCGGACGTGGCTTGCGCCTGCCAAGATCAACCTGGCGCTGCATGTCACCGGACAGCGCGCCGACGGCTACCATCTCATCGACAGCCTTGCCGTCTTCACCCGCTTCGGCGACCGGCTCGAGATCGAGCCGGCGGAGCAGGATGAATTCTCGGTATCCGGCCGTTATGCCGCCGGGCTGCCGCTCGACGGCGACAATCTGGTGGTGAAGGCGCGCGATGCCTTGCGCCGGGAAGCCGGCATGCAACAGGGATCGCCGGTCGCCATCCGGCTGGAGAAGAACCTGCCCGTCGCCTCCGGCGTCGGCGGCGGCTCGAGCGACGCGGCGGCCGCGCTCAACGGCCTGGCGCGGCTCTGGAAGCTTGATATCGACGACAATTCGCTGGCCCGGATCGGGCTTTCGCTCGGCGCCGACCTGCCGATGTGCCTCAAATCAAAGCCGCTGATCGCACGCGGTATCGGCGATGAAGTGTCGCCGCTATCCGCCTTTCCGGCGCTTGGCCTGGTGCTGGTCAATCCGGACGTCGCGATCTCGACGCCGGACGTGTTCAAGGCGCTCTCCAGCCGCGACAACGAGGCGCTGCCGCCGCTGCCGAAGCGCCTCGACTTCCACACGATCCGCAACTGGCTGGAGACGACGCGCAACGATCTCGAGCCTGCCGCGCGTTCGATTCAACCGGCTATCGGCGAGGCGCTCAAGGCGCTCAAGCGTGCCGACGCCGCGTTCGCGCGCATGTCCGGCTCGGGCGCCACCTGTTTCGGCCTGTTCGAGACCGGCAATGTCGCAAAGCGCGCGGCGATCGAGATCCGCGCCCGCCACCCCGACTGGTTCGTTGCCGCGACGCGCAGCATGGAGGTGGGCGATGGCGAAGCTTGACGAAAGCCGGCCCTTCATTCCGGTGCGCATCGCGGTGCTGACCGTCTCCGACACGCGCAGCCTTGCCGACGACAAATCCGGACAGACGCTAGCGGATCGCATCGCGGAAGCCGGCCACAGCCTTGCCGCGCGCGATATCGTCACCGACGACCGCGAAAAGATCCGCGACAAGGTGCTCGGCTGGTCGAAGGACGAAAACATCGATGTCGTCATCACCACCGGCGGCACCGGCTTCACCGGCCGCGACGTGACGCCGGAGGCGCTGGAGCCGATCTTCGAAAAGCGCATGGACGGCTTTTCGGAAGTCTTCCACCGCATCTCCTACGACAAGATCGGCACGTCGACGATCCAGAGCCGGGCGACCGGCGGCGTTGTCAACGCCACCTTCGTCTTCGTGCTGCCGGGCTCGCCCGGCGCCTGCAAGGACGCCTGGGACGGCATCATCAAGGCGCAGCTCGACTACCGGCACATGCCCTGCAATTTCGTCGAGATCATGCCGCGGCTGGACGAGCATCTCAGGCGCGGCGGCAAGCCAACTTCGTAAAGCTCAGTTAAGGGGCCCGGCCGGCACGGCGGGGCATCATTTCGGCGGCGCGATCCAGATTTCGGCGTTCAGCCTTCTGGTCGCCAGGCCGCGCGCCAGGGCTTCGGCGCTGCGCGCGCTCTTTGCCAGAGCCGAGGCCTGACGCTTGCTGATGACAAGCCCCTCGGCCAGCGCACGATTGCTCGAGAACACCCTGGCCAGGAAAGGCGCACGGTTGGCGCGGGCGCGTGAAAAGCGCGCCGGCATGGTCTGTTTCGCCGTGTGCGCCACGACTTCGTCGATCCAGCCCTCGGCGAGCCGCGCGCCCGGCTCGAGCAGGAGCAGCCAGTCGCCCTTGGCCTGGCCGATAGCCAAGGCGATCCCGCCGGTCGCATAATGGCAGCCGGCATGCTCGGCCACCCGATGCGTCTGATCGGTCGAGCCTTGATCGCAGACGATCACGTCGCGCACGACGCCTTCGACCGCGCCGCCGACCAGCGAGGCGAGCGTACGGGCAAGCCCCTCTTCGTCGTTGCGGGTTTCGATAAGGACGCTGAGCATTTTAGCCGAATAGCGGAAAGTGCGGCGGTGCGCCAGTTGTGCGCTTTAGGCGAAAAAGTTCTTGCTTTGTTCTCTTCGGCGAAATAGGAATAGTTTCATGAACAGAGCGATTCGACAGCCTGCCGACAGTCCTTGGGAGAGGGCGAAAATGGAACAGATCGTGCGCGCCGACATTGCCGCTTTCGGAGCAGGCCGAGCCGAGATGGCGAATGCCATGATCGAGCAGAGCGGCATGCGCGTGCGGCCCGACCGCAATCGCGGCCGCTCGGCCGGCATCAACCCGTCCGGCCGGTTCGAGCCGATCAGCCGGCATGTGTTCGACGACGGCTGGAACTCGCTGGAGGACCTGCCGCCGTTCAAGACGGAAGTGCAGGTCGAGAAGCCGCGCACCATCATCACCCGCAACGAGTCGCCCGACATTTCCTTCGACCGTTCGATCAATCCCTATCGCGGCTGCGAGCATGGCTGCGTCTACTGCTTCGCCAGGCCGACGCATGCCTTCATGGGACTGTCGCCGGGGCTCGATTTCGAATCGAAGCTGTTCGCCAAGCCGGATGCCGCGCGCATGCTGGACAGGGAATTGTCGAAACCGGGCTACCAGCCGCGCACGATCGCCATCGGCACCAACACCGATCCCTACCAGCCGATCGAGAAGCAATACCGCATCATGCGCGAGATCCTGGAAGTGCTGGAAGCGCGCGGCCATCCGGTCGGCATCGTCACCAAGTCGGCGCTGGTGACGCGCGACATCGACATCCTGTCGCGCATGGCCGAGCGCGGCCTTGCCAAGGTGGCGCTGTCGGTGACGACGCTCGACCGCATGCTGGCGAGAACGATGGAGCCTCGCGCCTCGACGCCGACGAAGCGGCTGGAGGCGATCCGCCAACTTTCGGATGCCGGCATCCCGGCGTCGGTGATGGTGGCGCCGATTATTCCTGGGCTTACCGATCCGGAGATGGAGCGCATCCTCGATTCGGCTAGAGCCGCCGGCGCACGGGAGGCCGGCTATGTCATCCTGCGCCTGCCGCTCGAAGTGGCGCCGATCTTCAAGGACTGGCTGTTGCGCCATTATCCCGACCGCTACCGGCATGTGATGTCGCTTATCCGCTCGATGCGCGACGGCAAGGATTACGATTCCGAATGGGGCAAGCGCATGAAGGGCGCCGGTCCCTATGCCTGGCAGATCGGCCGGCGCTTCGAGATCGCCGCCAAGCGGCTCGGCCTCAATGTCGAGCGGCGGCAGCTTCGCACCGACCAATTCGTCGCAGGCGCCAGTGCCGGCGAGCAGCTGATGCTGCTTTGACCATGACCCCGAAAAGTGGGAACCGGTTTTCGGAGAAGATCATACTCCAACAAAAGGTTGGATCAGGATGACGATGCAACCAATGTCATCCTGATCCAGCGCCAGCACCGGCCATGACGGCCGGCGCTAAGCACTTCCAGGCAAAGCGATTTTCCGTCTGGAATTGCCATTTGTTTCGAAAATTCCGTCCGGCCATTGTCCCCCGGCCGTGAGACGGTGCCTTCCCGGTCCGACGCCCCATCCGACCCGGAAGGACTTGCGGAGAATCGGAGCCGATGCGAACCTCGCCGCACCATGGCTCGCGCGCGTTCCGATTCTCCGCTTCTCTTTGAAATGGTCGAGAAGCCCGACTTCTCGATCGAGACGAAAGCGATAGCCGATGGGCTGTGGCCGGTCGCCGGCATGGACGAGGCCGGTCGCGGTCCGCTCGCCGGTCCGGTGGTGGCCGCCGCGGTGGTGCTCAACCCCGCCAATATTCCCGAAGGCCTCGACGATTCCAAGCGCCTCACCCATTTGCAACGCGAGGCGCTGTTTCTCAAGATTCTTGGCTCGGCGCTCAGCATCTCGATGGCTTCGATCAGCGCCGAAGGCATCGACAACAGCAATATCCTGAAAGCCAGCCTGGAAGCGATGCGCCGTGCTGCCGCCGGCCTATCCTTGCGGCCGAAGCTCGCCCTGGCCGACGGCCGCGACATACCGCCAGGTCTCGCCTGCGAAGGCCGCGCGCTCATCAAGGGCGACCAGCGCTCGCAGTCGATCGCCGCCGCCTCGATCGTCGCCAAGGTGATGCGCGACCGCATGATGTGCGGCTGCGGCGGACATCACGAGCATTACGGCTTCGAAGTGCATATGGGTTACGCGACGGTCCGGCACCGCACCGCGATCGAGGCGCATGGGCCGGTGGCACGGCTCCACCGGGCGTCGTTCGCGCCGTTCCGGTTGGGTGGGGCTGAGATAGCAGAAGAGGAAGAGAGCCTCGCCGGGCTGGAGTGATAGCTGATCTCCCCCCTTGTGGGGGAGATGTCCGGCAGGACAGAGGGGGGCGCTGTCCCGCCAGCCTTTCAGCCAGTTGCCCGAACTTCTCGCACAGTTTGCACTCGACCCATCGCACAGAATGGGACGCCGCGATCCTTCGCGCCCCCCCTCTGCCCTGCCGGGCATCTCCCCCACGAGGGGGGAGATTGGCGGCTTCGGCGTCCCGCTTCCCCTATCAAGCAAAAAAGCCGCCGGGTTTGCCCAGCGGCTTTCTCATTCGTAACTGCAATCAGCTCAGTTCAGCTTGGCCTTGACGTCATCCAGCGCCGACTTGAACAGATCCGCGCCGGCCTTGACGTCGACCTTGGCGGCAAGCAGCGCGCGGGCGGCCTCTACAGCGATGTCGACGGCGGTGGCGCGCACTTCGCTGACCGCCTCGCGCTCGGCCTGGCTGATCTTCTGCTCGGCAAGCGCGGTGCGCCGGGCGACATAGTCCTCGGTCTTCTTGGCCGCCTCGGAGGCAAGCAAGTCAGCCTCGCGTTTGGCGGCAGCGACGATGTCGGCGGCCTCCTTCTCGGCTTCCTTACGCTTCTGCTGATACTGGCGCAGCAGCTGCTGGGCCTCCTCGCGCAGGCGCCGTGCCTCCTCGAGCTCGCTGCTGATCTTGGCCGCGCGGGCGTCGAGCGACTTGGCAAGCATGCCCGGCACCCTCAGATAGATGACGGCGCCGAGGAAGATGATCAGGGCGATGGTGGCCCAGAGCGTGGCGAGTGATGTGGCGTCCATGATCCCGCTCCTCACTGGCTCGCGGATTTGACCGCGGCCGCGATCTCGGCCTTGTCGGTCTTGCCGCCGACAAGCGCCTCGACGATGGCCGAGGTCGTGTCCTCGGCGATGGTGCCGACTTCCTTCATCGCCTTGGCCTTGATCGAGGCGATACTCGCCTCGGCCTCGCCAAGCTTCTTCTCAAGCTCGGCCTCGAGCTTCTTGCGCGTGCCCTCGGCTTGCGCCTTGGCGGCGTCGTTCGCCTGCTGGCCGATCTTGTTGGCGTTGACCTTGGCTTCCGCCAGTTCCTGCTCATAGGCAGCAACCGCGGCGTCCGCCTCGCCCTTCAGCCTTGCGGCATGATCGAGGTCCTGGGTGATGCGGTCGTTGCGGACATTGATGATGCCGCCAAGACGCGGCATCACAACCCGCTTCAGGAACAGGTAGAAGAGCCCGAAGGTGATGACCAGCCACAGGATCTGCGACGGGAAGGTCTTGGCATCGAACGGCGGGAACGCTTCATGCTCCGCGGCAGGCACGGCAGTGCCGGCATGCGTATCGCCCTCGGCCGCGGCCGGCGCTGCTTCTTGCGCATAGGCAGATGTCACGAACATCTCATTCCCCTGTCCCTAGAACGGGCCGCACCATGCGGCCCCTTTCGTCAGCTCCGGCTCTTACTTGAAGACCAGGAGCAGAGCGATCAGGAGCGAGAAGATGCCCAGAGCTTCGGTCACGGCGAAGCCGAAGATCAGGCGGCCGAACTGGCCGTCGGCAGCCGACGGGTTGCGGAGCGCACCCGAGAGATAGCTGCCGAAGATGTTGCCGAGGCCGATGCCCGCGCCGCCCATGCCGATGCAGGCGATACCAGCGCCGATAGCAGCTGCTGCAGTTGCGTCCATTTCAAAACTCCTGTGGTTTCTCTGTTCGTTGCAGTTGGTACGTTGGGTAAGCTGGCGCCGGGGCGCCGGTGAAAATCAGTGGCTCGGGTGCAGCGCGTCGTTCAGATACATGCAGGTCAGCACCGCGAACACATAGGCCTGGAGGAAAGCCACCAGCAGCTCTAGCGCGGAGAGCGCGACCGCCATGGCAAGCGGCAGCACCGAGCCGGCGATACCGACGGCGCCAAACGCGCTCAGGCTGACGACGAAGCCCGAGAACACTTTCAGCGTGATGTGGCCGGCGAGCATGTTGGCGAAAAGACGAACCGAGAGGCTGACGGGCCGCGAGACGAAGGAGATGATTTCGATCGCCACCACCAGCGGCAGAAGGTAGCCCGGCACGCCATGCGGCACGAACAGCTTGAGGAAGCCGAAGCCGTGCTTGGCGAAGCCGTAGACGAGGACCGTGCCGATGACCAGGATCGCCAGCGTGAAGGTGACGATGATGTGGCTGGTGACGGTGAAGAAATAAGGGAACAGGCCGATCAGGTTGGCGACCAGCACGAACATGAACAGCGAGAACACCAGCGGGAAGAACTGCATGCCCTGCTTGCCCGCGGCATCGCGCAGCATGTTGCCGACGAATTCGTAGGCCATTTCGGACACCGACTGCAGGCGACCGGGAATCAAGGCCCGGCTGGCGGTGCTCATGTAGAGGAAGGCGGACGCCAGGACGATCGTCACGACCATGAACAAAGAGGAGTTGGTGAAAGATACGTCGTAGCCGCCGATATGCAGCGGGATGATCGGATGGATCTGGAACTGGTGGATCGGATCGACCTTGTCAGCAGCCACTTTAAATCCCCGTCAAAGCCACAATCGGCTTTTTAATTCACTTTAGCGCCCTGCGGCGCCTCACTTCATTCTCTCGGCTCGCGCGGCTTGCCGCCCTGGCCGAATTCCGATGCCAGTCCCGCCGAACGCAGGACGTTGAGTATGCCTGCGCCAAAGCCCAGCAACAGGCCGACGATCAGACCCCAGGGCGCTATTCCCGCCACACGGTCGATGATCCAGCCCAAGCCGACACCGACCACCACTCCGGCGATGAACTCGCTGGACAGCTTCAGCGCCTGACCGTAACCGGTCGCAGCTTTCGCTTCGTCTTTCCCCTCGGACCGGTCCGTGCGCCTCGTCGCAAGCGATGCTTCGAGATCGCGCCGGCGGCGCTCAAGTTCGTCGTCGCGGATGGTGGCTTCTGGCTGCCTGCCGCGGCCGGTTTCTCCGGTTCCGTCTGGCCCGGTTTTGTCGGCCATCGCAACCCCCCTGCCCGGGCAGACGATTGCCGTCCGTCCGCTTCTAAAGTCGCCGGCAACATAGTTAGAGGGTCCGCCCCCGTCAAGCCACGGGCCGAACTTCCGAGCGATGTATTTTTAACAGTCAAATCAATGGTTTATAGAGGTGCGACATCGTGCCCTTCACGCCCGCGTGAGGCGACGGCGCGAATCCGCGCGACAAGGCGCGTCCGCCGAGGCATTGCCGGGCGTCGGAGGAAGGATAGCCGGGGCGGTATTTAAGCGGCTCAGCTCGAGCCGCCTAAAGCGCGTCGCGATCTTTCAGATTCGCTCCATGCGCTTCAAGTTTTGATTTCGCGCATGTCTTTTCCCGAGACCGCTTACCACTCTCGGGAGACATGCCTTAACGGCTCAGCTCCAGCCGCCGCCATAGGTGCGGTAGAAGATATGCAGGCCGATCCTGGTCATCTTGTGCATGGCCCGCGCCCAGCCCGGATGGACGTAATTGGCGTAGTAATGCGTCGATGAGCCGACCTCGGGAATGAATATCTTGCCGGCGGTCACCGCCATGGCAACCTCCTGGGCGGTCTTGTAGGAGGCCAGGTCGGTGATTGTCTTCTTCCTGCCGTCGCAGGCAAAGGAGAACTGGCAGCGGTTGAACCAGTTGTCGTTCTGATAGACGACGCCGCAGATCGTCTTCGGATAGGTCGGATTGCGGACGCGGTTGAGGATCACCTGCGCAACCGCCGCCTGGCCGCGGACAGGCTCGCTGCGCGCCTCGAAATAGATGCCCTTGGCAAGGCAGGCCTGCTCGGGCTTGGAAAAGACACTCGCCGGCAGGGGCGTCTGCAGCCAGGCATGGTCGCCCTTGCCCATCGGCGGGATGAAGCGGCCATCGTTCGGATCGTCCTGCAGCAGCGCCTCGAAGGGCGAAGCCTTGGCGTAGTCGGGCGCGGACTGGGCATAGGCCGTGGCAAGAATGTCCGGCTTGTCGTTGTTGACGAGGGCGACAAGTGCCGCCGGCAGCGCCGGATCCGGCCTCTTGTCCTCGCGAAGATGGAAGGCCTGGGCAATCTGGACTTCCTTGCCCATGATGCCGGGCTTGGCGAAGGTCAGCTTCAGGCCGCTGTCCATCGCGGGACGCAGCAGCGAGGAGGTGCGCTCGAAAATCGAGCCGGCGCTGAAATTCTTGGGCGGCGCGACCGGCGAGACCTTGACGATACGTCCCTTCTTGTCGGCGCGCATGACGCGGTCTTCATCGGGCGTCACGCCCACGGCGCTGCCCTTGCCGCGGAAGGCGACGGTGCCCACCCCCGGCAAATTCACGCCGGAACCGGAGAGCGAGCCGGTGGTGACGGAATCGACAAACGGCATTTCGGCGGCATGCACCGAGCCGGCGGCGGATTTCTCGATATAGGCGTTCCAGCGGGTGTCGGACGATTCCAGGCCGGAGATCAGGCTGGCCATATCCTGATAGGCGACGGCCGACGGAAAGCCGATCCAAATACCGAACCCAAGCACCAAAGGAGGAAGAAAGGAACGTTTTTTCGCAACGGCGGCGGCGGCAAGCCGCAATGAAACGCGTCGATGCACGGAACTCTCCAGAACGCTACTGACCCCGGAGAGTCAAAATGAAGCATTAACCTTGATGCGGGGTTAACGTCATCGATCGTGTTCTTTTCATGTTTGAGGCAAGCCGGCTTGCCGTTTCTGCGGCAAGCCGGCGAAGAATCTGGCCTGGGTAAGGCGTGGGGTCAATCAGGCGGGGCGCAGGAAGATCGGCCAGGCGAGCGCCGCGCAGATGGCGGCCGCGAGCCACACGCCCGGCCATGCGAAGACCACCAGCAGCCACGGAATGGCGATCGGCACCAGGCAGAAGCCGATGAACACAAAACTATTGGCCAGGCTGAGCGCGGTGCCGACATGGCCGGCCCCGGCAAGCGTGGCAAGCTCGGTATAGGCGACGCCGTGCCAGGCGGAGACGGATATGCCGGCAACGACGACCATCAGCGGAAGCAACGGCAGCAGCGACGGCGCGCCGGCAGCGCCGATCACCAGCAGCCACAGCGCCAGGAATGCTAAGGCGCTCAGCGCGCTGCAGAGTTTCAGGAACGGGCGACGGTTGCCGTGGCGGTCGGTGAAGCGCCCGCTCCAGACACGCATCGCCATCGCGCCGGCCTGCACCGCGGCGAGGCTGGCGCTGGTCACAAAGGTGCCCATGCCGGCGAAGTCATGCAGGAAGACCGAGGCGAAGGTCAGCACCGCGACTTGCGGGAAGCAGAGCAGGCCGATAGCGGTCGAGATGCGCCATACCTCGATGTTGCGCAACGGCGCTGGGCCAAGTGTCGCCGTGGCGGCGTGAGCGCCGCTTTCCACTGGCGGCTCGTGCAGCCAGCGCCAGGCAAACCAGGCCGAGAGCGCGGAGACGACCGCAAGCAGGCCGAAGACCGCCGTGAATCCCAAACTCAACGCCAGCGACGGCAGGACAAGCGCGCCCAGCCCGCCGCCGAGCGGCACCGCCGTCTGCCTGATGCTCATGGCGAAGCCGCGCACGCCCTCGCCGAACCAGCCCATGATGGCGCGGCCGCTGGAACCATTGACGCTGCCGCCGAGCAGGCCGACGACGAGCAGGCTTGCCGACAACAGCACGACGCCGGGAATGGCTGTCTTCGTCGGCACGACGAGCATCGCCATGATGAAGAGCCATGCCGCCGTCGCGCCGAGCCCGGTCAGGAGCACGCGGCGGTCGCCCCAGCGGTCCGTGAGCAGTCCCCAGGGCAGCTCGCTCAGCGCCACGCCGAGACCGAGTAGACCCAATACCAAACCCAGCGAGGCATTGTCGAGGTGGTAGCCCTGGCGCATCGCCACCGCGGTCGCTGGAATGCCGGAGAAGGTGGCGGAGAAGCCGGCATTGGCGGCGACCCCGATGCCCAGCACCTTCCAGCGATGGTTAGGGCCGAAGGCGCGGCGGGCGGCAATGTCTCCCGCGGGCGGCCGGCAGACGTTTCGTGTGACGATGGCGGACATGGCTTCATTCCCGTGACGGCCGGCTGACGGCTTGACGGACAGGATGTAGCGCCATAGCTTCATCCATAAAATCAGGAAGTTTTTTATCAACAATCCTGAAAATCAGGATGATTCCGATGCGCCGCGTCACCTTCGACCTCGATGTTCTCAGAACCTTCGTCACCGGCATGGAGCTCGGAAGCTTCGCCAAGGCCGCCGAACGGCTTGGCCGCTCGACGTCCGCGGTCAGCGCGCAACTGAAGAAGCTGGAGGAGCAGGCTGCGACGCCGGTCTTCCGCAAGGCGGGACGCGGCCTGGCGCTCACCGAAGCCGGCGAGACGATGCTCGGCTATGCGCGGCGGCTGATTGAGCTCAACGACGAAGCGGCCTCCGCCATCCGCGACGTCGAGCTTGAAGGCTGGGTGCGGCTCGGCCTGCAGGAGGATTTCGGCGAGGCCGTGCTGCCCGACGTGCTCGGCCGCTTCGCCCGCGCCCATCCCAAGGTGCGGATCGAGGCGCGGATCGGCCGCAGCCACGACCTTGCCGAGCGTGTCCTGTCAGGCAATCTCGACATCGCGCTCGCCTGGCATGACGGCACGGCCCTGCCCTATAGCCGCCATGTCGCCGACGTGCCGGCGCGCTGGATCGGCCCGGCCAAGCCGATCGAGGCTGGTCCGCGCAATGGCGAGCCGCTGCCGCTGGTGGTGTTCGAGGCGCCGTGCCTGCTCAGAACCGTGGCGACCGAGACACTCGATCGCGCGGGCATGCCCTGGCGCATGGCCTTCTCGAGTCCTTCCCTCGGCGGCATCTGGGCGGCGGTGGCGGCGGGCCTCGGCCTGACGATCCGCACCGATATCGGCCTGCCTGCCAATGTCAGGGCGATCGCGCCGGGAGTCCTCGGGCTTCCTGCCCTGCCGACGATGGCGCTGCACCTGCACCGTAAGGACGCCGAGCTCGATCCGGTGGCGGCGCGGCTGGCGGAGATCCTGCTGCAGGCGGCGCTGGAGACGCTGCCGGAGGGGGCGCTAGCCAAGGAGAGTTTGCTAGAGGTCGCCTAAGCTTTGAAGCGCTGGCGGGACAGCTCCCCCCTCTGTCCTGCCGGACATCTCCCCCACTTGGGGGGAGATTGGCTGTCACGCCGGCTTTCGCCAATCGCCAATGTTGCAAGAGGAGCGAGGCGCTAAAGCTGCTGATCTCTCCCCTTGTGGGGGAGATGTCCGGCAGGACAGAGGGGGGCGCGAAGGATCACAACTTACCCCACTCTGCGTGGCCGCATTCCTCAAACGGGCCGCCCGTGGATGACGAGGGACCGGCGTTGGCGTCACTCCCCGCGGATCACCGCTTCTTCGCCCTGCCCGCAAACGGATTGTCCGAGGTGCGCAGCACCATGCGGATCGGCACGCCGGGCATGTCGAAGGCCTCGCGCAGGCTGTTGATCAAATAGCGGACGTAGGATTGCGGCATCGCGTCCGGCCGCGAGCACGAGACGACGAAGCCCGGCGGGCGGGTCTTGGCCTGCGTGACGTATTTGATCTTCAGCCGGCGGCCGGCGACGGCGGGCGGCGGGTGATGCGCGAGGATGCCTTCCAGCCAGCGGTTGAGCTTGCCGGTGGAGACGCGGCTGTTCCAGACCTTGTGCGTCTTGATGACGCTTTCCATCAGCTTGTCGAGACCGCGTCCGGTCTCGGCCGAGACCGTCACCGCCTGGATGCCGCGCACCTGCGGCAGGAGCCGCTCGGTCTTCTCGCGCAGCTCGGCCAGCAGCTCTTGCGGATTGTCGATCAGGTCCCATTTGTTGAAGGCGATCACCGGCGCCCTGCCCTCGCGGATGATGAGGTCGGCGATCTGCAGATCCTGCTTCTCGAACGGGATGGTGGCGTCGAGCATGATGATGACGATCTCGGCGAAGCGGATGGCGCGCAGGCCATCCTGCACCGATAGCACTTCCAGCTTTTCATGGATCCTGGATTTGCGGCGCATGCCGGCCGTGTCGAACAGCTTTATCCTGCGGCCACGCCAGTCCCAGTCGACCGAGATCGAATCGCGCGTGATGCCGGCTTCCGGACCGGTCAGCAGCCGCTCCTCGCCGATCAGCGCATTGATCAGCGTCGACTTGCCGGCGTTCGGGCGGCCGACGACGGCGATGCGCAGCGGCTTGGTGTCGTCATAGGACGCTTCAGCGTCCGGGTCGGCGATGTCCTCGCCGATCAGAACCTCGCTGGCGGCGATCTCGCCGGCTTCGTCTTCCTCGTCCTCGCCGAAAGCCCGTTCCTGCCCGAGCGCTTCAATCACCGCGTCGCGCAGATCCGGCATGCCCTGGCCGTGCTCGGCCGAGATCGGGATCGGCTCGCCGAGGCCGAGCTCCCAAGCTTCCAGCATGCCCCCTTGAGCGCCACGCGCCTCTGCCTTGTTGGCCACAAGCACGACCGGCTTGCCGGATTTGCGCACCACCTCGGCGAAGGTGCGGTCGTCGGGCATCAGGCCCGACTTGGCATCGACCGTGAAGAAGATGAGGTCGGCTTCGCGAATGGCGATCTCGGTCTGCTGGCGCATGCGGCCGGGCAGCGTCGAAGCCGCCGCGTCCTCGAAGCCGGCGGTGTCGATGACATCAAAATGAAGATCGTAGAGTTTTGCCGCGTGGACGCGGCGGTCGCGCGTCACCCCCGGCGTGTCGTCGACAAGCGCCAGCTTCTTTCCGACCAGCCGATTGAAAAGAGTCGATTTGCCGACGTTAGGCCGGCCGATGATGGCGACTTTGAAGCCCATCCAGGATCACGACACGTTGCCCGACCCGCGGATCAGCTCGGACATCAGCTGCGCGCGCTGGCGCACATTGCGCGGGGCGGCTTCATCCGAAGAGATCTGGTCGAACAGTTTGAGCGCGTCCGCCGACTTGCCGTCCTTCCAGGCGGCAAGGCCGAGCGCTTCGCGCGCCGAATGGCGCAGCGGATTGGTGTCGGCGGTGAGCGCCTCGATGCGGCTGGAGACATCGGCGTAAGAGCCGTGGTCGACGAGCAGGAGCGCCGCCCTCAGCCGCGCGATATCGCGAATGCCGGCGGGAATGGCGTTGTCGGCGGCGACCTCGTCGAAATCCTTGACCGCGCCATCGATGTCGCCCTTGTTGGCCTTGACGGTCGCGGCGCGCATGCGGGCGAGCAGCGGATAGGCGCCGTAGCCGTCCTTCTCCAGCTGGTCGAGCGCGGCGATCGCCTCGTCGTTCTTGCCGTCATTGGCGAGCTTGAGGGCCGCCGAGAAGGCGTCGCCGGAGCGATTGGCGCGGGTTTCGTCCCAATAGCGGTAGCCGACGACAGCGGCGGTGCCGAGCACGATCAGGATGGCGATGCCGAGAATGGCCGGGCCGAAACGGTCCCATAGCTTCTGCGCCTGCTCGCGACGCATCTCTTCGTTGACTTCGCGGATAAAACTGTCGTCCGACATCAATCAAAACCATTGCGGCCCCAGGAGGAGGCGCTTCTTGAGCCCGCGTTTTAGCGAAATTTCGTCGGCATGGAAGGGGGCGGACCGGAAAATCGGCTGAGAATGCCGGGCACCCACAGTCCATGCCTGAACGCAACCGCGCCACATTTGCGCGATAGCCGGCTTCCGATCGGCCGGAGACGTCCCCGCCAGAAGGTTGTCAATGCTTCGTTCGTACCGCGTTCTTGCGATCAGTCTCGCCTCGCTCGCCTCAGCCAACGCCGCCTTCGCCGATCCGCCGAAATCGCCAACCGTTTCGCCGGCCAAGCAGGTCGTGCTGATCTCTTTCGATGCCGCCCGCGATATCTCGCAATGGCAGCGCAGCCGGGCGCTGGCAAAGCGCACGGGCGCGCATTTCACCTATTTCCTGTCCTGCGTCTTCCTGCTCACTCCCGAGACGCGGCTGCACTATGCCGGCCCCGGCAAGGCCGCCGGCAAATCGAATATCGGCTTCGGCGCCTCGAAGCAGGATGTCGCCGACCGGCTTGAGCAGGTCCGGCTGGCCGCGGCCGAGGGCCACGACATCGGCAGCCATGCCTGCGGCCATTTCGACGGCAAGGCCTGGAGCAAGGCCGACTGGCTGGCCGAATTCGCCTCCGCGCGGCTCATTTTCGAGAACGCCTATGCGATCAACGGCATTTCTCCCGAGCCGCCCGGCTGGCGCGATTTCGCCCGCCATACCGTAACCGGTTTTCGCGCGCCCTATCTGTCCACCGATAAGGCGCTTTACGAAGCGCTGCCCGAGGCCGGCTTTGAATACGACGCGAGCGGCGTCTCGAGCGGCCCGGCCATGCCGCCGACCCTGAATGGCACAACCCGTTTTGCCCTGCCGCTTGTCCCGGAGGGACCGAAGGGGAAGCCGGTCGTCGCCATGGATTACAATCTTTATGTCCGCCACTCGGGCGGCACCGAAAAGCCGGCCATGGCGGACGCGTTCACCGAGCGCGCCTATCAGGCGTTCCGCGCCGCTTTCGAGGCTCAGTACAATGGCAAGCGCCTGCCGCTGGAGCTCGGCTTCCACTTCACGCTGATGAACAACGGCGCCTACTGGAACGCGCTGGAGCGCTTCGCGGACGAGGTCTGCGTGATGCCGCAAGTCGAGTGCATCAGTTTGCGCGACTATGTCGCGCGCCAGCGCGCCGGCCAGTCGTCACAGGCGAGTGTGGGCGGCTGAGCCGCCCACCTTGCAAGCCGACTTAGGCCGGATCCGGCTCCTGTGCTTGGCGTTCGATGAAACGGCGATCGATATCTGGTAGCGGCTCGCCATGGATCGTCGCCTCGAAGGCACGAAGGCGTTTATATATGGAAATCAACTCGACAATAGTTGGCCAGGAATTGACCAGATATTGGAACGACGAACGCACCTGATCAAAAGAGTTTAGAATCTGATTTAGAGCACCAAGCTTTATCTTGCCAGCGACCATTGTGGGTACGAGAACAATATATGGGAATATATTATCGATTTGTAGATAGAAAATCCTAGCAACGTTAAAATATAGATAGTGGAAATACTTTTTGAAATAGTTATTTCTGACGTTTCGAAAAAGTTCAGCGACAGTTGGCGGCTGCGCACGACCTATGTCGTCCTCGCCGTAGACAAGCTCTTTGCGGAAAGCCGCCTCGACGCGCTGTGTGCGGAACTCAAGCCCTGGAAGCTTGATGCCAACCAGCGCCAAGAAAGTGGTTCCGAAAATGGACCAGACTATAGCCACAGCGACGAGTGAATAAGGCACCGTGCCGACAATCGGCAATTCCGTAACGTTCTGCGAAAGATGCAGCAGCACGGGAAGAAACGCGATCAGGGTCATGACCGACCCAACCAAGCTGACGCCCAGATCCTCCATCGTGGTGGAAAAACGCATCGTGTCTTCCTGGACACGCTGCGATGCGCCTTCGATACGTCTCAACCTATCCCAGTTGGCCATATAGTAGTCGTTCATGGCGGTGCGCCAACGAAAGATCCAGTGGCTTACGAAGAACCGATTGAGAGAGCCAACAGTAACAGCCAGAAGCGCGATCCACATGATGGTCAGCAGCTGGCTGTAAAAATCCCATGGCGTCGTAGAATACGGTGTCCCCAACGCCTTTTGAATAAGATCGTAAAAAGGGCCGTACCAATCGTTGAAAGCAACGTTGACCTGCACCTGGTAATAGATCACGAAGAGGATGAGCGAAGTTCCAAGAACTGACCAATTCAACCATGGATGGGGTCGATACCAAGCCCAAAAACCGTAGAAAATGAAAACGACCGCGGCGAAATATATGTAGAACCACAGAAAGGGCTTCGACCAAAAGAGCTCGACGCCAATGATCTTGGCGACACCCTCTGCTACCGGAGGCAATCCGAACATCGCGCCCAGCTGCTCGCCGCCGAAGAACCAGAACAGGATCGCGGCAAGGCTCCAGACGGCGGCCGAGGTGAAGAAGAGCTTCGGCTGCGGGAAGAAAGATACGAACACTGTGGCGGGTTTCCTCGGTCTGACCGCAAATCAGCGGCGTTGCAGTTCGGCGGGCATAAAGTCACACATTAGGGGGAAAGAAAATGCCCGTGCCCGACGCCCGGCATCGAACAAACCGCAAATCATGGCGATTTTGGCGCAGCCGACCAGGCAATGACGCCAGAGGCGAGCAGCGCCGCCGCTGCCATGATCGAGGCGAGCACGTAATTGCCCGAAGCCTGGGCGAGCAGGCCGGCGGCGATCGGGCCGACGATCTGGCCAAGGCCGAAGGCCGCGGTCATCACCGCGAAGATGCGGCGCGGCGCCCGCGGCGCGAGCTGCCTGCCCATCTGTAGGCCCAGCGCCGTGATGGCGATGAAGGTGCCGCCGAGCAGGACGCCGGCGATCAACGGTCCGGCAGCGCCCTTGACGACGACGCTGGCGGTGACGCCGACCACCTCGACCAGGCAGCTCGCGGCATAAGCGGCATAGAGCCCGATGCGGCCGGCGAGCTTCTGCCACGCCCAAGTCGAGGGAAAGCCGGCAAGGCCGGCGACCATCCAGACAGTCGCCTCGAAGACGCGCCCGCCGCCGCCCTGGCGGACGATGGCGACCAGGAAAGTGGCCGTCACCACATAGCCGAAGCCGAACAGCCCGTAGGCGACGATCATCCTCATCAGGGATCCGTCCTTCGGCAGCGCCGGCTCGCGCCCGTCGGCGACATTGGCCGGGGTGGTCGAGCCGGCGAGCAGCACGACGATGAGCAGGCCAACCGCCGAAAGCGCTCCGGACCAGAGCCAGCCGGCGGCCCAGCCCGCGTGTTCGGAGACGAGGATCGCCAGCAGCGCCGAGGACGCGGCAATGCCCAGGCCGACGCCGCCGAAATGCAGCGCCTGCAAATCGATGCGGCCAGCCTCAGCCAGGTGGCCGAAGACGATTGAGGCCATGAACACCATGACGAAGGCGCTGGCGAGGCCGGCGAGGAATCGGATGACGAGGAAGGCGGTCATCGTCTCGTTGAGCCCCATGAGGGCCGCGAGCACGGCGCTGGCGGCGAGGCCGGCGAACATCAGCATGCGCTCGCGGCCATGCGCCCAGCCACCGGCCGCGGCAAGCGCGCCGATGAGGTAGCCGACATAATTGGCGGAAGCGATCCAACCGGCATCGGCCGGCGTCAGGCCAAGTCCCTCCATCATGCCCGGCAGGATCGGCGTGTAGACGAAGCGGCCGATGCCCATGGCGACGGCAAGCGCGACCATGCCGGCGAGAGCAAGCCGCAAGGGAGATGGCGAGGCGTTCATTGCGGCGCACAGTAATTGCGTGTGCAGGTGAAACAATGCGCTTGCGTTGGGCCAGTGTCACGATCGTAGAAAGGACCGATCGCATCGGATTGGTGCGAAACTTTCTGCGTCAGCGCTGCCCCTCATCCGCCCTTCGGGCACCTTCTCCCCGTATAGTGACGGGGAGAAGGAAACCGGCCGCAACGCTGGCGATTATCCTACAGCGTTGAAAATTAGCGAAAGCGGCGATGACAGCGTCTTTCTCCCCGTCTCTATACGGGGAGAAATGCCCGGCAGGGCAATGAGGGGCAGCGCTGACGCCGGCAACGCTATGCACAATGGTCACATTAGTTTGTCTTTTGGTTTCCGCCGCTGCGGCAACGTGACTTCAACGGCAGCCGGTCTCGTAAGCCGTGCGGCGGGCCGTCAGCCGGAACGGCATGTCGCCGAGCTCGCGTTCCGACATGGTGTCGAGCACCGGATGCGACAGCGGATCGGTGATCCAGCGCGCGATCTCGCCGTCGTCGCGCGGCCTCGCCTCGGCGCCGGAAAGCCCTTTCAGCAAAGATAAAATCTTCATCGGGCCACCTCATGGCTCAAGGTTGTTGCAGGTAAATTCTGCCCTATCCTGTCGGGGTTCAATTGAGATTTCGGTCCGTTCACTTTAGAAAAAACTGGATGGCTATGCTGAACCGCGTCCATCTCAACGGCCTGCGCGCCGTGGAAACCGTCGCCCGGCTGGGATCGCTGGCGGGCGCGGCGGCGGAGTTGAATGTCTCGGTCAGCGCCGTCAGCCAGCAGGTCAAGCGCACGGAAAAGCAACTGGGCCAGGCGCTGTTCGAACGCACGCCAAGCGGGCTCGTGCCGACCGAATTCGGCGCGGTCTTCACGGCGCGGCTCAGCGCCGGCTTCCGCGAGCTTGCGCAAGCCGTGGCGCTGGCCGACGAGGCCAACGAGTGCACGCTGGTCGTCTCGGTGGCGCCGGCTTTCGCCTCGAAATGGCTGTTGCCCAGGCTGTCGCGGCATTTCGCGCGACACCCGAATGTGCTTTTACGCATCGACGCCTCCGCCAGGATCGCCGATCTCGACCGCTCCGATGTCGATATCGCCATCCGGCTTGGCGACGGCAAATGGCCGGGCGGGCGCGCCGAGCTTCTGCTTGCCCAGGAAGTGTTTCCGGTCTGCGCGCCCTCGATCGCAACCAGGCTGAAGTCGATCGGCGATCTGGCGCAGACCTGCGCCATCACCGACGAGCGGGCGATGTTCAGCTGGGACGGCTGGTTCGAAGCGGCCGGCGTCGAGCCGGTCACCTTCCAGAAAGGGGCGCGCTTCACCGATCCGATGCTTTGCCTGGAATCGGCGATCGCCGGCCATGGCGTGATGCTCGCCTGGCAGTTGCTGACCGCCGATGCGCTGGCCGACGGCCGGCTGGTCGCGCCTTTCGGGATCAGGGCCGAGAGCGGGCTGGGTTACTGGCTGGTGACCTCGGCCACCAAGAGCGAAAGCCGCAAGGTGCGCGACTTCAAGGCCTGGATCCGCGACGAGATCGAGGCGACCGTGGCGCAGTTCCGGGCGTTGGACAGCGCCGCATAACCGCTGCGCACTTTCCAATAACGCGGTCCGTCATGCTTGAGAGCAGGCCCAGTCGATCGCGGTGGAAAGGTCAATCGCAGCGGTCTATGTAAGGATGACAACCCCAACATAACGGCAGGCAGGATCATGACCACACATTCGCGCGGCGTTTCGGCAAGCATCGACCCGGTGAAGCTCGACAGGCTGGCGGAAGTCGCCGTCAAGGTCGGGCTGCAGCTGCAGCCCGGACAGGACCTGGTGCTGACCTCCTCGATCGCGGCACTGCCGCTGACCCGCCGCATCGTCGAGCACGCCTATAAGGCGGGCGCCGGGCTGGTGACGCCTATCTTCAACGACGACGAGATCACGCTGGCGCGCTTCCGCTATGGCGCCGACGCCGGCTTCGACCGCGCCGCCGGTTGGCTCTACGAAGGCATGGCGAAGGCGTTCTCGAACAATGCGGCGCGGCTTGCGGTGCGCGGCGAGGATCCGTCGCTGCTGTCGTCGCAAGACCCGGCCAAGGTGGCGCGCGCCAACAAGGCCAACTCGATGGCCTACCAGCCGGCGCTGGAGAAGATCACCGGCTTCGACATCAACTGGAACATCGTCGCCTATCCCGACCTTGCCTGGGCGAAGCAGGTGTTTCCGGGTGAGCCGGACGACGTCGCGGTGGTGAAGCTTGCCGACGCCATCTTCTCGGCCTCGCGGGTCGACGTCGAGGACCCGATCGGCAATTGGAAGGCGCACAACGCGGCGCTCGCCGAGCGCACGAAATGGCTGAACGAGCACAGCTTCCACGCGCTGCATTTCACCGGACCAGGCACCGACCTGACCGTCGGGCTGGCGGATGGCCATGAATGGATGGGCGGCGCTTCGACGGCGAAGAACGGCATCACTTGCAACCCCAATATCCCGACCGAGGAGGTCTTCACCACGCCGCATGCAAGGCGCGTCGAGGGCCACGTCTCTTCGACCAAGCCGCTCTCCTACCAGGGCACGCTGATCGACGACATCTCGGTGCGCTTCGAAGGCGGCCGGATCGTCGAGGCCAAGGCGTCGAAGGGCGAGGACGTGCTGCAGAAGGTGCTCGACACCGATGAAGGCGCGCGGCGTCTCGGCGAGGTGGCGCTGGTGCCGCATTCCTCGCCGATCGCGCGGAGTGGCCTGTTGTTCTTCAACACGCTGTTCGACGAGAACGCCGCCTGCCACATCGCGCTCGGGCAGTGCTATTCGAAATGCTTCGTCAACGGCGCGTCACTCAGCCAGGACGAGATCGCGGAGCGCGGCGGCAACAAGAGCTTCATCCACATCGACTGGATGATCGGCTCGGACAGGATCGACATTGACGGCGTGGCCAAGGATGGCGGCCGCGTGCCGGTGATGCGCAAGGGCGAGTGGGCGTAACGGTACTTTGTTGGCGCAATTTTGAACAGACGGCTACGGCGAAGTCGCCGAGCCCAACCGCTGCACACTTTTCCTGGGGCTTGGCAAAGGAGGCGTAAGTGGCCTTCGACATTGCGGTGAAGCGTGTCTATGAGCCGCCGACGAAGGCCGACGGCCGGCGGGTGCTGGTCGACCGGATCTGGCCGCGCGGCGTCAGCAAGAAGGACGCCGAACTGACGCTATGGCTGAAGGAGATCGCGCCGAGCGACGCGCTGCGCAAATGGTTCGGGCACCAGCCGGAGCGCTGGCCGGAGTTTCAGAAGCGGTATCGGGCCGAGCTCGACGCCAACAAGGAAGCGGTGGCGCAGCTGCGTGGCCTGTTGCGCGAAGGCAAGGCGACGCTGCTCTACGGCGCGCATGACGAAGCGCACAACAATGCGGTGGCGCTGGCGGCATACCTAAAGGCGTAAACGTTGAAATGCTGGCGGGACAGCGCCCCCCTCTGTCCTGCCGGACATCTCCCCCTCTTGGGGTGAGATTGGCAGCTCCGGCGCTCCGCTAATTCCTGCAAGGTTGATTGGCGAAGGCCGGCGTGACGGCTGATCTCCCTTGAGGGGGAGATGTCCGGCAGGACAGAGAGGGGGCGAAGGAACTCGACGTAAGTGGTCGAGCTCTATTCCCCGCCCACCGCCTGCTCGTAAACCTCCGGCTTGAAGCCAACGATAACGCCATCCCCCACCTCCAGCACCGGCCGCTTGATCATCGTCGGCTTGGCGAGCATCAGCTGCTTCGCCTTGTTCTCGTCCAGCCCGACCTTGTCCTTCTCCGGCAGCTCGCGAAAGGTCGTGCTGCCTTTGTTGAGCAGCTTTTCCCAGCCGACCTTGCCGATCCAACCGCTGAGCCTGTCGGCCTCGATCCCCTCTGCCCGGTAGTCATGAAAGCGATACGGCACGTCATGGCTCTCCAGCCAGACGCGCGCCTTCTTGATCGTGTCGCAAGTGGTGATGCCGTACATAGTGATGGTCAAGGCGGGCCTCTGTTGGATGAGATTTTCGAATCCGGCAGAAGCCTAGGCCGGCCCTATAGGCTTTGCCAGCGCTTTGCGCCTGTGCGATTTTGGCTCTTGCCAATACTAAGGTTTTTTCCTAAGTAATATACCAGTTTGAAATCGAGCGATGCGCGAAAGGAAAAGTCATGAGCAGGCTTGTCGTTGCCGAACTGGTGTCGATCGACGGGGTGAGCGAGGCGCCAGGCGGCGAGCCGGGTTACCGGCACACCAACTGGGTGGGCAAGCGTCACGAAGCCAAGCAGATCGAGCACAAGTTCCAGGAAGTGCTCGACCACGAGGCGCTGCTGATCGGCAGGGTCACTTATGAGAGCTTCGCCAGCGGGTGGCCAACTTATGAGGGCCCGTTCGCCGACCGCATGAACGGCATGCCGAAATATGTCGTCTCCTCGACGCTCAAGAACCCGGCATGGAACAACACGACCGTGCTGCAAGGCGAGCCGATGGCTGCTGTCGCCAGGCTCAAGCAAAGCCTCAAGGGCGATATTCTCGTCGGCGGCAGCCGGACATTGGTCAACGCGCTTCGCCGGCACGATCTCGTCGACGAATACCGGCTGATGGTCTTCCCCGTCATCTTGGGCAGCGGCGCGCGGTTCTTCGACCAGACGGAGGACGCGACGAATCTGAGGCTCACCGCAACGCATTCCTTCGCCAATGGCGCGGTCGAGCTCACCTATCAGGTGCTGCGCGGCGGGGAGGTCTGACGATGAGCCTGCAGACCGCCAGCCAGAACCCGCCGCCGATCGACGGCATTTTTCGCGCGCTCGCCGATCCGACGCGACGGCGCGTGGTGGAGCGGCTGAACAGAAGTCCCGCCTCGGTCAGCGAGTTGGCGGAGCCGTTCGGCATGGCGCTCCCCTCCTTCGTCGAGCATCTGAAGGTGCTGGAAGGTTGCGGGCTGGTGCAGTCGCAAAAGGCCGGCCGGGTCAGGACCTACAGCCTTTCGCCCGAGCCGCTGAAGCTTGCGGAAAACTGGCTCGCCGAACAGCGCGCGCTGTGGGAGCGCCGCCTCGACCAGTTCGACGCCTATGTGACGAGCCTCAAGGAGAGTGAAAAGTGACCTATCCGTTCAAGCCGAATCCGAAACTGGACCTGACGCTGGAGCGTTTTCTCGACGCGCCGCGCGAACTCCTGTGGCGCGCCTGGACGAAGCCGGAGCATGTCAAGCAATGGTTCACGCCGAAG
Organism: Mesorhizobium sp. B2-6-2; assembly: GCF_006440615.1. Taxonomy (NCBI): domain Bacteria; kingdom Pseudomonadati; phylum Pseudomonadota; class Alphaproteobacteria; order Hyphomicrobiales; family Phyllobacteriaceae; genus Mesorhizobium; species Mesorhizobium sp. B2-6-2. Next base: position 58,247 of record NZ_VFUG01000006.1, on the reverse strand, counting down.
CCGTGGGTCATCACCGACTGCGAGATCGACCTCCAGCCCGGCGGCCTGTTTCGCACGCGCATGCAATCGCCCGACGGCAAGGAGGTCAACGACCGCCATTGCTGCTATCTCGAGATCGTGCCGAATGAGCGGCTGGTGTGGACCGACGCGCTGCTGCCGGGCTACCGGCCGTCCGGCGAGCCCTTCATCACCGCGGTCATCGCGCTGATGCCCGAGGGCAAGGGCACACGCTATACCGCCACCGCCATCCATCGCGACGAGGCGACGCGCAACAGCCACGAGGAGATGGGTTTCTTCGACGGCTGGGGCACGGTGGCCGACCAGCTTGCGGATTACGTGAAGTCGATTTGAGAAGCAGAAATGGCGACCGGAACACCAGCCCGGTCGCCATCTCTGATTTCAAATTTACGTCGCGAAAGAAGCGAGACGCCTCAGGCCGGTCGGCTTCAGTAATAGAAACGCTCTTCGCTGATCTTGCCGTTCTTGACGGTGTAGAGGCCAACCTCATCCATCTTGACGCGCTCGCCGGTCGATTTGGGCGTTATGTCGAAGCTGAAGCGCAAGGCGAATTGGTCGCCATTGACATATGGCCCTTCGATCGAGCCGCCATGAACCTCGTGGTTGGCTTCCCACCAGGCGCCCTTTTCCTTGACGGCCTCCTTGCCGTTGCAGACGGCCATCGGCCCTTCCATCGCCTCGTAGCTGACGATGTCGTCGGCATTGTATTTCGCGGCAGCGCCGTGGTTGTCGCCTCGCTTGAGGAGCTCGGTGAAATCCTTGGCGATTTCGGCAGTGGTCATGATTTCCTCCCGGTTTGGACAAGACATCAAGTAGGTGTCTTGTGTTCGCCTGCCACTGACGGCCGCCTCCACAGGTGACAAATCGTGTCAGGATGGTGGCGCCTGGGCTATGGCGCGGCCACCAGCGGCCAGCGGTTCAGATCTTTGTAGATCGTCAGCCCGCGCAGGCTATGAACGAGGACGAGCTCCCTTGCTACAAAACTGATCGGATCGATGGGCTGCCTGGGAATGAATGAATTGTCATAGGCAAGCGTCATATGCGGAACGAAATGATCTGCCGATTTGAGACCGTTCGCCTTCATCGCAACGCCAATCAACCGGCTGAGTTCGCAGACCGGTCCATCGTCTGCCAGAAGCACGAACGGACGCCATGGCGGCCTGCCTTTTGCCGCCGGGCGCCCGGGAAAACTTACGGCATAGCTGAACGTGACTTCAAACGCCGGCATTTCGACCAACTGGCCGGCTCGCTTTGCCGCGAATTCGATTTTCGATCTAAGTCTTTTGTAATCACCGACATGTCGTTGACTGACATGAAATCGCTCTTTCAACAGCAGCGACCCGGTTATCCCGTTGAGATCGCACAGATGTTTCTGCAACGACCAAAACGCGGCACGATCCTTGGCCTGCAAAAACAGCGCGAAGAACACCCGGTCCGGCCGCCTCGGCTGCAGTGGAGGAATCGGAATGCCGAAATCAAACTCTTGCTGCCGAGACATCCGTACTCGTTCGGCTGAGAACGCTCCTGTTAAGCTCTCGATTAGAACAAAACAGGAACATTGGCAAGAGTCAAGAGCGGACGATCTTCGCGTCTCAATAACACCCGCGCTCGATCGCAAGCCGCCGCACCAGCGCCAGCACGGTGTCGATGGTCGGCGTCGGTTGGCCTGTCAAGCGGCCGAGCTCTTGCACGGCGGTGACCAGCGCGTCGATCTCCATCGGACGGCCGCGCTCGAGGTCCTGCAGCATCGAGGTCTTGTGCTCGCCGACATCGCCGGCGCCCTTGATGCGGCGATCGACGGGTATGAGGAAGCGCACGCCGAGGCGCTCACCGATCGCCTGTGCCTCCAGCATCATGGCGCGGGCGACGGCGCGTGTGGCTTCGTCGGCGACGATGGCCGCAAGCGTGCTGCCGGTCAGCGCCGAGATCGGATTGAAGGAGAGGTTGCCCCAAAGCTTCACCCAGATCTCCGAGCGGATGTCCTCGCGCACCGGCGCCTGCAGTCCGGTCTTGACCATTTCGCGCGCTAGCGCGGTGGCTCGCTCGCTTTTCTCGCCCGAAGGCTCGCCCAGCGAAAAGCGCGTGCCTTCGACATGGCGGATAAGGCCCGGCGCATCGACCTCGACGGCGGGATAGACGACGGAGCCGATGACACGCTCGGGCCCGATGCGCTGCCAGATGGCGCCACCGGGATCGACCGCATCAAGCCGCGTGCCTTCGAGGGCGCCGCCTGCCTTGTAGAAGTACCACCAGGGCACGCCGTTCTGCATGGTGACGACGGCTGTCCCCTCGCCCAACAGCGGCGCGATCTGATCAAGCGCCGGCGCCAGCGAATGCGCCTTCAGCGCCAGCACGACATAGTCCTGCAAGCCGAGTTCCTCGGCGCGTGCCGCCGCTTTCACCTGCGCCACCGTTTCCTTGCCGTCCTCGATCAGGCGAAGGCCGCCGGCCTTGATGGCTTCCAGATGCGCGCCGCGCGCCAAGATGGACAGATCGACCGAGCCGGCAATCGCCAGCTTCGCGGCGAGGTAGCCGCCGATCGCGCCGGCGCCGAAGACAGTGATGCGCATCAGCCGAGCCCGAGCTTGGCCGCCAGCCCGATGCGCTGCAGCTTGCCCGTCGCGCCTTTCGGGATCTCGTCGAGGATCACCACCTTGCGCGGCACCTTGAAATCGGCGAGCCGGGTCGATGCAAAGCCACGGATATCGGCCTCGCTGGCGCTCTGGCCTTCGCGCAACACGACGGCGGCGGCCACCTCCTCGCCCAGCTTGTCATGCGGCATGGCGAAGGTGACGACCTGCGCCACCGCCGGATGATCCATCAAAACGCCGTCGACCTCGAGCGGCGAGATCTTCTCGCCGCCGCGGTTGATGATCTCCTTCAGCCGGCCGGTGACGCGCAGATAACTATCCTCGTCGAGCACGCCCTGGTCGCCGGTGTGGAACCAGCCATGGGCGAAGGCGCTGGCATTGGCATCCGGGTTCTTCTCGTAGCCTGCCGTGACGTTCGGTCCGCGAATGACGATCTCGCCGACCTCTCCGGGCTTGAGCAATCGCCCGTCCGGCGCCATGACGGCAACCTCCGGTCCGGCCGACGCGCCGACGCTGCCGGGCTTGCGCAGGCCGGGCGGCAAACGGTTGGACGCCATCTGGTGCGCGGCCTCGGTCATGCCGTAGGCCTCGATCACCGGGCAGCCGAAGGTCTTCTCCAACTCGGCCATCACTTGCGCCGGCAGCGAAGCGGACGACGAGCGGACGAAGCGCAGCTTCGCCTCGGCAAGCTGCTCGGGATTGCGGGCGGCGCGCGGCAGGATCGCCTGATGCATGGTGGGCACGGCCGTGTACCAGCTGGGCTTGGCTTCGGAGAGCCACTGGAAGAAGCGCAGCGCGTTGAAGCCCGGCGTGCAGAAGACGCTGCCGCCGGCGGCGAGCGAGGACAGCACCGCTGCGATCAGCCCATGGATGTGGAACAGCGGCATGATGTTGAGGCAGCGGTCGGCCGGCGTCAGGCCGAGCGTCGCGCCGATATGTGCCGCCGACGCCGCAAGGTTGGCGTGGCTGAGCGGGACCAGTTTCGGACGCGACGTCGTGCCGGAGGTGTGGAGCAGCAGCGCGACATCGTCATCGGCGGCCGAGCCCGAGGCGACCGGCGGCCCCGCGGGATCGCCTTCGATCGCGAACACCCCAGACGGCGCGCCCTCCGGCACGACCAGCCGCAGCACCGGGATGCCGAGGCGCCCGGCGACTTCGACCGAGGGGCCTGCCTCCTCCTTGCCGACGAGGATCGCCTTGACGCCGATATCGCTGAGATAAAAATCGAGCTCGTCGGCGCGGTAGGCCGGATTGAGTGGAGCGGTGGACGCGGCCGCCGCCACGGCGATGAAGGCCGTGGCCATCTCCGGGCCGTTCGGCAGCACGATGGCGACGCGGTCGCCCCGGCCGATGCCCAGCGCGTTCAAGCGCGCCACGGTATCGCGGATCAGGCGGCGCAGCCCGCCATGCGAGAGTGCCGTCCGTTCGGGCGCGGCGATGGCCGGCGCGTCGTCGGCGCCGGGGGCAAGGCGATGGGCGAGATCGGTGGCGTTTTCGCTGTTTGTCATGGTTCCAGACTATGTTTCGAACGATCGGCTTATGTCCAGCGCCGCTCAATATCCGAGCGCCAGGCCGTCCTTGCGCGGATCGGACGCGCCGGTCAGCGTGCCCTTTTCCCAGTCGATCAGCACCGCCTGCCCGCCGCCCAGCGGATGGTCGGGCTCCACAATACGATGTCCACGCCTGCGCAGGCCTTCGATGGCTTCGGGATGCACGCTTCGCTCGGCCTCGACGACATCGTGGTTATAGAAGACGCGGGCCGCATCGATCGCCTGCTGCGGGTCCATGCCGAAGTCGATCATGTTGGCCAAAAGATGCACATGGCCGAAGGGCTGATAGCCGCCACCCATCACGCCGAAAGGCATGAGGGCGCGGCCATCCTTTGTCATCATGCCCGGCATGATCGTGTGCATCGGCCGCTTGCCTGGCGCTATCGCATTCGGATGCTTCGGGTCGAGGCGGAAGCTGGAGCCACGGTTCTGCAGCACGACCCCGGTCTTCGGGCCGACCACGCCGCTGCCGAAGGAATAATAGGTCGAGTTGATGAAACTCACCGCGTTGCGGTCGCGGTCGACGACGCTGATATAGACCGTGTCGCTGCCGGGAAGATCGAGGCGCGGCAGATCGGCCATGGCGCGCTCGGGATCGATCGCGGCGCGCAAGCTGTCGGCATAGGCGCCGGAAAGCAGCGCCTGGACCGGGACATCGACATGATCCTGGTCGGCGAAAAACGTATCGCGATCCTGATAGGCGAGCCGGCCGGCCTCAATCTCGAGGTGCAGCCGCGCGGCGCCGTCCGGATCGAACTTGCCCAGATCAAAGCCCGACAGCAGGTTCAGCATCAGAAGCGCGGTCAGGCCCTGGTTGTTGGGCGGCATCTGGTGGATGTCGTAGCCGCGATAGGAGGTGCTGATCGCGGTCCGGTAATCGCCCTTGGTGGCGGCGAAATCGTCGAGCGTATGCAGACCGCCGAGCGCGCGAAGCCGTCCGACCAGATCGTCCGCGACCGCGCCTTCATAGAAACCGGCGCGGCCTTTCCTGGCGATGATGCGCAGCGTCTCCGCCAGCTCCGGCTGGCGATGAATGTCGCCGGCCTTCGGCGGCTTGCCGCCCGGCAGGAAGATGCATGTTGCCACCTCATCGGCCGACAGGTCGGTCTCGGGGTCCTCCCAGTCGAAGGCGACGCGGTCGTGCACGACATAGCCTTCTTCCGCATAGCGGATCGCCGGGGCGAGCGCGTCTTCTATGCTCTTGTGGCCATGATCCTCCAGCAGCCGGCACCAGGCGTCGACGGCGCCTGGGATTGTGACGGCGTGCGGACCCTGCTTCGGAAGCTCGCTAAATCCTTTGTCCAGATACCAGTCGACCGTCGCGGCCTTTGGCGCACGGCCCGAGCCGTTGAAGGCAAGCACGTTCGCGTCGCCCTTGGGGCAGTAGAGGACAAAGCAGTCGCCGCCGATGCCGGTCGACTGCGGCTCGACCACGGCCTGCACCGCCGCCGCGCAGACGGCCGCGTCCATGGCGTTGCCGCCGGAGCGCAACATGTCGATGGCGGCTAAAGTGGCGAGCGGATGCGAGGTCGCGGCCATCGCCTCGGTGGCGCGGACCGGCGAGCGGCCGGGAAACTGGAAATCACGCATGCTGTTCAAGGTATCCCGGTATCAACGCCCGCGGCCGAAAAGCTGGGCAGCGGACAACAAGATGATCGATAGCACGATCAGGCACGTCGCAATGGCGGCGATCGTCGGATCGATCTGCTCGCGCAGCTCTCTTCGTCATTTTCGCTTCTCCAACCGGTGTCCTGCTGTCGTTGATTTGGTATGGGAATTTGTATACAATTTTGAGTGTAGTTCGGCGAAAGCCGATGTCAACGTCGGACGTGCGGTTGACCGTTGGAGGCGGGACGCTTGAGCAAGGAGAGAAAGAACACGTTGCGCGATTCGGTGTTCGAGGCGCTGAAGGCTCTGATCATCACCGGCCAAATCCCGCCGGGCGGCCGCGTGACGGAAAACGAAATCGCCGAGCGCCTGAAGGTGAGCCGCACGCCGGTGCGCGAGGCCTTCAACCGTCTGGAGCGCGACGGCCTGGTGATCGGACGCCCGCGCCAGGGCTATGTGGTGACCGAATTCAACCTGACCATGTTCCGCGAGGCTTTCGACATCCGCGAATTGCTCGACGGGCGCGCGACCGAGCTGGCGGCGGCAAACGCGACCGCCGCCGACAAGGCGCGGCTGCGCGAGATGCTCGCCGAATGCGAGCGGCTGGCCGCGATCCCCGACCGCAGCACCAGGGAGAAATTCGAGGAGCTCCAGGTCGGCATCGACCTGCACCGGGCGATCGCCGAAATCAGCGGCAACGAGATGCTCTACGGCATGCTCTGCGGCATCCTCGACAAATGCCAGCAATATGTCTGGACGGAGCTGTTATGGCTGGACGAGTGGAAGCTCACCCGTGAGGAACATGCCGGCATCGTCGACGCGATCTGCGCCGGCGATGTCGCTTTGGCCGGCGAGCGCGCCCGCGCGCATGTGCGCGGCTCGCGCGAGAACATCCTGCGCCTGCTGCAGGCCAAGTCCGACTATCAGGGATTCTTCGCCAAGGCGTCTTGAAGCGCCTATCGCATCAGCTGGAAAGCATGGGGCAGTTGGCGCCGCGCCGCAGGCTGACATAGGCTACGTCGCCGACGCTGAATTGAGTACCGTCGGCGCGGCGCGGGGCGTCAATGACGATCGCAGTCCCCTGCCCTAGCTCGGCATGGAGGCGCAGCGTGCGGCCGTGGAAGACGACGCCGCTGACGCGCGCCGGCGCGGTGCCTTCGCCGGCTTCACCGACAATCAGGAGATCTTCCGGCCGCACGCCGATGGTTCGCGTGTCTCCGGCGGCCGGCGTATCGCCGCTGTCTGAGATCGCCTCCAGCGGCAGGTCGCCGGCGGCAAAGCGCAGGCGCTCGCCGTCGCGGCCGAGAAAGCGCGAGGGCAACAGGTTCATGGTGCCGATGAAGGAGGCGACGAAGCGTGTCGCGGGCCGGTCGTAAAGCGTGGCCGGCGGCGCGATCTGCTCGATGCGGCCCTTGTTCATGACGACGATGCGGTCGGAGATCGACAGCGCCTCGGTCTGATCGTGCGTGACCATGACGAAGGTGGTGCCCAGCCGCGACTGCAGCCGCTTCAATTCGACCTGCATCTGCTCGCGCAGATGCGCATCCAGCGCCGACAGCGGCTCGTCGAGCAGAAGCACGCGCGGCTCGCAGACGATGGCGCGGGCTAAGGCGACGCGCTGGCGCTGGCCGCCGGAGAGTTCGGAGATGCGAGCGCGCAGCTTATCGGCGAGGCCCACCATGTCGAGCGCCTCGCGGACCCGTTTGGCCTGCTCGGCGCGGGTGAGCTTGCGCAGCGACAGACCGAAGCCGACATTGGCCGCGACGTCCATATGCGGAAACAGCGCATAGTCCTGGAAGACGGTGTTCACCGGCCGGTCGAATGGCCGCAGCCCGGTGATGTCGCGGCCGTCGAGCAGCACATTGCCGCTGGTCGGGCTCTCGAAGCCGGCGATGACGCGCAGGCTCGTCGTCTTGCCGCAACCGGAAGGGCCGAGAAGGGTCAGGAACTCGCCCGGCGCGATGTCGAGGTTGACACTATCAAGCCCGACAATGCCGCCAGGAAAAACCTTCGAAACCTCCTGCAGCCGAACCAATGCATCCCGCAATTCCGGACGGAAAACCGCTTCGCACCTTTCCTGGAATTGCTCTGTCGCGTCAGGCGCCATCGCGCACCTCGGACGGTCTTGTCGTGTTGACCCAAAGGATCTGGCAACGCTCGGCGCCGGGATTGCGGAAGGCATGCAGCAGCGTGCTCTTGAAGGCGAAGCTGTCGCCGGCCTTGAGCACATAGGTGCTGGCGTCCACCACCAGCTCGACCTCGCCCGTCACCACGAAGCCAAATTCGTGGCCGGCATGGGCGTAGGCTTCCGCCGTGCCGCCGCCGGCCTCGACCGTGACCAGCATGCCGGTAAGCGTGGCGGCGGGCGGCGACAACAACGCCTTGGCGATGCCTTCGGATTTCACCGGAATCTGCCGTCGCTTGTCGGCGCGCACGCAATAGAGATCGTTGACCGCTTCGTTGCCGTCGGCGATCAGCGCCGACGGCTCGATGTCGAGCGCCGCGGCCAGCGGCCAGATCACCTTGACGCGCAGCGAGGACATGCCGCGCTCGATCTGGCTGAGCGCGCCGATGGAGATGCCGGCCTTGGCCGCAAGCTCGGCCAGCGAGAGCTTGCGCTCCAGGCGCAATGCCCGCACGCGCCGGCCGACGCGGATATCGGCATCGTCTTTCGACCTCTCGGCGGCTTCGTCAAAGACATCCATGCAATGGTCCTCGTTATCTTTCCCTTCTCCCCTTGTGGGAGAAGGTGGATCGGCGCGATAGCGCCGAGACGGATGAGGGGTGCTCCAGCGAAATGAGACGCTGGTTTTCCCTGGAGCACCCCTCATCCGGCCGCTTCGCGGCCACCGCCCGGCCCTTCGCAGGCTCAGGGCGTTCGAAGCTCGAAAAGCCAAGCAATTGGCTTTCCGTCCGCTCACGCGGACCGCTTCTCACCCCACAAGGGGAGAAGGTAAGAGCGCTCAGCCCCCCGCCTTCACCTTCTCGAACATCTTCGCCATATCGTCATTCTGCTTCATCGGGCCGGTGAAGATGGTGCTCTTCAGCATCACATCCGGATCCGCAGGCAGCTGCAGTTTCTCCAGCTCCTCCTTCGACACGCCGGCAAATGCGGTCGAGAGCGAGCTGCCATAGCCATAGGACTGGATCAGGAATTTCCCCGAGTCGGCATCGAGCCGGCTGTTGATGAAGTCATAGGCGAGGTCGACGTTCTTGGCGTCCTTCAGCATGACGAAGCCGCAGGCCCAGGTCAGCATGCCTTCCTTCGGCTTCATGAACTCGACCGGGACGCCCTGCTTCTTGAGCGAGGTGGCGGACGCATTCCAGGTCATGGCGGCGACCAATTGGCCGCTGGCCAGCGCCTGCTCGACCGAGGTCATGTCGGTGGTGTAGCTCGACATGAGCGGCCGCTGCTCGCGCAGCTTTTCGGCCACCTTGTCCATCTGGTCCGGCGTCATGTCGAAGGGGTTCACACCCGCCAGGAGGGCCGCGACGATCGGCGTGTCGTGCACGGCGTCGATGGTCGCCATGCGGCCGGCATATTGCTTGTCCCACAGAAGGTTCCAGCTCGCCTCGGGGTTTTTCACCAGGTCGGTGCGGTAGAGGATCGAGGTGTTGCCCCAATCCCACGGCACCATCCACACCTTGCCGTCGCCGGCCTGCAGGTCGGGTAGGTTCTTGAACACCGGAAAGATCGAATCCCAGTTCTTGATGCGCTTGGTGTCGATCGGCTGCAGCAGGCCTTCCTTGTTCCAGCGCGCCACCTTGTCGTAGCAGGGATGCGCGATGTCCGGGCGGAAGCCGGCCTTGACCTTGGTGAAGGCGTCGTCGTCATCGCCGAAGATCGTCGCCTCGACGCCATCGGGATGCGCGGCAAGGAAGCTCTTGTTGAAGTCGGGCAATTCGTAGCCCGACCAGGTGAAATATTGCAGCTTGTCGGCGGCAAGAGCGACCGTCGACGACAGCGCGAGCGCCAGCGCGGCAAGGCCGGCCCGGGCCTTGTGTCCGGTGAGCGATTTCAGGTGGAATGTCATTTTTCGTTCTCCTCTTCTTTGTTGTGGTTCAGGCTGGATTGCGGCGCGCGGCGCCGAGGCCGCGGTGGCGAAGGATTTCGGCGGTGCCGGCGATGACGAAGGAGACAGTGAGGATCACGGTGCCGAGCGCCATCACGGTCGGCAGCGAGCGCGGGAAGCGCAGTTGGCTCCAGATGTAGAGCGGCAGCGTAGGCTCGGTGCCGGCGAGGAAAAAGACGACGATGAACTCGTCGAAGGAAATCAGGAAAGAGAGCATGAAGGCCGACAGCACGGCGGGCGCACTCAGCGGCAGCATCACGCGCCGGAACGTCGTCCAGTCGGAAGCACCAAGATCGAGTGCCGCCTCGCGGATCGTCTTGGAGATGGCGGCGAAGCGGCTGCGCATCACCACGACCGTCGTCGGCAGCGCGACGAGGATGTGGCCGAGCACGATGGAAACGCGCGATGGGCCGAGGCCGATCAGATTGACCAGGATCAAAAGCGAAATGCCGACGATGACGCCGGGGATCAGGATCGGCAGCCGGGCGATGGCGCTGATGGTGGCAGCGATCGGCGAGCGGCCGTAAAGGTCCATATAGGACACCGTGATGCCGCAGAGCGTCGCGCCGAAGGCGGCGATGACACCGATGACCAGGCTGTTGGCCAAGGCGCCGGACAGTGCTGGGTTGCCGTAAAGCGTGCGGTACCATTCGAGCGTGAAGCCTTGCAGCGGAAACGCCGCCTGGATCGAGTTGTTGAAGGAAAACAGCGGGATCAAAAGCGCCGGCAGATAGAGGAAGACGAGATAGCCAAGCACATAGAGGCCGAGCCAGCGGCCGTCGCTTTTGGTGTCTGCCCAGGCGCTCATGTGCGGCTGCCAAACCGGCGGTCGGCGCCGCGCGCGACCAGCACCACGCACAGGATGACCAGCATGACGCAGACCGAGAGCGCGGCGCCGAACGGCCAGTCATTGGCCTTGCCGAATTGCGACTGGATCAGCGTGCCGATCATGGTGCTGGCCGGACCGCCGACCATGGCCGGCGTGACATAGTCGCCGACGGTCGGCACGAAGACGACGAGCGCCGCCGCCAGAACGCCCGGCATCGAATTGGGCAGCACGACGCGGCGGAAGCTGGTGAAGGGCCGCGCGCCGAGATCGGAGGCGGCTTCGAGCAGCGATTTGGGGATCGTGTCCAGCGCCACATAGATCGGCAGAATGGCGAAGGGCGCGTAGGCGTGGGCGAGTGTCACCACGACCGCGGCCGGCGTGTTGAGGAAGGCGAGCGTCGGCTCCTTCCAAAGGCCGGTCTCGACGAAGGCGGAATTCAGCACGCCATTATAGGCAAGCACGATCTTCCAGGCGAAGACGCGCAAAAGGTAGCTGGTCCAGAACGGCAGCGTGACCAGGAAGAGCAGCAGGTTGCGGCGGCGGCCGGCATGAAAGGCGAGGTAATAAGCGACCGGATAGGCGGTGATCACGGTGGCGAGCGTCACCAGGCCGGCAATGACCAGCGAGCGCAGCGTCACCGTCCAATAGAGCGGATCGGTGACGACGGTGACGAAATTTTCGACCGTCAGGCCAACCCCGAGCAGCGAGCCGTCATTGCCCCTGAAGGCGAGGAAGACCACCAGGCCGAGCGCGAACAGGATGAGGAAGAAGGTGACCAGCCCACCCGGCAGCAGCATGGCGAAGCGGAAGACCGGCGAGATGCGGTTTTCCGGCAAGGGCCGTGTTGCGGCGATGGTCGACATCGAAGTGCCTGTTGGCTCCATCGGATTTTTGAAATCACCTGATGCTTTTTCATATTCATGAAACTGTCAAGCAGATTCGCTTGTGCGCTGCACCGATTCGGCGTCAGCGTTCGAACGCATCGAGCATGCGGTACCAGGTGATTGCCGCGGCAACCCCGACCTGACGGAAGGCGTGGAATGGGATCGGCTTGATCGGCGACAGCGGAAACGGCAACTGCCGCACGTCGCCGCTTGCAAGGTAGTTGGCCATGCGCTTGCCCAGCGCGCTCATCAGGCCGACGCCCCTGCCCTGGCAGCCGACGACCGCGAGCAGGCCTTTTTCCGGTTCATGCAGATGCGGCAGGTGGTCCGGCGTCAGCGCCACGCGGCCGAACCAGCGCTTTTCGATGGCGATGTCGGCAAGCGCCGGATAGAGGCGGATGAGCGCGCGTTCGCAATGCGCCCAATCGGCGGCGCTTGAAGGCAGCGCCATGCGGCCGCGACCGCCCAGCACCATCCGGCCATCGGGACTCCGGCGGTAATAGACAAGGATACGACGAGAATCGGAAACGGCCTGCCCGCCCGGCAGGATGCTTGCGGCAAGCTCCGGCGGCAGCGGCGCGGTGGTGATCTGGAAGGAATGCAGCGGCACGATCGTCTGAGCAAGGCCCGGCAGCAGGCCGTCCGTGTAGGCGTTGGTGGCGAGCACGACGGCCTTGGCGCGCAATTCGGCGCCGCCTTGCGTCGAAACCCGCCAGGCGCTGGCATCCTTGGAGAGCTTCACCACCCGCTGCTGCTCGGCGATGCTGGCGCCAGCGGCCGACGCGACGCGGGCGAGCTCGAGCGTGTAGGACAGCGGATCGATGACGCCGGCGCGGCGGTCGAGCCAGCCGCCGAGATAACCCCGGGCGCCGGTCATTGCCGCGATCTGGGCCCGGTCGAGCAGCTCGACGTCGGCGCCGCGCGAGCGCCATTGGCGATCCCGGTTCGCCGCTGCCTTCAGCGCGGTCTCGGTGTGGGCCGCCTGGATCCAGCCGTTGCGCGTGAACGGCACCGCCAGCCTCTCGTCGCGGATCACATCGAACACGGCATCGGCCGTCGCGGCGGCGAACGCGACCAGGGCTTCGCCGCGCTCCTTGCCGAAGCGCTCGATCAGCCACTCCGGATCGTATTTAAGGCCGGGAATGACCTGGCCGCCATTGAGGCCCGAAGCGCCCTGCCCGATCGCGCCGGCGTCCAGCACCTGAACGGAAAGGCCCGCGCGGGCTGCATGGAGCGCGGTCGACAGCCCCATTATGCCGCCGCCGACGATGACCGCGTCCAGCGTGGCACCGGCCGAAAGCTCCGACTGGAACGCCGTGGCCGCCTGGGGCTTTTGCCAGATCGGATCGGAGAAGGCTGCGGCCAAGAAGGTCACCTATACGCTGGAGCTTCGTGAAAATCCTATCGCCGATTTCATAAATTTGAAAGAACGCTTCGATGGGCCAGTTCGGCCGTGGCTGTGTGACAGCACATGCATGGTCATAAATGTTGCGGCTGGCGGGATAGACGTTTCCGCGAAATCGGGGAAAAGTGCCGCGCGCGAAAAATTGAGAGGATGATGCCATGACCGATCCGACCCGCCTGCCCGCCGATGGAATTTTCGTCGGCCGCGCCAAGACCAGCGCCGCTTCCCATCCGCTGGTGGTGACGGTGCGGGACGGCGAGGTGATCGACATCACCTCGAGCGCTGCGGCTACGGTGCGCGATCTTTGCGAGTTGAAGGATCCGGCTGATTATCTGCGCTCGGCCAAGGGCAAGGCGATCGGCGCGCTGGAAGAGATTGCGGCGAACAGCTTCGAGGCCGAACGTGATGCCGGGAAGCCCATCCTGCTGTCGCCCGTCGACCTGCAGGCGGTGAAGGCCTCCGGCGTCACCTTCGTCGTCAGCCTGCTCGAGCGCGTCATCGAGGAGCAGGCGCGCGGTTCGGCCGAAAAGGCCGACGCCATCCGCGCCGACATCGCCGGACTGATCGGCCACGATCTGTCGAAGCTAAAGCCCGGCTCGCCGGAAGCGATGGAGATCAAGGCCAAGCTGATCTCGCGCGGGGCATGGTCGCAATATCTCGAAGTGGGCATCGGCCCGGACGCCGAGATCTTCACCAAATGCCAGCCGATGGCTTCCGTCGGCTTCGGCGCCGATGTCGGGCTGCATCCCGTCTCCACCTGGAACAATCCGGAGCCCGAGATCGCCATGATCGCCGACAGCTCGGGTCGCATCGTCGGCGCCACGCTCGGCAACGACGTCAATCTGCGCGATGTCGAGGGACGCTCGGCGCTGCTCCTCGGCAAGGCCAAGGACAACAATGCTTCCGCCTCGCTCGGGCCGTTCATCCGCCTCTTCGACGAAACCTTCTCCATCGCCGACGTGAAGCGCGCCACGGTGCGGCTCAGCGTCGAGGGCGAGGACGGCTTCTCGCTGGAGGGCGCGAGCTCGATGGCCGAAATCAGCCGTTCGCCGGAGGAACTGGTCAAGGCGGCGATGGGCCCGCACCACCAGTATCCGGACGGGCTGGCGCTCTATCTCGGCACCATGTTCGTGCCCTCGAAGGACCGCGGCGAGAAGGGCAAGGGCTTTACCCACAAGGTCGGCGACATCGTCACCATCTCGTCGGAAAAGCTCGGCGCGCTCACCAACCGCGTACGGCTGTCGCCGGACTGCCCGCACTGGACCTATGGCGCCAGCCATCTGATGCGCGACCTGGCCAAGGCGGGTCTGATCTAACGCCGCACCAGAAGGCGGTTGCCTGGAGGCCAATCCGCGCAGCGGATGGTCGATGGTGTTGTTTGTCCCAACGAATATCACTGCTGCTGATGCAATCTGATGGGATTGCTGATGGCGCGCGCGCCTGTGCCAACATCCATTGGCGATGGAGGCTTGCCACTGCCTGAAAAAGAGAATGCTCTAGACGTTCCGGTCGGCGCGGGCAGGAGATGCGGCCACGGCCGCATCGCGTCGATCCAGGAGGAGAGTTCAACATGGGAGGAAATCGAATGCTTTCGCGGCTAAGACTGCTCGTGCTTGGCTTGATCGCGGCTATCGCCATTCCGGCGATGGCCGAGGCCAAGACGTTCTACTGGATTTCGCATGGCGGCCCGGCCGATCCGGTCTGGACCTACTTCCTGGCCGGCGCCAAGCAATGGGCGAGCGACACCGGCAACAAGGTGAACACCTCATTCCACAATGGCGATGTGGCCTCGCAGCAGGAGGCCGTCCGCGCCGCCATCTCGGCCCAGGCCGACGGCATCGTCACCACCAGCCCGGATCCGGGCAGCCTTGTCGAGATCGTCAAGGAAGCGCGCGCAGCCAATATCCCGATCATCAACTTCAACACGCCCGATCCAAAGGCCAACTTCAACGCCTATGTCGGCGGCGACAACGTCACCTTCGGCAAGCACTGGGCGCAATATCTGGTCGACAAAGGCCTGGTGAAGAAGGGCGATTTCGTCTGGATGCCGGTCGAGGTCCCCGGTGCCACCTATGGCGTGCAGGAAGAGGAAGGCATCAAGAGCGTGTTCGGACCGGCCGGCATCACCTATGAGGTGACCGAAGCGACGCTCGACCAGGCCGAAGTGATCAACCGCATGGTCGACTATCTCACCGCCCACAAAGGCAAGGTGAAGGCGATCATCGGCCTCGGCGACCTCGTCACCGGCTCGATCAAGCGCGTCTTCGACCAAGCCGGCGTCAAGCCGGGCGAAATCCCGGTCGTCGGCTGGGGCAACTCGCTCGACACCACGCAGGAAGTGCTGAACGGCTATGTCAATGCCGGGCAGTGGCAGGACCCGCAGGCGACCAGCTATGTGGCGCTTTCGCTGGCCAACATGGCCGCCAGCGGCATTCCTCCGGGCTTCAACGTCATCACCGGCGCGCTCTATGAGAAGGACACCGCCGGCGTCTACGACAAGATCCTGTCCGGCAAATAGTCCCTGACATCTACGGTCGCGGCTTTCGGGCCGCGGCCGCTTTCCTGTACCGTCGAGCCCTGCCTGATCGGAGTGGGCTTTAGCCAATCATTCACGCCGCGGGCTCAATGGAAAACCGTTCCTTCATTCAAAGTTTCATCGCGCGGGCGGAATTCGGCCCGCTGGTGCTGCTTATCGTCGAGCTCGTCGTCTTCTGGGGCATCAATCCCGACTTCCTGTCGCCGCAGAACATCTCCAACATCCTGGCTTTCACCGTCGAGCTCGGCCTGATCGCGCTGGCGATGACCTTGCTGATGACATCCGGAGAATTCGACCTCTCGGTCGGCTCGCTGTTCGGCTTCTCGCCGGTGCTGATGTGGACGCTCTTCAACAGCGGCGTCACTTCGCTGGAAATGGGCCTGCTGATCGCGCTGATCGTCGCTGCCCTGATCGGGCTGGTGAATGGCTGGTTCGTGACGCAGCTCAAGATCCCGTCCTTCCTGGTGACGCTCGGCATGCTGCTGGTCGTGCGCGGCTCGGCGCTGTTCATCACCGACGGTTTCCCGCAGCGCACCTGGAGCGCGGAAGGCAGCTGGCTGGCGAACATCCTGGTCGGCGACTTCTATGTCGGACCGTTCCGCATCTACGCCTCGCTGTTCTGGTTCATCGGCGCCGCGATCGTGCTGGGCTATGTGCTGACTCAGAGCCGGACCGGCAACTGGATCCAGGCCGCCGGCGGCAATCCAAACGCGGCCCGCGCGCGCGGCGTCAACGTCAGCCGCGTCAAGGTCGGCCTGTTCATCCTGTCGGCGGTGATGGCCTCGCTCGCCGGCGTCATCTCGTCGCTGCGCACCTCGGCCGCGAACCCCAACAGCGGCACCGGCTACGAGCTCGAGGTCATCGCCATGGTGGTGATCGGCGGCACGGCGCTGACCGGCGGGCGCGGCACCATCATCGGCACGGTGCTTGGCATCCTGATCCTGCGCGTCATGCGCAACGGCATCGTGCTGATCGGCGTGCCGGGGCTCGCCTACAATATCTTCATCGGCGCGATCATCCTCGGCATGATGGCGCTGCATTCATGGCTCGAACGCCGGCACCAGGCGGGAACTTAGGACGATGGCCGAACCGCTCATCCGCATGGAAAATATTCGCAAGTCCTACGGGCGCGTGCAGGCGCTGGTGGACGCCAATTTCCACGTCAATGAAAAGGAGATCGTCGGCCTGCTGGGGGACAACGGCGCGGGCAAGTCGACGCTGATCAAGGTGTTGTCGGGCGCCGTGCCGCTGACCAGCGGCGACATCTACATCCGCGGCAAGAAGGTCACGCTGCGCAGCACCAGCGACGCCATCGCCCACGGCGTCGAGACGATCTACCAGGATTCGGCGCTGGTCACACAGCTGTCGATCGCGCGCAACCTGTTCCTCGGGCGCGAGCCGATCAAGCCGCCGCGCTTCCTGAACCGCATGGACCAGGACGCGATGAACACGGTGGCGCGCGACCTGCTCAAGCAGGTCGGCATCACCAAGAACATCCCGCCGACGACACCGATCGGCTCGCTGTCGGGCGGCGAGCGGCAGGCCGTGGCGATCGCCCGCGCCATGCATTTCGACAGCGATCTCATCATCCTCGACGAACCGACCAACAATCTCGGCGTCGCCGAGACTCAAGGGGTCTTGAGCTTCGTGCGCAGCGCCCGCGATTCAGGGCATTCCTGCATCTTCATCGCGCATAACATCCATCATGTCTTCCAAGTGGTCGACCGCATCGTGGTGATGCGCCGGGGCAAGGTGGTGGCCGACGACATCGATCCGAAAAAGACAACGGTCGCCGAGGTCGAGCGCGTCATCACCGGCATGTCGGACAAGGAAATCCGCGACGCCATCGCAGACGGTCCGCAGCATGGCTGAGGGCTGACCGGCAGGCGGATCGGCGGCCGGCAGCCGCTTCACGCCCGCCGCTGGCACAGGATTGCATCAGCGCCTATGACTGGACCCATGAAAGCCACCGTAGCCGACATCGCCCGGAGCTGCGGCCTGTCGACCGCGACCGTCGACCGGGTGCTCAACAATCGCCCTGGTGCAAGCGCTGCCAACCGGCAGCGCGTGCTGGAGGCGGCCAAGCAGCTCGGCTACCTGCCGACGCTCGATCAGGTCGTGCTGCCGTCGAAGCCGGCGCACCTCGAATTCTTCCTGCCGATCGGATCCAACGCCTTCATGGCCGATCTCGCCCATCACATCGAGGACTATGCGGCGCGCCTTCCGCTGGTCGCCTCCTGCCGCATCCATAACCTTGCCGGCATTTCGCCAGGCGCGCTGCAGAGCGCTGTGGAGAACCTGTCGCTCAAGGCCAATGGCGTCGGCGTGATCGCCGTCGACCATCCACGCACGCGCAACATCCTGCGCGAGCTGGTCGATGCCGGGATCAGGCTGGTCACGCTGATCTCGGATGTGCCGGCGGCACCCCGCTCGGCCTATGTCGGCATCGACAACCGGGTGGCGGGCCGCACGGCGGCGCTGCTGATGGGCCGCTTCCTCGGCGGCCGTAGGGGACATCTGGCGATGGTGGTCGGCTCGCGCTCCTATCGCGGCCACGAGGAGCGCGAGATGGGCTTTCGTTCGGTGCTCGCCGAAGAATTTCCCGACCTCACGGTCTCAAGCGCGGCCGAAAGCAACGACGACCCGGACGCCAGCTACCGCGCCACCGTCAAGGCGCTGCACGACGAAACGGATCTGCTCGGCATCTATTGCGTCGGCGCCGGACGCTCCGGCGTGGCCAAGGCGTTGCTGGAAGCCAAGCCGCGCAGGAAGCCGGTCTTCATCTGCCACGACCTGACCAAGGAAACGCGCCGCTACCTCGTCGACGATCTCGCCGACGTCGTCATCGACCAGAATGCGCGGCTGATCGCAGAGCAGTCGGTAATCCGCCTGCTCGGCTCCATCGCCTCATCGGCGCCATACCTGACGAAGAAATTCATCGAGCCGCGGCTGATCTTCAAGGAAAACGTCCCGGTGCAATGAAAAATATCCAAATTTCGCTGGGCTCTAGGCTGGCTGCGCTATTACGACTGCGTTCGCAAGCCGAAAATAGTCGACAAGCATAGGAGCGATTATGGAGAATGCATTCGTCTGCTTGGATAGCCCATCCATTTGACCAGCAAGCTGACGAGTTTTCATCGAGAATCCTCGATATAAATCTTTCATAGATTTTGAATTTTCGACCAAAGAATACGATTCCGTTCCAGGAACAAGCTGCGACTTTACTCGTGCCACTTGCTCGTCGGATAATGGAGTATCCGGGAATTCGCCCTCCAGAAGCTTATCCATTTTGTCCGCAGCATCGGCAAATGCATTGGCCGCCGCCGAGAAATCCTCGGCGCCGTCGCCCGCTCTGAGTTCGCGCACCTGGATGCCCCGGATTAACCGCGCAATACCCTCCAAAGCGGCAGCGCTTGCGACACTCGAAGCCTGTCGCGCCTCCGAACTCCCAAAAATATTTCCGAATTCGGACGCACTAGCACCACCGGCGGCCATCAGCCCGGCCGTGACAATGGCAAAAACGCTATTTCTTAGCACACCAATCCTCCCTCATTTTGGTATGTTCGGTGCTTACACTTTTGTCGGCGAGCATCGTTTTCCATTCCGTATCGACTTGGGCCAACCTAACGAAACCGCAAAAATCGCGCTTGTAAGACTCCCGGAATTCGTCGCCTATCCCACCCGCCTTTGATTGACGATAGACCGACAGGTAGAAATTAAACATCTTCCAAAGGTCAAATCTGGCCTTCTCTTGGTCCTCTGGCTTGAGCTTGCCGTCGACAAGGTTACGAACGAAGCCGTTCTCTTGGATAGTATCGAGCAATTCACGGCCATCTTTTTGGATGGTGTAAGCATTCGAGGCCTGGAGCGTTACATTAGCGCTCCTCAGCTGGCTGTATGTTACTCCAAAGCCAATTATCGCAACAAGGACACCGGCTAATGCACCTAGTCCTTGAGATTCGTCTGTATTGGCTTTTAACCAGCTCCAGAAGCACTTCATGCTGAAGCCCCCGTCGTCCAATATCCGCTCAGCAATTAACTAATATCAGTTGAACTTTAAAAATACCAACAGATCCTTGCGACCTGCACAGGGCATCGATCTCGACGTGATGGGTGTTGGGACGGTCTTGCGCGTCTACGGCGGCATTGGCAGATTTGTCTGACGATTGATCCCGCAATTCTGCACAGCAGCTATGCAGGTTTCGCAATTGCCGAATCGTTAGGCACCTCGTATTTATCTGGGTGTCGGCCGTCTCCTCCTCCCAGATGTGATGCCGACGCTGAGTGCGGTACACCTCCTCCCGTGCCGTATTCGAAATCGAGCCCGCTGCCACCTCCTCCCGGCAGCGGGCTTTTTCTTTGCCCGCAAAGAGACGGAGCGCGAGGAATCCCCCCTCACCCGGATTGCCAAACCGAATTGCAAAGCAATTCGGGCAATCCGACCTCTCCCCTAGGGGAGAGGAGATCGTCAGCGCCGGCGCCAACCTCTTCTCCCCTCGGGGAGAAGGTGGCCGCGAAGCGGCCGGATGAGGGGGAGTCGTCCTTCAGCGCGCCCGGAACGAAGCAATCAGGCTTTCGGCCATGCGCACGAATTGCGCGCTCGGACCTTCGGCGCCGACGCTCTGCATCGAGACGCGCGCGCCTTCGAGCAGCAGCGACAGCGTGTCGGCGAGAAGCTCGGCCTGGCCGATGCCGGCATCGCGGCAAAGGGCGACCAGCTTTTCGCGCTGGGCCTCCTTCAGTTCCTTGATGACGCGCCTTGCCGGGTGATCGGTCTCGGTGAGCTCGACGGCGGCATTGGCCATATCGCAGCCGCGGCTGTCGGCGCTCAGCAGCTCCGAAGCCTTTTGGACCCAAGCATGCAACTGGGCGAGCTTATCGCCGGGATGCTTGGCCTCGAACTCGTCCCAGATCCTCGAAGCCTTCGCCGCCGTTGCGCGCAGGCATTCGACGATCAATTCGTCCTTGGACTCGAAGTGACGGTAAAGCGTCATCTTGTTGGTGCCGGCAGCCTCGGTGATGGCGTCGACGCCCACACCCTTGATGCCGTGCTTGTGGAACATGTCCTGCGCCGTCTCCAGGATTCGATCCCGGGGACGGGAACGCTCCGCAACGCCGTCAGTCATCATGCTCTCCTTTCGTCGTTTCCAAAAAAACCGTCGCCACCTCTTGACTAGGGTGTTACCGGTCTGTAACTTCCAGCATGTTACTTACTGGTAACACCTATATCACTCGCCGTCAAACGACAAGGCCCTCCGATAGCCCTGCCAGAGTGAGATGGGACGCAAAACCTGCCTGTCATGCGGCTTTGGCCGGTGAAGAACGAGAAAAAGCGGTCCGTGATCGAGCGATGCGGACCGAGCAAGGAGCCACTCCTATGCAAAAGCGCAAAGACCTGACGATCGACGAAGCCATCCGGGATCCGATGATCCGGCTGGTGATGAAGGCGGACGGGATCGACCCCAAAGCCTTCGAACGGATGCTGCGCCAGCGCGCGGCCGACCAGGCGCCGGGCAACATCCCGCCATCCTTCCTGCGGGATTCCGGCTCCGGCCGGGCCCGGCGCCTGCGCCATTTCGCAAACCCGTTCGGCGAGGCGTCCGCATCATGGTGAACTTCTTCATCCACCGCCCGATCTTCGCGTCGGCGATCGCCATCATCATGGTGCTCGCCGGTGCGATCGCCTATTTCCTCTTGCCCGTCTCGCAGTTCCCCGACATCACGCCGCCGCAGGTCGTGGTCAGCGCGCATTATCCCGGCGCCAGCGCCCAGGTCGTGGCCGATACGGTCACCACCCCGCTCGAGCAGCAGATCAACGGCGTGCAAGGCATGACCTACATGTCGTCGACAAGCTCGAATGACGGCTCGTCCACCATCACCATCACCTTCGACGTCGGCTATCCGCTGAGCACGGCGGCCGTCGACGTGCAGAACCGCGTCAGCCAAGCGGCATCCTCCCTGCCGGCCATCGTCAACCAGGGCGGCGTGACGATCAAGAAGCAGAACCCCAATTTCGTGCTGATCGTCGACCTGACCTCGCCGGACGGCTCGGTCGATCCGGTGGCGCTGAGCAACCTCGCCTATCTGCAGGTGGTCGATCCGCTGAAGCGCCTGCCGGGCGTCGGCGACGTGCAGATCTTCGGCGAGCGCCGTTATTCGATGCGCGTCTGGCTCGATCCGGACAAGCTTGCCAATCTCGGCATCACCGCTGTCGACGTGCAGAACGCCATCGCCGAACAGAACGTGCAGGTGGCGGCCGGCAAGATCGGCCAGTCGCCGGCGCCCGCCGGCACCGCCTTCGAGATGCAGGTCAATGCGGTGGGCCGCCTGAGCGACCCGAAGGAATTCGGCGACATCGTCGTGCGCGCCAATTCGCAGAACGGGTCGCTTGTGCGGCTGCGCGACGTCGCCCGCATCGAGCTCGGCGCGCTGCAATATTCTTCCTCCGCCTTCTTCGGCAAGGACCCGACCGTGGTTTTGGCCGTCTACCAGATGCCCGGCTCCAACGCGCTCGACCTGCAGCAGCGGGTCAAGGACAAGATGCAGGAGCTGTCGCAGCGTTTCCCGAAGGGCGTCAGCTACGCCATGCATTACGACACGACGCGCTTCGTGTCGGCCTCGATGCATGACGTGCTGATCACGCTCGGCGAAGCGCTGGTGCTGGTCGTGGCGGTGGTGTTCATCTTCCTGCAGAGCTGGCGCACCACCATCATCCCGACCATCGCCATTCCCGTTTCGCTGATCGCGACGCTGGCGGTGATGTACATGCTGGGCTTCTCGCTCAACATGCTCTCGCTGCTCGGCATGGTGCTGGCGATCGGCCTTGTCGTCGACGACGCGATCGTCGTGGTCGAAAATGTCGAGCGACAGCTGGAAGCCGGGCTCAAGCCGCTTGCCGCGACGCGCGCGGCGATGGCCGAGGTGACCGGGCCGATCATCGCCACCACGGCGGTGCTGATGGCGGTGTTCGTTCCCGTCGCCTTCATCCCGGGCGTCTCCGGCCGGCTCTACAACCAGTTCGCGCTGACCGTCGCGATCTCCGTCGGCATCTCCGCCTTCAACTCGCTGACGCTCTCGCCGGCGCTGAGCGCGGCATTCCTGCGCCATCGCG
Source organism: Mesorhizobium sp. B2-6-2 (assembly GCF_006440615.1). Classification (NCBI taxonomy): domain Bacteria; kingdom Pseudomonadati; phylum Pseudomonadota; class Alphaproteobacteria; order Hyphomicrobiales; family Phyllobacteriaceae; genus Mesorhizobium; species Mesorhizobium sp. B2-6-2. The sequence goes on along the minus strand of NZ_VFUG01000006.1, from coordinate 35,642 downwards.
GCGAGACCCAGTTCGTGCTGTTCCGCTGGTTCAACGCCGGCTTCGACTGGCTGTCGCATGCCTATGCGCATGGCGTGCGCCTCCTGATCAAGCTGCGCTGGGCCATGCTCGTCCTGTTCGCGGCCGGCCTCGTCGCCACCTATTTCGTCTGGCAGAAACTGCCTTCGACCTTCCTTCCCGTGGAAGACCAGGGCTATTTCTTCGTCGTCATCCAGCTGCCGGACGGCGCTTCCTTGGAGCGTACCGACGCGGTGGCGCAAAGGGCGCGCGATATCCTGCAGAACACGCCCGGCGTCGACATCGTCGGCTCGATCAGCGGGCTGAACTTCCTGACCAGCGCCGCCCAGTCGAATTCCGCGGTGGAGTTCGCGATCCTGAAGCCATGGGACGAACGCGGTCCTGACCAGAGCGCCTCGAAACTGGTCGAGCAGGTGCGCGGCAAGCTTCTGCAGATGCCGGATGCCTTCGCGCTCTCCTTCGATCCGCCTTCGATCCCGGGCATCGGCACCACCGGCGGCTTCGAGTTCCAGGTCGAGGATTTGTCCGGGCGCGGCAGTGCGGCGCTGAACGACGTCACGCAGGCGCTGCTCGCCGAGGCGCGCAAGCAGCCGGAGCTCAACCCGCAGCAGCTGTTCTCATCCTTCTCGACCTCGACGCCGCAGTTCAACTACGACCTCGACCGCAGCAAGGCGAAGCTGCTCGGCCTCAACCTGCCGGACGTCTTCAACACGCTGCAGATCTATCTCGGCTCGCTCTACGTCAACGACTTCAACCTGTTCGGCCGCACCTTCCGCGTGACCATCCAGGCCGACAAGGACGCGCGCGCCGACGCCACCGACATCTCGCGGCTCTATGTGCGCAACGCGTCGGGCGGCATGGTGCCGCTGAGCACGCTGGGCAGACTGGTGCCGATCGTCGGGCCGGAGACCGTGCCGCATTACAACAACAACGCCTCGGCCCTGATCAATGGCGGCGCTGCCCCCGGCTTCTCGTCCGGACAGGCGGTGGCAGCCATGGAGCGGGCGGCGGCGAATGTGCTGCCGCGCGACTTCGGCTACGAATGGACTGGCATCACTTTCCAGGAGCTCAAGGCCGGATCGATCGCCTCGGTCGTGTTCGGGCTGGCGATCGTCTTCGTCTTCCTGATCCTGGCGGCGCAGTATGAAAGCTGGGCGATGCCTTTCATGGTGCTGCTGGCCGTGCCGCTCGCTTTGTTCGGCGCCTTCGTGGTGCTGATGCTGCGCGGCATGCAGATCGACGTCTACTCGCAGATCGGCTTCGTCATGCTGATCGGCCTGGCGGCGAAGAACGCGATCCTGATTGTCGAGTTCGCCAGACGCCGGCGCGAGGAGGGTCTCACCATCGTCGAAGCGGCGATGGAAGCGGCAAGGCTCAGACTGCGGCCGATCCTGATGACCGCCTTCGCCTTCATCCTCGGCGTGCTGCCGCTGATGTTCGCGACGGGCGCCGGTGCAGCCAGCCGGCAATCGATCGGCACCACCGTCTTCGGCGGCATGGTGGCGGCGACGATCCTGTCGCTGGTCTTCGTGCCTGTCTTCTACGCCGTGATCGAGCAGTTGCGCGAACGTGGCGAAAGCGAACCTGCCAAGGCGCACGACGATGCGCCTCGGCAAGACGAAATTGAACCGACCGCCGAGCCGGCGCCTCAGCCGCTCGCCCAGGCGGCTGAATAGGTCGCCCAGGCGGCCGAATAAGATTGGAGATCAATTATGCGTAGATGGAAAATCGCCTTGGGAACGGCCGTCGCGCTCGGCGCGATCTCGGTGGCCAGCGTGCACTTTCTCGACATGGGCAATTTGAGCGGCGGCGCAGCGGGTGCCGCGCCGGCGCCGGCGGCCTTCGTCATGCCGGTGCCGGTGGTGAATGTCGTGAAGAAGACGCTGCCGATCTATCTCGACTACGCCGCGCGGGTGGAGTCGATCCGCAGCATCACGCTGCAGGCGCGCGTGCCGGGCTATCTGCAGGAGCAGACGGCTGCCGACGGCAGCGACGTCAAGCAGGGCGACCTGCTCTATCGTATCGCGCCCGACGACTATCAGGCCGCGCTGGAGCAGGCGAAGGCGCAGGTGCAGCGCGATAGCGCGACGCTCGACTATGCAAAATCCAACCTCGGCCGCGGCACCGACCTTGCCAAGGCCGGCTATCTCGACAAGGACAGCTTCGACCAGCGCACCAGCAATCTGCGCGCGGCCCAGGCCGCCCTTGCCGTCGACCAGGCGGCGGTGCGGACGGCCGAGCTCAATCTCGGCTATGCCGAGATCAAGGCGCCCTTCTCGGGCCGCATCGGCCGCAACCAGGCTTCGGTCGGCACGCTGGTCAGCGTCGCCGGCACGGTGCTCAACACGCTGGTGCAGCTCGATCCGATCTATGTGACCTTCAATCCGAGCGAGAGCGATCTCGTGCAGATTGGGCAGGCGAAGGCCGCCGGTCCGATCGCCGTCGACGTGCTGTTGCCCGGCGAGACCCAGCCCAGCCAGAAGGGCGAGCTGACCTTCATCGACAACACGATCGATCATTCGACCGGCACGATCACGGCGCGCGCCACCATCGGCAACGCCAAGTTCACGCTGCTGCCCGGACAATATGTGCGGGTGCGGCTGCATGTGAAGGAACAGCCCAACACGCTGATGGTGCCGCAGGTGGCGCTGGGTTCCAGCCAGCTTGGCAAATACCTCTATGTCATCGGCAAGGGCAACACCGTCGACCAGAAGCTGGTCTCGCTCGGCCCGACCGACGGCGACCTGATTTCCGTGACCTCCGGCATCTCGGAGACCGACCAGGTGATCACGGGCAATTTGCAGAAGATCGGACCCGGAATGCCGGTTTCTCCCTTGCCGCAACCGAAACCGGCCAGCTGATAACCCCCATCAGTTTCCGGCCCGACGGCGCCCTCGATACCCACGTCGAGGGCGCCGTTTCGTTGGGCAGCACTGAGTCCGCAATACCAACCGGCAACAGCGCCCTAGCTTGCGCGGTATTCACAGCGGTAAGGTCGTCGAGGCAACACGTCAGTATCGGCATCCTAACGGAAGACACCTCATGTCAGCAAACACCATGGCTTTGTATATCGATTGCACGGGCCTGACCGTCTATATGACACGCGACGCTTTGCAAAAATTGGCCACTGAGTTGTCAAGGATAAGCGAGGCTCCGCCTCAAGAATGTTTTGAGATACATGTGCGCAGCGCATTTTCGCACTTTGATGAGAATGACAATCATTCAAGTCCTGCATTCAAGTCTCGCAACGGCCTGGCTGCCATGATTGAAGGAATGCATGCCGCAGTCGTCAAAGATGCAATCCAAAGAGGCGAAGAATCGGCGGATGCTCTGCCGTCTCCCTTCGAGCTGACTTTCATGCATGTCAGCCCAGAGGTGGTCGAGAAAGTAGCAACACAGCCTGACGACTGAGCGGCGCGGCGGTATCTCAAGAAGCGCGCCCGAGCCTTGTAATTGTCGGGCCGCGACCACCGGAGTCAGAATCCGCAGCTAGCTCCCTTGTTGGATTGTCGACAACCTGATTGTCTTGCAGCCGGTTCACCGGAATATGACCTGACCTGCAACGGACACAAACGTGAAGATCAAGAGCATCAAGGCCTATCATGTCGTGCAGCCCTTCGTGGACGGACCCTACCGCATGTCCAAGGGGCGGATCGCCGACTGCTTCGACGCGGTGATCGTCGCCATCACGTCGGACAGCGGCATTACCGGCTGGGGCGAGATGGCGCCGCTCGGCAATTTCTACTCGGCCGCGTTTCCCGCGGGCACACGCGCGGGCGTGCCGGAGATCGCGCCGCATCTCATCGGCCAGGATCCACGCGGCCTTGCCGGCATCGGCCGGCTGATGGACACGGCATTCAAGGGCCATCCCTATATCAAGTCAGCGCTCGACATGGCGTGCTGGGATCTCACTGCCCGCGCCGCCGGCGTGCCGCTGGTCACCATGCTCGGCGGCCGCGAGAGCGACATGGCGGAGACCTACCGGGTCGTAACCCACGGCACGCTCGATCAGATGGCCGCACTTGCCAAAAGGATCATCGCTGAAGGCTGCCGGCGCCTGCAGGTCAAGATCGGCGGCAATGTGCGCGACGATATCGAGCGGGTTACGGCGGTGGCCGCCGCCGTGCCGAAGGGCACGGTGATCTTCTGCGACGCCAATGCCGGCTGGACGCCTTACCAGGCGCGCCAGTTCGCCGACGCCACGCGCGGCATCGACTACACGTTCGAGCAGCCATGCACGACGATCGAGGAGAACATGTCGGTGCGCCGCATGCTCAACAAGCCGATGGTGCTCGACGAATCCGTCACCTCGCTGGGCGAGATGCTGGAAATCCACCGCCGCGGCGCCGCCGACGGGCTGACGCTGAAGATCTCGCGGCTGGGCGGCGTCACGCAGACCCGCCTGATCCGCGACGTCGCAGTCGATCTCGGCTTTATGGTCACGGTGGAGGACACCGGCGGCGCCGAGATCGACACCGCGGCCATGGCGCATCTGTCGCTGTCGACGCCGCAGGAGCGCCGGCTGCACGCCATCGCCTTCCACGAATGGGTGACGGTTCGTACGGCCAGGAACGCACCGCCGGTGACCGGCAGCCATATCGGCGTTCCCGACGGCCCCGGCCTTGGCATCGATGTGGACCCTGGCCTGCTCGGCAAACCCTTCTTCGAGATCGGCTGAAGATCAGGCGGGTCGAGTCTGAGAACGTTGGCGCCAGCGCGCCGTGCTACTCGGCCGCCACGCCCTTCACCTCGAGATAACTTTCCATGGAATCGTCCAGCGCCTGCAGCCAGGGCGTATGGTGGACCGGCGCCATGGTGCCTGTCATCAGCGAGCGGTAGGCATTGTCTCGGAAGGTCATGATGTCTTCCATCTTGTGGTGCTCCCACTCCATGAAGGTGCGGTTGACCGCCTCGACGTCGAAGCCCGGATAGTCGGTCTGGTCCATCAGTTCCTTGGTGTAGTCGCCCTGGAACCAGATCATCTGCTCGGCGTCCTCCAGCGTCTCCTCGCGCGCCCGCCACTTGGCGCCGTGCTCGGCCATCGCTTCGGAGGATGGCAGCTTTATGCGGCCCATGATGACGTCGCGCGCATACCAGGCCTGCGCGTCGAACATGTTGAAGGTGTAGAACTGGTCCTGCATGCCGATATAGAAAAGCTTAGGGTTCTTTTCCCAGACGACGCCTTCATAGAGATCGAGCGGCCACATCCGGTTGGCAGTCTTGAGCTTGAGGTCGTCGGTGAGGAACGGGAAGGAATGCAGGTAGCCGGTGCACAGGATGATAGCATCGACATCCTTGGTCGTGCCGTCCTTGAAATGCGCGGTCTTGCCGACGATCTTCTGCAGCAGCGGCACCTCCTTCCAGTTCTCCGGCCATTTGAAGCCCATCGGCTTGGAACGGTAGCTGGAGGTGATCGATTTGGCGCCGTATTTATAGCATTGCGAACCGATATCCTCGGCCGAATAGGAGCGGCCGATGATCAAGATGTCCTTGCCCTTGAATTCCATGGCGTCGCGGAAATCGTGGCTGTGCAGGATGCGGCCGTTGAAGGTGGGGAAACCGTCGAAGAAGGGCACATTGGGCACCGAGAAATGGCCTGAAGCGACCACGACGTTGTCGAATTCCTCCGAGTAGGTCACGTCGTTGGTGCGATCATGCGCGGTGACGGTGAACTTCTCGGTCTCGTCGGAATAGGTCACCATGCGCACCGGGCTGTTGAAGCGCACCCATTCGCGCAGGCCGGATTTCTCGACGCGGCCCTTGATGTAGTCCCACAACACGGCACGCGGCGGATAAGAAGCGATCGGCCGGCCGAAATGTTCCTCGAAGGTGTAGTCGGCGAATTCGAGGCATTCCTTCGGGCCGTTCGACCACAGATAGCGGTACATCGAGCCGTGCACCGGATCGCCATGCTCGTCGAGGCCGGTGCGCCAAGTGTAATTCCACAGGCCGCCCCAGTCGCTCTGCTTTTCGAAGCAGACGATTTCCGGGATCTCGGCGCCCTTGTCGGCGGCCGACTTGAAGGCCCTTAGCTGGGCCAGGCCCGACGGTCCGGCTCCGATGACGGCGACACGAGATTTCATTGCGGGCCTCCTCCTTTTTTGATTCGACTTTTTTCTTGACGCAATTCCGGGTGGAAAACCGTTCGACATTTTTCCTGGAATTGCTCCTACGAAACAAATTTCACTCCCAGTGACAGTAATTGGGTCTTTGGTGCTGTCAACAAACATCTGCGACGGCATTTGCGTGAAACGGTTTTTGCGCGCAAAGGCGGCGGCGTCACGTTGAAGCAGGCGCGTCCTGCAATCCAGCGGCTTGCCGTCGCGGTTGCGCTCTTGTATCGCCACCGAATATGTTCACCTTGAGTGAAATAAATCCGCGAGAGTCGGGGGCGACATGGCGAACAAGAATTCCGGCACCAGGACCACCGATGCGGCAGCGAAGGGCAAGGCGCCGCTAAAGCGCGTTTCGGCCGCTGGGCGCACGATACGCGCGCCGTTGACGCAAAACCCGCACGCCATCCGCGACACGCGCGAGAAAGTGCTGGAAGTGGCGATCGGCCATGAGGTGCGCGCGTTCCGCAAGAAGCTCGGCATCACCGTCGCCGATCTCGCCACCGCCACCGACATTTCGCTCGGCATGCTGTCGAAGATCGAAAACGGTATCACCTCGCCGTCGCTGACGACATTGCAGGCGCTGTCGCGGGCGCTGGGCGTTCCGGTGACCGCGTTCTTCCGGCGTTTCGAGGAAGAGCACAGCGCCGTCTTCGTCAAGGCCGGCGAAGGCGTCGATGTCGAGCGGCGCGGCACCCGCGCCGGCCACCAGTACAACCTGCTCGGACATATCGGCGCCAACACCAGCGGCGTTGTCGTCGAGCCCTATCTCATCACATTGACCGAGAATTCGGACGTGTTCCCGACCTTCCAGCATGCGGGCATGGAATTCCTCTACATGCTCGAGGGCGAGGTCGTTTACCGGCACGGCAACAACCTCTATCCGATGAAACCGGGCGACAGCCTGTTCTTCGACGCCGACGCGCCGCACGGCCCGGAAGAGCTGACGCGGCTGCCGATGCGGTATCTGTCGATCATTTGCTATCCGCAAAACAGCGCCGGGTGATTGGCTGATCTCGCCCCTCGTGGGGAGATGGCCGGCAGGCCAGAGGGGGGCGCTGTCCCGCCGACCCATCAATCGTCGCAGTCGCGACCTTCGGGTCGTCGTTGTTGGTGTTTCGCCCGAGGCAGGCACGGCTGGCGTTCCTTCGCGCCCCCCTCTGCCCTGCCGGGCATCTCCCCCACAAGGGGGGAGATTGGCAGCTTCTAATCCGGCCCAAACCCTGGACTCGTCGGGCTGCCGTCGTCGAGCTTCGACAGCCATTCCACCAGCGTCGGCCTATATCGTGTCAGGCCCTTATAGGTGGCGAGCTCTTCCGGCAGGTCGCGGATGACGCGGTGCAGGCGGCGCGCCCATTTCGGCTGCGTGACCAGCTCGTCCATCTTGATTAGGTAGCAGCGGATCGGGAAGACGATGCTGTTGGAGCGCGGCAGCCGCCAGAAGCTTTGCAATTCGACGCGCAGATGCACCTTGTCGCCGACATTCTCCGGCGTGACGGTGGCGCGGTCCGGACCCCATTTGTGATAGTTCTCGGGGCTGGTGTCGAGGCGCGGATTGATGGTCATCGTCCAGTTGAGGCGCCTCGCCGGCTTGCCCTGCTGGATATTGGTGAGGAATTTCAGCGCGCGGGTGAAGATGCCCTTCTCATGCGCCAGCGGCACCGGCGCGTGCCATTCGAAGAAGTTCATGCCGATGTCGAAGTCGAGCGACCAGTCGGCCTGGGTGGTGACCATGCCGGCGTCCATCCACAGATTGCCGTCGCGCTGGTCGAGGATACAGAAATCGCCCTGGCTCTGGCGGGTGATGTACTCCATCGGCCCGTAGGGCAGCGTCGAGGTGTCGCCGAAGGTGAAGGTGTCGTCGATGCCGAGCGGCCGGTTGATCCAGCGCCAGCGATCGCCGTTTCGCTCCAGCGTGAAATGCTCGGGATAGCCGAGCGCCTGCTGCTCCATCAGAAGCTCGAGCAGGTCCCAGCCGGCCAAAGTCATGTGCGGTAGCGACTGGCAGCGCAGCGGATCCTCGGCCAGCACCAGCGCGCGGTCTTGCATCTCGGCGACATAATGCTCGTCGACGTCGATAAGGTTCTCGAGCACGCTGCCCTTGGGCCCGACGACATGCGGCTCGATGTTGACCGCATACATGTAGGCATCTTCGTTGAACGGGAAGGGAAAGCGCCTGATGTGCTCCGGACTGTTCTTGAAGGTGAAATCGTCGCGAAACGTTTCCTTGCGAAAGGTGATGCCCATTGACGCCTCCTATCTTTCCAGGACCAGCGACTTGCCCTCGAAGCGCGAGACGCAAGGCATGATCTTGCAGCCGGAACGGTGATCTTCCTCGCTCAGCCAGTGATCGTTGTGGATGAATTTGCCGTCGAAGGAGATCACATTGGTCTCGCACTGGCCGCAAACGCCGCCGCGGCAGAGATAAGGTGGGTCGACGCCGGCGGCTTCGATCGCCTCAAGCAGGCTCTGCTGCTCGCCGACGCGAATCGTCTTGCCGCTGACGGCCAAGGTCACGTCGAACGGCGCGCCGGGCTGCGGGGCCGCGAAATGTTCGAAATGCACGGTCTCCGGCGGCCATCCGAGGCTAGCCGCGCGATCGCGCACCCAGTTGATCATGCCGGCCGGGCCGCAGACATAGAGATGCGTGCCGAGCGGCTGCGAGGACAAGAGCCGCTCGAGGTCGATGCGCTCCTCGCGGTCGTCGTGGTAGAGCCTGACTCGGTTGCCGTAGCGCTGCTGCAGGACATCGGCATAGGTCCCCAGCGAAGCCGTGCGGCAGGTGTAGTGCAATTCGAAATTGCCGCCGGTGCCTGCCAGCTGCGACGTCTGCGCCATGAACGGCGTGATGCCGATGCCGCCGGCCAGCATCAGGTGCTTCTTCGCCCGGAGATCCAGCGAGAACAGATTGACCGGATAGCTGATCACCATCTCCAGCCCGGGCTTGACCTGCCGGTGCATGAACAGCGAGCCGCCGCGGCCGACATCGTCGCGCCGGATGGAAATCGTGTATTCGCGCGTGTCGAGCGGCGAGCCCATCAGCGAATAGGGATTGAGCCTGGTGCGGTCGCCGTCGCGCATCTCGACGACGACGTGGGCGCCGCCGGAAAAGGTCGGCAGCAGCTCGCCGTCGCGACGGCGGAAATGGAAGCGGGTCACGAGATCGTTGACGGGAACGACGTCGCTGACAACGACGTCGAGCTTGGTGGTGCCGGTGCTCATCGGAAGGCCTCCTCGATCGGAGGACTCTCGGAGCGATCCTCGGCGTTGATGCACACGCCCTGGAAGGCCGCGAGGCGCCGCGAATAGTGATCGCGCACCAGAAGCAGCAAGCCGCAATGCGAGCAGGTGGCAGGCTGCGTCGTCACATTCTCGGTGATGCCCTTGCAGTGTACGCATTGCATGCGCCGCGCCAGCGAGCCGCGATGCTCGGTCTCAATCGAGGTATGGTCGATGCCGGCTTCGAGCGCTACTTGCATCGCTTGGCCGATCAGGCCTTCGGTTCCGGCAAGATAGAGACGCAGGCCCATATGAGCGTTGGTCAGCGTCTGCTTGAGCCGCGGCAAGAGACTGGCGAAGGAAGGCGCAATATGGAATTGCGCGGGCTTCAGCGCTTCGAGAGCCGCCACGTGCTTGCCCTGATGCCCCGGAATGAAGACGATTTCCGCGCCGTCGAAAAAGTCGGGCGGCGCCTTGCCGGCCATGTCGGCAATCGCCAGCGCGCCTTCCGCGTCGGCGATGAAGAGATGATGCTTGCCGGGCTGCGGCGACAGCGTTCCGTAAACGGGCCGGCTGATGATCGTCTTGGCTGTCATTCTTTCCTTCGTACCTCGAGCCCCCTCCCGCGATGATGCCTCAACCCTTGGCGGTGCGCTTGGTCTTTTTGGGATCGTCGAACGGCAGCGGTTGCGCCGTCGCCTTGATCGAGCCGCTCCGGTTGCGAATCTCGAGCTTGGTGTCCTTGACCGCGCAGTCGACATCGAGGCGCGCGATGCCCATCGATTTCTCGACCAGCGGCGAATACATGGCGCAGGTCACCACGCCGACTTGTCTGCCGTCGCGGTAGACGGGCGCGCCCTCGTCCGCCGGCTGCTTGCCATCGAGCAGCACGCCATAGATCTTGAAGCGCTCTTTGCCCTTCAGCCGATAATGCTCCTCGGCGCCGCGGAAGCCGGTCTTGCCGGGGCTGACGGTGAAGTCGAGGCCGAGCTCCCACAGCGTGTCGCCGGGGCCTTCGTTCTCGAACGGATACTTTTGGGAATTGTCGTAAGGGTAGAAGAGCAGATAGCTCTCGACGCGCAGCATGTCGAGCGTGGTGAAGCGGCAGGGAATGATGCCGGCGCTCTTGCCCTCCTCGAGGATCCTGTCCCAGATCGTGCCGGCATCCTGGCCGCGACAGAAGATCTCGTAGCCGCGCTCGCCGGTGTAGCCGGTGCGCGAGATCATCACCGGAAAGCCGAAGAGCTGCGTCTGCATATGATGAAAATAGTTGAGGTCGCGGATGCCCGGCACATGCTTGGCCAGATAGTCAACCGCGGTCGGGCCTTGCAGCGACAGGTCGTGCAGATTGTCATCGAAGCGCAGCGAGACATCGCGGCCCATCGCCGCCCGCTGCAGCTCCTCATGGCCGGTGCCGGAGCCGTGCACGACCATCCACGAGTTCGGGCTGATGCGGTAGAGGATGCAGTCGTCGGTGAATTTGCCGGCCTCGTTCAGCATGCAGGCGTAGGCCGACTTGCCGGGATAGATCTTTTCCACGTCGCGCGTCGTGGCGAGGTCGATCAGATGCGAGGCATGCGGCCCGGTGATGTGGACCTTCTTCAGGCCGGAGACGTCCATCAGCCCGGCCTTGGTGCGGATGGCGATATATTCCTCGTCGGCGTCCTTGTCGTAGGTCCAGGCGGTGCCCATGCCGCTCCAGTCCTCGAGTTTCGAGCCGAGCGCGCGATGGCGATCCGCCAGGGTCGAGAATCTCCAGGATGCCGTCATCCGATCGTCCTCCGTGCGATTTAAGTCGTTGCTGTTCCCTGCTCCTGCTTGGTGGCGGAGCTTGGTCGAATATTGACCGCAAACGGCGAAGCCCTGCAATCCCCTTGAAGCAAATAATTTCATTGTCAGGCAAATTTCTTGCCCGATGACAAACGGTTTACGATGCGTAAATCCGGCTTGACAATTTCGGGAATCGAGCGGAATTTATGAAAAAAATTTCACTCTGTTGAAAGAGTGGACGCCCGGTCGGTTGTGTGGCCGGACGTCGCCAGAAGGGGAAAACCGATGTCCGACATGCAGCAGCGCATCGAAGCGCTGTACCGTTCCGACGTGCGTGGGTCCGTGCTCCTGATCGTATGCCTGTGGGCAACGATCCTCTTCGTCCTCCTGATGACGTGGCCATACATTCCGCATAGCGGCATCAAGCTCGTGGTGGCGGTTGCAGCCGCCGCGGTGCTGATCTTCAACACCGCCGCGATCCTCGCCATGCTCAACCACTACAAGGAAGACAAGGACTTCATCTACGGGCTCGACATCAAGAACGCCGACGCCGCCCGCAACCGCCAATCGTGAAGGGAGAAACCATGGCTCGCTATACCCCGCCGGAGCAGAGCAAGGCCGGACAGATCCTCGACATCGCGGTCGTGGTGGTCGCAATCTTCGTGGCGCTCTGGTTGCCGCTGAAACTCGGCTTTGCCGGGGCGGCGAAGTCGATCGACCCGCTCGATGCCAAGACGTGGGACGCACTCGGCCAGAACGCGACCATGGCGTCGATCTGGGAGAAGCTGGGCTACACGCCGGAGACGGCGCACGACATCATCCAGAACCGCTTCCATTACATCATCGACTGGCCGACGCTGATCATCATGGCGATCGTGCTGATCGCCTATTTCGTCTTCCTGTTCCGCGCCTCCGACAAGGAATATCGTGAGGTCATCAACGAGAAGTTCGACGACAAATAAACTTCGACGACAAAGAGACTTCGACGACAAAGAGACCGGGGAAGACATCATGTGGATGGGACTGTCTTACGTTTGCTGGGGCATCTCGGTCGTGCTTGCGGCGTGGATGCTCTACGACTGGTTCAAGGTCGATACGACCTATTCCGAGGAGACTTTGACGTCTTCCCGTGAAGGCGAGCTTGAAGCCGTTTCCGAAAAACACCGGATCTGAGTGGGGACTGACATGACGGCTGCGGTTGAAACGGCACAAACGACGACAATCCACGGCGACAGGGTCTCGCTGCTTCGGGTGCTCGGCCCGGCGCATGTGTGGGCGCTGGGCGTCGGCATCGTGCTGGTCGGCGAGTTCACCGGCTGGAATTTCTCCGCCGACAAGGGCGGCGCGCTCGCCGCGCTGATCGTCTGCTGGGTCGTCGGACTGCTCTACACCTCGGTCGCCATGATCGATTCGGAGGTGACGTCCACCGTCGCCGCCGCCGGCGGCCAATATGCGCAAGCCAAGCATATCGTCGGGCCGCTGATGGCCTTCAACGTGGCGCTGTTCCTGGTGTTCGCCTACACCATGCTGGAAGTGTCGGACGCGATCCTGCTCGGCGACACGATCGTCGCCAAGGCCGGCGTCGAGGGGCTGACGCACAACTCCTTCATCGCCGCCACCATCGTCGTGCTCGCCTGGCTCAACTATCGCGGCGTGCTGATGACGCTCAACGTCAACTTCGTCATCACCGCGATCGCCTATGTCTCGATCGTCATCCTGTTCTTCTCCGTCAGCCCGTGGACGCAAGGCGCGGTGCTGAAGCTCAACGAGCTGGTCACCCCCGCCAATGCGCTGCCCTATGGCTGGATCGGCGTCATTGCCGCCTTCCAGTTCGGCATCTGGTATTATCTCGGCATCGAGGGCACGACCCAGGCCGCCGAGGAAGTACGCTCGCCGGCGCGCTCGCTGCCTTACGGCACCATGGCCGGCATGATCACGCTTTTGATCGCCGCGGCGATGACCTGGTATGTCTGCGCCTCGCTGATGCCCTGGGAATATCTCGGCATCACCTACTATCCGCTGTGGGACGCCGGCAAGCTGACGGGCAGCCCGCTTCTGGAGAACCTGCTCTTCATCGCGACGCTGCTGGCAGCGCTCGCGTCGGCCAATGGCTGCATCAACGACGCGGCGCGCGCCTGGTTCTCGCTCGGCCGCGACCGCTATCTGCCGAGCTGGTTCTCGGCGGTGCATCCGAAGTATCGCACGCCCTATCGCTCGATCCTGTTCCTGCTGCCGATCGCGCTGGCCTTCGCCTTCATCGCCGATCTCAACCAGGCGATCACCTTCTCGATCCTGTCGGGCGTGCTGCAATACACCTTCATGAGCATCAACATCATGATGTTCCGCAAGAAGTGGCCGCTGGGTTCGATCCGCCGCGGCTACACGCACCCCTTCCACCCATTGCCGGCGATCGTGCTGTTCTGCCTGTGCATGGTGACTTTCTTCGCCATCTTCCTCGGCTTCGGCTCGCAGCTGATCGCGATGACCGTCTTCTATTTCCTGATCTCGCTATGGTTCCACTTCTACCGCTACAAGTTCGTGCGGCGCGGCGACCAGTTCTCCATGCCGTGGCCGAAGCCGCAGGGTTATTGAGTGGAGTAAGGGCCCGCCGTTCGATGGCGGGCCGTGGCGTATCGAAATGTCCGAGCTGACGTCAGTATTGCTTACCGGAGCGATCGCATTGGCCGTCGCCGCCCACATTGCCTGGCTGGCGCGTGCCGGCCGCAACAGGGCGAAGGCGGCCCTGGCCGCCGATATGGCGAGCGTCCGCAGCGTCGTTGCGGACGCCTCCGACATTTCCGACGGCACGGCCGGCGTCGTTACCTGGGCCGGTTCATGGAAGGGTCAGCGCGTCCAGGTGCGGACCATCGTCGACACGCTGGCGACGCGAAAGCTGCCGACGCGCTGGCTCAGCGTTTCGATCACCGAGCCGGTCGCGGTGCCGGGCACGTTCGACATGATGATGCGGCCGAATTCGGCGACGACATTCTCCAATTTCGACCATCTGCCGCACACGCTGCCGAAGGTGCTCGGCCTTCCCGCCGACGCGGTGCTCAGGACGGACCGCAGAGGTGTCGCCTTCCCGCAGGATCTGATCGCCGCGCATACAGACATCTTTGCCGAAAGCCGCGCCAAGGAATTGCTGATCACGCCGAAGGGCGTGCGCATCGTCTGGCTGCTGGCCGAGGCCGAGCGCGCTCGCTACGGTGTGTTCCGGCAGGCGGCGTTCGGCGATGCCGGGATCGATCCGGCCTTGATCGGACGGCTGCTCGAGGCAGCCTCGACGCTTCGTCAAGCCATCAACCGGCGCGAAAGGCGGGCCGCATGAGCGACGAAACCGCCACCCCTGCTCCCGCGAATCCCTATCTCGTGCTCGGCGCCGCGATCGTCTTGCCGGCAAGCGGCCATGTCATGCTCGGCGTGCCGGCGCGCGGACTGCAATTCCTGTTCTTCATGGCGATCCTTGGCTGGATAACCACCAAGCTGGCGCCGGTCGACGCCGGCTTCATCGGCCGCCACGCCGGCGGCTTCCTGATCTATGCCCTCTCGATCCTCGACGCCTATAGGATCGCGCGCATCCGCCATGCGATCCGGGTTCACAAGGCGCGTCCGGGCGGCGATAGTGCCGAAGGGGATGCACCGCCGAATATATAACGACAGGAAAATTTCTTTCATACCATTGAATTCGGCTTACTCATTGGGTACATCATCTGAGAGCCAAAAAACGTCGGAGGCTGGCATGTGCGGAATCGTCGGACTTTTCTTGAAGGACAAGGCGCTGGAGCCGAAGCTCGGCGCCATGCTGTCGGAGATGCTGGTGTCGCTCAGCGACCGCGGCCCGGACAGTGCCGGCATCGCCATCTATGGCGCGGCCACCGGCAATGAAGCCAAGATCACCGTGCAGTCGCCGAAGCCTGATCGCGATTTCCGCGGCCTCGACGTCGAGCTCGCCAAGGCAATCGGCGCGCCGGTCAGCGTCGCCGTGAAATCGACGCATGCGGTGATCCGGACCACGCCGGACAAGGTCGACGCCGCGCGCGAGGCACTGCAGACGCTCCGGCCCGACATCCGCATCATGGGCGCCGGCGAGGCGGTGGAGATCTACAAGGAAGTCGGCCTGCCCGAAGCCGTCGTCGACCGCTTCGGCGTTCGCGCGATGACCGGCACGCATGGGATCGGCCACACCCGCATGGCGACGGAATCGGCGGTGACGACGATGGGCGCGCATCCTTTCTCGACCGGCGCCGACCAGTGCCTGGTGCACAACGGCTCGCTCTCCAACCACAACAATGTACGGCGCGAGCTGATCCGCGACGGCATGACCTTCGAGACCGAGAACGACACCGAGGTGGCGGCTGCCTATCTCTCCAACCGGATGGCGCATGGCAAGAATCTCGGCGAGGCGCTGGAAGGCACGCTTTCCGACCTCGACGGCTTCTTCACCTTCGTCGTCGGCACCAAGAACGGCTTCGGCGTGGTGCGCGATCCGATCGCCTGCAAGCCGGCCGTGATGGCCGAGACCGACCAGTATGTCGCCTTCGGCTCCGAATATCGCGCGCTGACCAAGCTTCCCGGCATCGATAATGCGCGGGTCTGGGAGCCCGAGCCCGCAACCGTTTATTTCTGGGAGCATTGAGCTGATGCCGGCAACCCCAATGTCGAAGGCCGAGCGCGAGCAAGGCCATGCCCACAGTCAGGCATCACGCGTCTTTGACCTGTCCGTGCATTCGCTGCGCGAATTGAACCAGGCGCTGCACAAGCTCACGCCCGGCTCGAACGAGACCGCCTGGGAAGTGCTCAACCCCAAGGGCAGCCATTCGGTGGCGGTCGGCGTCGATCAGCCGGTCAGTATCGATGTGCGCGGCAGCGTCGGCTATTACTGCGCCGGCATGAATGACGGCGCGGCCGTCACCGTGCACGGCTCGGCCGGCCCCGGCGTCGGCGAGAACATGATGTCGGGCTCGATCGTCATCAAGGGCGACGCGAGCCAGTATGCCGGCGCCACCGGCCGCGGCGGCTTGCTGGTCATCGAGGGCAATGCCTCGTCGCGCTGCGGCATTTCGATGAAAGGCATCGACATCGTCGTGCACGGCAATATCGGCCACATGTCGGCCTTTATGGCGCAGTCCGGCAACCTCGTGGTGCTGGGCGACGCCGGCGACGCGCTGGGCGATTCCATCTATGAGGCGCGGCTTTTCGTGCGCGGCAAGGTGGAAAGCCTCGGCGCCGACTGCATTGCCAAGGAGATGCGGCCCGAGCACGTCGAATTGCTGCAGGCCCTGCTCGACAAGGCCGGCGTCACCGACGTCAAGGCGTCGGAGTTCAAGCGCTACGGCTCGGCCCGCACACTCTACAATTTCAATATCGACAACGCCGACGCGTATTGAGGCAAGATGACCTACCGTAACCCGCCGACGACGCCGCGCAAATCCGCAACCTTCGACGACTACACGCTTTCCGAAATCCGCCGCGCGGCTGCGACCGGCATCTATGACATCCGCGGCGCCGGCGCCAAGCGCAAGCTGCCGCATTTCGACGACTTGCTTTTCCTCGGCGCTTCGATCTCGCGCTATCCGCTCGAAGGCTATCGCGAGCGCTGCGACACCTCGGTGGTGCTCGGCTCGCGCCACGCCAGGAAGCCGATCGAGCTGAAGATCCCGATCACCATCGCCGGCATGAGTTTTGGATCGCTCTCCGGGCCGGCCAAGGAAGCCTTGGGGCGCGGCGCCACGCTTTCCGGCACCTCGACCACCACCGGTGACGGCGGCATGACCGAGGAAGAACGCGGGCATTCCAAGGCGCTGGTCTACCAGTACCTGCCCTCGCGCTACGGCATGAATCCGCGCGACCTACGGCGCGCCGACGCCATCGAAGTGGTCGTCGGCCAAGGCGCCAAGCCGGGCGGCGGCGGCATGCTGCTTGGCCAGAAGATCTCCGACCGCGTCGCCGAGATGCGCACGCTGCCCAAGGGCATCGACCAGCGCTCGGCCTCGCGCCATCCCGACTGGACGGGGCCGGACGATCTCGAGATCAAGATCCTCGAGCTGCGCGAGATCACCGACTGGGAAAAGCCTATCTACGTCAAGGTCGGCGGGGCGCGGCCCTATTACGACACCGCGCTCGCGGTGAAGGCCGGCGCCGATGTCGTGGTGGTCGACGGCATGCAGGGCGGCACGGCCGCCACGCAGGAAGTGTTCATCGAGAATGTCGGCCAGCCGACGCTTGCCTGCATCCGGCCGGCGGTGCAGGCGCTGCAGGACCTCGGCATGCACCGCAAGGTGCAGCTCATCGTCTCGGGCGGCATCCGCAACGGCGCCGATGTCGCCAAGGCGCTGGCGCTGGGCGTCGACGCGGTCTCGATCGGCACGGCGGCACTGGTCGCGCTGGGCGACAACGATCCCCGCTGGGAGGCGGAGTACAGTGCGCTCGGCACAACGGCCGGCGCCTATGACGACTGGCACGAGGGC
This sequence comes from Mesorhizobium sp. B2-6-2, assembly GCF_006440615.1. NCBI lineage: Bacteria > Pseudomonadati > Pseudomonadota > Alphaproteobacteria > Hyphomicrobiales > Phyllobacteriaceae > Mesorhizobium > Mesorhizobium sp. B2-6-2. The sequence continues at coordinate 18,055 of NZ_VFUG01000006.1, read as the reverse complement.
CGCGACCCCGCCGGCATCACCACGCAGGACCCCGAGCTGATGAAGCGGGTCGACCCGATCGCGGCCGGGCGGCGGCTCGCGAACTACCTCAAGGTGATGACGCTGGAAGCCCAGACCATCGCACGCGCCTGCGGCAAGAACAGCCTGCATAATCTCGAGCCCGAGGATCTCGTCGCGCTCTCGATCGAAGCCGCCGCCATGGCCGGCGTGCCTTTGGCCGGCACCAACTGGATACCGGGAAAGAACGGCTTCTAGGACAAACTTCCAAGACACATAAGCGAGGAACTACATAATGGGGAACGATCTCGCCGCATTCGCCAAGGAGAACGGCGTCAAATATTTCATGATCTCCTACACCGACCTGTTCAGCGGGCAGCGTGCCAAGCTGGTGCCGGCGCAGGCGATCGCCGACATGCAGAAGGACGGTGCAGGATTTGCCGGCTTCGCGACATGGCTCGACCTGACGCCGGCGCATCCCGACATGCTGGCGGTGCCGGATCCGGCTTCGGTCATCCAACTGCCATGGAAGAAGGACGTCGCCTGGGTAGCCGCCAACTGCATCATGGAGGACAAGGAGGTTAACCAGGCGCCGCGCAACACGCTGAAGCGGCTGATCGACGAAGCCGCCCGCGACGGCATGCATGTCAAGACGGGCGTCGAGGCCGAGTTCTTCCTGATCTCGCCCGATGGCAAGGCGATCTCCGACGAATACGATACAGCCTCGAAACCCTGCTACGACCAGCAGGCGGTGATGCGGCGCTACGACGTCATCGCCGAGATCTGCGACCACATGCTGGCGTTGGGCTGGGGCCCGTACCAGAACGACCACGAGGACGCTAACGGCCAGTTCGAGATGAACTGGACGTTCGATCACGCGCTGGCGACCGCCGACAAGCACTCCTTCTTCAAGTTCATGGTCAAGTCGATCGCCGAGAAGCACGGCCTGCGCGCGACGTTCATGCCCAAGCCCTTCCAAGGCCTGACCGGCAATGGCTGCCATGCGCATATCTCGGTGTGGGACGAGACAGGCAAGACCAACGTCTTTGCCGACAATTCGGAAGAACTCGGCCTGTCCGCCAAGGGCAGGAACTTCCTCGGCGGCATCATGAAGCATGCCTCGGCGCTTGCCGCGATCACCAATCCGACGGTCAATTCCTACAAGCGCATCAACGCGCCGCGCACCATTTCGGGCGCCACCTGGGCGCCAAACACGGTCACCTGGACCGGCAACAACCGCACGCACATGGTGCGCGTGCCGGGACCCGGCCGCTTCGAATTGCGCCTGCCGGACGGCGCCGCCAATCCCTACCTCCTGCAGGCCGTCATCATCGCTGCCGGCCTCGACGGCATCCGCTCGAAGGCCGACCCCGGCAAGCGCTACGACATCGACATGTACCAGCTCGGGCATACCGTGACGGATGCGCCGAAACTGCCGCTCAACCTGCTCGACGCGCTGCGCGAGTTCGACAAGGACAAATCGCTCAAGGCGGCGCTGGGTGAGGAATTCTCGTCGGCATATCTAAAGCTGAAGCAGCAGGAATGGAATTCCTATGCTTCGCACTTCACGCAGTGGGAGCGCGACCACACGCTGGATATCTGACCGTCCTGTAATGGAGCATGATGTCGTCCGAAAACCGCTTCACACTTTTCGGCATCATGCTCTAGCGGTGCGAGCGACCTCGGAATGAACTGATGAAATATTCGATCTTCTCGCTCGCCCGCGCCGCCCTTTCCGGCCACAAGAACTGGCAGCCGACCTGGCGCGACGCAGCGCCCAAGGACCGCTATGACGTGATCATCATCGGCGGCGGCGGCCACGGACTCGCCACCGCCTGGTTCCTGGCCAGCGAGTTCGGCATCCGCAATGTCGCGGTGCTGGAAAAGGGCTGGATCGGCTCCGGCAATGCCGGCCGCAACACCACCATCATCCGCTCCAACTACGGCCTGCCCGGCAACACCGGTTTCTACGAATTGTCGATGAAGCTGTGGGAGCGGATGGAGCAGGACCTCAACTACAACGCGATGGTCAGCCAGCGCGGCGTGCTCAACCTCTATCACTCCGACGCGCAGCGCGATGCTTTCGCCCGGCGCGGTAACACCATGCGCATCAACGGCATCGATGCGGAACTGCTCGACCAGACGGCGCTCAGGAAAATGCTGCCGTTCCTGAATTTCGACAATGCGCGCTTCCCCGTGCAAGGCGGACTGCTGCAACGCCGCGGCGGCACGGCGCGGCATGATGCCGTGGTGTGGGGTTATGCCCATGCGGCGAGCGAGCTCGGCGTCGACATCATCCAGAATTGCGAGGTTACCGGCTTCACGCGCGACGCCAACGGCAAGGTGACCAGCGTCGAGACATCGCGCGGCAAGATCGGCGCCGGCAAGGTCGGCATGGCGGTGGCGGGCTCCTCGTCACGCGTGGCGGCCATGGCGGGGCTGCGCCTGCCGATCGAAAGCCATGTGTTGCAGGCCTTCGTCTCCGAAGCGATCAAGCCGCTGATCCCCGGGGTCATGACCTTCGGCGCCGGACATTTCTATGTCAGCCAGTCGGACAAGGGCGGGCTGGTCTTCGGCGGCGATATCGACGGCTACAATTCCTATGCCCAGCGCGGCAATCTGCCGGTCGTGGAGGATGTCTGCGAGGGCGGCATGGCGCTGATCCCGATGATCGGCCGCGTGCGGCTCTTACGCCAGTGGGGCGGCATCATGGACATGTCGATGGACGGCTCGCCGATCATCGACAAGAGCCCGGTGGACGGCCTCTACATCAATGCCGGCTGGTGCTATGGCGGCTTCAAGGCGACGCCCGGCTCCGGCTTCGTCTTCGCCCATCTCATCGCCCGCGATCAATCGCACAAGGAAGCAGCATTCTTCCGCCTCGACCGCTTCCAGCGCGGCGCCATGATCGACGAGAAGGGCCAGGGCGCCCAACCGAACCTGCATTAGGGATAGAGCATGATGTTATCCAAAAACCGCTTCACACTTTTTGGCATCATGCATTGAAGACCCAGCCATGCGCATAGTCTGTCCCTTCTGCGGCGAACGCGAACTCGGCGAGTTCACCTATCTCGGCGACGCCAAGCCGCAACGGCCGGCGGGTGATGCCGGCGAAGACGCGGTCTACGACTACGTCTATCTACGCGACAACATCGCCGGCCCGATGAGCGAGCACTGGTACCATGGCGGCGGCTGCCGGGCCTGGCTGAAGGTCACGCGCAACACGCTGACGCATGAGATTTCGGCCGTCGAGCCGGCGGCGGGCGCAGGCGGCGCCAAGGTTGGTGTGTGATGCGCGGCGATCAGGCAAACCGGCTGAACAATGGCGGTCTCATCGACCGCTCGACCGCGCTCAACTTCCGCTTCGACGGCAAGATCTTCTCCGGCTTCAAGGGCGACACGCTGGCTTCCGCGCTGGTCGCCAATGGCGTCAAGCTCGTCGGCCGCTCGTTCAAATATCATCGTCCTCGCGGTATCCTGACGGCTGGCTCCGAAGAGCCCAACGCGCTGGTCGAGCTGCGCAGCGGCGCAAGGCGCGAGCCGAACACCAAGGCGACGACCGCCGAGCTCTATGAAGGGCTCGAAGCCGCCAGCCAGAACCGCTGGCCGTCGCTCGGTTTCGACGTCATGTCGGTCAACCAGCTGTTCGCACCGATCTTCGTCGCCGGCTTCTACTACAAGACCTTCATGTGGCCGGCGAAGTTCTGGGAAGCAGTCTATGAGCCGGCGATCCGGCGCGCCGCGGGCCTTGGCCGCGCCGCCCAGGTTTCCGATCCCGACCATTATGACAAGGCCTGGGCACATTGCGATGTGGTGATCGCGGGCTCTGGGCCGGCCGGCTTGGCGGCGGCCCTTGCTGCCGCGCGCTCCGGCGCGCGCGTTATCCTGTGCGAGGAGGATTTCGTCCTCGGCGGGCGCCTGCTTGCCGATAGCGGCATGATCGACGGATTGCCGGCCGCCGAATGGGTTGCGCGCGCGGTCGCCGAGCTTTCGGCGATGCCGGATGTGCGCATCATGACGCGCACGACTTTGTTCGGTGTCTATGACGGCGGCACCTATGGCGCGATCGAGCGTGTCAACGACCATCTGCCGGTGCCGCCCGAGCATCAGGTGCGCCAGCGGCTATGGCGGATCGTGGCCAAGCGCTGCGTCGTCGCGGCCGGCGCGATCGAACGCCCGATCGTCTTTGCCAGCAACGACACGCCGGGCGTGATGATGGCATCGGCCATGCGCAGCTACATCAACCGCTACGCAGCCACGCCGTCCAAGCGCATTGCGCTGTTCACCAACAATGAGGACGGCTGGCGCACCGCCGAAACGGCGATCGCGGCCGGACTGCAGGTTGCGGCGGTGATCGACGCGCGGCCGGACGTTTCGCCGGCCCTCCGCTCGCTTGCAAGCAAAGGCGGCTTTCCGGTGCTGCACGGCGCCGTCGCTGGCGTCGACGGCGGCAAGGGTGGGGTGCGCAAGATTTCCGTCTCGCTGACCGGCGGCGCGCGCGCCGAGGTCGAGGCGGACGGGCTCGCCGTCTCTGGCGGCTGGAACCCCGCGGTCGGCCTCACCTCTTACCACCGCGGCAGGCCGAAATGGCGCGACGACATTGCCGCCTTCGTGCCGGATGGCGCGCCGCCCGGCATGGTGGCGGCCGGCGCGGCCAACGGCGCCTTCGGGCTTGGCGCCTGTCTGCGCGAGGGGTTTGAAGCCGGCGCTGCCGCGGCCCGCGATGCCGGCCGCAGCGGCAACATCGGATCGATGCCGGTCGCCGACGACGAGGCGTTTTCGATCACTCCGCTCTGGCACGTCGCCGGCAAGGGCAAGGCCTTTGTCGACCAGCAGCACGACGTCACCGCTTCCGATGTCGAGCTGGCGCAGCGCGAGGGTTTTCAATCGGTCGAGCACCTGAAGCGCTACACCACGCTCGGCATGGCGACCGACCAGGGCAAGACGTCGAATGTCGCCGGCCTCGCCATCATGGCGGCGGTCAGTGGCAAGTCGATCCCGGAGACCGGCACGACGATCTACCGGCCGCCTTACGTGCCGGTCGCCATCGGCGCCTTTGCCGGCCACCATCGCGACGAGAATTTCCATGCGACGCGGCTGACGCCCTCGCATCACTGGGCGGCCGAACAGGGCGCCGTCTTCGTCGACACCGGGCTGTGGAAGCGCGCGCAATGGTATCCACGCGCGGGCGAGAAGGACTGGCTGGAATCGGTGACCCGCGAGGTCAAGGCGGTGCGCGGCGGCGTCGGCTTCTGCGACGTCTCGACGCTCGGCAAGATCGACGTGCACGGGCCCGACGCAGGCGCCTTCCTCGACCGCGTCTACATCAACGCCTTCTCCAGCCTCGCCATCGGCAAGGCGCGCTACGGGCTGATGCTGCGCGAGGACGGCATCGTCTATGACGACGGCACGACCTCGCGGCTCGCCGACGACCATTATTTCCTCACCACCACGACGGCGAAGGCCGGACTGGTGATGCAGCACCTGGAATTCTGCCGCCAGGTTCTGTTCCCCGAGCTCGACGTGCAGCTGACCTCGGTCTCCGACCAATGGGCGCAGTTCTCGATCGCCGGTCCGAGGACCCGCGATCTCTTGAAGGAGGTCGTCGATCCGGCCGAGGATCTGTCGAACGAAGGCTTTCCGTTTATGGGCGCGCGCGAGGTCAAGCTGCGCGGCGGCCTGAAGGCTAGGCTGTTCCGCATCTCCTTCTCCGGCGAGATGGCGTTCGAGATTTCCGTGCCGGCGCGCTATGGCGAGGCCATGGCGCGCAATCTGATGATTGCGGGAAAACCGTTCGGGGTGACGCCTTACGGCACCGAGGCGCTGGGCGTGATGCGCATCGAAAAAGGCCATGTCGCCGGGCCGGAACTCAACGGCACCACCACGGCGAGCGATCTCGGCCTCGGCAAGATGATGTCGACCAAGAAGGATTTCATCGGCCGCGTCATGGCCGGCCGCGAGGCGCTCGTCGCGCCGAACCGGCAGGTGGTCGTCGGCATCAAGCCGACCGACAAGGCGCGCCGCCTGCGTTCCGGCGCGCACATCATTCCAAAGGGCGAGACCCCAGGCCCCGACAACGACCAGGGCTATGTCACCTCGGTCTGTTTCTCGCCGGTGCTCGACCAGTGGATCGGGCTGGGCCTCGTCGAGCGCGGCCGCGAGCGCATCGGCGAGATCGTGCGCGCACACGACCCGCTGCGCGGCGAGGACTACGATGTCGAGCTCTGTAATTCCGTCTTCTACGATCCGGATGGAGGGCGCCAGCGTGGCTGATTTTTCCTGGGAGGTTCGCAGCCCGCTCGACCGCGCGCTGGTCGCCGGCTCTTATGGCGCGCAAGGCGACGCCGGCGTGTCGCTGACCGATATCCACAATTTCGATCTCGTCCAGGTGATGGCGCGGCGCGGCAAGGCCGGCGAGATGGCGAAGGCCGCGCAGGCACGCTTCGGCATCGCCGCGCCGGAAACGCCCAAGGCGGTCGATACTGCCGACGCGACGCTGATCTGGTCGGGACCGGACCAATTCCTGGTGCTGTCCAAAGGCGGCAAGCATACGATCGAAGCGCTTGCGCCGGTCTTCGTGGGTTCGGCCTCGCTTTCCGAACAGTCGCATGCGCGAGCGCTGATCGGCATATCCGGAGAGAAGGCGCGCGCGATGCTTGCGAAGCTGTCGTCGATCGACCTGCATCCCGATGTTTTCGGCGTGGGCGCGGCGGCCGCGACGTCGATGGATCACACCAGTGTCACGCTGTGGCGAGGTGGTGATCACGATGACCAAGCTGTGTTCAATCTCCTGGTGTTTGCAACCTTCGCCGAGAGCCTCTGGCACACCATCCTCGACTCCGCCGCCGAGTACGGCGTGACGATCGGCCATTCGGAAGACGTGGCATAGCGATGCGCGACTCCCCTTCTCCCCTTGTGGGAGAAGGTGGATCGGCGCGATAGCGCCGAGACGGATGAGGGGTGTTCCAGCGGAGTGAGACGCTGGCTTTCCCTGGAGCACCCCTCATCCGGCCGCTTCGCGGCCACCTTCTCCCACAAGGGGAGAAGGGAAGCCGGTGCTTGCCAAACGTATTCCCCCTGCTATTCTCTCAGCGAAAATAATTTTACACACAGGCAAACTTGTTTCTCGCTCGGAGGAGGGTTTTAGATGAGCCAGTCGCCCTACCCCGCCGTCCTGTCCGGACCGCCCAAGCCGAGCCTGATCCTTAGGCCCGGCCAGATCAGCCTGCCGCCGGGGATGGAGCGGTATACCGTCCAGGGCAATGGCGCCGCGCTGATCGATGTCGAGGCCGGCGACAGCGTCAGCGTGAGCAATGTCGAAGGCGGCCAGCCTTGCGAGCTGCTGGCCTGGGACAAATCAGGCGCGACGGATCCCGGCATTTTCAGCGAGCGGTCGAACAGCAACGCCGCCGGCATCAAGGCGCTGCTTGCCGAGGGCGACGACAGCCTGTCAGCGCTGCGTCTCAGCCTTGAGCGCCGCAACGTGCAGCTCGATCAGCCGAAGGCCGTGCGTGTGTTCGGCGGCGCCACGCCCGCCGGCACGGAGCAGAGCTTTGCCATCCAGCGCGGGGGCGCGCTGCTGATCGCGGCGCCTGGCGGGCCGATGCTGGTCGACGGCCACAACACCGCGACGCCGCTGACCGTCCTGGTGCGGCGCGCCACGATCCGTCTGAAGAACAGGTCGCAGCTTCCCGATCCGCTTGCCGATCCCGTACTTGATCTTCGGGTGAGGTCGGCGACCGCCGAGGCCTATTTCGTCAAGGCCGGCGACTATCTGCAGATCATCGATGTCGATGGCCGGCAATGCACCGACTTCCAGTGTTTTTCCGCGCGCAAGCTGGACAAGGGGCGCGACCTGCCGCTCGACGTGACGACGACCCGCACGCTGATGGGTTCGGCCTATCCGATGCCCGGCTTGCATTCGAAATATTACGACCAGGACATGGAGCCGCTGGTCGAGGTGGTGCAGGACACTTGCGGCCGGCACGACGCCTTCGCACTCGCCTGCGCCGCCAAATATTACGACGACATCGGCTATCCCGGACACACAAATTGCTCGGAGAATTTCAACAAGGCGCTCTCGGACAAGGGTGTGACGCCCCGCCCCGGCTGGATGGCGATCAACTTCTTCTTCAACACGGCGATCGACGCGCATGGCGTGATGGTGTCGGACGAGCCGTGGTCGCGGCCGGGCGACTATGTGCTCCTGCGCGCCCTGACCGACATCGTCTGCGTCTCCTCGGCCTGCCCGGACGACACCACGCCCGCCAATGGCTGGGATCTCACCGATATCCATGTGCGCGCCTATTCAGGCCAGCACAAATTCTCGCGAGCGATCGCCAGACGCATGAAGCCCGACTCGGAACCGAAAATGACCCGCGAGACAGCCTTTCATTCGAGCTTTGCCAAGCACACGCGCGACTTCGTCGAATATCGCGGCTATTGGCTCGCCAATTCCTTCGCCAAGGAAGGCCCCATCGCCGAATACTGGGCCTGCCGGCAGGCCGCGGTGATCATGGACCTGTCGCCGCTGCGCAAATTCGAGGTCACCGGTCCGGATGCCGAAGCGCTGCTGCAATACACGCTGACCCGCGATGTCAAGAAGCTCGGGGTCGGCCAGGTCGTCTACACGGCGATGTGCTATGAGCATGGCGGAATGATCGACGACGGGACGTTGCTCAGGCTCGGCAAGGACAATTTCCGCTGGGTCGGCGGCGACGATCTTTCCGGCGAGTGGCTGCGCGAGACCGCAAAGAAGATCGGCCTCAACGTGCTCGTGCGCTCCTCGACCGACCAGATGCACAACATCGCCGTGCAGGGCCCGAAGAGTCGCGACATCTTGAACGAAGTCGTCTGGACCTCGCCGGTGCAGCCCTCGATCGGCGAGCTCGAATGGTTTCGCTTCGCCGTCGCGCGCATCGGCGGCGGCAATGGCGTGCCGGTCGTGGTCTCGCGCACCGGCTATACGGGCGAGCTCGGTTACGAGATCTGGTGCCATCCGCGCGACGCCGAAAAAGTGTTCGACACCGTCTGGGAGGCCGGCCAGCCGCACGGGCTGAAGCCGATGGGCCTGCAGGCGCTCGACATGGTGCGCATCGAGGCGGGACTGATCTTCGCCGGCTACGAATTCTCCGACCAGACCGATCCGTTCGAGGCCGGCATCGGCTTCACCGTGCCGCTCAAGACCAAGGCCGACGACTTCATCGGCCGCGACGCGCTGATCCGGCGCAAGGAGCATCCGCAACACAAGCTCGTCGGCCTCGACATCGATGCCAATGTCGCCGTCGGTCACGGCGACTGCGTCCATGTCGGCCGCGCCCAGATCGGCGTCGTCACCTCCGGCATGCGCTCGCCGGTGCTCGGCAAGAATATCGCGCTGGCACGGCTCGACGTCGCTCACGCCGAGACCGGAACGGAGGTCGAGATCGGCAAGCTCGACGGCCACGCCAAGCGGCTGCCGGCGCGGGTCGTCGCCTTCGCCCATTACGATCCGCAGAAAACCAAGCCACGTTCCTGATAGCGGCAACCCTTGTATCCTTCCGTTGTGGGAGTAGGTGGCCGAGCGAAGTTCGGTCGGATGAGGGGTGTTCCAGAAGACACCAGCCGCTCACTTCGCTGGAACACCCCTCATCCGTCTCGGCGCTACGCGCCGATCCACCTTCTCCCACAAAGGGGAGAAGGGAAGAGCATGTTTCGCAAGTGCGATGTGCATGACATCCACAAAACGCTTGACGCGAAAGCGCGCCGGATCAATCTTCACTCTTAAGAAAAAAATACGACTGAGTGGAAACACGACAGGCCGACGCCGATTTGCCGGGGAGCAAGCTTCGCAAGAGCCGAAGCATCGCTGGCGGGGAACAACAAAAAGGGGAAGACACAAGATATGAGCACGATAAGCACGGCCCTCGAGCAGCCTGTCGAAAGCAAGCTGCTCAGGCATATCGACTGGCGCGGCGCCTTCTGGGTGGCAAGCGGCGTTCCAGCGCTGGTCCTGTTCTCGATCGGCGGCATTGCCGGCACGACCGGAACACTGGCCTTCCTGATCTGGACGGCGTCCATGATCATGGGTTTCCTGCAATCCTTCACCTATGCCGAGATCGCCGGCCTGTTCCCGAACAAATCCGGCGGTGCCTCGATCTACGGCGCCACGGCATGGCTGCGCTATTCCAAGTTCATCGCGCCGCTATCGGTTTGGTGCAACTGGTTCGCCTGGTCGCCGGTGCTGTCGCTAGGCTGCTCGATCGCCGCCGCCTATATCCTCAACGCGCTGGCGCCGATCCCGGCCTTCACCGAGACATCGCCGGAAGTCGTCGCCTACATCGCCGCGCATGCCGGAACGGCGCCTGCCGACGCCATCGCCGCGGTGGCGGCTGCCGCCACGCCCGCGATCCGCACATGGTCGCTGTTCAGCCATACGCTGGGTCCAGTGTCCTTCACCTTCAACGCCACCTTCTTCATCGGCGCGGTGCTGATGCTGATCATCTTCGCGATCCAGCATCGCGGCATCCTCGGCACGGCCAATGTGCAGAAATACATCGGCCTTCTGGTCATCATCCCGATGCTGATCGTCGGAGTCGTGCCGATCTTCACCGGCCAGATCGACTGGGCGAACTTCTCGCCGCTGGTGCCGTTGGCGGCCGCCTACGCGCCCGACCCGGGTTCGTGGAACATCGCCGGCTGGACGCTGGTGCTGGGCGGCATGTTCATCGCGGCATGGTCGACCTACGGCTTCGAGACGGCCGTCTGCTACACGTCGGAGTTCAAGAACCCCGGCACCGACACGTTCAAGGCGATCTTCTATTCCGGCCTGCTCTGCATGCTGCTGTTCATCCTGGTGCCCTTCACCTTCCAGGGCGTGCTCGGCCTGAATGGCATGCTGGCGACGCCGATCGTCGACGGCTCGGGCGTCGCCGACGCGCTGGCCGGCATGGTCGGCGGCGGCAAGATCATCCACAGCCTGCTGGTCATGCTGATGATCCTGGCCCTGGTGCTCTGCATCATGACGGCGATGGCCGGCTCCTCGCGCACCCTCTACCAGGGTTCGGTCGATGGCTGGCTGCCGCGCTATCTCAGCCACGTCAACGAGCATGGCGCGCCGACGCGGGCGATGTGGACCGACCTCTGCTTCAACCTAATCGTGCTGGCGATCGCCTCGGCCGACGCGACGAGCTTCTTCTTCATCCTCGCCGTGTCGAATTGCGGCTACATCATCTTCAACTTCCTCAACCTCAACGCGGGCTGGATCCATCGCATCGACAACGGCCATATAAACCGTCCCTGGAAGGCGCCGACCTGGCTGCTCGGCATCGGCGCGATCTTCGCCTATGTGAACGCCATCTTCATGGGCGCCGGCGCCAAGGTGTGGAACCCGATGGCGCTGTGGGCCGGCCTGATCACCGCTGCCTTGATCATCCCGGTGTTCTGCTTCCGCCACTACATCCAGGACAAGGGCAAGTTCCCCGAACATATGCTGGCAGACCTCGGCATGGCGGGAGCCGACCTCTCGGTCAAGAAGGCGGGCATGCTGCCTTACCTGACGCTGATCGCCGGCGTGGCGGTGATGCTGATCGCCAACTGGGTGTTCGTCATCTGACACGGCAGCCTGAAAACGAACGGGCGCGCCTCGGCGCGCCCGTTCTTTTTTTGCCGATCGTCTCGATCGCGGCATCAAACCGGCCTTTCGGACAGCCTCGCTTGCAAAGAGCCGATCTTCTGGACGCTTCGGGCCGAGATTCTCGCGCAGCGTCGAACCTTCATCCGCGTTGCTGAAAAGCAATTCTGTTTTGCCGAAATCTTGCCGCAGCCCCGCGGATCTTTGATGTGGATCATCCGCCACCGACTTTCGCCGATGGCGGATGATCCTAGGTTGCCACCTCTATTTCTATTCCGCAGCCAAGGCCAGCTGCGGTCTTTCGATGCCTTCGACCTTCTCCGGCTCGGGCGCCTGCTCGTCGGTCTTGACCGTCTTGGGCGCGCGGCCGAAGAACAGGGCGTAGCCGGCCGGCAGCACCAGGATGGTGAGCACGGTGGCAACGAGGATGCCGCCCATCATGGCGTAGGCCAGCGGCCCCCAGAAGACGCCGCGCGAGATCGGGATCAGCGCCAGGACAGCGGTCAGCGCCGTCAGCATGATCGGCCGGAAGCGGCGCACGGCTGCACCCACGATTGCTTCCGATCGCTCCATGCCGGCAGCGATATCCTGGTCTATCTGATCGACCAGGATGATCGAGTTGCGCATGATGATGCCGAGCAGCGCGATGACGCCGAGGATGGCGACGAAGCCGAACGGCGCGCCGCTGATCAGCAGCGCCGCTGCGGCGCCGATGATGCCGAGCGGGCCGGTGGCCAGCACCAGCATCGACTTGCCGAAATGCTGCAGCTGGACCATCAGCAGCACGACGATGACGGCGAGCATGATCGGCGCCTTGGCGGCGATCGAGGCCTGGCTTTCGGCCGAGTCCTCGGCACCGCCCTGGATCTCGACCTTGTAGCCGGGAGCGAGGCCGGCGCGCAGGTCCTTCATGTCGTTGTACATCTTGGTGACGACGTCGTTCGACTGCACCCCATCCGGCAGCGTGGCGCGCACGCTGATCGTCGGCAGGCGGTCGCGCCGCCATTCGACGCCCTGCTCCATCACCGGCACGACCTTGGCCACTTGCGACAGCGGCACCGAGCCGCCGAAGTCGGTCGGGATATAGACCGAGTCGACCGAAGAGAGCAGGTGACGGGTCGCCTCCGGCTCGCGGGCGACGATCGAGACCGTCTCCTCGCCGTCGCGGAAGTCGTCGAGCGGCGCGCCGGACATGGTGGCCTGCAGCATCTGGCGGATGCGCTGCGAGGTGACCCCGAGGGCTCGGGCGCGATCCTGGTCGATCACCAGCTTCATCGCCGGCACCGGTTCCAGCCAGTCGTCGTGGATGGCGCCGAGCAGCGGATTGGCCTGGAATCTCGCTTTCACCTCGTCGGCGATACGGCGCACCTCCTTGCGGTCCGGGCCCATGACGCGCATCTGCACCGGCCAGCCGGTCGGCGGACCGAGGAAGAGGCGGTCGACCTTGGCGCGAATCGAGGGGAAGTCCTGCGCCAGGATCTTGCGCATCTTGACGATCAGCCGCTCGCGCGCCGGCTCATCCTTGGCCATCACCAGCAGCTGGGCGAAATTCGGGTTACGGAGCTGCTGGTCGAGCGGCAGGAAGAAGCGTGGTGCGCCTTCGCCGATATAGGTGGCGATGAAGCGCTTGTCCGGATCGTCCGCCATCTTGCCCTCAAACGACCTGGCCTGGTTTTCGACATCCTTGATCGAGGTGCCTTCCGGCAGCCACAGGTCGACCAGGATTTCCGGGCGCGAGGATTGCGGGAAGAAATTCTGCGGGATGAACTGAAAGGCCCACAGGCTGGTGGCGAAGGTAACCAGCGTCATCACCAGAACGATGATGCGGTGGCGCACGGCCCAGGTGACAGTGGCGCGCAGGCGGCGGTAGAAGCCGGTATCGAAGACATCGTGATGAGTGCCGGCATGCTTGCGCTGCTTAAGGATCATGTAGCCCAGCCACGGCGTGAAATAGACCGCGACGAACCACGACACGACCAGCGCGATGCCGACGACATAGAACAGCGTGCGCACATATTCGCCGGCGGTGGAGGCGGCGAAGCCGACCGGGATGAAGCCGGCCGTGGTGATCAGCGTGCCGGTCAGCATCGGGAAGGCGGTCGAGGTGTAGGCGAAGCTTGCTGCCTCGATCTTGACCAGCCCCTCCTCCAGCTTTCGCTCCATCATCTCGACGACGATCATGGCGTCGTCGACCAAAAGACCGAGCGCAATGATGAGCGCGCCGAGCGAGATGCGCTGCAGGTCGATGCCGATCTCGTACATGATGGCGAAGGTGGCGGCCAGGACGAGCGGAATGGCGATGGCGATCACCAGGCCCGAGCGCCAACCGATCGACAGCAGCGAGACTGCAAGGACGATCAGCAACGCCTCGCCGAGCGCCTCCATGAATTCGCTCACCGCGTCTTTGACGACCTGGGGCTGGTCGGAGATCTGATCGACCGACACGCCGTAGGGCAGCCCTGCCTCGAAGCGCTGATAGGTCGCCTCGACATCCGTGCCGACGTCCCTGACGTTAAAACCCTTGGCCATGACGACGCCGAGCTGGACGCTCTGATGGCCGTTGAAGAGGTATTTGTTGTCGTAAGGATCCTGGAGGCCGGAAGAGACCGTGGCGATGTCGCCGAGGCGCGTCACCTGGTTGCCCGAGCGCAGCCTCAGCTCGCGGATATCCGCGGCCTTGGTGACATCGCCCTCGACCGAGATGCGCACCGAGCGCAAGCCTGTGTCGACCGAGCCCGCCGGATCCACGGCGTTCTGCCCTTTCACGGCGTTCTGCAGGTCAAGGATGGTCAGGCCGCGCTCGGCCAGCGCCTTTGACGAGACGTCGATATAGATCTTCTCCGGCTGGTCGCCGATGATGACGGCCTTCTCGACGCCCGGCGTCGTCAACAGCATGTCGCGTGCCTGGATGGCGAACTTCTTCAGCTCCGGATAGGTGAAGCCGTCGCCGCTGATCGAATGCAGCGTGATGAAGGTGTCGCCGAACTCGTCGTTGAAATAGGGGCCGAGCAGGCCCTGGGGCAATTCATTGGAGATATCGCCGACCTTCTTGCGCACCTGATAGAAGGCGTCCTTCACTTCCTCCGTGTTGGTGTCGCCCTTGACCTGCAAGGTGATGATGGCGCTGCCGGCGCGGGTATAGGAACGGACGAAATCGAGATGCGGCGTTTCCTGCAGCTTGCGCTCGATCTTGTTGACGACCTGATCCTCCATGTCCTGGATCGAGGCGCCGGGCCAGATCGCCTGCACCACCATGACGCGGAAGGTGAAGTCCGGGTCTTCCTTCTGGCCCATGCGCATCAGGCCGAGCGCGCCGGCAAGGATGATCAGCCCGAACAGGAAGCGCGCGATGCTTGGATGTCCGATCGCCCAACGCGAAAGATTGAAGGGCCGCTTTTCAGTGCTGCTGTCGCTGGTGGTCATGGCACACTTCCAGTCCAATTGATCGGCAAGGCACGCCCGCTTGGCATGCCGCTTCCAGTTCGGTGGGCTTCCGGGCGGCGAGACCCCTCAAGCGGAGAGAGACTCGCAAAATCGCGCTTGACGCGGCACTGCTGCGGGGGAGCCAACATGCCGGCATCTCACGATCGGGGCGTTCGCCGCCCGGAACCCATGCTTTCCCCGGCTCGCGGCGCAAGCAGCGAGAGCGGGAAAGGCGTTCGTTACGCCTGACTTCAGTTTTTAGTCCGATGCATGTCGTTGTCCCAAAACCGCTTCGCACTTTTGGGCGACAAGCATCAGTGCAGGCTGCTGGTGGTCGCGACGTCGTCCTCCGCCGAGGCGGATTGCTGGACGTCGCTTGCAAGCTTGACCTTCAGGTTCTCGGTCATGAACTGTGTGCCGGCCGCCACCACGACGTCGCCCTGTTTGAGGCCGTCCGCCACGGCGACACCGTCGGCGGTGAAGTTGGCGACCTTGATCGGGCGCGGATGGACTGTGTCGGAGGCGCGGTCGACCGTCCAGACGATCTGCTTGCCGTCCTTCTCGGTCATCGCGGTCAGCGGGATCGACACGAGCTGCGCCTTGCTGCCGACGGTTGCCTCGACATTGGCCGTCATGCCGAGCAGCACGCGCGGATCGTTGGGCAGCGAAACCCGGACGGCGAAGGTACGCGACTGCGGATCGGCGCTGCCGGCGACCTCGCGGACCTTGCCGTCAAGCGTCAGCCCTTCGTCCGACCAGAAGCTCGCCTTGACTTCCTTGCCGGGCTTGAACCCTGCAATATCCATCTCCGGCACCGCGATCGAAACTTCCTTCTCGCCGTCTACCGCGACCGTCATGACCGGCGTGCCGGCGCCGACCACCTGGCCGACATCGGCGGAGATGGCGGTGACGATGCCGGCCTGGCTGGCCTTGAGATCGGTGTAGTGGACCTGGTTCTGCGCCTGGGCCAGCGTCGAGCGGGCGGCATCGCGCGTCGCCACGGCCTGGTCGTAGGCCAGCCGCGCCTGATCGAGCTGCGACTTCGGCGCGAAGTTCTTGGCATAGAGCTGCTCGGCGCGCTTCCTGGCGAGATCGACGGTTTCGACCTGGCGTTCGGCGGCGTCGAGGCTGGCCTGGGCGCTCTTCACCGACAGCTCGTAGTCGGACGGGTCGACGCGGGCGAGCACGTCGCCTTCATTCACATGCTGGCCGATATCGGCCAGACGCTCGGTGATCTTGCCGGCGATGCGAAAGCCGAGATTCATCTCGGTGCGGGCGCGCACCGAACCGGAATAGTCGAGTTGGCGAGTGGTCCGCGCCTCGCCGATCTCGACGACCTTGACCGGCCGGACGACTTCCTGAACGACCTCGGCCTTTTCCTGGCTGCAGCCGGCAAGGGCAAGCGCGGCGACGACGATGCCGATGGCGGGGAGGCCGGCGGCCGGCAGCCTGCGGAGGATGGAACTGGGCAAAGACACTTTATTAGCACTCCCGAACTGGAGATGATCTGTCGACCGCACGCGGCGGACGGCTTCTATTTCAAGGCTCTGATGGCGTAGTCGATAAGTTCGTCGGGCATTGCCCGGTTGGTCTTGGCAAGGCACTGCGCCACCATCTGCGGGTGGCACAGAATGACGGTGGCGGCGCCGAAGCAGCGCGCGGCGGTTTCAGGATTCTGCTGCCTGAACTCGCCTGCCTCGATGCCCTCGCGGATCACCTCGGCGAACAGGTCGTGGATACTGTTGACATGCTTGTCGATGACGGACCAGTCGCGCTCCAGCGCAACGATGACCATCTCATGCACCTTCTGCTCGTCCAGCATGGTCTCGAGCGTCATCTTGTACTGGGCATGAATATAGCGGCTCAGTCGCTCCTCGGCGCTGATCGGGAGGTGCATGATCTCATAGGCCATGTTGTAGCTGGCGCCGAGCATGCGGCCGCAGACGGCCTGGTGGATTTCGACCTTGGAGGCAAAGAAGCGGTAGATGTTGGCGGGCGACATGCCGAGCTCGCGAGCGATATCGGCAACATTGGTCTTACCGTAGCCATAGTGGCGGAACAGGCGCTCGGCGCAGTCGAGAATGCGGGTCACATTCTCCTGTCTGGCGGGGTCTGCCACGATGTTGGCGGCTTCTGACATAGCGCTTTCGTTTTGATGAGTGACGAATTTCAATTTTCATCAGTCGTAAAACGAAAGCGGCGGGGAGTCAACGCGAAATCGACGTACGCGTATAATTTGGTGACAGATGGTGACAGGAGGGAGGGCCAGCGGGGGTGACGAGGATGCTACTCTCTAACGTAGCGATCCTTCGCGCCCCCCTCTGTCCTGCCGGACATCTCCCCCACGAGGGGGGAGATTGGCAGCTTTGCCGACGGCGCCATTCCTGCAACGTCGGCGATTGGCGAAGGCGGACGCGACATCTGATCTCCCCCCTCGTGGGCAGGGCTGTCCGGGGAAAGTGTTGGGTGAATCGAAATGCCGCATGTGCATGCCCCGTAAGACGGGGATTTTCCGTCTACCTTCTGGTTGTCGAGACTCAGAAAGGGACGGGGCATGCGCTTTACGCCTAGCATTCTTGGCAAGCTGGTTGAACCGATCAATCGCCGCCGCTTCCAGGCGACTGTGGATAGCCATGACGGCGACGCCTACGACAAATCGTTCCACAGCTGGGACCATCTGATGGTGCTGATCTACGCGCAGTTGAGCGGCGCCGAGGGCTTGCGCGGCCTGGAGGCCGGCTGGAACGCCAACTGCCAGCATCACTATCACCTGGGCAGCGACGTTTTGCGCCGCTCGACGCTGTCGGATGCCAACCGGCGCCGCCCAGTCGGCGTGTTTGCCGAGACCTTCGAGACCATCGCCAGCCAGCTCGACCGCCACACGCGCCGTGAAGGCGCTGCCATGCTGCGGCTGATCGATTCCACGCCTATCCCGCTCGGCAAGACCTGCGCCTGGGCCAAGTCGAACGGCCGCATCCGCGGCATGAAGATGCACGTCGTCTATGACCCCGACACCGACTGTCC
>NZ_VFUG01000051.1:0-1004 GCF_006440615.1 Mesorhizobium sp. B2-6-2 | reverse complement strand
CACGACTGCGACCGCCGGCGATATGGCGGTCGCCGGTACGTTCGCCCGAGTCGTCGTCGTAAGGAGCGACGCCAACCAAGGCAGAGATTTTCTCGCGACTGACCTTGCCGAGTTCGGGCAAGAGGATGACGAGGGTGAGCGCGGTGCGTATGCCGATGCCATCGACGCTGGCGATCAGCTCGAGCCGCCGAGCGAGATCATCGTGTTTGCACACGACGACCTGCAGGAGCAGTAGTTCGGCCTCGCGGCGCCGCTGCAGACGCTGAACCTCACGCTCGAGTTGCTTGAGAATCCGCTTGGTGGTGAAGTGCTCGCGCCGCGTCTTGAGGTGAGCGATATCGTACTCCAGCTGCTCGATGAAGAGCAGATGCTCAGCGAACGCGGCCAGCCTGGTGTCTGGCGGTCCATGCAGATCGCCGAGATTGGCAGCGCACTCGGCGATGAGGGCGGCGTCGATACGATCGTTCTTGGCACGACGCAGCTTGTAGACGGCAAAGGCATGCACTTGACGCGGCTGCAGGAGAGCGACCTCGAAGCCGTGCTCGCGCAAATATTCCACGACGGCTCGTTCGTAACCCCCAGAGGCTTCGATGCCGACGCGTTTGATCTTACGCGCACTCAGCCAAGCAACCAGCTCTTGATGTCCGTCTCTGGCATTGGCTACGCGCAACCTCTCGCTCGCCGGATAGGTTGCGACATCAAGCGACTTCTTGCTGGTGTCGATTCCGGCGGTCTTTGTGCTAGTCTCATTCATCTTCGTCGTCCCTGCCTTGCATACGAACCAGGTTGTTCCAGCAACCATCCGGGCCACGATGAAGAGCCGATCGCGATCTTGCTTCTCCTTAACCCCAGAGGTTCAGGTGTCGTGCGATCCGACGATCGGCGCCAATGGCCGGGTGGCCACCCGGCCATTGGCGTCCCTTACGAGACGACCACTTCATACAACATCGCTTATGCAAGGTGTCGCCGAAGGCGACGGATGAGGGGTGCTCCAGATGCCACCA
>NZ_VFUG01000050.1:0-1046 GCF_006440615.1 Mesorhizobium sp. B2-6-2 | reverse complement strand
CGACCAGGAGCTTCCTGGCGACAGCGATGATGGCGAGTTTCTTGGACCCTGAGCGGGCGGCAAGTGCGGTGTAGAAGGTCTTGAAGCGCTCACAGGTTCGAATGGCAGTGAGGGCTGCCATGTAGAGGGCGCGGCGCACGCGTGATCGCCCGCCCTGAATCTGGCTCCTGCGGCTGAGCTTACCGCTTTTGTTGTCGAACGGGGCGAGGCCGACCAGTGCCGCGATCGCCTTGGGCGAGCGCTTGCCGAGCTCGGGCAGGAGCGCCAGCAGCGAGAATGCGCCCACCTTGGAGACACCGGGCACGGAGACCATGAGCGTGTAATCGCGGGCGGTGTCCTCGGCTTGACGAATGATGTCGGCGATCTGGCCCTCGAGCGCCTTGATGCGAGCATCGAGGCTGCCGATCAGGTCTTTGAGGCTGGTGATGACGATCGCCTCGAAAGCCTCGCCGAGTTGCTTCTTCAGCGTTGCCCGCATCTCGACCAGTTGATCGCGGTGACCGGTAAGCGACTGAAGCTGTTCACCTTCTTCGCGTGGCGCCGGCTCGGCCTCAGGCTGGTAGCGACGGCCGTAGTCGCTCAGCATCCTGGCATCGAGAGGATCGGTCTTGGCGCGCCGTCTGGTCGACTTCGAATAGTGGTGGGTGTGCGCCGGGTTGTGCCGCGAGAATGGCACGCCGGCCTTGGCCAATGCATGGCGCAGGAGCCGGTCATGGACGCCTGTCGCCTCCATGACGACGAAGTCGCGGCTGGGATCAAGCCCCGCCACATAGGCCGCGATCGCATCGGCCTGGTTGTCGATGCGCCGAAGACGGCCGCTTGTCTCATCAAAAAAGTCGAGCCACTGCTTGGAGATGTCGCAGCCGACATAGTTCTGGGCTATCATGTCCACGCCTCTTCCTGTGGTGCGGGGTCTGGCTTGAAACAGCCCCGTGCAACTGTTCAGGTTGATGGTTCACCGGTGGGAAGGGACCGGGCCATTCCACGGCCTGTCCGAAAGGACGACCAAGATCCACTCGGCCTCCTTCCCACTTCAACCATACACC
>NZ_VFUG01000005.1:0-385734 GCF_006440615.1 Mesorhizobium sp. B2-6-2 | reverse complement strand
GTCTCACTCCGCTGGAACACCCCTCATCCGTCTCGGCGCTGCGCGCCGATCCACCTTCTCCCACAAGGGGAGAAGGAGAAGGCTCGCCATGTCGCTTTTACGGCGGCTTTTAACCTGCGGCTAAGCCAAGCTGCACAAGCATGCTGAAGCAGAACCCCGCCACAACCGAACTCGCCCGCGCCGCGCAATCAGCGCCGCTTATCGCCATTGCCAGCGTCATCGTGTCGATGGCGCTGATCGCGATCGGTAATGGGCTGATGTTCGCCTATATCCCGGTGCGTCTCGGCGCCGACGGTTTCGACCCGACCTGGGCCGGACTGATCGTCACCGGGCTTTCGGCCGGCGGTCTGGCCGGCTGCATCCTGACCGGGCCGCTCGTCAAGCGAGTGGGTCACGCCCGCGCCTTCATGGTGCTCTCGGCGCTGATCGCACTTTCCAATGCCGCGATCGGCGTCGGGCCGGTCCCGCTGCTGTGGATCGCCGCGCGGGCGCTTTACGGCTTCGCCATCTGCGGGCTGTTCATCGTCGCGCAGAGCTGGCTGAACGATGCCTTGCCGAATTCGATCCGCGGCCGGGTGATGGCGGTGTTCTATGTCGCCTATATAGGCGGGCTCGGCGTGGGTTATGCGACGCTCGCCGTGATCGATATCCACACGGCCGCGGCATCGCTGATCGGCATCACCTTCACGGCGCTTTCCATCCTGCCGGTCGGCATGACGCGGCTGGCGCAGCCGCCGGCGCCGCAGGCCGCATCGGTGGCGCTTCGCCGTGCCTGGCGCATCTCGCCGGTCGGTGTGGCCGGCATGCTCGCCGTCGGCGGCCTGTCGATGATCGTATCGGGCTTCGCGCCGATCCATGCCACCGCCAAGGGCTACAGCCAGGCCGACGTCGCGCTGCTGTTGTCGGCGATGCCGGTCGGCACGCTTATCCTGCAGATTCCGCTCGGCTGGATATCCGACCGCACCGACCGTCGCTACGTGCTGGCGGGCGCGGCGACGCTCGCGACGATCGCCAGCGTGCTCGCCATCGTCTTCGACGGCGGCGCGCTGATGGCGCTGGTGGTGATCTATCTCATCTGGGACGGAGCGTCGGAATCGATCTATGCGCTCTCCAGCGCGCATGCCGCCGACCGCGCCGGCAAGGACGAGCTTCTGGCGCTGTCGAGCTCGATGCTGTTTGCCTGGTCGCTGGCCGGCTTCATCGTGCCCGGCATGGTGACGGCGCTTTCCGCAGTCTTCGGCACCGCGACCTTCATCTATGTGGGCATCGTCATCGCCTCGGCCTTCTGCCTGTTCGTGCTGTGGCGCGTGATGGCGGGCCGGCCGACACCCGCGGCCCCAAGCGGCAGCTTCGCGCCGATGTCGGCGCAGACGCCCTTGCCGGTGGAGCTAGCCTTCGCGCCGGACGAACAGCAGCGACACGTCAAAGATTGACAAGCTGCGCATCTTCGCGACTTTTTGGCCCAAATTCGAGCAAGATCAGAGATGTCGAAGAGCTATAATCCCGCAACGGTGTGGAAGCCTTTTGGCGCGTTCTCCATGGTGAAAATCCATGAGGGCGGGCAACTCGTTCACCTTAAAGGCCAAGTTTCGCTTGACCGTGAAGGGCAGATTGTCGGGAAGGGCGACATGCGGGTTCAGGTCCGGCAAACCCTCGAAAACATCAAGGCCGTGCTCGCGGCTATCGGTGGGGAGATGGCCGATATCGTGTCGCTGACCCAGTATACGACCGATATCGAGCGGTTCATGGCGTCCGGAGATATCCGCAAGGAATTCTTTTCAGAGCCCTATCCCGTGACGACAACCGTCGAGATCGTGCGCCTTTATCGTCCGGACTTGCAGATCGAAATCACGGCAATAGCCGAGATACCTCGAAATCGGTTCAGGATGCCTGCAGATTGAAAATCGCTGTTGCGAGACTACTGCTTGCGCGCCTCCGGCGCCGGCATTTCCGGAGGCGGCAGCGGGATCGAGATGCCCTCGGTATCGAAGGCCTGCTTGGCGCGCTTGGTCATGTCGATCTGGGTCGAGAAATAGTCGGCGGCCGACGTCCAGTAGCGCAAGGTGAGCGAAACGGTGGTGTCGCCGAGACTGGCCACGAAGGCGATCGGCGCCGGTTCGCGCCGGATGCGCTTTTCGGCGGCTGCGATGGCAAGCAGCGTCTTTTGCGCGCGGTCGATGTCGTTCCACGAGCCGATGCTCAAGGTGACGTCGGTGCGTCGCACGCCGTTGCGGGTGAAATTGCGCACCGGCTGGTTCCACAGTGTCGAGTTGGGCGCCATCACATAGACACCGTCGACGGAGCGCAGCTTGGTGGCGAAGAGACCGATCTCCTCGATGGTGCCGGCAATCGCGCCGACCTCGACATATTCGCCGATGCGGAAAGGCCTGAGCGCCAGAAGCATGATGCCGGCGGCGATGTTCTGCAGCGTGCCTTGCAGCGCCAGCCCGATGGCCAGGCCGGCAGCGCCTATTGCCGCAATGATGGAGGCGGTCTGCACGCCGAATTGGCCGAGCACCATGATGACGACAAGGATCAGGATGGCGTAACGCACGACCTGCGAGAAGAAATGCCGCAAGGTCTCATCGAAGCCGTGGATGTGACCGAGGCCGGCATAGATCGAGCGCTCGGCAAGCCCGGCGACGAGATACCCGACAACCAGGAGGATGACGGCGCCGACGGCCGAGAACGAATAGGAGACGATCAGCGTGCTCAGCTGCGCAAGCCCGGCCTGGATGGTGATGAGGGCGCTTTGCGGGTCGGTGGGCATGACGGGTGTCCCGTTGGTCAATGCGCCGATAACCCGTGCGCCTAGCATCGGTTCCCGCCTTTTGCGGCTGACGGAGCGCCTCCTCAACATCGCGCGGAGATCACGCTTCGAAGGCGCCCGTCTTGAAACTGCAACGGAACTCTGCCTATCTAAGTGGTGTCACCTGATTTGCCTGGTGATTTGGTTGTTCTTGTTGGGAAAGGAAACACACTGAGAACAGCACTGCGGAAGAAGGCTGACATCATGCCTTCGCCGGCAGGGATCAGCGGAAACGACGCCGCGTCCCTCGCCATCGACACAGTCCTTGCCAGTCTGGAAGACTCCAAGGCCGAAAACATCGTCTCAATCGACATTCAGGGAAAATCGAGCCTCGGCGACTATATGGTCATCGCCTCGGGCCGGTCGCACCGTCATGTCTCGGCTGTCGCCGATCACCTCCTCAAGGCGCTGAAGGATGCCGGCCTCGGCACGGCACGCGTCGAGGGGCTGGCCGGCGCCGACTGGGTCCTGATCGATTCGGGCGACATCATCGTCCACGTCTTCCGCCCCGAAGTCCGCGAATTCTACAATCTCGAAAAGATGTGGCAGGCGCCGGATCTCGAGGAAGAGACCTTGCACTGAGCCTTGATCCGCGTGCCGTGAACCGTCACGGTGCGCGTTAGGACAAGCTCGCCGGGGCGAGGATGAAGATCACCGTTCATGCCGTGGGCCGGATGAAGACCGGCCCCGAGAGAGAACTCGCCGACCGCTATTTCGAGCGCTTCGCTAAGGGCGGGCCCGCGGTCGGGCTGGAGTTTGCCGGCATTGTCGAAGTCCCCGAGAGCCGCGGACAGAGCGCCGACGAGCGCCGCCGCGAGGAAGCCCAGAAGCTGCAAGCCCAATTGCAGTCCGGCACCGTTCTCGTCCTGCTCGACGAACGCGGCAAGTCGCTTTCCTCGGAAGACCTGGCCGGCCGCATCGGCCAGTTGCGCGACGGCGGCCGCAAGGCGCTGGTCGTCGCCATCGGCGGCGCCGACGGCCATGACAGATCCTTGCGCGAGCAGGCCGACCTTGTGCTGTCCTTCGGCGCGCTGACCTGGCCGCACCAGCTGGTACGCGTCATGCTGGGCGAGCAGCTTTACCGGATCGCGACCATCCTGGCGGGTCACCCGTATCATCGCTCGTAATTCGCTGTGGCGATATTTGCGGCGTTTTCGTATTTTCAACGAACACAGTGGATTGGGTCATGGCCGCAGATAACAGCATTCATGTCCGCGCCGGCGAGCATATCCGTTCCCTGGTTCGTCGTGATTTGCAGGGCAGCAACGAAGTGTGGGCCCTACTGAAGGGCGAGCTTGAGCCGGGTCTTAGAGCTGAAGAGAGCGAATTCCGCGCTGCGTCGACCCAGGATGTTATTCAGCGCAATCAGGGCCGAAGCCTCTAATTGCACTGCACACGGATTTGACGGTCGGCTCTGTTTGCGTTGGCAGGCGGCACGCGTTGGAGATTGGCCGAAACGCCCATCGCGATCGTCATTCCAGGGTGGAGCAGGAGCGAAGCTCCGTCGCGAAGACCCTGGAATCCATGCCGTTACCTTCGCCAAGGCGTGCAACGGAGCAAAATTCTGCACCGAGGCGGCGCTTCCAAGTCATGGAATGGATTCTATGGTCTGCGCGCGTCGCTGCGCTCCTTGCTCCGCCATAGAATGACGACGTTGGGGGCGGCTTCAACCAATCCCCGGCGGTTTGTGCTGGTTTCACGGAAATGAACGGAAAATCTTGCACCAAGACAAACGGCAACCTTTCAAAATCCCTGTGTCGGAGAACCAGGAGACACATGGCTATCCAGATTTCCGCCTCAAAGGCGCGACATCACGGTCATTATTGTGCTTACGCAATTCACACTTTTCCTGGAATTGCTCTGAGCGGTGCTTCCAACATGGTTGATGGTTCGTTAACGAAGCGGCGGATAGGTTAGAGGCCTGATGTCTGAAGGCTGGACTCCGATTACGCGCGCCTGGCGCGGCCGCTGCGGCTTGACCCTTGTCGCCGCCCTGGTCGCGCTCGGGCCTGTTCGGGCGGCCGAAAATTCGCTCGACCTTGCGCCCGATCCGGATCAGAGCCGGGCCGAATACGAGCAGGTTTCCAAGGAGATCACGCTCTCGTCGGAGCGGCTGGGCAAGCTCGCCGCCGACATCGCTTCGGTGCGCAAGGACTATGCTTCGATCACCGCAGCGCTCATCCAGTCGGCGATGACGGAGCAGAAGCTCGGTCAGGACATCGAGGACATCGGCGCCAAGCTCGAAGGGCTGAAGGCAGAGGAAAAGAAGCTGCGCGCCTCGCTCATGGCGCGGCGCGACGTGCTGGCCGAAGTGCTCGGCGCATTGCAGCGCATGGGGCTCAATCCGCCGCCGGCGATCCTGGTCAAGCCCGAGGATGCGCTGTCGTCGGTGCGAAGCGCGATCCTGCTCGGCGCCGTCGTGCCGGAACTGCGCCAGCAGACCGATCGGCTGATGGCCGACCTCAAGGAGCAGACGCGTGTAACGGCCTCGATCGAGGCCGAGCGGGCCAGGTTGACCGCCGCCGTCACGGACCAGACGGCGGAGAAGAAGCGGCTCACCATGCTGCTCGAGGCCAAGAAAAAACTGCAGGCCGATACCCAGGCCGCGATGGCGGCAGAGCAGCAGCACTCGCAGCAGCTGGCGGCGAAGGCGAGCAGCCTCAAGGACCTGATTGCCTCGCTCGAAGCCGACAAGGCGCGCAAGGCGCAGGACCAGGCCAAGGCGGGCGAGCGCAAATCGACGGACAACGACACCACGGCCTCGACCACCGAGCTCGCCGCGCTGCCGGTGCCGGAAGCGAACCGTCTCACGGGATCGGCGCCGTTCTCGGCATTGCAAGGCCAGATCGCGTTGCCGGTCATCGGCAAGATCAAGCTGCGTTTCGGCGCCGACGACGGCAATGGCGCGGCGATGCAAGGCGACATGGTTGCGACACAATCGGGAGCCATCGTCACCGCGCCGGCGGATGGAAACGTGCTTTATGCGGGGCCGTTTCGCTCCTATGGTCAACTCTTGATCCTCAATGCAGGCGACGGGTATCATGTCGTTCTGGCGGGGATGAGCAGAATCAGCGTCGCGACCGGACAGTCGGTGCTCGCAGGAGAGCCGATCGGCGCGATGGGAGAGGCCCGGGTGGCAAGCACCTCGGCCTCGCGAAATGGAAATGCGGCGCTGGAACTCTATGTTGAGTTCCGCAAGGATGGAAAACCCGTCGATCCGGCCCCATGGTGGGCGGACCGATTTTCTGGAAGGACGTGAAATGATGCGGAAACTGTCGCTTCTGTTTGCCGGCGCGCTGATGGGCGCATCGGCAATGAGCCTGGTTTACGGTGCACCGGGTTCGGCGGCGAATGCTGCGGGTTCGGAAACCTACAAGCAGCTGGCGATCTTCGGCGACATCTTCGAGCGCGTGCGCGCGAATTATGTGACGCCGCCGGACGACAAATCGCTGGTCGAGAACGCCATCAACGGCATGCTGTCCTCACTCGACCCGCACTCCTCCTACATGAATGCCGAGCAGGCGCAGGACATGCGCGTGCAGACAAAGGGCGAGTTCGGCGGCCTCGGCATCGAGGTCACCATGGAAAACGACCTCGTCAAGGTGATCACGCCGATCGACGACACGCCGGCCGCCAAGGCGGGCGTGCTTTCCGGCGATTACATCGCCAAGATCGACGGCGAGGAAGTTCGCGGCCTCACCCTCAACGACGCGGTCGAGAAGATGCGCGGGCCGGTCAACACGCCGATCAAGCTCACCATCCTGCGCCAGGGCGCCGACAAGCCGATCGAGCTGACGGTGGTTCGCGACGTCATCAAGGTCAAGGCGGTGAAGTACCGGGTCGAGAATGACATCGGCTACATGAAGATCACCTCCTTCACCGAGAAGACCTATGACGATCTCGAGAACGCCATCGAGAACATCAAGAAGCAGGTGCCGAACGACAAGCTGAAGGGCTATGTGCTCGACTTGCGCCTCAATCCGGGCGGCCTGCTCGACCAGGCGGTCAGCGTGTCTGACGCCTTCCTCAAGCGCGGCGAGATCGTCTCGACGCGCGGCCGCGATCCGAAGGACGTCACCCGCTTCGACGCCAAGCCGAAGCAGGTCGACGACATCAACGGCAAGCCGATGATCGTGCTGGTCAATGGCGGCTCGGCGAGCGCCTCGGAAATCGTCGCCGGCGCGCTGCAGGACCTGCGCCGCGTCACGGTGGTCGGCACGCAGTCCTTCGGCAAGGGCTCGGTGCAGACCATCATCCCGCTCGGCGAGAACGGCGCGCTCAGGCTGACGACGGCGCTCTATTACACGCCGTCGGGCAAGTCGATCCAGGGCAAGGGCATCACGCCCGACATTAAGGTCGACCAGCCGTTGCCCCCGGATTTGCAGGGCCGCGACCTGACCCGCGGCGAATCCGACCTCAAGGGCCACATCAAGGGCGCCGACGAGAGCTCCACCGGCTCGGGCTCGGCCGCCTATGTGCCGCCGGATCCGAAGAACGACCTGCAGCTGATCTATGCCGAGCAGCTTCTGCGCGGCGAAAAGACCGATCCGTCGTTCCCGCCGAACCCGGACAAGGCCGTGATGAACCAGTAATGCGGTCCGGCTCTGGCCGGCTGCGCGAAGCAATGCAATGCTGCCGGGGCCGCGAGGTTCCGGCAGTTTGATTCGGGGACCGCGGTTGGGGCGCCACGCGTCTGGGTATCGCGCCGGCGATTGCGAAGTTCACGCGAGATGTCACGAAAAAGTGACCCTGGCGTGCTTCCGGGGAAACACGACTTGGCTGAGATCGGCAAGGACATCGAACGCCCGCTCGGACAGACGGTCCGGCCTCAGCGCAAGGCCTCGCGCGGCATCGGCTCCGGCTCGCTCATCGCTGTGCTGGCCGTGCTTGGCGTGATCGGTGTTTCCGGCGCTATTGCGCTCCGTGAAAGGCCGTTCCGCAAGCCGGAAGAAGTCGCCGTTTCCACGCCGAAGGTCACCGCCGAGGCTGCTCCTGCAGCGACAGCGGCGCCCGCGCCCGCGCCCGTGCCGGCTCCGATGGCGGCGGCGTCACAGGCCAGCACGCCGATGAAGAGCGGCGGCCCGCAGATCATCCACGTCCAGACCGAAGAAGGCGACGGCCCGCCGAAGGCCGCGATCGTGATTCGCGATCCGTCGACGCTCGGCCAGAACCTCAAGGTCGCCCATATTCCGGACAGGGCGCTGATCGAGGCCGGCGACACCGGACCGCTGCCGATACGCGGCGCCGACGGCCGGCGGCCCTTCGATGTCTATGCCCGGCCTTGGTCGGGCGCGCGCGGGGCACGGGTGGCGATCGTCATCGGCGGGCTCGCCGTCTCGCAGACCGGCACGCAGGCAGCGATCGCCAAGCTGCCGGCCGAAGTGACGCTGGCCTTCGCGCCGCAAGGCAACAGCATCGGCCGCTGGATGCAGGCGGCAAGGCAAAGCGGACATGAGATCGTCATGCAGGTGCCGCTCGAGCCGTTCGATTACCCCAACGTCAATCCCGGCCGCAACACGCTGACTGTCGCGGCCAGCCCGGACGAGAACCTGAAGAGCCTGCACTGGGCGCTGTCGCGCACCACCAACTATACCGGGGTCATGAACTATATGGGCGCCCGCTTCTCGGGCGACATTTCGGCGATGGAACCGTTCATGGCCGAGCTCGGCAAGCGGGGGCTTGCCTATATCGATGACGGCTCGTCATCGCGCAGTGTGGCGCCTGACCTGGCATTGAAGGATGGCGTGCCATTCGTCGCCGGCGACACGGCGATCGATGCCGTGCAGGATCGCGGCGAAATCCTCAAGAAGCTGGACAGCCTGGAGGCGACGGCGCGGGCCAAGGGCAGCGCCGTCGGCATCGGTTCGGCCTTCGATATCACCGTTGACACGGTGACGTCGTGGATTGCCGAAGCGAAGAAGCGCGGCATCGAGATCGTGCCGATCTCGGCGGTGGCCATCGATCCGCAAAAAGGCTAACCCTACCCGCCTCGCCGAACTCCATTCTCAAAGACGGCTGGAACGCTGATATATGGCCAAGACGATCGATCCTGAAACGCTGCCTTACCGTCCCTGCGTTGGGCTGATGATCCTCAACAAAGCAGGCCTGGTCTGGGTAGGGCACCGCATCGCCGAACCGGACAGCGAGTTTGCCGGCACGACGCAGCTATGGCAGATGCCGCAGGGCGGCATCGACAAGGGCGAAGAGCCGATCGAGGCCGCCGGGCGCGAGCTCTACGAGGAAACCGGCATGCGCAGCGTGTCGCTGCTGGCCGAGGCGCCGCGCTGGATCAATTACGACCTGCCGGAGCATCTGGTCAGCGTCGCCTTCAAGGGCCGCTATCGCGGCCAGACGCAGAAATGGTTTGCCTACCGCTTCGAGGGCGACGAAAGTGAGATCGAGATCAATCCGCCTCCTGGTGGCCATAAGGCCGAGTTCGATGAATGGGCCTGGCGGCCGATGCGGGAGCTGCCCGACCTGATCGTGCCGTTCAAGCGCAAGGTCTATGAGCAGGTTGTGGCGGCGTTCCAGCATCTCGTCCCTTGAGGCTGTCGATATTCAGGTGATGCCGGTCTGCAAATGGCGGCTTCCTGCGCTTCCGGTGCTCACGTACTTCAAGTACGCTCCGCTCCGGTTCTCGGAAGCCACCATTTTCGACTCGGCCTGACCTGAATCTCGACAGCCTCAGAGCAGGTGCTGCGTCGATGACAGATTGTCGATGTAATGATGGAGAGTCGCCATGGATGACGACGCCAGCCATGCTTTGGGAGGACGCTGCGGGACCGGCAGCCAATCGGTCAGCGAGGCGGCCGCCGGCGCAATCCTGACGATCGACCTCGGGGCCATCCGCGAAAACTACCGCCGGCTGAAGGCGCGGCTGAATGGAGTCCGCTGCGCCGGCGTGCTCAAGGCCGACGGCTACGGGCTTGGCGCCGCCCAGGTGGCATCGGCGCTGGCGAAAGAGGGCTGCGACATCTTCTTCGTCGCGCTGCTCGGCGAAGGCATCGCGCTGCGCAAGGCGATCGGCCCGGGGCCGGACATCTTCGTGCTGAACGGCCTGCCGCCCGGCTCGGAACCGGAAGCCGCGGCGGCCCGGCTTTGGCCGGTCATCAACAGCGCCATGCAACTGAAGGCCTGGCGCGAGATCGCGCGAGGCATGGGCCAAAGCCTTGCCGCCGCCATCCAAGTCGACAGCGGCATGGCCAGACTCGGCATGGCGCCGGCGGAAGTCGAGGCGGTCGCGGGGGAGGCCGGCGCCTTCGATGGCGTCGACATTCGTTTCGTCATGAGCCATCTCGCCCGCGCCGACGAGCCGCAACAGGCGGCGAACGAGAGGCAGCGACACGAATTCGAACGGCTGCGCAGGATGCTGCCCGCGGCGCCCGCCTCCTTGGCCAACTCGTCCGGCATCTTTCTCGGACCGGCATATCACTGTGACCTTGCCCGTCCGGGAGCCGCGCTCTACGGCGTCAACCCGACGCCACACGCGCCCAATCCGATGCTGCCGGTCATAAGGCTGCAAGCCAAGGTGGCGCAGACACGGCAGGTCGGCGCCGGCGCCGGCATCGGCTATGGCCATACCCACCAGGCGGATAAACCGCTCGATCTCGCGACCATTTCGCTGGGTTATGGCGATGGCTGGCACCGGCGCGCCGCTTCGGCCGCTTGGTTCGAGGGCGTGCGATTGCCGTTCGTCGGACGCGTGTCGATGGATTCGATCATCCTCGACATTTCGGCGCTTCCGGCCGGCCGGCTCGGCGAAGGCGACCTCGTCGACCTCATCGGTCCGTCGCAAAGCGTCGACGACGCGGCCGGCCATGCCGGCACCATCGGCTACGAGATATTGACCAGCCTGGGCGCGCGCTTTCACCGCCGTTACATCGGCGGATAACCCAGCACTTGGCGGGTGCCGCAAAATCCGGCAGACAGGGGAATGTCCATGTCTCAGGCGGCATGATCGGCTTTGAGGGAGCTTTGAATGAAAGTCATCGTGCTGGGCGGCGGCGTGATCGGGGTCACCACCGCCTACTTCCTCGCCGAGGCCGGTCATGAAGTGACCGTCTACGATCGCCAGCCGGGGCCGGCGCTCGAGACCAGCTTCGCCAATGCCGGCGAAATATCGCCGGGCTATGCCTCGCCCTGGGCCGGGCCCGGCATCCCGGTCAAAGCCGTCAAATGGCTGTTGATGAAGTACGGCCCGCTGGTCGTGCGGCCGGCCTTCGACCCGAATATGTGGACCTGGCTCCTCAAGATGCTGCGCAACTGCACGGCCGAGCGCTACGCGCTCAACAAGTCGCGCATGGTGCCGCTTGCCGAATACAGCCGCGACACGCTGAAGGCGCTGCGCGAGGCGACCGGCATCACCTACGACGAACGGACCAAAGGCACGCTGCAGCTGTTCCGCAAGCAAAAGCAGCTCGACGGCACCGGCGGCGACGTCGAGGTGCTGAAGAAATACGGTGTGCCTTACGAGATCCTCGACCGCAACGGCTGTATCGCCGCCGAGCCGGCCCTCGCGGCGGTGCGTGAGAAATTCGTCGGCGGCCTCAGGCTTCCGGGCGACGAGACCGGCGACTGCAAGATGTTCACCGACAAGCTCGCAGAACTGTGCGTGGCGCGCGGCGTGATCTTCGAATACGGCTCGACCATCCGGCGCATCGTCAGGAACCGCAATCGCCTCACCAACGTCCTCACGGAGGGCGGATGGAAATCGGCGGACGCCTTCGTGATGGCGATGGGCAGCTATTCGGCGCAGTTCATGCGCTCGCTGGGGCGGCCGATACCGGTCTATCCGGTCAAGGGCTATTCCATCACCGTGCCGATCGACAATGTCGAGGCCGCGCCTATGTCGACGGTCATGGACGAGACCTACAAGGTGGCGATCACCAGGCTCGGCGACCGCATCCGGGTCGGCGGCACGGCGGAGATTTCGGGCTATGACCTTCGCCTGCAGGAATCGCGCCGCCGCACGCTCGAACACTCGGTCGGCGATCTCTTCCCCGGCGGCGGCGACCTCAAGGCGGCGAGCTTCTGGTGCGGCTTGCGGCCGATGACGCCGGATGGACCGCCCTTGATCGGGCAAAGCGAGGTTGCCAACCTCTATCTCAACACCGGCCACGGCACGCTCGGCTGGACCATGGCCTGCGGCTCGGCCAAGGTGCTCGCCGACATCATGTCCAACCGGGTGCCGGAGATCAACGCGCGCGACCTGAGCCCGGAGCGGTATCTGAAGCCTATCTGAGGGGCTTTGCATCTGCTTCGGCGGGCTCGCTTCAGAACGCTTCCCTGACCCAGCTGTCGCCGGACAGCTGCCGGTAGAGCCTCGCGCTGGCAAGGCGGCGATGACCAACTGCCTGTGATAGAATCGGCCGCAGCGAGGGATGCATCTTTTTCTTTTTGCGACGCAAACGCCGGCGCTTGGCTGAAGCCTCTCAATCTCGTCATTCCAGGGCGGAGCAGCCGCGAAGCGGCGTCGCGGAGACCCTGGAATCCATGCCTTGACCTTGATCGAAGCGTGCAGCGGAGCGGAATTCTGCACCGCAGCAGCGCGCATGCATCACGGAATGGATCCTCGGGTCTGCGCGCGTCGCTTCGCTCCTTGCTCCGCCCGTGGATGATGAGGCCGGACCGTTTCGGCCAATCTCCAAAGCAAACCACATGCCAACGCGAACATAGCCGACCGGTCAAGATTTCTGTGCCGTGAACGTTCCGGTCAAGCAGTCCTAGATCGTGTTCTAGACAAAAAGGCCGCGCTCGCGTTCCACCGCCTTGGTGATGAAGTTGGCGACCAGCTGGACGCGGCGCAGCGACCGCACCGATTCATGATAGACCAGCCAGTAGGCGCGGCGGATGGGCGCGACGATGTCGACCGGCACCAGCTCCGGCATCGACCGGGCGACGAACGTGTGGAGGATGCCGATGCCCGCGCCGGAGCGCACCGCTTCGGCCTGGCCAAGCGCCGAGGAGATAGCGAAGGTCGTGCGCCATTCGGGGCTGAACTCGGCGGCATAGTCGAGCGAGGGGCTGACGATGAGGTCCGGCACATAGCCGATCAGCGTGTGCCGGCCGAGCTCGGCCGGCGCTCTCGGCAGGCCGTTGGCTTCGGCATAGGTCCGGGAGGCGAAGAGGCCGAGCGTGTAGTCGACCAGCTTGCCCGCAACCAGCCGCCCTTCGCTCGGCCGCTCGACGGTGATCGCTATATCGGCCTCGCGGCGCGACAGGGAGAAGGAGCGCGGCACCGGCACCAGCTGGACGGTGAGCTCGCGGTGCAGCGCAGTCAGCTCGCCCAGCCGCTTTGCCAGGAAGGCGACGCCGAAGCCGTCCGGTGCGCCGATGCGCACCGTGCCCGAAACATCGTCGCCCTCGCCGGCAATGGTCGAGCGCGCGGCGATCATGTCGCCTTCCATGCGCTCGGCTATGTCGAGGAAGCGCTCGCCGGCCGGCGTCAGTTCGCTGCCGGTGGTCAGGCGGCGGAAGAGTTTTGTGCGAAGCGCCTCCTCGAGCGCGGCGATGCGGCGCGAGACGGTGGCGTGGTTGAGCTCAAGGCGCTTGGCCGCGCCGAGGATCTGGCCGGCGCGGGCGACTGCAAGGAAGATACGGACGTCATCCCAGTTCATGGGGGTGGTCCTCGTGATAACGATCAAGGCCGCGTCCTGTCGCGCCCCCCTCTGGCCTGCCGGCCATCTCCCCCTCTAGGGGGGAGATCAGATGTCGCGACGGATTTCGCCAATCGCCGAAAGCGCTGTCGGTGAAGCTGCTGATCTCCCCCCAAGAGGGGGAGATGTCCGGCAGGACAGAGGGGGCGCGACAAAACTCAACCTATGAAATCCTTCACGGCAGGCAATCCATCATTTGCGGCAATTAATGCACACCTCGGGATCGTTGTCTATTTTCCGCACAACGGTTGCGATCTTCCTCGCGTTGCCATCGCCGCCGCAAAGGCGGACAATGCGCCATCACCAGAACAGGGAGAGAACAACATGATCGAATACGGTCATTTCATCGGCGGCAAGCGTGTCGCCGGCACCAGCGGGCGCAAGCAGGATGTGATGCAGCCGATGGACGGCTCCGTGCGCGGCACGGTGGCTTTGGCCTCGCAGGCGGAGCTGCGCGCTGCGGTCGAGAACGCCAAGGCGGCGCAGCCGAAATGGGCGGCCACCAACCCGCAGCGCCGCGTGCGCGTGCTGATGAAATTCCTCGAGCTGGTCGCCCGTGACTATGACGAGCTGGCCGACATACTGGCGCGCGAGCACGGCAAAACGATCGCCGACGCGCGCGGCGACATCCAGCGCGGCCTCGAGGTGGTCGAGGTCTGCATCGGCGCTCCGCACATGATGAAGGGCGAGTTCACCGACGGCGCCGGCCCCGGCATCGACGTCTATTCGATGCGCCAGCCGCTGGGCGTCGTCGCCGGCATCACGCCGTTCAACTTCCCGGCCATGATCCCGCTGTGGAAGATCGCGCCGGCCATCGCCTGCGGCAACGCCTTCATCCTGAAGCCGTCGGAGCGCGATCCGGGCGTGCCGATCCGCATCGCCGAACTGTTCATAGAGGCCGGCCTGCCGGCCGGCATCCTCAACGTCGTCAATGGCGACAAGGAAGTGGTCGATGCCATCCTCGACGATCCGGACATCAAGGCGATCGGCTTCGTCGGCTCGACGCCGATCGCGCACTATATCTATTCGCGCGGCACGGCATCGGGCAAGCGCGTGCAGTGCTTCGGCGGCGCCAAGAACCACATGATCATCATGCCTGACGCCGACATGGACCAGACGGTCGACGCGCTGATCGGCGCCGGCTACGGCTCGGCCGGCGAGCGCTGCATGGCGATCTCGGTGGCTGTCCCGGTCGGCAACGACACCGCCAACCGGCTGATGGAAAAGCTGGTGCCGCGCGTCGAAAGCCTCAAGGTCGGCCCCTCGACGGATTCGTCCGCCGATTTCGGCCCGCTGGTGACGGCGCAGGCGCTGGAGCGCGTCAAGGGTTACGTCGATATCGGCGTCAAGGAAGGCGCCAAGCTCGTCGTCGACGGCCGCGGCTTCAAGATGCAGGGCTATGAGAACGGCTACTATATGGGCGGCTGCCTGTTCGACAACGTGACCGCCGACATGCGCATCTACAAGGAAGAGATCTTCGGGCCGGTGCTCTCGGTGGTGCGCGCGCCGCGCTACGAGGACGCCATCAAGCTCGCCAACGATCACGAGATGGGCAACGGCGTCGCCATCTTCACCCGCGACGGCGACGCCGCACGTGACTTCGCCAGCCGCGTTCAGGTCGGCATGGTCGGCGTCAACGTGCCGATCCCGGTTCCGATCGCCTATTACACGTTCGGCGGCTGGAAGGCGTCGTCCTTCGGCGACCTCAACCAGCACGGTCCGGACGCGTTCCGCTTCTACACCAAGACCAAGACGGTCACCTCGCGCTGGCCGTCGGGCATCAAGGACGGCGCCGAGTTCGTCATCCCGACGATGAACTAGCCCGACGGTTTGCTCGTTTGCGCGTCCTCGCCACGTCGTGGCTGCGGGCGCGCGGCGAGGCATCAAGGACGGCGCCGAGTTCGTCATCCCGACGATGAACTAGCCCGACGGTTTCGAAGCAGACCTGAGGAAGCGCGGTGCAAGCCGCGCTTTCTTTTTATCAAGCATCACTCTCGCTTTCGGCGCCGTGTCATGGCGGCGCAATTCCAGTGCATGATTCGACGCGCGGCACGTCGAGAGCATCCGCATATTCTAATAATTCCATCGCCGTGTGATGGAACCAACAGACCACCATCTGCCTTAGGCTGTATTCCTGCCATGCGTGCAGGCAACCAAGCAGCGCCGGTTCAAGCCGGGGTTCTCGTCTGGCGCGAGGAGGTGTCAGATGACACGATTTGTTGTGGCGGCAATGTTGGCGGCGACGGCGATGACCGTTGGAGCCGTGCCGGCGAGCGCGGCGGCGCAATGCGCGGCGCGCGCCGACATCATCAAAGCGCTCGGCGACAAGTTCCACGAAACCGAGGCTGGGCGCGGCCTGATCAATCCGAACGTCGTGCTCGAGATCTTCGTCTCCGACCAGGGAAGCTGGACGGTGCTCGCCTCCGATACCAAAGGCCAGAGCTGCGTGCTTTCCGTCGGCGAGGGCTGGGACAGCCCGACGATCACGGCGGCGATGCCGGGCGCCTGAAACCGGCGGGGAGCCGGGGTGCGCGCCACAACGGCTCCTTCGCTCGGGCGTCAAGTGGCGCCAAGCAAGGCGCTCTCCGCCGCGCCGCTTGTTTACGGAGCAGAGCTTCACCATATCGAATCCAGGGAGTCATGATCTCCCGACGACAGACCGGAAGCCAGAAGGAGTGACGCGATGAAGACGTCCAATCCGGCCTGGAGCCTTCCGGCACACTGAGGCGGCCGAATGTGCCTCCCTTTGCCGGAATGCGACGGCAAAGGAGGTGCCCCATGGCACGCGAATTTTCGTTTCGATGGGTCAAGCTTGCGGCCGTTGGCGCCATGATGGCGCTGTCGGCAGTTCCGGCGCGGGCGCAAGTCATCTGCGGCGGCCATGACTATCTGGTCGCGAAGCTGGCGGAGGCATTCGAGGAGAAGCGGCTGGGCTATGGCGTGGCCGGACAAGTCGCCGTCTTCGAGGTGTTCGTCTCGGCAGGCGGAACCTGGACCATCCTGATGACCGACGTCAAAGGCCAGAGCTGCATCCTGGCCGCCGGCGACGGGTGGGAAGACACGCTGGCCACCGCGGTCGGGCAGCCGGGCGGCTGAGATGCCTCGAGCAGGCGCCGGTCCTGCTCAGCGCGTGGCGGCCACCTCGGCATGACCGCGCAGCAGCGCCATCAGCTTCTTGGCGTCCTTGGCGGCGGCTTCCTCGTCGCCGTCGAGGATGGAACGGATCAGCGCCACGTGGTGCTCGGCCGATTCGGCGAGACCGGTATCGGCCTTGTAGCGATACCAGAAGCGGCGGCTGTGGGTCTGCAAGGGGGCTGCCACACGTGCCGCGAAGGGATTGTCGGCGGCGATCGCCAGCGCTTCGTCGAGCGCCTTGTCGGCCTGGATGAAGGCAAGCACATTGCTCGAGATCACCGCTTTCTGCATGGCCAGGGCTGCTTCATGGAACAGGTCGGCGGCCTCGCGGGTGACGAAGCGGGCGGCCGAGCGGGCGAGCACCACCTCGATGCCGCGCCGCGCATCCAGCACCCGCAGCCAGTCGCCGGCGTGAAGCGGCGCGACCGCGATGCCGGCGCGAGGCCTGATGTCGAGAAGCCCTTCCCAGGCGAGCCGCTGGATCGCCTCGCGCACCGGGGTGCGTCCGAGGCCCAGGCGCTCGATCAGCGCGCCTTCGGTGACGAAGCCCGACGGCGCCAGCTCGAGCGTTACGATCATGTGCTCAAGCGCGCGATAGGCCTTGGTTGCCGCCGGCTCGAAGGTCGCGTTCGCCTCAATGGATATCAGCGGGGAGATCAATGGCGGCTCCTGATATATTTTTCATATATCATAATTGACTCAGCGTTGACAGGCGAATCCCTAATAGATATATTACTGATATATCAGAGGAGGAATAGCCATGTGGGCCGGAGTTTTCCCCGCCGTCGCGACCAAATTCACCGCCGACGACCATCTCGACCATGCCGAGATGGAGCGCTGCTACGGGCTGCAGATGGAGGCCGGCTGCGACGGCATCATCGTGTGCGGTTCGCTCGGCGAAGGTCCCATGCTGTCGCCTGACGAGAAGATCGAGGTGCTGAAGGCGGCGCGGAAAGTCGCCGGCGACAAGCCGGTGCTGCTGACCGTCAACGAGCCCGGCACGCGTGAGGCCGCTGCTATCGCCAGGCGCGCCGCCAAGGAAGGCGCCGATGGCCTGATGGTGGTGCCGAGCCCGATCTACCACACCGACCCGCAAGAGACGGTCGCCGCCCTGCGCGCGGTCGCGGAAGCCGGCGACCTGCCGGTGATGATCTACTCCAACCGGCTCGCCTACCGTGTCGACGTCACCGTCGACATGATGGAAGAGCTGGCGTCGGACGACCGCTTCGTCGCCATCAAGGAATCCTCCGACGACATCCGCCGCTCGACCGAGATCATCAACCGTTTCGGCAGTCGCTACGACCTCTTCACGGGCGTCGACAATCTCGCCTTCGAGGCGCTGTCGGTTGGCGCCATCGGCTGGGTCGCCGGCCTCGTCACCGCCTTCCCGCGCGAGACGGTCGCGATCTACCAGCTGATGCGGCAGGGCCGCCGTGACGAGGCGCTGGCGATCTATCGCTGGTTCCGGCCCTTGCTCGACCTCGATGTCTCGACCTATCTGGTCCAAAACATCAAGCTTGCCGAAGTGCTGGCGATCGGTACCAATGACCGCGTGCGCATGCCGCGCCAGCCGCTGTCGGGCGAGCGCCGCAAGGCGGTCGAAAAGATCGTCCGGGATGCGCTGGCGGTGCGGCCGAAGCTGCCGGCGCTGCAGACGTCTCCTCGATCGGTGGAGAAGATGGCGGCGGCCGAATAAGGGACAGCACCGACGTGCAACGAAATTCCAAATCCTCGGAACAGGGGCGGCGCTCCGCCACTGGGGCATCTTCTGCCGGTGCACGGGGAGAAGCGGAAGACATCGCCATCATCGGCGGCGGCATCATCGGCATCTGCGCTGCAGCCCTGCTCTCGGAAGCGGGGCGCAGCGTCACCGTCTTCGACCGCACCGGCATCTGCGAGGAGACGAGCTCCGGCAATGCCGCCGCCTTCGCCTTCTCCGACGTGCTGCCGCTGGCGCATAAGGGCATGATCCGGCAATTGCCGAAATGGCTCACCGACCCGCTCGGACCGTTGACCATCCCGCCGGCCTATCTGCCCAAGCTGCTGCCCTGGCTTATCCGCTTCTGGCGGGCGGGCGCCGCCAGGCACCACGAAGCGAGTCTGGCGGCGCAGGCCGGCATGATGAAGCTCGCCGAAGCCGAATGGATGGAGCTGCTCGACCGCTCCGGCACGCGGCCGATGCTGCGCGAGGATGGGTCGCTGGAATTCTATGAGAGCGAGGCGGAGTTCCGCGCCTCGCTGCCCGGCTGGGCCGAGCGCGAGCGCTTCGGCATCGGCTTTCGCCATGTCGAGGGCGAAGAGATGGCCGCGCTCCAACCGGGTCTTTCGCCGCGC
Source organism: Mesorhizobium sp. B2-6-2 (assembly GCF_006440615.1). Taxonomy (NCBI): domain Bacteria; kingdom Pseudomonadati; phylum Pseudomonadota; class Alphaproteobacteria; order Hyphomicrobiales; family Phyllobacteriaceae; genus Mesorhizobium; species Mesorhizobium sp. B2-6-2. Next base: position 366,801 of record NZ_VFUG01000005.1, on the reverse strand, counting down.
TTCGTCAAGGGCACCTTCGTACCGGGCTGGAAGACGGTCGCCGATCCGAAGCTGCTCGGCAAATCGATCTGGGCCTATGCGGAAAAGCTCGGCGCCCGTTTCGAGCATGCGCGGGTCGCGCGCATAGAGGCCGACGCAAGCGGCGCCACGATCGTTCTGGCCGACGGCAGCAGGCGGACGTCAAAGACGCTTCTGATCGCCGCGGGCGCCTGGTCCCATCTCCTGGCAAGGGATCTCGGCGACCGCATCCCGCTTGAAACCGAGCGCGGCTACAACACGACGCTGCCGGTGTCGGCCTTCGACGTGAAACGGCAGCTGATCTTTTCCGGCCATGGCTTCGTCATCACGCCGCTCGAGACCGGCTTGCGCGTCGGCGGCGCCGTCGAGCTCGGCGGCATCGAGCGGCCGCCGAATTTCGCTCGCTCGAAGGCGATGCTGGAGAAGGCGAAGCGCTTCCTGCCCGGGCTCGATCCGTCGGGCGGCCGCGAGTGGATGGGTTTTCGCCCCTCGCTGCCGGATTCCCTGCCGGTGATCGGCGCGTCGCGCGCGCCGAATGTCTACTACGCTTTTGGTCACGGCCATCTCGGCCTGACCCAGTCCGCGGCGACCGGCCGCTTGATCCGCGATCTCGTTCTCGGGCAGACTCCGCCCCTCGATCTCGCCCCTTTCCGCCCGCAACGGTTCTGATAGCAAGAGAGCAACCATGGCCAAGAAATCCTTCTTCTGCATCGACGGCCACACCTGCGGCAATCCGGTGCGCCTGGTCGCCGGCGGCGGGCCGCTGCTCGAGGGCGCGACGATGATGGAGCGGCGAGCGCATTTCCTCGCCGAATATGACTGGATCCGCACCGGGCTGATGTTCGAGCCGCGCGGCCACGACGTGATGTCAGGCTCGATCCTCTACCCGCCGACGCGCGAGGACTGCGACATCGCCATCCTATTCATCGAGACCTCGGGCTGCCTGCCGATGTGTGGGCATGGCACCATCGGCACAGTCACCATGGCCATCGAGCACGGGTTGGTGAAGCCGAAGACGCCGGGCGTGCTCAGGCTCGACACGCCGGCCGGCCTGGTCGTCGCCGAATACAAACAGGTCGGCGAATATGTCGAGGAGGTGCGCATCACCAACGTGCCCTCCTTCCTCCATGCCGAAGGCTTGACCGTCGACTGCCCGGTGCTCGGCGAGATCAGCGTCGACGTCGCCTATGGCGGCAATTTCTACGCCATCGTCGAGCCGCAGAAGAATTACCGGGACATGGCCGATTACTCCGCCGGCGACCTCATCGCCTGGAGCCCGGTGGTGCGCCAGCGCCTCAACGAGAAATACTCCTTCGTGCATCCGGAGAATCCCGGCATCAACCGGCTGTCGCATCTGCTGTGGACGGGCAAGCCGAGACATGCCGAGGCCGATGCGCGCAACGCCGTCTTCTATGGCGACAAGGCGATCGACCGCTCGCCTTGCGGCACCGGCACGTCGGCGCGCATGGCGCAGCTCCATGCCAAGGGCAAGCTCAAGGCCGGCGACAGTTTCGTGCATGAATCGATTATCGGCTCGCTGTTCAAGGGCAGGGTCGAAAAAGAGGTCAGCGTGGCGGGCAAGCCGGCGATCATCCCCTCGATCGGCGGCTGGGCACGGATGACAGGGTTGAACACCATCTTCATCGACGACCGCGATCCGTTCGCACATGGATTCATCGTCACATAAGCCTCGCGGCCTCAGCCGGTATCGGGCTCGCCCAGATTGTCGGCAACAGCCAATCGGCCTGACGTCCGAGAGTGGTCATGCCAGGGTTCTGAAACAATGCGAGGCGACCCGTTCAGCGGTCCCTTCCATCAGATCGTCAAGAAAGGATAATCGATGCTTTCCGGCCCAAAACCCGAATGGCTGACCTTCGATTGCTACGGCACCCTCATCCAGTGGGATGAAGGTCTGCTTGCCGCCGTCAACACGATCCTCGCCAATCACCCAGCCTCCAATATCGAACCCCAGACGCTGATCCGCGTCTACGACAAGCACGAGCACGCGCTCGAGACCGCGCGGCCTCACAAATCCTTCCGCAGCGTGGCCGGCGAGGGGCTGGGGCTGGCGATGGAGGAGCTGAAGCTCGCCCGTTCGCCGGACGACATCGAGGTGCTGACCGGCAGCATCTCCCGAATGCCGCCATTCCCCGAGGTCGTCCCCGCGCTCGGCGCACTGAAGGCCCAGGGTTTCAAGCTTTGCATCATTTCAAACACCGACGATGACATCATCGCCGGCAATGTCGCCCAACTCGGCGGGCATATAGACCGCGTCATCACCGCGCAGCAGGCCGGCGCCTACAAGCCCGCGCGGCAGATCTTCGATTTTGCGCACAATGCGCTTGGCGTCGGTCGGGGCGACGTCGTGCATATTTGTGCCAGTCCGCATCTCGATCTCGCCGCCGCCCGCGACCTCGGCTTCCGCTGCATCTGGATCGACAGGGGAACCGGCCGCAAACCGCTGCCCGACTACACCCCGAACGCGGTTTTCCCGGCGCTCGATGATGTGCCGCCCTTCCTGCGGTCGACGATCTGGAACTGAGCCCGGCGCGGATGTCAAACGGTGTCGCCTCGCCGTCACATGGCCGTCACACGCGACGGAATCCTGACCTTGCGGAATGGGTGGCGATCCGAAACGACCCAGCCCGATCGTTGCAAGGATTCTTCTCATCAACTTGTTTTGACGCCGATTTCTTCGACACGAAGCTCGTCATAAGGTCGAATCGTCAAAGACATTGCGTTGTGCCAATGATAGGGTCCGCGATAGTCCAGGGGGCCGGGTACGAAAAACGGACAATCGGACGGCGTGCTTCCAAAACACGCCTGGCGATTGAAAAATCACGTTGCAATCCGGGCTCGAGACTTTACGACTAGGGGAAATACGAAAAGGAGTGCGACCCGGAAACGGGCGACATTCCAGGGGAGCCGCGTAAATATGCAGTATTTCGTCCAGCAGCTTATCAATGGGCTGACGCTGGGATCTATCTATGGCCTGATCGCAATCGGCTACACGATGGTCTACGGCATCATCGGCATGATCAATTTCGCCCATGGCGATATCTTCATGGTCGGCGCCTTCACCGCCCTCATCGTCTTCCTGATCCTCGGCGCGTTGTTCTATTCGGTGCCGGTCGTGGTGGCGCTTCTGATCATGATGATCGTCGCCATGCTTCTCACCAGCCTCTACAACTGGACGATCGAGAAGGTGGCCTACCGGCCGCTGCGCGGCTCGTTCCGGCTGGCGCCGCTGATCACCGCAATCGGCATGTCGATCGCGCTGTCCAATTTCGTGCAGGTCACGCAGGGCCCGCGCAACAAGCCGATCCCGCCGCTGGTCAGCCAAGTCTACACGATCGACGGCATCAGCATCTCGCTGAAGCAGATCATCATCGTGATCGTCACCGTCGCGCTGCTGGCGATCTTCTGGTATCTGGTCAACCGAACCGCGCTCGGGCGGGCGCAACGCGCCTGCGAGCAGGATCGCAAGATGGCTGCGCTGCTCGGGATCGACGTCGACCGCACCATCTCCATCACCTTCATCATGGGCGCAGCTCTTGCCGCCGTCGCCGGTACCCTGTTCTTGATGTATTACGGCGTCGTGGTGTTCTCGGACGGCTTCGTGCCGGGCGTGAAGGCCTTCACGGCGGCCGTGCTTGGCGGCATCGGCTCGCTGCCTGGCGCGGTGCTGGGAGGATTGCTCATCGGCTTCATCGAGAGCATGTGGTCGGCCTATTTCTCGATCGACTATAAGGACGTCGCCGCTTTCTCGATCCTGGCGATCGTGCTCATCTTCCTGCCCTCCGGCATCCTCGGCCGGCCTGAAGTCGAAAAGGTCTGATCCTGATGGCCGTTACCGTGTCTTCGGAGCGCGACGCCGTCGCTACTCCAGTCCAGCGCGCTTTTCGCGAAGCGCTCTATGCAGGTGCCATCGCGCTTGGGCTGTTCGTGCTGTTTATCGGCCTCAGGACCGATCAGAATATCTCCAACGAACTGATCCTGGTGCAGCGCTGGGGCCTGCTCGCCCTGGTGGTCATCGCCACCGCCGGGGGCCGCTTCCTGTATGTCGCCTATGGCCAGCCCTTCGTGGCCAGCCTGAAGATCGCCGACATCGACACAGGCCTGCTGCCCGACACCATGGCGGCACGCTTCTTCAGGATGCCTTATTTCGTAGCCGCGGTCGTTGTCGCAGCCTTGCTGTTTGTGCTGGCCGGCTCGCTTGACGGGCTGCTCGGACCCGACCTTGCCGGCTACGCGCGCTTTGTGCGGGCGCTGGCGATCATTTATGCCGTCGCCTGGGTAATGTATTATTTCCGGGCCTTCATCCACGCCCATTTCTCGGCGTTGGGCATCAGCGCGCTGGCGCTCTATCCGATCGTCGTCGTGCTGGTGCTTGCGCTGGTAACAGGATCGATGGCGGGAGGTTTTCAGGGCTCTCTGAAGTGGGTCGACAATTTCGGCATCCAGATCCTGATCTATGTGATGCTGGCCTGGGGGCTGAACATCGTCATCGGCCTCGCCGGCCTGCTCGATCTCGGCTACGTCGCCTTCTATGCCGTTGGCGCATATGCCTACGCGCTGCTCGGCACGCATTTCGGCCTCTCCTTCTGGATCCTGCTGCCGGCCGCCGGCTGCATGGCCGCCTTCTGGGGCGTCATGCTCGGCTTCCCGGTGCTGCGGCTGCGCGGCGACTACCTGGCGATCGTCACCCTTGCCTTTGGCGAGATCATCCGTCTCGTCCTGATCAACTGGCGCGAGGTGACAAACGGTTCGGCCGGCATTTCCGGCATTCCAAAGGTCTCCTTCTTCGGCCTGATGTCGTTCAACGTCTCGGACCCGAACTACATCGCCAAGGTGCTGCACATCGCCACGTCGAGCGCCTATTACAAAATCTTCCTTTACTATCTGATCCTCGGACTCTGTCTTTTGACCGCCTTCGTTACCATCAGGCTGCGCCGGTTGCCGGTCGGCAGGGCGTGGGAAGCGCTGCGCGAGGACGAGATCGCCTGCCGCTCGCTCGGCATCAACACCACCACCACCAAGCTGACGGCGTTCGCCACCGGCGCCATGTTCGGCGGCTTCGCCGGTTCGTTCTTCGCCGCGCGGCAAGGTTTCGTCAGCCCCGAATCCTTCGTCTTCCTGGAATCGGCGATTGTCCTCGCCATCGTCGTGCTCGGCGGCATGGGTTCGCTGGTCGGCATCGCCGTAGCGGCGCTGGTGATGATCGGCGGCACCGAAGCGTTGCGGGAGCTCGACTTCCTGAAGCGGGTCTTCGGTCCCGATTTCACGCCTGAACTCTACCGCATGCTGCTTTTCGGCATGGCCATGGTCATCGTCATGCTGTGGAAGCCGCGCGGCTTCGTCGGCAGCCGCGAGCCGACGGCCTTCCTGAAGGAGCGAAGAGCGGTTTCAAGCTCCTTCACCAAGGAGGGGCACGGCTGATGAACGCGACCCCTTCCTCGAACGATTTCATCCTGCAGGTCGAGCATCTGTCGATGAAGTTCGGCGGCCTGGTCGCCATCGGCGACCTGTCGTTCCAGGCCAGGCGCGGCGAGATCACCGCGCTGATCGGCCCGAACGGCGCCGGCAAGACCACGGTGTTCAACTGCATCACCGGCTTCTACAAACCGTCTGAAGGCATGATCACGCTGAACCGGAACGACGGCTCGACCTATCTGCTCGAGCGCCTGCCCAACCACGAGATCCCGGCGCGCGCCAAGGTGGCGCGCACTTTCCAGAACATCCGCCTGTTCTCGGGCATGACGCTGCTGGAGAACCTCCTGGTCGCGCAGCACAACAAGCTGATGAAGGCTTCGGGCTATACTCTCCTCGGCCTGTTCGGCTTTCCGAGCTATCGCCAAGCCTCGGCCGAGTCGATCGAGCTCGCCAGGCACTGGCTGGAGAAGGCCGATCTTGTCGAGCGCGCCGACGATCCGGCCGGCGACCTGCCCTATGGCGCGCAGCGGCGCCTGGAAATCGCGCGCGCCATGTGCACGGGGCCGGAGCTTCTGTGTCTCGACGAACCGGCCGCCGGCCTCAATCCGAAGGAATCTGCGGCGCTCAACGAGCTGTTGATGGGCATCAAGAGCACCGGCACGTCGATCCTGCTCATCGAGCACGACATGTCGGTGGTGATGCAGATCTCCGACCATGTCGTCGTGCTCGAATACGGCCGCAAGATCTCCGACGGCAATCCGGCGTCGGTCCGCACCGATCCGCGCGTCATCGCTGCCTATCTCGGCGTCGACGACGAGGAGGTCGAGACGGTGCTGACCGAGGTCGGCGACGAGGACGTGATCGAGCAGCTCGATACCGGCCCCGATTCCGCGCATGGGCCGGGAAATTCCGCTTCGATGATGGCCGGGCCGGTTTCTGATTCGGTCGAACATGGGAATAAGGGCGAGCGGGTCACTGTGTCGAAGGGCGCCTCGAAGGCGGCGCAAGTCGACGCGCGCGCCGCATCGATAGCCAGCAAACCGGTTCCAGCGCCAGCGACAAAGTCGGCCGCCGCGAAAGGCAAGCCGACGGCGAAAGCCCCTGCAAAGAAGGCCCCCGGCAAGGCGCCGGCGAAAGCCGGCATCTCCAATCGCCTCGACGCGCCACGCGGCGGCAAGGCTGACAGCCTGATCCGCATCAAAGGCATCGGCCCGGTCAACGAGCGCAAGCTCAATGAGCACGGCATCTTCCATTTCGACCAGATAGCGGCCTGGAAGAAGGCCGACATCGAGGCCGCGGAAGCCTATCTCGCCTTTGACGGGCGCATTGCCCGCGAAGACTGGATCGGCCAGGCGAAGACGCTGGCGAAGGAAGCGGCGGCCAAGCCCGCGACGCGTGGAGGGCGTAAATAATGGCCGGCACAACGCTGCTCGACATCAAGGGTGTCGAAACCTACTACGGCAACATCCGGGCGCTGAACGGCGTCGATGTCAGCGTCAACCAGGGTGAGATCGTGGCGCTGATCGGTGCCAACGGCGCCGGCAAGTCGACGCTGATGATGACCATCTTCGGCGCGCCGCGCGCCCGCACCGGCACCATCACCTTCGCCGGCACCGACATCACCAAGATGCCGACGCATGAGATCGCACGGCTTCGCATCGCGCAATCCCCGGAAGGCAGACGCATCTTTCCGCGCATGACGGTGATGGAAAATCTGCAGATGGGCGCCAGCCTCGACAACCTCAAGCATTATGACGAGGACGTCGAGAGGGTGTTCACGCTGTTCCCGCGGCTGAAAGAGCGCATCGCCCAGCGCGGCGGCACGCTGTCGGGCGGCGAGCAGCAGATGCTGTCGATCGGGCGCGCGCTGATGGCGCGGCCGAAGCTTTTGTTGCTGGACGAGCCATCGCTGGGCCTCGCGCCGCTGATCGTCAAGCAGATATTCGACGCCATCCGCGAGCTCAACAAGACGCAGGGGCTGACCGTGTTCCTGGTCGAGCAGAACGCCTTCGGCGCGCTCAAGCTCGCCACGCGCGGTTATGTCATGGTCAACGGCAATGTGACGATGAGCGGCACCGGCAAGGAATTGCTCGCCAATCCGGAAGTGCGCGCCGCCTATCTCGAAGGCGGACATCACTAGAGCGCGATGACTTTCCCAGGATCGCCATCTCGCTCTAAGGCTTTGTTCTTGAAGCATGATCTTCTCCGAAAAGTCTGCGACTTTTCGGGATCATGCTAAGATCTGGGGACATCAATCATGCAGGGCATTATCTACGAAGAGGCCACGATCTGGCAGTTTCTGTTCGTCACAGGCCTGCTTGGCGGCGGGGCGGCATGGATGACAGGCAAAGCGGCGGCTCAGACCTGGAGCACGTATCTGCGGCTGTTTTTCTTTCTGCTCGGTCTCGGCATCGGCGTCAGGTTCATCCATCACGCCTTGTTCGGCGGCACGATGTTCTCGCTGCATTACTATATCGTCGACACCATCGTCCTGATGATACTGGGCTTCCTCGGCTATCAATACACGCGCACCAACCAAATGGTCACGCAGTATAACTGGCTCTATGAAAGAGCTTCCTTGTTAAGCTGGAAACCGAAAGGTTGACGTTCACCATTACGCCGTTTCGGGGATGAATCGGCGTGACAAGTGCCTGAAAATCGGCATTCTATGCTTTCTGCGATAAGGGTGGGCATCGCATGAAAGTATCATCCACGCCCACTCCGTAAATGGGAGCGTTTCAATGAAAAAATCACTCTTGTCCGCCGTTGCGCTGACCGCGTTCGTCGCGTTCAGCGGCAGCGCGTGGGCCGCTGACATCCTGATCGGCGTCGCCGGTCCGATCACCGGCCCGAACGCCGCCTTCGGCGCACAGCTGCAGAAGGGCGCGGAACAGGCGGTCGCCGACATCAACGCGGCGGGCGGCGTCAATGGCCAGCAGCTCAAGCTCGAGATCGGTGACGACGTCTCCGATCCCAAGCAGGGCATCTCGGTCGCCAACAAGTTCGTCGCCGACGGCGTCAAGTTCGTCGACGGCCATTTCAACTCCGGTGTGTCGATCCCGGCCTCGGAAGTCTACCAGGAAAACGGTATCCTCGAGATCACGCCGGCGGCGACCAACCCGAAGTTCACCGAGCGCGGCATGTGGAACACCTTCCGCACCTGCGGTCGTGACGACCAGCAGGGCAAGGTGGCCGGCGACTACATCGCCAAGAACTTCAAGGATGCCAAGATCGCCATCATCCACGACAAGACGCCTTATGGTCAGGGCCTCGCCGACGAAACCAAGAAGAACCTCAACGCCAACGGCATCACGGAAGTGTTGTACGAAGGCGTGAATGTCGGCGACAAGGACTTCTCGGCCCTCATCGCCAAGATGAAGGAAAACGGCGTCACGCTCATCTACTGGGGCGGCCTGCACACCGAAGCCGGCCTGATCATCCGTCAGTCGGCCGATCAGGGCCTGAAGGCGCCGCTGTTCTCGGGCGACGGCATCGTCTCCAACGAACTGGCCTCGATCGCGGGCGACGCCGTTGCCGGCACGCTCAACACCTTCGCTCCGGATCCGCGCAAGAATCCGGCCGCCAAGGAAGTCGTCGAGAAGTTCCGCGCCAACGGCTTTGAGCCGGAAGCCTACACGCTCTACTCCTATGCCGCGGTGCAGATCATCGCCCAGGCCATCGCCAAGACCGGCTCGGCCGACGACGCGCAGAAGGTTGCGGAGACGATCAGGGCCAACACCTGGAAGACCGCCATCGGTGACATCGGCTACGACGCCAAGGGCGACATCACCCGTCCTGACTATGTCATCTATGAATGGAAGAAGGGCGACGACGGCAAGTACAGCTACTTCGAGAAATAAGCCGGCAAACTCAAGCCGACTTTTCGGGGATGCCCGGCGCTCGCGCCGGGCATTTTCGTTGCGGGCGAGGCCAACCGGAAGCTCCGCGCCGCGCCCCGGGCAATACCCGTCCACCACCCATGATCCGTGTTCGAAGAACAGCAATGACGATTTGGCGCAAACAGGCGACTTAAATCGTTTTAGCTGTCGCGCAAATTTGTTTGCGCTGCAGCATTTTCACGTTAATCATTGCGCCGGTTCATCTCCCTTCCGCTGCTGGAGCCTACTCCTTGGCCATCACGAAGATACTCGTCGCCAACCGGTCCGAAATCGCCATCCGCGTGTTCCGCGCGGCCAACGAGCTCGGCCTCAAAACCGTAGCGATCTGGGCGGAAGAGGACAAATATTCGCTGCACCGCTTCAAGGCCGACGAGAGCTATCAGGTCGGCCGCGGACCGCATCTCACCAAGGACATGGGTCCGATCGAGAGCTACCTGTCGATCGAGGAGGTGATCCGGGTCGCCAGGCTGTCGGGCGCCGACGCCATCCATCCCGGCTACGGCCTGCTGTCGGAAAGCCCGGAATTTGCCGAGGCCTGCGCCGAGGCCGGCGTCACCTTCATCGGCCCGAAGCCGGAAACGATGCGCCGGCTCGGCAACAAGGTCGCCGCGCGCAACCTGGCGATCGAGGTCGGCGTGCCGGTCGTGCCGGCAACCGATCCGCTGCCGGACGACATGGACGAGGTGAAGAAGCTCGCCGCGCAGATCGGCTATCCGGTGATGCTCAAGGCCTCGTGGGGCGGCGGCGGCCGCGGCATGCGCGCCATCCGCGCCGAGGCCGACCTCGCGCGCGAGGTGATGGAAGGCAAGCGCGAGGCCAAGGCAGCCTTCGGCAAGGACGAGGTCTATCTCGAAAAGCTGATCGAGCGCGCCCGCCATGTCGAGGTGCAGGTGCTGGGCGACACGCATGGCAATGCGGTGCATCTGTTCGAGCGCGACTGCTCGATCCAGCGCCGCAACCAGAAGGTCGTGGAGCGCGCGCCGGCGCCCTATCTCAGCGAGGAGCTGCGCCAGGAGCTCTGCGGCTACGCGCTCAAGATCGCGCGCGAGACCAGCTATATCGGCGCCGGCACGGTCGAGTTCCTGCAGGACGCCGACACCGGCAAGTTCTATTTCATCGAGGTCAATCCGCGCATCCAGGTCGAGCACACCGTCACCGAGCAGGTGACGGGCATCGACATCGTCAAGGCGCAGATCCACATCCTCGACGGCTTCGCCATCGGCACGAAGCAATCGGGCGTGCCGGCGCAGAAGGACATCAGGCTGAACGGCCACGCGCTGCAGTGCCGCATCACCACCGAAGATCCGGAGCACAATTTCATCCCGGACTACGGCCGCATCACCGCCTATCGCGAGGCGGCGGGCTTCGGCATCCGGCTCGACGGCGGCACCGCCTATTCGGGCGCGGTCATCACCCGCTTCTACGACCCGCTGCTCGAAAAGGTGACGGCCTGGGCGCCGACGCCCGGCGAGGCGATCTCGCGCATGAACCGGGCGCTGCGCGAGTTCCGCATCCGCGGCGTCGCCACCAATCTCACCTTCCTCGAAGCGATCATCAATCACCCGCGCTTCGCCGACAATTCCTACACGACGAGGTTCATCGACACGACGCCGGAACTGTTCGAGCAGGTGAAGCGGCGGGACCGCGCCACCAAGCTGCTCAACTACCTCGCCGACGTCAGCGTCAACGGCCATCCCGAGACGCGCGGCCGGCCGATGCCGAAGGCGAATGCGGCCGCACCCGTGGTGCCCTATCTCAACGGGCATGTTCCGGACGGCAGCAAGCAGAGGCTCGACGCGCTGGGTCCCGAGAAGTTCGCGGCCTGGATGCGCGGGGAGCGACAGGTGCTGGTCACCGACACGACGATGCGCGACGGCCACCAGTCGCTGCTCGCCACGCGCATGCGCACCTATGACATCGCCGGCATCGCCGGCACCTATGCGCGGGCGCTGCCGCAATTGCTCTCGCTGGAATGCTGGGGCGGCGCGACGTTCGACGTCGCCATGCGCTTCCTCACCGAGGATCCATGGGAGCGGCTGAGCAAAGTGCGCGAGGCCGCGCCCAACCTTCTTCTGCAGATGCTTCTACGCGGCGCCAACGGCGTCGGCTACACCAATTATCCCGACAATGTCGTCCAGCATTTCGTCCGCCAAGCGGCGGCCGGCGGCGTCGATCTGTTCCGCGTCTTCGACTGCCTTAACTGGGTCGAGAACATGCGCGTCGCCATGGACGCGGTTGGCGCCGAGGGCAAGCTGGTAGAAGCGGCGATGTGCTACACCGGCGACATCCTCGATCCGGCGCGGGCGAAGTACGATTTGAAATACTATGTCGGGCTGGCCAAGGAGCTGGAGGCGGCCGGCGCGCATATCGTCGCCGTCAAGGACATGGCCGGCCTGTTGAAGCCGGCCGCGGCGCGCGTGCTGTTCAAGGCGCTGCGCGAGGCGACCGACCTGCCGATCCATTTCCACACGCACGACACGTCAGGGCTGTCGGCGGCGACGGTGCTGGCGGCGGTGGAGAGCGGCGCCGACGCGATCGACGCGGCGATGGATTCCTTCTCCGGCAACACCTCGCAGCCCTGCCTCGGCTCGATCGTCGAGGCGCTGAAGGGCACCGAGCGCGACCCCGGCCTCGATCCGCAATGGATTCGCCGCATTTCTTTCTACTGGGAAGCGGTGCGCAACCAGTACGCCGCCTTCGAGAGCGATCTCAAGGGACCTGCCTCGGAGGTCTACCTGCACGAAATGCCCGGCGGCCAGTTCACCAACCTCAAGGAACAGGCGCGCTCGCTCGGGCTGGAGACGCGCTGGCATGAGGTCGCGCAGGCCTATCACGACGTCAACCTGATGTTCGGCGACATCGTCAAGGTGACGCCGTCGTCCAAGGTGGTGGGCGACATGGCGCTGATGATGGTCAGCCAGGATCTCACCGTCGCCGATGTCGAGAACCCGGCCAAGGACATCGCCTTCCCTGATTCGGTGGTGTCGATGCTGCGCGGCGATCTCGGCCAGTCGCCAGGCGGCTGGCCGGCTGCGCTGCAGAAGAAGGCGCTGAAGGGCGACAAGCCGATTACGGTTCGACCGGGCTCGCTGCTAAAGCCCGCCGATCTCAAGGCCAGCCGCAAGGACATCGAGGGCAAGCTCGACCGCAAGCTGTCCGAATACGAATTCGCCTCGTGGCTGATGTACCCAAAGGTATTCACCGACTTCGCCGCGGCGCAGGAGACCTACGGGCCGGTGAGCGTGCTGCCGACGCCGACCTATTTCTACGGCATGAAGTCGGAAGACGAGATCTTCCTCGACATCGAGAAGGGCAAGACGCTGGTGGTGCGCTGCCAGGCGTTCGGCGATGTCGACGAGAAGGGCATGGTCACCGTGTTCTTCGAGCTCAACGGCCAGCCACGCCGCGTCAAGGTGCCGGACAGGGCGCATGGCGCTTCCGCCGCCAAGGCACGCCGCAAGGCCGAGCCTGGCAATGAGGGGCATGTCGGCGCGCCAATGCCCGGCGTCGTATCGGCGCTTGCCGTCGCGCCCGGACAGGCGGTCAAGGCGGGCGACGTGCTGCTTTCGATCGAGGCAATGAAGATGGAAACCGCGCTGCATGCCGAACGCGACGGCGAGATCGCCGAGGTTCTGGTCAAGGCGGGCGACCAGATCGATGCGAAGGATCTGTTGATCGCATTTAAATGACGGTCGCCGCGCGATGCTTGAAGGGCGGCTGGCAGCAGCCGTCCACAGGCGCTCGACAAGTGTCTTGACCCGCCGCGCCCGCTCGGGCAGTGAACCCGCTCCAATTTGCCGTGGCGGGAATCGCCACTGCTCCAGAAGACGCGGAGAGAAAAATGGCCGACGAGATCACCGAGACCAGCCAGACTGTAGCCGCCGGCCAGCTGCGCACCATCATCGAGCGCATCGAGCGGCTCGAGGAAGAGAAGAAGACGATCTCCGATGACATCAAGGATGTCTATGCCGAAGCCAAGGGCACCGGCTTCGACACCAAGGCGGTTCGCACGATCGTGCGGCTGCGCAAGAAGGACCAGGCCGAGCGCCAGGAAGAAGAGTCCATCCTGGATCTCTACAAGGCCGCCCTCGGCATGGTCTGAGGCGCGTGGCCGGAGACCGGCCATGAACGAATTCGACTTCGGCGGCCGTCGCGCCTCGGAGTTCCGCCATCGCGGCTTCTGGGCGCTGTTCGCCGAACGGCACCCGCAAGAAAGGCAAAGGCTCGCTCGGCGCGGGCCGTGGTTCTGGCAGCGCGGGCTGCCGGATTTCGCTTTGGTCCTTTCGATGTATGTCGCGCCGGCGCAGAACCATGTCGGCGTCTTCTTCGGGCGCAATGAGAAGTTCGGCGCCACGGAGTCCTGGTCGCGGCTGAAACCGTTCCAGCCGGCGATCGAGTCCAGGCTGAAGCTCAGGCCCGAGCAGAGCTGCGAAGGTCTCGGCATCAACTCGATGTGGCGGGTGAACTGCTACGCCGAGGACAATTGGCCGGCCATGACCGACTGGCTGGTGCGGGAATGCTCACGCTTCGAAGAAGCCGTGACCGAAGTTCTCGGGCAGCGATAGGTCGCGGGCGATGAGGGGTTTTTCCCTTCGCGCTGGAGAGGCCAGGTTCCGCTCGACCGGCTGTTCTGGCGCGATATGCTGCTGGTCGGGACCATTCTGAACATCGCCTCCTCGGCGCTGGCGCTGGTCCTGCTCGGGTTGAAGCTGCCGCTCTGGCTGGTGCTGGCGGTGCATTTCCTCCCCGTTCCCTACACCATCTTCCTGACGGTCGCCGTCTGGCGGACCGCGGAGAAGGTCGGGGGTTTCAAGGCGCAGCTGATGATGCTTGGTTCCGCGCTCTGGCTGATCGCAACGGTCGTTGTGTAGAGCCGGATGGAGCATGAAAAAGGGCGGCCGAGGCCGCCCTTTGCGAAGACTGGAAGCCCAGATCAGGCCGCAGGCTCGAAGCGCAGCGCCACGCCATTGATGCAGTAGCGCAGGCCGGTCGGCGGCGGGCCGTCCTCGAAGACATGGCCGAGATGGCTGCCGCAGCGCGCGCAATGGCATTCGGTGCGCACCATGCCGTAGCTGCGGTCGACGGTGGTCTCGATCGAGCCCGGGACCGGATCGTTGAAGCTCGGCCAGCCGGTGCCGCTCTCGAACTTCAGCTTGGATTCGAACAGCGGCTGGTCGCAGCCGACGCAATAGAAGGTGCCGGCGCGCTTCTCGTAGAGCAGGGCGCAACTGCCGGGGCGCTCGGTGCCGTGGTTGCGCATCACGGCATACTGCTCCGGCGTCAGCCGGGCGCGCCACTCGGCATCGGTGCGGGTGACCGGATAGGCGTGGGTGTCCATGAAATCTCCTCGGCCTTGGCGGCTCGTTGTTGCTTGCAAAGGATATTCGCCCAAACATAGGCATCTGTTACAAAAGCCGCCAGTGAAAGCGAGCGAGTGGCATTGCACACGGATTTGACGGTCGGTTCTGTTGGCGTTGGCAGGTGGCACGCGTTGGAGATTGGCCGAAACGCCCACCACGTCGTCATTCCAGGGCGGAGCAGGAGCGAAGCTCCGCCGCGAAGACCCTCTTATGACCGTGGTCAAGAGTGATGGACGAAGTTTTCCGCCCCATGTCCTTTGTCACAGGTTTGTCCTTCGTTGATGGGCAGCACGGGGACGGGATGGGCCTTGAGACGACGGTTGATCCAACTCTTATCCGCGGATTGGTTACCGCACTTCCGTAATTCGTCTTGGGCTTTCCCTGTCTGGATTCGGGCGTTGGACCGTGGGTCCAGCCACATAGGGTCTACGGGAATTCCCACCGTGGCCACATCCCGTCGCCGTGCTGCCCGGTTTTTCTGCCGGAGATCCGGCGCGGGCAGAGCCCTCAATCCGGCGGCGCCCGCGCCAAGGGGACGCTTGCCGGGATCCTGATCTTCAATGCAGGAGCGCACTGCATCTCAACGCACCGGTTCGACCTGGTGGCCGATGGCCCACAGGAACGCCGCCATCTCGCGGGCGATCGCCGCAACGACGATGGGGGTCTTCTTGCCCGCCCCCGTCAGGCGCCGGTAGCGGCCGCAAAGCCGGGTCTGTGCCTTCCAGGCGATCTCGCGCACGGCCTTCGGCAGGCCTTCGAGGCGGGCGCGAATGGGTTCCGTCACCCGAGCCGGATAGCGATAGCTCCAGGCGCCCTCGACCAGGACGCGGCGGGCGCGGCGGTTGCCGGCCAGCGTCAGACCGCCGCGCTTGACCGTGTCGCCGGTTGAGCGCTCCGAGGGCACCAGGCCCAGAAAGGCCATCAGCTGGCGCGGATTGTCAAAGCGGCGGACATCACCGACTTCGCTGACGAAAGTGACGGCGACGATGAAGGACACACCACGCAGCGCCTGATAGCCCGCCACCACCGGCGCCATCGACCAGCTCGGCACCAGCTCGGCCAGCTTGGCATCGAGCCGCTCCAGCCGAGCCTGCGCATCGGTGATCACGTCGATCTGGTCCTGGAAGACGATCTGCTGGGCCGGATGATCGAATTTCTGCGCCGCCAGCCAGCGGGCATGTGCCAAGCTCCAATTCTTGTGGCCGCTAAAGACCCGGCCATGGCGCAGCAGGAAGGACAGCAGTTGTTGGCGCTTCTTGCGCAGATCTCGCTCGCCGTGGACCGCACCCGCACCAGATCGCGCACCGCCTCATGCACCGCGTCGGGAACCCAGATCCCCTTTAACTCGCCGGCCCGCAAAAGCCGCGCCAGGCTGACCGCATCGCGCCGGTTCGTCTTGACGCGTTCGCCCTGGCGCTTGGGGATCAGCGACGGCGCAACGACATCGCAGCGGTGGCCGAGCGCGACGATCTGGCGGTAGAGCCCGTAACCGGTCGGGCCGGCTTCATAGCAGAAATGCAGGCGAGAATGCTTTTGCTCCAGCTTGCGCACGAACCGCTCCACCGCCGCCGGCGTCGCCTCGATCTCGCCGAAGAAGCGGACCTCCCCCTCTCGGCCACCCTCGGCAATCGCAATCGCGTGCTTGGCTTTCGACACATCGACACCGACGTAAAAAACATTATCTTTCGTCATGGCCCGTCCTTTCTTCGCTTGGGGCTCGGCTCGGGCACTCCCCGAAGCAACCCCCGTTTGCTTTACAGCTGCAAAGACTAAGGACGGGCCGCCGCCCAGACCACGGTCATAACGTCTGGAATCCATGCCGTTACCTTTGCCAAGGCGTGCAACGGAGCAGAATTCTGCACCGTGGCGGCGCTGCCAAGTCACGGCATTCTATGGTCTGCACCGCGTCGCTTCGCTCCTTGCTCCGCCATAGAATGACGACGTTGGGGCGGCTTCAACCAATCCCCGGCGTTTGCGCTGATTTCACCCAAATGAACGGAAATCTTGCACCAAGACAACGGCAACCTCTCAAAATCGCTGTGTCGGGGAACTAGTGCCTGCGCGACAACTGCCTGGTCGCAGCTTCAAGCCCGGCCAATGTCAGCGGGAACATGCGGCCGCCGAAGATGTCGCCGATCAACTGGATTGAGTGCGTGTAGCGCCAGTTCTTCTCGGCTTCGGGATTGAGCCATATCGCGTTCGGCCATTGCTGCAACAGGCGGGCCAGCCACACACTCCCGGCCTCCGGATTCCAGTGCTCGACCGAGCCGCCCGGATGGGCGATCTCGTAAGGGCTCATCGAGGCATCGCCGACGACGATCACCTTGTAGTCCGGCCCGTATTTGTGGATGAGATCGAAGGTCGGGATCGTCTCGGCCAGCCGCCGGCGGTTGTCCTTCCAGACGCGCTCGTAAAGGCAATTGTGGAAGTAGAAATATTCGAGCTGGCGGAACTCGGCGCGCGCGGCCGAGAACAGTTCCTCGACGCCGCGTATATGATCGTCCATCGAGCCGCCGACGTCGAAGAACATCAGGAGCTTCACGGCATTGCGCCGCTCGGGCCGCGTTTTGACGTCGAGATAGCCGTGCTCGGCGGTGGCGTGGATGGTGCCTGGCAGGTCGAACTCCTCCTCGGCGCCCTCGCGCACCCAGCGGCGCAGCCGCTTCAGCGCCACCTTGATGTTGCGGGTGCCGAGCTCGACGGTGTCGTCGAAGTTCTTGAATTCGCGCTTGTCCCAGACCTTCACCGCGCGGCGATGGCGGCTTTCATGCTGGCCGATGCGTACGCCTTCAGGGTTGTAGCCATAGGCGCCGAAGGGCGAGGTGCCGCCGGTGCCGATCCATTTCGAGCCGCCCTGGTGGCGCCCCTTTTGCTCCTCGAGGCGCTGCTTCAAGGTCTCCATCAGCTTCTCGAAACCGCCAAGCGCTTCGACCAGCTTCTTTTCCTCCTCGCTCAGGTGCTTTTCGGCCAGCCGGCGTAGCCATTCTTCCGGGATGTTGGCGACATTGACGGCGTCGGGCCCGCCAAGCGCTTCGACGCCCTTGAAGACATGCGCAAACACCTGGTCGAAACGGTCGATATGACGCTCGTCCTTCACCAGGGCCGTGCGCGCCAGGTAATAGAAAGCCTCGACGTCATAGTCGACGAGCCCGGCCCCCAGCCCTTCCAGCAGCGACAGATATTCCCTGAGCGAAACAGGAACCCGCGCGGCTTTCAGTTCGAGGAAGAAGGGGATGAACATCAGTCCCTTATAGCAAATCGTACTCGATGAATCCGGTCCGCCGCGCCACGCCGTCGTAGAGCCGGCGCGCCGTGGCATTGGTCTCGTGCGTCATCCAGTAGACGTTCTTGACGCCGATCTTGCCGGCCTCGTCCTGCACCGCTTTGATCAGCGCCGCGCCCACGCCTTTGCCGCGCACCTCCGGATCGGCGAACAGATCCTGCAGGTAGCAGTTGTTGACCAGTGACCAGCAAGAGCGATGATAGAGGTAGTGGGTCAGCCCAACCGCTTTGCCGTCGAGCGTGGCGATGAAACCTTTCGGCTCGAATTCGCCTGCCGTGAACAAACGCTTCCAGGTGACGTCGTAGACCTCGTCCGGCAGCTTGGTCTCGTAGAAGGTGAGGTAGGCGGTCCACAGGCGCCGCCAGTCGGCGTGGTCGGACTGCGTGAACGGGCGAATGGCGATCTCGGACATCTTTTCTCCTCCAGGGCTTTCGGTCCGAAGCTGCGGCAGCGACCGATTGCCGGCAACGGTCCACAGCCGGGGAAAGCGCTATTGCTGCTGCCGTCTGGCCATGAAGGCCAGACGCTCGAACAGGTGCACGTCCTGCTCGTTCTTCAACAGCGCGCCATGCAGCTTCGGCAGCATGTTCTTGGGATCGGCGCGCAGGTCCTCGGGCGCGATGTCGTCGGCGACCAGCAGGCGAATCCAGTCCAGCGCCTCGGAGGTCGACGGTTTCTTCTTCAGGCCCGGCACATCGCGGATCTCGTAGAACTGGCTCAGTGCCGCCTGCACCAAATTCTGCTTGATGCCGGGGTAGTGCACCTCGACGATCCGGTGCAGCGTGTCGACGTCGGGGAAGCGGATATAGTGGAAGAAGCAGCGGCGCAGGAAGGCATCCGGCAGTTCCTTCTCGTTGTTCGAGGTGATGATAACGATAGGCCGGAACTCGGCGCGGATCGTCTCGCCGGTCTCGTAGACGAAGAACTCCATCCGGTCGAGCTCCTGCAGGAGGTCGTTGGGGAATTCGATGTCGGCCTTGTCGATCTCGTCGATCAAAAGCACGACCTTCTTTTGCGCAGCGAACGCATCCCACAGCTTGCCGCGCTTGATGTAGTTGGCGATGTCGTTGAAGCGTTCGTCGCCGAGCTGGCTGTCGCGCAGCCGCGAGACGGCGTCATATTCGTAGAGGCCCTGCTGCGCCTTGGTGGTCGATTTGACGTTCCATTCGATGAACTCCAGCCCAAGTGCCGACGCAACCTGGCGGGCAAGCTCGGTCTTGCCGGTGCCGGGCTCGCCCTTGACCAGCAAGGGCCGCTCCAGCGCGATCGCGGCGTTGACTGCAACCATCAGATCCTTGTCGGCGACATAAGCCGCAGTGCCTTCGAAACGCATCTTTTCTCCTGTCCGTGCGGCGGACCGTAAGGAGGCTGGACGGGCCGCGCAAGGGCGGTTGCCGGACAGCTTCCCATCGAGACGGTCCGCAAGACGAATTATGCGCAAATGGTGACCCGTTTCTCTGGCGCACGGCTAATCATCGGCCTATATTTGTTGGCGGCGGTCTGCGCTTCCCGGCAGGAGAAACTTATCCCCGGGGCCTTATCGATCCTTAGGGAGCTGTCCCTGGGAAGACCCGTGGGTTTTCTCACACGGCGCCCACCTACTTTGTAGGCACCCGGGATCGACCTCTCCACCGGTTGTGTGGATCGTCGCTCTCCCGTTTTCGGGAGACAATCGTCTTCTCTCTGTTTTGACGCATTCCAGGAAAACCACGGCGCACTTTTTCTGGAATTGCGCTAGAAAGCGCCGCTCCTAAATCTCCATCCAAATCTGGCCTTTTCTAGCGTCGGCGCATGTCACCTTCCAAAGACCTGAAAAAACAGCTTCGCAAGGAGGCGTTGGCGCGCCGGGACGCGCTCGACGAGTTCTGGCGCGTCGAGATAGCGCTCGAAATGGCCGAGACCGCGAAGGAAGAAGTCGACTTCGAGCCTGGCCGGGTGGTCTCGGGCTTCTGGCCGATGCGCTCGGAGGTCGATGTGCGGCCGCTGATGTTCGCGCTGCGCGAAAAGGGCGCCAGGCTCTGCCTGCCGGCGATCCTCGACAAGACCACGATCGTCTTTCGCGAGCTGGTGCGCGGCGCGCCGATGGTCGAGATGGGATTCGGCACGGTCGGGCCGCATGAAGAGGCGGAAGTGCTCGACCCGACGCTGATGCTGGTGCCGCTCGCCGCCTTCGATGGCCGCGGCCACCGTATCGGCTACGGCGCCGGCTATTACGACCGCGCCATTGCCAGGCTTGCCGATAAGGGCATCACGCCGAGGCTGATTGGCATCGCCTTCGACTGCCAGGAAGTCGAGCGGGTGCCGGATGAGAACCATGACGTCATCATTCCGGAAATACTGACCGAAAGCGGATTGCGCCGGTTCGCGACTTGACGCGGGCGCCCACCTGGCAAATACTACTGAATTCCAGTAGGCTGGCATGCTTGAATTCGAATGGGACGACCAGAAGGCGACGAGCAATCTTGCCAAGCACGGTGTGGCATTTGCGGATGCCAAACGCTTGTTCGACGACATCCATGCTCTGCATTATTCGGATCGCTCCATGGATTACGAAGAGGAGCGCTTCATTGGCATCGGAATCGTCAATGGATTGGTGCTGACGGTGGTTTACACCGAACGCGGCGACCTAATAAGACTGATCTCCGCCAGAAAGGCGACGCGCCATGAGCAGAAAGCATATGACCAAGCACGCAGGGACTGAATCCGATTGGGAGCGTCTGCGTAGCATGAGCGACGCGGAGGCGGAGGCCGGCGCCCTGGCGGACAAGGACAATCCGCCGATTGGCACGGATCGGCCGGGCATGGCGCGTGTCGCGCGTGTCAAAGTCATCCGTCGGGCCTTGCATCTCACCCAAGAGGAGTTTTCGGTTCGCTATCGCATTCCGCTCGGCACGCTGAGAGACTGGGAGCAGGGCAGAACAGAGCCGGACCAGGCGGCACAGGCCTATTTGCAGGTCATCGCCAAGGAGCCGGAAACGGTGTCGCGGGCGCTCGGTACGCGTAGCGCCGCATGAGACTTCTCTTCCTCGGCGACATGGTTGGCAAGACGGGGCGCACGGCAGTCTGGGAACAGCTGCCGGGGCTGATTTCCGATTTCAAGCTCGACTTCGTCATCGTCAATGGCGAGAACGCGGCCGGCGGCTTCGGCATCACCGAGGAGATCTTTCGCGAGACGCTCGCGGCGGGCGCGGATGTCGTCACAACCGGCAACCACGTCTGGGACCAGCGCGATGCGCTGATCTTCGCGCCGCGCGAGGAGCGTTTCCTGCGTCCCTCCAATTTTCCCAGGGGCACGCCCGGCCGCGGCTCGGGCGTCTACATTGCCCGCAATGGCGCGCGTGTGCTGGTCGCCAACATCATGGGGCGCGTCTTCATGCATCCCGAGCTCGACGACCCTTTCCAGGCCGGCGAGCGTGAGCTTGCCGCCTGCCCGCTCGGCGAGCAGGCCGATGCGGCCATCATCGATTTCCACGCCGAGGCGACCTCGGAGAAGATGTGCTTCGCGCATTTTGTCGACGGACGCGCCAGCCTGGTGGTCGGCACGCATACGCACCAGCCGACCGCCGACCATCAGATCCTCAATGGCGGCACCGCCTATATTTCGGACGCCGGCATGTGCGGCGACTATGATTCCTCGCTCGGCATGGACAAGGAAGAACCGCTGAACCGGTTCCTTTCCAAGGTACCGAAGGGCCGTTTCGAGGCGTCGTCAGGACCCGCGACGCTCTGCGGCGTCGGCGTCGATATTTCCGATCGCACCGGGCTTGCCGAGAGAATCGCGCCGTTTCGTCGCGGACCGCGGCTGGAAGAAACGGCGCCGTCCTTCTGGTCGTGACATTGATATAAGCGAGATCAATACCTAACTGGCGACGAAACCTGCGAAAACTGCTCTAGATCGTAGAGGGGACGACCTTCATGCAGCTTGTCGAATTTCTGGCGCCGCACTTTGATTTTGTTTCCGATCCGACCGCGTGGGTCGCGCTTTTGACGCTGGTGGTGCTCGAGATCGTGCTCGGCATCGACAATCTGATCTTCATCTCTATCCTGACCAACAAGCTGCCGGAGGCGCAGCGCGCCCGCGCCCGCCGGCTGGGCATTTCGGCGGCGCTGATCATGCGCCTGATCCTGCTCGCCACGATCTCGATCATCGTGCAATTGACGACGCCGGTGTTCACCGCCCTCGGCCACGGCTTTTCATGGCGCGACCTGATCCTGATCGCCGGCGGCCTGTTCCTGGTCTGGAAGGCGACCAAGGAAATCCATCACACGGTCGACCCGCAGGATCATCAGGACACGATGGTCGGCGGTACGCTGCAGATGAGCCTTGCCGGCGCGATCTTCCAGATCCTCCTGCTCGACCTCGTCTTCTCGATCGATTCCATCATCACTGCCGTCGGCATGACCGACGAAATCGCCATCATGTATATCGCGGTGATCGTGGCGGTGAGCGCGATGATGCTGGCGGCGACGCCGCTTGCCAATTTCATCGCCAAGAACCCCTCTATCGTCATGCTGGCGCTGGGCTTCCTGTTGATGATCGGCATGACGCTGATCGCCGACGGCATGGGCTACCATGTGCCCAAGGGCTACATCTACGCCGCCATGGGTTTTTCCGCGCTGGTCGAGGGCCTGAATATGCTGGCACGGCGGCGTAAGAGGCAGGGGCCGGGCGAGGGGCATTGAGGCTGGCACAACTTCGTCATTCTAGGGCGGAGCGACGCGACGCGGAGCGCAGACCCTAGAATCCATTCCGTTACCCACGCCGAAGAATGCAGCGGAGCAGAATTGAGTAACGGCTGAGTGTCAGCTGTCGAACGCCTGGGGTATTCATCATCCTGAGACGCGGCGGAACGTCGGCGTCACGGCATGGATGCTAGGGTCTGCGCGCGTCGCTTCGCTCCTTGCTCCGCCCTAGCATGACGAATTCATTCTACACCCTTCGGGTGACGGTCGCCGATCAGGCCGAGCGCCAGGCCCTGTTCCAGCCATGCCTTGGCGCCGGCAAGCACCAGCGCGAAGCCGCCGGTGGATTCGACAGCCTGCTTCACCTGCTCATCGGCGGAACCGGCGAAGCCGAAATTGCGGACTTCGAGGAAGGTCGCTTCATCCGGCATTTCGGTGAATGTCCAGACGACGGTGGTCGGCGGATCGCTCCACCGCATGATGATCTTCTCGTTGGGGACGATCTCGCTCACCTCGACCTTGGTCGAGACGCCATACATGCGCCATTCCCATTCGACCGGCTTGTCCTCATCCAGGCGACCGCTGGAATGGGTAAACCAGAATTTCGTGGTGAGCGCCGGATCGACGATCGCTTCGAACACCTCAGCGACCGGCCGACGGATCAGCATGGCGGTTTCGGCGATGGGAGGTTCTCTGAGCTCCATACGGTTCTCCTTTCCGGCAGGATTCACCAGGCGTCCGGCTCACGCACCGGGTGAATGATGTTGGCCGGGTTGGTGATCCGGCCGCCACGAAAGCCTTCACCCAAAGGCTCTATTGCGTCGCAGCGCACGACCCCGACCTTGGCAAGATGCGAGGCCGCGCTCTTGAAGTCCGGTGTGAAAAGCTCCAGCCAGATTTCAGCCTGGCTCATCATCGGCGCCTCGTCGATCCAGAGGCGATTGGGACCAAGTTCGAAACCGATCGCCGGCGCCTTGGCCGTAAACGGCTTCAGTCCTACAACATCGCGATAGAAGGCGATCGTTGCCTCGTATTGGTGCGAGGGCACCTTCATGGCGATGTTGATGCAGCCGGTAATCTCGGTGTCCATTGCCGATCCTCTTGATTGCGTTGGATGTCGTTACGGCAGGTTGATCTGCCAAGAGACGCCGAAGCGGTCGTTGAGCCAGGCGAAACGCTGGCTGAAGCCGTAATTGCCGGTCGGCATTAGGAAGCCGCCATCCTTGGAGAGAACGCCGACGATGCGCTCGAGCTCCTCTTCGGACGAGCAGTCGACAAAGAAGGAAAAGGACGGCGTGAAGGTGAAGGCGTGGTGGACGGGGCTGTTGTAGATCCTGACCTCGACGCCGCCGATCAACGCGCGCGCCAGCTTGAGCGTTCCTTCCGCCCCGTCCTCGCCCGAGCCGTAGCGCGTGATGTCGAGCACACGGCTCTCCGGAATGGTCTCGCAATAGAGGGCCATGGCCTCCTCGGCCTTTCCCTCGAACATCAGGAATGGCGTTGCTTTCGTCATCGGGCGACCTCCTCCTGCCGGATATCGGGACCTCGGGCTTAGATGTTGGTCTCGTTGGCCGGCTCGCCCTTCATCTCGCTGCGGTAGTAGCCGTCGCGCAGATTGATGCCATATTCGAGATAGGCCTTCATGCAGGCCAGCATCTGCGACCAGCCCTCGCAATTGAGGTAGGATTTCTTCAGGCCGGCCTCGCCTTCATGCCAGCCGGACTCGGCGATGGTGACGAAAGTGCCGCCGTCCTCCAGTGGCTCGAAATTCATCTCGATGCGGGTCTTGTAGGCGGGCTTGCCGTCGGCGTCTGTCGCGTCCCAGCGCAGCACGATGCGCTTGTCCTTCGTTACCTCGTCGACCTCCACCGGCGCTGCCTTCCACCAGGTGACGGTGGTGCCGGCGACAAGCGGCGCCGAGGCGCCGCCGATGGTGGTGAAATAGCCGCTGAGCTTTTTCGGATTGACGACCGCGTCGAAGACTTCGGCGACCGGTTTGCCGATGCGCCCGGAAATCCTGAAACCAAGGGACATATCCACAGCTCCTTCCTTGCCGCCTGAAACGATATGTTATAGAAATATAACATGTCAAGTCAAACCTGCGGCGACCATGTTTTCAAGGCCTTGGCGCATCCGCGCCGGCGTGAATTGCTGGATCGCCTGAAGGATCAGCCGCAGACCACCGGCGCGCTGTGCGAGGCGTTCCCGGATATGGACCGCTGCACGGTGATGATGCACCTGAAAGTCTTGGAGGAGGCCGATCTGGTGGTGGCGAGGCGCGAGGGACGCGAGCGCTGGAACCACCTCAATGCACTGCCGATCAAGCAGATCCACGACCGCTGGATCAGCCAGTATGCCGGCCACGCCATCAGCATTCTCGATCGGCTGAAATCCGATCTGGAGGGGTGAACGGCCCTCTTAGGCGTTGGCATCACGGTGCGTCTGGACGAATTGAGCCGATTTATCTATAAGCCGGCCATTCCGACAAAGAGCGCCGCGCGCCTTCGCAGGCATGCCCGGGGCGTTCTGAAAATTTGAATTCGAGCATTTTGCGGATGGCGAGCGGTCTCGCTTCGCGCCGCGGTGCTCTAGCCGAACACGACAGGGGTGCCATGGCTGGCCATTCGCAGTTCAAGAACATCATGCACCGCAAGGGTCGCCAGGACGCGGTGCGGTCGAAAATGTTTTCCAAGCTGGCGCGCGAAATCACCGTCGCCGCCAAGACCGGGACGCCCGATGTATCGATGAACCCCAGGCTTCGCCTCGCCGTGCAGAACGCCAAGGCGGTGTCGATGCCGAAGGATAACATCCAGCGCGCCATCAACAAGGCGTCCACGGGCGACGGCGAGAACTACGAGGCGGTGCGCTACGAAGGCTACGGCCCCGGCGGCGTGGCGCTGATCGTGGAAGTGCTGACAGACAACCGCAACCGCTCGGCCTCCAATGTGCGCGCCGCCTTCACCAAAGCCGGCGGAGCGCTCGGCGAAACCGGCTCGGTGTCGTTCATGTGGAACCGTGTCGGCGAGATCTATTATCCGGCCTCGGCCGGCAGCGCCGACAAGGTGATGGAAGCCGCGATCGAGGCCGGTGCCGACGACGTGGACTCGGACGAGGAAGGCCACACCGTCTATTGCGCCTTCGAGAATCTCGGCGACGTTTCGAAGTCGCTCGAGGCGGCGCTCGGCGAGGCGGAATCGGTCAAGCCAATCTGGCAGCCGCAAAACAACGTCCCGGTCGACGAAGAGCGGGCGCAGTCGCTGATGAAGCTGGTCGCCACCCTCGAGGACGATGACGACGTGCAGAGCGTCTACGCCAATTTCGAGGTCGACGATGAGACGATGGCCAAGCTCAGCGCGGCCTGACCGGCCACACGACACGACATGAGCGAGAAGCCGCTGCCCGTCATCCGCATCACCTACTGCACGCAGTGCCAGTGGCTGCTCAGAGCCGGCTGGATGGCGCAGGAGCTGCTCTCGACCTTCGGCACCGATCTCGGCGAAGTGACGCTGGTGCCGGGCACCGGCGGAATCTTCACTATTTCCTGCAACGATCAGCTCATCTGGGAGCGCAAGCGCGACGGCGGTTTTCCGGACGCGGCAAGGCTCAAGCAGCTGGTTCGCGATGTCATCGATCCGGAGCGGGATCTCGGCCACGCCGATCGCAAGGATCGTAAGACCCCGCCTGATTGAACTGACCCCCGAGAGTTGGACGCAATCTTCGGGGGTTTTGCATTCGCGGGCCGCCGTCTTCAGATCAATGCCATGATGAAGCAAGCCATCGCCATGATCGCGGTGACCGTGCGGACGTGATTCCACATTACCCACTCGCTCAGATGGTTCGCCCACACGGCGGCGCCGTTGGCGCTGGCAGGATCGACGGCGGCTAAAGCGTCATTGAGTGGCACGTTGAAGACCATGGTCACGATCGGATTGCCGACGAAATAGATCACGGCACCGGCAAGCAGCCAGTAGGAGCCGGACTGGCTCCAGCCGAAGAAAACGCCGGCAATCAACACGAGGCAGATGAGGCCGGTGCCGAACAGCGCCGTCATGAAGGTCGGCGTGATCACCGTCACGTTGATCGAATTCATCGCGGCGATGCCGCTTGGGACGGGCAGCCGGGCAAGTGCTGCCATGACGAAATTCGAGAAGGCGAAGAAGACGCCGCCGACGACGCCGGAGCCGATCGCGGCGACAAAGGTGAGGGTGGGAAGAAGTTTCATCATCTCAGTTGCTCCAATGCCGGGTTTTGCTCGATTCAAAATGCGAGTAATCCTCATATTTGCAAAATGTGATAAACCCTCGTATTTTGTGAGTCAAGTCGGTTTCGGAGAATCGCCTGGAGAGAGCCATGGACGGAAAAGTCACCGCCAAGCCGGATCAGGCGGCAATCGCTTCGCCGCGCCGGTCGCCGAGCCAGCAGCGCAGCCGCGAGCGGGTCGAGCGCATGCTTGCCGCCGCCTCGGCCTTGATTGCCGAGCAGGGTAGCGATGCTATGCGCATGGGCGAGGTGGCGGAACGGGCCGGCGTGTCGATCGGCTCGCTCTACCAGTTCTTCCCGGACAAGCGGGCGATCGTCTGGGCGCTGGCCGAGCGCTACACGGCCGAAAGCCAGGCCTGCATTTCCGCGGCGCTTGAGGATGTCAGCGATGCTGAAGGCCTGCGCAGGTCGTTTTCGGAGCTGGTCGATATCTACTACCAGCTGTTCCTGGCCGAGCCGGTGATGCGCGACATCTGGTCGGGCACGCAAGCCGACAAGGCGCTGCGCGAATTGGAGCTCGCCGACAGCCGCGCCAATGCCGATTTCCTGCTCGCGGTGCTGAAGCGGATTCGCCCCGATGCCGATCCGATCGAATTGGAGACGGCCGCGTTTCTCGTCTGGCAGATGGGTGAGGCCGCAGTGCGGCTGGCGATCTCGGTCGAGCGGGACGAGGGCGACAGGCTGATCGCGGCTTACAAGCGCATGGCGCTGAGGGAGCTGGTGGGCGAGTAGGTTGTTTCTTGCCGGAACTGGCAACAAAAAACCCGCCACGAAGGCGGGTTTTGATCTGCGACAAAGCGGATGAAGGCTTAGAGGCCGAAACCTTCGAAGCGCTTCTTGAATTTCGAGAGGCGGCCGCCGCGGTCGAGCAGGGTCTGCTGGCCGCCGGTCCAGGCCGGGTGCGTGGTCGGGTCGATGTCGAGGTTCATCGTGTCGCCTTCCTTGCCCCAGGTCGAACGGGTCTGGTATTCGGTGCCATCGGTCATGACGACCTTGATGGTGTGGTAGTCGGGATGGATATCGGCCTTCATTGTCGTGTTTCCTGGCTGCCGGCGCTGGCAACGGGCCTGAAGGCCTGCGTCGATGCGCCCCTTTTTAAAACTCGAAGCCGCAGCTAATGAAAAGCCACGGCTTCTAAAACGGTCGGCGAGCCTATACATCAGCCGGAATTGAATCACAAGGCCGCGGCAGGCGCATATTGAAGCGCGGTCCCGCCAAGCGGCCAGAGGAAACGCTCATGGCGGAAATCGGTGGCAGCGCAAGCGAGCGCAGACGCTCGGTCCGGCCGCTCCGCAGCCTCTTTCCGTACGTTACCCGCTACCGGAAGCTGGTAATAGGCGCCGTCATCTCGCTGATCGTGGCGGCGGTGACGACGCTTGCCTTGCCGATGGCCGTGCGGCGCATGATCGACCATGGTTTCCAGGCCGCTAGCTCCACCTTCATTGCGGAATATTTCGCGGCGCTGGTTCTGATGGCGGCCTTGCTGGCGGCCGCTTCGGCCAGCCGCTACTATTTCGTCATCACGCTCGGCGAGCGGGTCGTGGCCGACATACGCCGCGACGTCTTTTCGCATGTCACGACGCTGTCGCCGGCGTTTTTCGATCGCGCGCATTCCGGCGAGATCGTGTCGCGGCTTGCCGCCGACACCACGCAGGTGAAGTCGGCGGTCGGCGCAACCGCCTCGGTCGCGTTGCGCAATCTCATCCTCGGCCTCGGCGCGGTGGCGATGATGGTCGTCACCAGTCCGAAACTTTCCGGCCTGGTCATTGCAGCCATTCCGGTGATCGTGCTGCCGCTGGTCGCCTTCGGCCGCTCGGTGCGGCGCAAGTCCCGGCAAGCGCAGGACACGCTCGCCGAGGCCACCGCCTATGCCAGCGAGCAGATCGGCGCGGTGCGCACGCTGCAGGCCTTCACCAACGAAAAGCTCGTCACCGGCCGCTTTGCAGACGCTGTCGACGCCGCATTCGAGGCGGCACGGGCCTCGGTGTTCGCACGCTCGTTCCTGACCTTCTTCGCCATCTTCATGATCTTCTCCTCGGTGGTCGCGGTGCTGTGGTTCGGTTCGCGCGACGTGCTTGCCGGCACGCTGTCGCCGGGCACGCTCGGCCAGTTCCTGCTCTATTCGGTGTTTGCCGCCGGCGCGCTCGGCGCGCTGTCGGAGGTCTGGAGCGAGCTGTCGCAGGCGGCGGGCGCCGCCGAGCGGCTGACGGAGATCCTGGCAGAGACGCCGGCGATCCTGCCACCCGCCGATCCTTTGCCATTGCCGGCCAAGGCGAAAGGCGCCATCAGTTTCGACGACGTCTCCTTCTCCTATCCGGCACGCCCGGACCGTGCCGCCGTGCACGGCCTGAGCTTCCAGGTGAAGCCTGGCGAGACAGTGGCGATTGTCGGGCCTTCGGGCGCAGGAAAAAGCACCGTCTTCTCACTGATCCTGCGCTTCTACGATCCCGAGGGCGGGCGCATCGTCATCGACGGCGTCGATGTGCGCGAGGCCGACCCCGCCGCCATCCGCGAGCGCATAGCCATCGTGCCGCAGGACGTCACCATCTTTGCGGCGAGCGCTGCCGACAACATCAGCTTTGGCCGGCCGGGCGCCAGCGAGGCCGAGATCGAAGCGGCGGCGAAGGATGCGCTTGCCGATGAATTCATTCTAAAACTCGACAAGGGCTATGACAGCCAGGTCGGCGAGCGTGGCGTGACGCTGTCCGGCGGACAGCGCCAGCGCATCGCGATTGCGCGGGCCATCCTGCGCGACGCGCCGATCCTGCTGCTCGACGAAGCGACCTCGGCGCTCGACGCCGACAGCGAGACGCTGGTGCAAAAGGCGCTGGAGCGGCTGATGCGCGGCCGCACCACCATCGTCATCGCGCACCGGCTGGCGACTGTGCTCAAGGCCGACCGCATCCTGGTCATGGACGGCGGGCGCATCGTCGAGGAAGGCACGCATCAGAGCCTGGTCGCCAAGGGCGGCATCTACACGCGGCTCGCCAAGCTGCAGTTCGAGACCGGAGCCAGCGCCTTCAAGGGCGCGGCGGAGTAGGCACGCCGCACCCAGCTGGTTTCGACCCGCGGGTCAGTTGCCGTAGCGCCTGCTCAAGTGCTCGGTGAAGTAAGCGGCGTTGAGCTTCTCGCCGGTGGCGCGCTCGAGCAGGTCCGGCGTTGACCAGCGCGAGCCTTGCGACCAGATCTTTGCGCGACGCCACTCATTGATGGCGTTGAAATCGCCCTTGGCGAGGTCCTGGTCGGCGGACGGATGCTCCCTGGTCAGAGCCGCCCATTGCTGCGCGGCCATCATGGCGCCCAGCGTATAGGAGGGGAAATAGCCGAAGGCGGCGCCCGGCCAGTGCACGTCCTGCATCGGGCCGTCGGCCGGATTGTCGATGGTCGAAAGCCCGAGATAATCGCGCATCTTCGCGTCCCAGGCCTCGGGCAGGTCGGCGACCTCCAGCCGGCCGGACACGAGCTCCTGCTCGAGCTCGTAGCGCAGGATGACATGCAGCGGATAGGTGACTTCGTCGGCGTCGACGCGGATCAGGCCGCGCTCGACATGGTGGACATGCGGCAGGATGTCGTCGATCGACCAGGCTTCGCCGAGATGTTTCTCGACCACCGGCAGCGCCCAGCGCCAGAAGGCCGGGTTACGGCCGATCTGCTTTTCGACAAACAGGCTCTGGCTCTCATGCACGGCCATGCCGCGTGCTTTGCCGAGCGGCCAGTGCGACCAGGCTTTCGGCAGGTTCTGCTCGTAGAGGGCGTGGCCGGTCTCGTGCAGCACGCCCATCAGCGCCGACAGGAAGTCGAAGGTCTTATAGCGGGTGGTGATGCGCACGTCGGTCGGCACGCCGCCGCAGAAGGGATGATGCGATACCGACAGCGAGCCGTGGGTGAGGTCGAAGCCGACGGCAGCCATCATGGCAAGGCCGAGCTCGCGCTGGCGCTCGACGGCATAGCTGCCGGAGAGCGGCTTTCGCGGATGCTTTGCCAGCCGCGCATCCTGCACGGCCAGCGCGTGCGGCAGGAAGTCGCGCAGGAAGGTCTTCAGCTCGGCAAACACCGGTGTGATGTCGGCGGCGCGGTTGCCGGGATCGTACTGTTCCATCAGCGCGTCATAGGGAGCTAGGCCGAGGGCGTCGGCGCGCAGCGCCGCTTCCTCGCGCACCAGGGTCACGACGCCTTCCAGCGCCGGCAGGAAGCCGGCCCAGTCGTTCTTGGCGCGCAGGTCGCGCCAGAGCTGCTCGGAGCGCATGCGCGCCACCGTCTGGCGCTCGACGAACTCGACCGGCAGGCAGGTGAGGTTGGTGTATTGGCGGCGCAGTTCCCGCACCGCCGCCTGCTGCTCTTCGCCGAGCGGCTCGGCTTCGGCCGCCGAAATCCAGTCGCCGATCTCGGGCGCTGTGGCCTGGCGGTGCAGCATGCCGGCAAGCGAGGACATCGCCTCGGCGCGCTTCTCGCCGCCGCCGACCGCCATATGCGTCGCTTCGTCGGCGCCGAGGATGGCCAAGGCATGCTCCAGCGCTTCGAGCTTGTGGCCGAGTTGGTCGAGTTTGTGGAAGGACATGGCGGGTTCCGGCTGCAAGGGGCTGGCGCGAAAAGATACCAACGCGCGAAGCTTGGCAACCCTGGCTGGCGAGTCGAGGGTCAGCCTATCTTGCGCGGCGGCGTCGGCGTGTGGTCAATGCTTGTCCGAAGGACGGAGGGGACAATGGTCGGCAATATCCTGGTCGGGCTGGTGGCGCTGATCCACTGCTATATCGTCTATCTTGAGATGGTGTTGTGGGACACGCCGCGCGGCCGCAAGGCGTTCGGACTGGCGCCGGAATTCGCCAGCGCCTCGAAGGTGCTTGCCGCCAACCAAGGTCTCTATAACGGCTTTCTCGCCGCGGGCCTGATCTGGGGCCTCTATCTCGGCGCCGGCGGGTTCCAGATCAAGATGTTCTTCCTGCTCTGCGTCGCCATTGCCGGCCTCTACGGCGCGGCGACCGTCAGCCGCAAGATCCTGTTCATCCAGACGGCGCCGGCGGTGCTCGCCATCGTCGCGCTTTGGCTCGGCCTGTAATCGAAGCACGGCGCGATCGAAAAAGGGCGCCCTCGGGGCCAGGTCCCGCGGGCGCCAGGTCGTCCCTTCCTCTGCGATCGGAGCAAATGCTCTAGCCGTTCGGGTAATTCCCGCCGTCGGAACCGTCGCCCATCATGAAGCTGCTGCCGGTGTCGTTCATCAGTCTCTGGTCGACATTGTCGAGCCTGCGCAGCAGGTCATGATATTGCGCGGACGGTATCCTGCCGTGATCCGAAGCCGCGACATGTTGCGCGGCCTGACTGATATGCGCCGCACGCGTATGCAGGTGCTGCGCTTCCGAGGCCGAGATGCTGTTCGCTTCGCGGGCGTCGGTGATGCCCTGGTTCACGCCCTGGATCTGCTCGATCAGGCTCGTCACGCGTGGTCCGGTCATAGCGGTCGGATCGGGTGTGTCCAGGGCGCCGCCCCTGTGATGCCCGGCCGCATAGGCGCCGGCGAGCGGAGCCGCGATCAGAACCGCAGCGAGGGTTGCTGTCTTGAGAGATGTTGAAACGCGCATGGCGGCGCATCCTCCTACCAGGAAGGGAGCGGCCGCGCCGCTTCGTCTTCCGACCTTTCGGGCCGTCCGGTTCCGTCGCGTCGCGATGCGAGGCATCGCCGGCGGACCCCGGCCCTGCGCGGCAAGTTAGGTGCGTCGATTTGCGATGTGTAATTAAAAAAAGATAATGTTTTCGGCGCTTGTCGCGGCGACTTGGCGCTCTAAGTATTCAGCCGACAAACAACTCCCCGTGACTTGGCGTGATGATAGCTCACCGTTCGGTGAGCTTCAGTTCAATGCGGCGGTTCTTGCTGCGCGCCTCGTCGGTGTCGGCAGGGTCGAGCGGCTGGAACTCGCCGAAGCCGGCGGCCACCAACCGGTTGGCCGGCACGCCGTTCTCGATCAGGAACTTCACCACCGAGGTGGCGCGCGCGGTCGACAGCTCCCAGTTGTCGCGATAGCGGCCGGTGCCGGACAGCGGCTTGTTGTCGGTATGGCCGTCGACGCGCAGTACCCAGCTGATCTCGGGCGGGATTTCCTTCTGCAATTCGATGATGGCGTCGGCGAGCTTCTTCATCTCGACCTTGCCGGCGTCGTTGATCACGTCGGAGCCGGTCGGGAACAGCACCTCCGACTGGAAGACGAAGCGGTCGCCGACGATGCGGATGTTCTCGCGGTCGGCGAGGATCTCGCGCAGCCGGCCGAAGAAGTCGGAACGATAGCGGTTGAGTTCCTGCACGCGCTGCGCCAGCGCGACGTTCAGGCGCCGGCCGAGATCGGCGATCTTGGTGTTGGAGTCGCGGTCGCGCTGCTCGGAGACGTTGAGCGCGTCTTCCAGCGCGCCGATCTGCTTGCGCAGCGCCGCGATCTGCTGGTTGAGGATCTCGACCTGGCTCAGCGCCTGCTGGCTGATCTGGCGCTGGTTGCTGAGCTCGCCGGACAATGCGGTGGCGCGCTGGTTGGCGGCATCGCCGGCGCCGGCGCCTTGTTCCAGCAATTGCTGGAGCCGGCTCTTTTCCGCTTCCGCCGCCGACAGCGAGGCCTGCAGATTGGCGAGCGAGTCTTCCTTGTCCTGCGAATTCGAGCGCTCGAGCGCGAGCAACTGGGTCAGCTCGTTGATCTGCGAGTTGAGCCGGTTGAGAACCGTGTCCTTGCCGGAGATCTCGCGGCTGAGCAGGAACTGCGCCAGCACGAAGACGGTGAGCAGGAACATGATCGCCAGCAGCAGCGTCGACAAAGCGTCGACGAAGCCCGGCCAATAGTCGATGCGGCGGTCGGCGCGCCGTCTTGCCAGCGCCACGTCAGTGGACCCCTTGCTTCTTCAGCGCGTCGGCGATCTTTTCCAGCGTGTTGCGCATGGCCTTCTGCTCGTCGGACTGGGCTTCGACCCAGTCGCGCATGATCTGCTGCTCGGAGCGCATGTTCTTCACCAGCCCCGAGATGCCGTCGGCAAGATTGGCCATCGCGGTGGCGACGCGCGGATTGGAGCCGCCGCCATTCTCCTGCAGGCTGCGCAACCGCTCCGACAAGAGCCGGATGTCCTCGGAGGATTCGGCTGTTTTAGACGTCTCAGACACGACGATGTCCGACGACAGATCGGTGACCGAAGACAGCCAGTTCTCGAGCTCGGTGTAGAAGCGGGTCTGGGCGCGGCCGGCCTGCAGGTCGAGGAAGCCGAGCACCAGGGAGCCGGAAAGGCCGAACAGCGAGGACGAGAACGCGGTGCCCATGCCGGCGAGCGGCGCCGACAGGCCTTGCTTGAGCGCATCGAGCACGGCGGCGGCATCGCCGGTGCCTGGGTCCAACGCCTCGATCGTCTCGCGGATCGAGGCGATGGTGTTGAGCAGGCCCCAGAAGGTGCCGAGCAGGCCGAGGAACACAAGCAGGCCGACCAGATAGCGCGAGGTGTCGCGGCTCTCGTCGAGGCGGGTGGCGATGGAATCCAGCATCGTGCGCATCGAGGAGGTCGAAAAAGCGATCGTCGACGAGCGGCCGATCATCGCCTTCATCGGCGACAAAAGCACCGGCTCGGTGGTTTCAGAGCCGGCACGGAAGGAATTGACCCAGCGCACCTCGCGAAACAGCCGCCCGACCTGGGCGAAGGCAAGCAGGATGCCGACCGCCAGCACGCCGACGATCAGTCCGTTGAGGCCCGGATTGCTGGAGAAGGCGGTCGAGATCTGGCGGGTGAGGATGGCGGCGATGAAAGCGACGATGATCAGGAAGATCACCATGGTGAGCAGGAAGACCTGCGGGCTCGACAGCTTGTGCGGATCATAGACCAGGACGTCCGATCGCCTGCCGAAGGATCTGAGAAAAGCCATCCGTGCCCCGTTTCCGATGCCACCGCCGCAGAATTGCCGCGACTCTAAACGGAATTGTGACCAAATTGAATGGCGCTTGGCAATATCGCCGGCACTTGCTTGTTTTGGCGCAATTCCGAACGGAACGCCACGGCCGAGGCCCCGGACTTAGCCGCTACGCACTTTCCCGAAATTGCTCCAGGGCTAGAACCGGTTGACGACGAGGCAGTCGACCATGGCGGCCAGATGGAGACCGGCGCCGGTGACGACGAAGCCGTGCCAGACGGCATTGTGAAAGCGCAGGCCCTTCCAGGCGAAGAAGACGACGCCGCAGGAATAGACGATGCCGCCGGCGACAAGCAGCGCGACCGCGGTCGTCGGCAGCGTCTCGACCAGCGGTCCGGCGAGCACGACGCCGCTCCAGCCGATGGCGAGATAGAAGACGATCGCCAGCCGGTCGTACCGGCCGGGCAGGAACATCTTGATGGCGATGCCGGCCGCCGCCGCGCTCCACACGATGACGATCATGGGCAGCGCCAGCGGCGAGTTGTCGAGCTGGGCGAGGAAGGGCGTGTAGGTGGCGGCGATCAGGAGATAGATCGCGGCATGATCGAAGCGGCGCAGGATCCATTTCGCCGGCCATGAGACCGGCCACAGATTATAGGCCAGCGAAACCGAGAGCACGGTGAGCAGCGACACCACATAGAACACTGCGGCGACATATTCGCCGGGGCCCGAGTGGAAGGCGGCCAGGGCCAGGAAAGTCGAGCCGGCGGCGATCGCCAGAACGATGCCCACTGCGTGGACGATGCCGTCGGCGATCATTTCGGCGCGCGAATAGTGCCAGCGCCCGACAAAGGGGATTTCAAGCTGTGTATCTGGATGCGCGTCGTTCATGAATGATCCTGCAACCCTAATCTGGGCAGTCGCGGACCAGTATTTCAAGCTTCGGTTGCGGTTTTGCGACTAAAGCAGCGCGTCCTTTCGACGCAAAGAACGCCTTAAGCGCGTCGCGCTGGACCGGATTGAGGCGACGCGCTTTAAATCTTTGTTTTGATGCATGTCGTTGTCCCAGAACCGCTGCACACTTCTGGACGACATGCATTGGTCAGCGAGCGGCCAATGGCTTCTTGACGGTTTTCAGCAGCGCGCGCTGGATGAGTTCGTTGCCGGCGACCACCTCGCCGCTGTCCAGCATGCCCTGTCCGCCATCCATGTCGGAGACGAAGCCGCCGGCTTCGCGCACCAGAAGAATGCCGGCGGCGATATCCCAGGACGACAGGCCGGTTTCCCAGAAACCGTCCATGCGCCCGGCCGCGACATAGGCGAGATCGAGCGCGGCGGAGCCGAGGCGGCGGACGCCGGAGACTTCGGCCATGACGTTGCGCAGCTCGATCAGGAAATTGCCGTGCTGGCCGCGGCCGAGATGCGGAACGCCGCAGCCGATCACCGCGTCGGTCAGCTTAGAGCGGCCGGCAACACGCAACCGCCGGTCGTTCATGAAGGCGCCGCCGCCGCGCTCGGCCGTGTAGAGCTCGTCCATCGCCGGATTATAGACGACGCCGGCGACGATCTGGCCCTGGCGCTCGAGTGCGATCGACACCGAGAAGACCGGGATGCCGTGCAGGAAGTTGGTGGTGCCGTCGAGCGGGTCGACGATCCAGCGGTGCTGAGCGTCCTCGCCTTCGACGGCGCCGCGCTCCTCCATCAGGAAGGCATAGCCCGGCCTCGCCTTGGAAAGCTCGGCGAAGACGATCTCTTCGGCCTTGCGGTCGGCCTGGCTGACATAGTCGCCCGGGCCTTTCATCGAGACCTGCAGGTTCTGCACCTCGCCGAAGTCGCGCGACAACGAGCGACCGGCCTTCATGGCAGCCTGGACCATGACGTTGAGGAGAGCGGAACGCGCCATTTTTTCTTCCTGCTTTCTTGCCGTTAATCCGCGCGGCGCACGTAGGTGATTTCGTTGGTGTCGACGATGATGCGCTCGCCGGCCGAGATGAAGGGCGGCACCAGCACGCGGACGCCGTTCTCCAGCACCGCCGGCTTGTAGGAGGAGGCGGCCGTCTGGCCCCGCACCACCGGGTCGGCCTCGGTGATGGCCAGCGTCACCTGGTCGGGCAGCGAAATGCCGATCGGCCGCTCCTCGTAAAGCTGCACCGTCACCATCATGCCGTCCTGCAGGAAGGCGGCGCGCTCGCCGACGAAGTCCTTCGCCAGTTCGAGCTGCTCGTAGCTTTCGGTATCCATGAAGACCAGCGCGTCGCCCTGCTCGTAGAGGAACGAAAAATCCTTCAGGTCGAGCCGGATCTGCTCGACGGTTTCGGCCGAGCGGAAGCGCTCGTTGAGCTTGGTGCCGTTGATCAGGTTCTTCAGCTCGACCTGATTGTAGGCGCCGCCCTTGCCCGGCTTGACGGTGTTGGTCTTGACCGCCACCCAAAGCCCGCCATCGTGCTCGATGACATAGCCGGGACGGATTTCGTTGCCACTGATCTTGGCCATGATGAACTGATCCGGAATGAGATTTTTCTGGCGCGGCTCGCGCTTTGGCGCCTCCAAGACCACAAATTGCACTTAGTAGCAAGGGAGGCAGGCAACGGCCGCGCCCGGCGAGCCAGTATCAACCAGTGACCGCGATCGCCTCGCCGACGGCCTGGGCGATGGCGTCCGCTACCTTTCCCAGGCGGTTGAGATGTGGGGAGCGGAGCGCCACGACCCGCATCGAAAGGTCGAGATCGCCGGCGTCGACAAGGGCAAGGCCGTCGGGAATTCCGCGCGCCGCCAACCGCGACGGCATCAGGCCGAGGCCGTGTCCGCGACGAACCCATTCCATCTGCATCGCGGGATCCTGAATTTCCGCCGAGACGACCAGCCGGCGCCGTTCGTCGCTCCCCATCACCGACAGCAGCCTTTGACGGGCGTCGCAAGGTTCGGGGCTGAGCACCCAGGGCATCGGCGACCCGGCTTCGAGATGGCGCTGCGTGCCGCCGGCCCGGGCGATGACGCTGAGACGCTCGATGCCAAGCTTGCCCGGACCCTCATAGCCGGGGGCTCTCAGAACGATCGCCATGTCGAATTGGCCGCGCTCGAATTGATCGCTGAGTTCCCCGCTCCAGGCGGTCCGCAGACGCAGCGAGACTTTTGGAAACGCCGCAGCGACGCCGGCGATGACGTTGGCCACGCTGGCGTCGGACAATCCATGCGCCAGGCCAAGTCGCAGCACGCCTCGCGGTTCGGCCTCGGCTGCAAAAGACTTCAGAGCCTCCACCGAGGCAAGGATGTTCCTGGCGCGCAAGAGCACTTCGGATCCGGCCGACGTCAGTCGCGGTGGTTTTTGCCGGCGGTCGAGCAGCGTCGTGCCGAGCAAGTCCTCCAGCCGCTGCAGCTGCCTGGTCACCGCAGGCTGCGTCAGCGGCAGGCGCTGCGCGACTTTCTGGATGGAACCTTCCTCGGCGAAGAGGACGAGGGTGCGCAGTTCCTCAATCATCGTTCATGTCCAAGATGCATAATCATTCTGATTATTATGAATTTGAATTCCGCTGCCGCGCAAGCGATTTTCCTGCCGACACTCCAGTCGAAGGAAAACAAATGCGCACGATCGAACTGCAGGCCCCGGGCGGCATCGAAAACCTCAAGCTCGTTGAACGGCCGACGCCGGCGCCGGGGCGCCAGGAAATCCTAGTCAAGGTCAAGGCGAGCGCGCTCAATTACCGCGATGTCGAAATTGCCCGCGGCAGCTATCATTCGAAGTTCACCCTGCCCTTGGTGCTGCTTTCCGACGGCGTCGGCGAGGTGGCGGCTGTCGGCGCTGAGGTCAGCCGATTCAAGATCGGCGACCGTGTCTGCGGCACGTTCTGGCAACGCTGGGTAGCCGGCAGCTTCGCCATGGCCGAGGCGTCTTACCAGCGTGGCGGGCCGATCGACGGCATGCTCAGCGAATATGCGCTGCTCGATGAGCAGGCAGCGGTGCTCGCGCCCGCCCATCTGAGCGACGTCGAAGCGGCAACGCTGGCCTGCGCTGGCGTGACCGCCTGGCATGCGCTGTTCACCGAAGGCAAGTTGAGGCCGGGCGAGACGGTGCTCACTCTCGGCACCGGCGGCGTCTCGCTGTTCGCCGTGCAGTTTGCGAAGAGCGCCGGGGCCCACGTTATCGTCACGTCGAGCAGCGATGAAAAGCTTGCTCGGGCAAAAGAGCTCGGCGCGCATGACGGCGTGAATTATCGCGACAATCCGGAATGGGCGGAAGCCGTGCTGCGGCTGACGGACGGACGCGGCGCGGACCACATCATCGAGGTCGGCGGTCCACGCAGTTTCGTGCAGTCGCTCAATGCGGCGGCCCGCTGCGGCCAGATAAACGTCATCGGCTATCTCGGCGGCAACGACGGATCGATCAATCCGCTCGACATCTTCCGCCGTCAGGTCACGGCGCGCGGCATTCCGGTCGGGTCACGCCAGTCCTTCGAGGCAATGAACCGGGCGATTGCCGTCAATGGCCTGCGTCCGGTGATCGACAGGGTGTTTCCCTGGGATGAGGCCGCATCGGCGCTTCGCTACCTCGAGCATGGCTCGCCCTTCGGCAAGGTCGTGCTCGACCACATGCAGTGACGAAGTCTTCTCCTTTGGAGCAATTGCGGACCGAAGGCCACGGCGAAGTCGCCGAACCTGACCGCCTGACACTTTTCCTGCATTTGCTCCTACGGCAGGCGATTTGCCTTCTGCAGCGCCTGCTTGGTCTGCTCGTCGTCGAGGCCCTGCAGGAAATCGTCCATCTGCGGGTCGATCAGCCCGGCGCGGCGGGCGACGATGTACCAGGCGCCGGCAAGGATCAGGTCCGGATCGGTGCCGATGCCGCCCATATAGAGCTTGGCGAGACGGTTCTGGGCGGCGACATTGCCGCCTTCCGCCGCCCGTCTCATCCAGGCAAAGCCCGATTTCAGGTCGCGCCCGCCGCCGCGCCCCTCGATCATCCAGGCGGCGAGGTCGATCTGCGCGGTGTCGTAGTTCTGTCTTGCGGCCTGCGCCAGGAGAAGACGCGCCTGGGCGTCGTCATGCGGCTTGCCGCCGACGCCATTGGCGTAGAGCTGCGCCAGCGCATATTGCGCATCGGCAAGTCCGGTGGCGGCGGCGCGCTCGTAATAGGCGGCGGCCTTCACAAGGCCGTCATCGCCGGGATCCTGCTGGACGAGCAACTGGGCGAAGTTGAACTGGGCAAGCCGGTTGCCGGCCTCGGCCGCGGCCTGCATCAGCGCGAAAGCGGCCTTTTCGTCCTTCTTCACATAGCGGCCGTCCAGCAGCGCCAGCGCATATTGGAACTGAGCCTCCGGCACGCCCTGTTCGGCGGCCAGCGCATACCATTTCGCGGCCTCGGCCGGATTGAGCGGCACACCCAGCCCGCGCGACAGGATTTCGGCCACGAGCGTCTCAGCCGCCGGATCGCCGTTCTTGGCGCGCTCCATGGCGAGATTGTAGGCGGTCTTGTAAAGCCCGCGCTGGAAGGCGCCGTAGGCGGCGTCCGGCTGCTTGGCGCCGAAGCGGTCGGGATTGACGGCGTCGGCCGATGGCGGCGTCATAGTCGCCGGTTGCGGCAAGGTGTTTTGGATCGGCTTGTCGATATGCGCGCCCGTGCCGAACCTGCTCGGATCCGGCGCGCCGGCGTCCGGCGCGGTTGTGTCCAGTTTGCCCTCATCCGGCGTGCCAGTCTCCGGCATGCCACTATCCGGCGTGCTTGCATCCGGCTTGGTTGCGTCGGGTGCGCTCTTGTCCGATGCGCTCGTCTGCGGCCGCGGCTGCGGCAGCGGGACGGTCTCGGCCGCCATCGCGGCCTGCGCAAACAAGCCGGCCAGAACCGTCAGGCAAAGGCCACGCAGGCGCATGTCAGTCCTCGAAACGCGGCGCGGTTTCATCGAGCAACGCGTTGGCGGCGGCGATCGCGGCGCGCGGGTCACGTCCGTCGGCAAAGACGGCGCTGGACAGCGCCACGAACTCGGCGCCGGTCGCGGCCACCGCCTCGACGGAGGCAAGCTCGGAGCCGGCCATGACGATGCAGGGGATCGAAATCATCTCCGCCCACCATTCGCCCAGCGCGAGGTTGCGGTGGTGCGGCTCCGGCTTGTTGTCATAGCCGAAACGGCCGAAGAACATATAGTCGGGCCGCGCCTCGCCGAGCCCCAGCGCCTCGTCGCGCGTCTTGGCGCCGCCGGCGCCGACCATCATCTTGCCGGCCACGCGCTCGATCGTCTCGGCGAGTTCCGCGGGCTTCACTTCGACATGGATGCCGTCGGCCTGGACGCGGCCGGCGATGCGGCTGTCGCCGGCAATAATGACGGCGACACCGGCGCCTTGAGCGATCGGCACTATCCTTTCGGCGAAGGCCTGGAAGGAGGCATCGTCCATGCCGTTGTCGGGCAGGATCAACGAGGCGACGTCGCCACCGTCGAACGCCGCGCAGATTTGCTCCGCCGGCACGAGCGGCGGCGCGATCAGCACGATGCGGCAGCGGTTGGGAGGAGTTGCTTCGTTCATTGGCCTTCGATCCCGGTTTCGCCTATGCGGGGCGAAGATGGTTGCATTGCGGCATAGAGCAAAGGGAGCGGCTTGAACAGTCGGCTATGCGGCGGACGGGGACCGGACGAGCATCGCCACGCACGTCGATATCGGGCCCGCAATAGCGGATGCTGGCATTAATGACTATCCCGGCGGCGCCGTTCTGCGCTATGGCTGAATTCCCGCCTTGTCCAACCTTCCCTTTGCCGATGTCAGGCCTGCTCAGCGACCCGTGGTTCTATGCTGCCGCCATTCCGGCGGTGATCCTTGTCGGCCTGTCGAAAGGCGGTTTCGGCGGCGCCGTCGGTTTCATCGGCGTGCCGTTGATGGCTCTGACCATCCCGCCGGTTCAAGCGGCCGCCATCCTGCTGCCGATTCTGTGCCTGATGGACGTGGTTTCAGTGTGGACCTGGTGGGGCGTCTACGACCGCAGGATGCTTGTCGACATGATGCCCGGCGCCATCATCGGGATCGGGCTCGGCTGGCTGACCGCGGCGTTGGTCACCGAGGAGATGGTGCGGCTGATCGTCGGTGCCGTCGCGTTGGTGTTCGTGCTGCGCTGGATCTACCTGCAGTTCCGTCACGGCGCCGATCATGTGGCGGAACCGAACCGCATTGCCGCCGCCTTCTGGGGCACTGTCGCCGGCTTCACCAGCTTCGTCGCCCATGTCGGCGGCCCGCCCTTCCAGGTCTATGCGCTGCCTATCCGGCTCGATCCGAAAGTGCTGTCGGGCACGGCGGCAATCTTCTTTGCCGCCACCAATGCGCTGAAGCTCATCCCCTATTTCGCGCTCGGCCAGTTCGACACCACCAATCTCACCGCTTCGGCGGTGCTGATGCCGCTGGCGCCGCTGTCGACCATCGCCGGCGCGTGGCTGGTGCGGCGCATGCGGCCGGAGATCTTCTATCCGTTCACCTACGCCACCGTCGCGGTGGTCGCCGTCAAGCTGCTGTGGGACGGCATTGCCGGTTTGATGTAAAAGCGATGCGGCCACCCGGCCGCATCGCTCAAACAATCGCGACGCTCAGTGCGTTTCACCGTTTCACGGAAACGGCGAAACGCCCTATCTATTTGTTTTTACGCAATTCCGGACGGAAAACCGCCCACACTTTTCCTGGAATTGCTCTAGGCGGCGCTCGGCACCATCTGGCGGCTGCCGCCGAAGGCGAGCGCGGCGCCCAGCGCGACCACCATCGCCATGCCGGCAAGAATGCCGACGTCGTGCAGAGTGGGCTTCAGCACCATGTCGGCGATGATCACCAGCATCACCGCATAGTCGAGGCGCGCCCAGTTCATCATGCGCTGGCCGATGGAGAGGGCGGCCGGCGTCACGCCCTGCTCGGCGATCATGGCGCCCATGCGCTCGCCGGTCGGCTTGAAGATCAGCATGCCGATCGAGAAGGTCGTGGCATAGCCGACGAGGCCGATGACGATCCACAGGTCGGCAAAGCCGACCCAGAAGCCGCACATGATGAGGCCAAAGACCAGCGTCAGCATCGACATCGGCGCGAAGAACCGGCCGCCGAGCTGTCCGCTGGCGCGTATAGCCAGCAGCTTGTCCTCGATGTTGCCGGCTCGCTCGGCCAGAACGCCGAGCAGGAATAGCACGAAGCCGCCGCCGACCCACAAAACGGCCGAGACGACGTGAAGGAATTTGACGATCGAATACCAATCCATGGTTTGCTCCGGATGTCCTGCCTGATTTCAAGCGGCGCGGATTTGCGCGCCGCCTTTGTGGAGCGGCCTTTTGCGTGGCGCGTGTTTCGGAACGATGCCGCGGCAGCAGCAAACATGTTACGCCGTCACGATCGGCGCCCGAAATCCGGTGCTCGGACGATCCGGGCGGCGAATCCGCTGTCCTGTTCCG
The DNA here is from genome assembly GCF_006440615.1 of Mesorhizobium sp. B2-6-2. Classification (NCBI taxonomy): domain Bacteria; kingdom Pseudomonadati; phylum Pseudomonadota; class Alphaproteobacteria; order Hyphomicrobiales; family Phyllobacteriaceae; genus Mesorhizobium; species Mesorhizobium sp. B2-6-2. The sequence continues at coordinate 323,599 of NZ_VFUG01000005.1, read as the reverse complement.
GCACAGGAAAGCGCGTTCGCTTAAAAAATCGCCGCCGCGTTAAGGGTTCATTAAGCTTTACGGGCGTTTACTAAGCGCATCCAGTTTTGCTGGATTCTTACCGAGTGGTTGGAGCCACTTTGTTTGACGCCTCCCTGTTAAACTCCTGAGAGCCGCCTTATCCGCGGCTCTTTTTTTATCCGCTGCCGGCTGGCTGATGCCATCCGCTTGCGGATGGCCGGAACCGGCCGGGCGTTAACCGTTTGTTAAACATGCGCTTGCCTTCATTGGCATCGAAGCGCATTTTCAAGCCTCAGTCATTTAGGGTGCGGGCCGCGTCGGCAAGGATGCCGAATCGGCTTGCGGCAGTGCAGGGGCGTATCGATGAACGAGCCTTCGAAGGGCAGCGCGAAAACCATCAAATTGGCGGAGCGCCGGGTTTTCTCCCAATCCTTCAAGCCGCTTTACCAGGAAGGCATGGGGCTAGTCGAACAGGCCGCCGAATATCTGGATGGCAAGGGCAGGCTCGAAGCCAAGAAATTGTCGCGCACGGCGGCGACGCTCTATGCGGCCGAATCGATGCGGCTGACCACAAGGCTTATGCAGGTCGCCTCCTGGCTGCTTTTGCAGCGGGCGGCGAATTCCGGCGAGATGACGCGCGACCAAGTGGCTTCGGAGAAATCCAAGGTGCGTCTCGACACCGCGTCCGCGCATGACGAGGCGCTTGGCTGGAACGAGCTGCCCAAGGATTTTCTCGACCTCGTGACGCGCTCGCTGCGCCTGCAGTCGCTGGTGCGGCGCATGGACGAGGAAATCTATGGCGGCGTCATCAGCGAGACGCATGCGCCCAGCCGGCGCGCCAATCCGGTTTCCGACCAGATCAGCCTTTTGAACACGGCGTTCGCGCGCGGCTGAAACCGCGTTTGCAACAACGCCGCGGCAGAGTCGCGCGGGAGCCGGAACCGGCATCCGTTGTTCGAGCCGTGTTTTTGGCGAGCCGCGATTTGGCGAGCCGCGACCTGACCGCAGGTCGAACGCCTGCGACCACGACCGCTCTTCGATATTGCGCTAGCCGTCTCGCATTAAAGGCAGTGCCGGCCTTCGAGAAAAATCACCCCTTGCCTTGAAGCGATAGGCCCCTAGTTGGAGCCGTTCGCCGCAGCCGGGTCGACCCGAGCCGGTTCTGCAACAAATCACCGTCACTGTGACCAAAGCAGATTGCGAGGCTTGATCCCGTGCATTCGCCATTGGACCGCATCCCGGTATCGATCATCATCCCCAACTACAACTACGATCAGTTCCTAGGACGCGCCATCGACAGCGCGTTGGAGCAGGACCACCGAAATGTCGAGGTCGTCGTCGTCGACGACGCATCGACGGATGCGTCGGTGGCCGTCATCGAGTCCTATGGCGACAAAATCCGCCCGTGCCTGAGGCGTAGGAATGGCGGGCATGCGGCTGCGTTCAATACCGGGTTCGAGGCGAGCACCGGAGAGATCGTCCTTTTCCTCGACGCCGACGACTATCTCTATCCGAACGCCGTCTCAGAGGTGTTGGACGAGTGGGACGCGGATGTCGCCCAAGCGCAATTCAGATTGCATCTCGTTGATGAGGACCAGCATATCAAGGATGTCTTTCCACCGCCGGAACAGCCGTTCGATTCAGGCGACGTCGTGCCGGAATTGCTGCGCAAAGGGCGGTACCGTACGACGGTGACAAGCGGGCTGGCGTTCGACCGCGAGGCGCTGGAAACGATAATGCCGATGCCGGAAGGCGATTTCAGGCAAGGCGCCGACGGCTATCTCGCAACGCTCGCGCCGCTGCACGGAGAGGTGAAATCCATCGACACCTGCCTTGGCGCCTACCGCATCCACGGCTCCAATCATTCGATCTTTGCCGAAAAGCTTGCCGAGCGGGCACGTTGGCGCGTGCAGCATGACTTCCGGCGTCTGGAAGCCTTGTCCGGCCGGGCGGCCGAGATCGGCTTGACCGTGCCGCCGGATGCCGGCCTTCGCGACCCGGTGCATCTGGAAGAGCGGCTGGCCTCGCTCTGCGTCGACGAGCCCCAGCATCCGGTCGCAACCGACTCCCGGCTGGGACTGGCAAGAGCGGGCGCCGCCGCCAGTCTGGAAATGAACGCATCGTGGCGACGGCGGGCCGCGCTGGCGGCCTGGTTCCTTTGCATCGGCATCCTGCCGCGGCGCATGGGCAATGCAGTCCTGGCGTGGAAGCTGGTCGCATCGTCCAGGCCGGCATTTCTCACGCGGCTGTCGAAAATCATCCGCCGCGTGACGAATTAGAGCGTCTCACCGTTTCGGCGAATCGCTGAGATCGCAATTGTTTCCGGTTTGTTCACATTTTGCTGGCATCGCTTGCCGCCACGGCTAGACTTGGCGCATGGGGGAAGCGATTCGCATCATCGGCATCGATCCGGGCCTGAGGCGCACCGGCTGGGGTATTATCGACAGCGTGGGCAATTCGCTGCGCTTCATCGCATCCGGCACGGTGCGGTCCGACGAGAAGGAGTCGCTGGCGACAAGACTCTGCCAGCTGCATGACGGCTTGGCCGAGGTGCTGCACCAGACCATGCCGCATGAGGCTGCGGTCGAGCAGACGTTCGTCAACAAGGATGCGACGGCGACGTTGAAGCTCGGCCAGGCGCGCGGCATCGCCATGCTGGTGCCGGCGCGCGCCGGGCTGGTGGTGGCCGAGTATGCTCCCAATGCCGTCAAGAAGGCGGTTATCGGCGTCGGCCACGGCGAGAAGAAGCAGATCCACATGATGGTGAAGGTGCTGATGCCGAGGGCTGTCTTCGACACCGACGATGCCGCCGACGCTTTGGCCATCGCCATCTGCCATGCGCATCACCGCCCGAGCACGGCCTATCGCATGGCCGCGCTGGCCGGGTAGTGTTGTTCTTGACTTGTTCCGTCTGTTGGAATATTCCTTACTTGTAAGAAAGGATATTTCAATGCGAGTGACCAGCAAGGGCCAAGTGACCATTCCTCGCGATCTGCGCGAGACATTCGGCATTGTCGCCAACAGCGAAGTCATTTTCGGCATTGAGGGCGGAAAGATCACGATCACGCCCCGGCACGACAAGGGACGGCTGGCAGATCGTGAACGGCTTGCCAGTTTTCTCGCAGCGCTTGATCGGCTGGAGGGGAGCGGCGATCAGACGATGAATGCCGATGACGTCATGGCGCTGACGAGGGATCGCTGATCTTGGCGACGCTCGTCGATACCAATGTGCTTATCGATGTCGCGGTCCGCGATCCTGTCTGGCTGAAATGGTCGCGGCCGAAAATAGAGGCTGCCCGCAAGCGCGGCAGCCTCGTCATCAATCAGATCATCTATGCAGAGTTCTCGATACGCTACGAGACGATCGAAGAAGTCGACGATGTGTTGTCCGAAGATGAATACCGACGTGAGGGGTTGCCATTCGAAGCTGCCTTCGCGGCGTCGCGGGCCTTTTTGCTCTATCGTCGGCAAGGAGGGCCGCGCGAGAGGGTCATGCCCGATTTTTTGATCGGTGCTCATGCCGTCATCAGAGGCTATCCCATCCTTACGCGCGATCCGACAGGTTTCAGAAAATACTTTCCCGATGTCACGCTTATCGCGCCCGACACCCACCCGTAAGAGAGCTTATCCATGATCGGCAAGCTGAAAGGCACGCTGGACGAGATCGATGATGATAGCTGCGTCGTCGACGTGCACGGCGTCGGCTACGTCGTCCATTGCTCGGTGCGCACGCTGGCCGCGCTGCCCTCGCCTGGCGAGGCGGTGGTGCTGTTCATCGAGACCTATGTGCGCGAGGACATGATCCGGCTCTATGGCTTTCAGACCGGGCTGGAGCGCGAGTGGTTTCGCCTCTTGATGAACAATGTGCAGGGCGTCGGCGCCAAGGTGGCGCTGGCCATCCTGTCGACGCTGGCGCCGGCCGATCTCGCCAACGCGATCGCGTTGCGCGACATCGCCATGGTTTCCCGCGCGCCCGGCGTCGGCAAGAAGGTGGCGGAACGGATCGTCACCGAACTGCGCACCAAGGCGCCGGCTTACGCGGGCGCGGCCAGCGGTACGATCGGGCTCAAGCAGGAGCTTGGCGAAGGCGTCGCCGCAGCGCCGATCACGGATGCGGTCTCGGCACTTGTCAATCTCGGCTATTCGCGCGACATCGCCGCGAACGCGGTTGCCGCGGCGCTGAAATCGGCCGGCGAGGGCGCGGATGCGTCCAAGCTGATCCGCTTCGGCCTGAAGGAACTTGCGCGGTGAAATAGTTGCTGGAAAAGAAAATTCCGACTATCATCCGGGCAGTAAGAAATTTCTCCGAAAGTAAGCGAATGGGCGCAATTGCCAGTCTCACGTCGAAGGGCCAGCTTACAATTCCAAAAGATGTTCGGGACGCATTGTCACTCAAGGCCGGCGACATGATCGCCTGGACGGTCGTGGACGGTTATCTGGTCGGGACACCGCGCAATCTCGATTTTGCCGATCTTGCTGGATTTCTGGGCGATCCGCCTGGTGGCCCAGCCTCGCTGGAAGAGATCGACGCCGCAGTGCGAGATGCCGTCGGCCGACATGTAGTTGGGGACAAGCCTAAGAGCGGGCAAGAGGGCGGCGCGTGACATCCGTCGGCATCGATACAAATGTTTTGCTTCGAATGGTGTTGAACGATGACGCAGAGCAACGGGCAAGAGCGCTGGCGTTCGGCCTGGGTCTTAACGAAGAAAAACCCGGCTTTGTGAGTTTGATCGTCCTGGTCGAGTTCAGTTGGTCATTGCTCTCGCGCTACAGGATGCCCAAGGAGCAGGTGCAGACTGCAATCCAGCGGCTGTTGAAGGTCAAAACATTGGCTTTTGAGGATTTCGATGCCATCGTGGTTGCGCTCGAACGATCGAGTTCACCGCAGGTGGACTTTGCCGATGCGCTGATCGCGGAGCACAATCGAAATTTGGGTTGCTCGCACACGGTTACGTTCGATCAGCGTGCCGCCAGGACAATTCTGGGGATGGAACTGCTGGCATGACCCTTTCGCCCCGCCTCATTGCCCCCGACAAGCGCGGTGAGGATGCCGACCAGACCTTGCGGCCGCAGTCGCTCGACGAATTCGTCGGCCAGGCGGCGGTGCGCGCCAATCTCAAGGTCTTCGTCGACGCCGCCAAGAGCCGTGGCGAGGCGCTCGACCATGTGCTGTTCGTCGGGCCGCCGGGACTCGGCAAGACGACGCTGGCTCAGATCATGGCGCGCGAGCTCGGCGTCAATTTCCGTTCGACCTCGGGTCCGGTCATCGCCAAGGCCGGCGATTTGGCGGCGCTGCTCACCAATCTCGAGGAGCGCGACGTCCTCTTCATCGACGAGATCCATCGCCTCAACCCGGCGGTCGAGGAAATCCTCTATCCGGCAATGGAGGATTTCCAGCTCGATCTGATCATCGGCGAGGGGCCGGCGGCGCGCTCGGTCAAGATCGACCTTGCCCGTTTCACGCTGGTCGCGGCAACGACGAGGCTCGGCCTGCTGACCAATCCGTTGCGCGACCGTTTCGGCATCCCGGTCCGGCTCAATTTCTACACGGTCGAGGAGCTGGAGCAGATCGTGCGGCGCGGCGCCCGCATCCTGTCGATGCCGCTCGGCGACGATGGGGCGGTGGAGATTGCGCGCCGCGCGCGCGGCACGCCGCGCATCGCCGGCAGGCTGCTGCGCCGGGTGCGCGATTTTGCTTCGGTCGCCGGGGACGGTCATGTCGACAGGAGGATCGCCGACGAGGCGCTGACCAGGCTGGAGGTCGATGCGCTCGGCCTCGACGCGCTCGATCGCCGCTACCTATCGATGATCGCGCGCAATTTCGGCGGCGGTCCGGTGGGCATCGAGACGATCGCGGCCGGGCTCTCCGAGCCGCGCGACGCGATCGAGGACATCATCGAGCCTTACCTGATCCAGCAGGGCTTCATCCAGCGCACGCCGCGCGGCCGCGTGCTGACCGCCAACGCCTGGCGCCATCTCGGCCTCGACCCGCCGAGGGACATCGCCCAGCAGCAGATCAGCCTGTTCCAGGAGGAGTAACGCAGATTTGTTCGCCGTTTCGGTGGCGCAATGGCCGATCTGCGCAGAATCTGTGCGGCTCGGCCCGACTGAGGGCGCAATTGCATCCTTTAAGATAGGCTATCTGACGCAATCCTAGGGCTTGGGGCGACCTTTGATCACCAGACGCGCTTTCCTGCGCCTTGTCAGCGGCTCGGCCTTCGCCATGGTGTCGCTCAGCGCCTATGCGGTCGGCATCGAACCGATGCTGCTCACCCATGTGAAGCGCTACGCATTGACGCCGCCGCACTGGCCGGCCGGGCTCAAGCTGCGCGTCGTGGCGCTTGCCGATATCCACTCCTGCCGGCCCTGGATGACGCCGGAACGGATCACAGCGCTTGCCGAGCAGGCCAACGCGCTGCAGCCCGATCTGATTGTGCTGCTCGGTGACTATACCGCCGGGACAAAGCTGGTGACGGGCCGGGTGCGGGTGGAGGAGTGGGCCGAGGCTTTGTCGGGGCTGAAGGCGCCGCTCGGCGTGCTGTCGATCCTCGGCAATCACGATTGGTGGACGGATTTCTTCGCCCAGCGAGCGGAAGCCGGCCCGACCCAGGCGCGCAAGGCGCTCGAGCATGTCGGCATCCCGGTGCTGGAAAACGACGTCGTGCGGCTGGAAAAGGACGGGCATGGTTTCTGGATCGCCGGGCTAGCCGATCAACTCGCGCTGCTGCCGAACAAGGCCAAGGGACGCGACAGTTTCCAGGGTTTCGACGATCTCCCGGGCACCTTGGCCAAGATCCAGGGGAGCGAGCCGATCATCCTGCTTGCACATGAACCGGACATCTTTCCGAAGGTGCCCTTGCAGGTATCGCTCACCTTGTCCGGCCACACACATGGCGGACAAGTGCGGCTGTTCGGCTATTCGCCGGTCGTGCCTTCGGACTATGGCAATCGCTTCGCCTACGGCCATGTCGTGGAGAATGACCGCAATCTGATCGTGTCGGGCGGGCTGGGCTTCAGCATTCTGCCGGTGCGTCTCGGCGTGCGGCCGGAGATCCTGCAGATCGATCTGGGTTGAGGCGTGTCGATATTCAGGTCAGCGCAGAGACCTGATCATATTCATCACGTCCGGCTCGGCCTTCTCGCCATCGAAGGCGTCGACCACGCCGAAGGCGCCGCCATAGCTCCACACCGACCAGGAAAAGCCATGCGCCTCGGCGCGGGCGATCATGTCGCGCACATAGGCTGCGCGATATGCGGCCGGCATGACGAAGCCGTTGCCGTATTCCTTGCGGATCATGCCGAATTCACCGAGCGTGATGTCCTGCGGCTTGACGCCGTTGGCCTTCGCCCAGGCGTCCACCGTCGCGAACGGCGCATCCATCACGCCAAGCAGCTTTTCAGGACTGTCCATCGTCGCCACCTGCTCGTCGAGATAGGCGAGCAGGCCGCTCCGCCGCGCCCAAGGCGCCTCGGCCTTGATCCGGTCGCGGATCGTGTCGAGCGTCATGTCCAGTTGCGCCTTCGGCACAGCCGTCAACGGGTAGGACAGGCCGGTGACATAGGGAATGAAGTCGCCGGCCCAGCTTGCGCCCTGATGCGTCAGAAGAAACGGATCGTAGGCGTGGAAAGCCCAGATGATGTTGTCATCGGCGATCGCCTTGGGATCGATCCTGGCCAGCGACTCCGCGTTCGAATAGCAGCCGCCGCTCAGCACCAGCGTCAGCCTGGTGGCGGAGGCGCGCGCGACGGCGAACAATTGCTTCTGGCGGTCGGGCCAAAGGTTGGTGCCGTTCTCGTCGCAATCGACCAGCGGCTCGTTCATCAGTTCCAGCGCGACAAGCTTCGGGTCCTCCTTTGCCAGCGTCCGCGCCATCTTGCGCACCAGCTCGGCATAGGCATCGAAGACAGCCGGGTCATGCACCACCTCGCTCATGCCGATCTTGCGGTTGCGGCCGGCGGGGATCAGATGCAGGTCGACGATCACCTTCAGGCCGGCACGGTTGATCATGCGCGCGGAGTCCAGCACGCTGGCATAGAGGTCGTCGCGAAGGGCCGTGGTGCGGTCCGAAAGAAATGGCGAAGGATCGACCGGCATGCGCAGGAAGTCGAGGCCGGCGCCCTTGAGCGCCTTAAGGTCGTCCTCCTTGAGGAATTTGCGCCATTCCGGGTAAGGCAGGATCGCCTGGCGCTCGCCCCATCTGTCCTCGACCGGCCAGGTGACCCACTGGTCGAGATTGAGGCCGCGCTTCATCGAGAAGGTCGCCGCTGCGGCGGGCAACGCCAACGGGCCAAGCGCAAGCAGCGCCGCCATCAAGGTCTTGATCATCGTGCCCAACAATGCCATCCCGTTCCCGCGCGAAAACAGTGCGTGTCGCCCAAAGGTGTGCAGCGGTTTTTGGGACAATGACACGCACAGAAAAATGCCTGAAGCCCGAGGGCTTTAGGTGCCTGTTCGGGCCTGAAAAGGAAAGCGCGATGGACGATCATGGTGAATCGGCGGCGCTCGGCGCCGGGCTTTCCGGCGCGCTGACGGATTTCGGCCATCGGTTGATGGCCAGGGTCTACTATGCCGACACCGATTTCTCCGGCGTCGTCTATCATGCGCGCTATCTGGAATTCCTCGAACGCGGCCGTTCCGACTATCTGAGGCTGACCGGCGTCCACCACACCGAACTCCTGGACGGCAAGCATGGCGAGCGCATCGTCTGGGTGGTGCGGCGCATGGAGATCGACTTCCGCTCGCCGGCGCGCATGGACGATATCCTCACCATCGACACGCGCACCGACGATATTTCCGGCGCCCGCATCTTCATGGGCCAGCAATTGAAGCGCGGCGGCGATGTGCTGGTCGAGGCCAAGGTCGAAGCGGCGATCGTCGGCGAAAGCGGCCGGCCAAAGCGTTTCCCGAAGGAATGGATCGCGGCTTTCATGCCTCGGCCAAGCTGATATTCAGCCTGACCTGAATCTCGCCTTGCCCTGCGTCGCGTCTAGCCGGCTGGCCGCGATCATGCGCGGCAATGCGCCGCGCCTGACGCCCTAACCCATCCTTAACCATAACGGTTCATGAAGGAATTGGCGAAGATTGGCGCAATCCGTGCGCCTTCCTTTCACCAATATTTGCCTCGAAAAGGCCGCGAAACGGTGCATTCGGGGCTATCCCGCAAGCTTCGCGCTTCGCGCGATCGGACCAAAGGAATGCCCATGGGCCAGCCGCCAGCGATGCCCGGAAAATCTTAAGGACGTAAGTCATGGAAAATATCGCACTCGCCGAACCGGGCGCGCATCTGTCGCTCTGGGCCCTGTTCATGCAGGCCGGCTGGGTGGTCAAGCTGGTCATGATCGGCCTGCTCTGCGCCTCGATCTGGACCTGGGCGATCATCATCGACAAGCTCGTCGCCTATAGCCGCATGCGGCTGGCGCTCAACCGCTTCGAGCAGGTGTTCTGGTCGGGCCAGTCGCTGGAGGATCTCTACCGCACGTTGGCCGATCGCAAGACCACCGGCATGGGCGCGATCTTTGTCGCCGCCATGCGCGAATGGAAGAAGAGTTTCGAAAAGGGCGCGAAATCGGCGCTGGCGCTGCAGACCCGCATCGACAAGGCGATGGACCTGGCGCTGACGCGCGAGATGGAGAAGCTGGAGGGTCGGCTCGGCTTCCTCGCCACCACCGGCTCGGCCGCACCCTTCATCGGGTTGTTCGGCACCGTCATCGGCATCATGACGTCGTTCCAGGCGATCGCCGCCTCGAAGAACACCAGCCTTTCGGTGGTGGCACCCGGTATCGCCGAGGCGCTGCTCGCCACCGCGATCGGCCTGCTTGCGGCCATTCCCGCGGTCATCGCCTACAACAAGCTGTCATCGGACGCGAACAAGATCGGCATGCGCATGGAAGGCTTCGCGGACGAGTTCTCCGCCATACTCTCGCGCCAAATCGATGAAAAAGTAGCGCAGAAGGGCTGAGGACCGATCATGGGGATGTCTGCTGCAGGCGCAAGTGGCTCGGGGCGAGGCGGACGCGGCCATAGGCGGCGCGGCCGTCACCACGCCCTGATGTCTGAAATCAACGTCACGCCGATGGTCGATGTGATGCTGGTGCTGTTGATCATCTTCATGGTCGCGGCGCCGCTGCTCACCGTCGGGGTTCCGATCGACCTGCCGGACACGCAGGCCAAGGCGATGAATGTCGACACGCAGCCGATCACCGTTTCGATCGATTCGGCGGGCAAGATTTTCCTGCAGGAGACCGAGATCCCGATCGAGGAGCTGGTAGCCAAGCTGCAGGCGATCTCGAAGACCGGTTACGACGAACGCATCTTCATCCGCGGCGACAAGTCGACCGACTACGGCACGGCAATGAAGGTGATGGCCCGCATTTCGGCGGCCGGCTACAAGAATATCGGCCTGGTCTCGCTGCAGGAACAGGATCAGTAGACGCCAAATGCGGACCGGCCTCACCTCATCGGTGATCTTGCATACGGTGGCGCTGGCCTTCGGGCTGTTCACGCTGTCGTCGCCACCTGCCATGCCGGCGGCCGACGTGGAGTCGGTGGCGGTCGACATCGTGCCTATGGAAGCCGTGCCGCAGACGCTGCAGGGCGACAAGAAGTCGGTGATGCATGAAAAACCGGCGCCGCTGCCGACCAAGCGGCCGGACGTCGTGCCCAATGCACAGAAGGTCGGCGAGAACACCGTTGATACCGACAAGCCGGTGACGGACGAAGCCAAGCCGAAGCCGGTCGAGAAAACGGCGGCGCCGCCGCCCGCGCCGACGCCGACCGAGAAGCCGGCGGTCGAGGACGTGCCCAAGCCGCAGGAAAAGCCGAAGCCGATCCCGGCAACGGAAGTCGCGCCGACGCCGACGCCGAAGGAAGAGGTCAAGCCCGAGCCGGTCAAGCAGACGGAGCCCAAGCCGACACCGGCCAAGCAGCCGACACCGACGCCGCCGAAGGACACGACCGCCGCTATCCCGAAGGACGAGGTGAAGCCCGACGCCGTCGCCGAGGCGATCGCCCAGCAGCAACCCACCGACGAGGCTAAGCTTCCAGACTCCGCGCCTGCGCCGGAAGCGCGGCCGAAGCCGCAGCCCGCCCAGGCCGAAAGCGCCAAGGCGCCGGACCGCAAGGACGCCGACAAGCCGGTGAAGGAAGCATCTTCCAAGCCGAAGTCGGACGACAAGCAGTTCAATGCCGATGAGATTTCCGCCCTGCTGGACAAGCAGAAGCCGTCCGGCGGCGGCGCGAAGCGCTCGACGCAGCAGGCCTCGCTCGGCGGCGAAAAGGACCAGGGCCAGAAGCTGTCGAAGTCGGAGGAAGGGGCGCTGCGCGATCAGCTTGCGGGTTGCTGGACGTTCCCGGCGGGCATGGAAGCCTCGGACGACCTCATCGCCGTGATCTCGTTCAATCTCGACGCCTCCGGCAAGCTGGACGGCCGGCCTGTCGTCGAGAAATCGAGCGGAAACCGCCAGGTCGACGAAAGCGCGGTGCGCGCTATCCAGAAATGCAACATGGCCGGCCTGCAGGTTCCTCCCGGAAAGCAGGACATCTGGGCGCAGATCAAGGTCACTTTCGATCCGAGGGAAATGCTTGGCCTCTGAGGCCTGCCCTCCGCACAATCAGCGAAGAGAAGCGAGAAGATATGAAATTCACCCTCAAGCCGCTCCTGATGGTCGCGACAATAGCACTGGGTTCTCTCGTTGGCGCGGCCGCGCCGGCATGGGCTCTCGTCGAGATCAACGTCAACAAGGGCAATGTCGAACCGCTGCCGATCGCCATCACGGATTTTCAGTCGAATGATGCGCTGGGCGCGCAGATCACCGAGATCGTCACCGCCGACCTGAAGCGGTCCGGCCTGTTCGCGCCGATCGACAAGAGCGCCTTCATCGAAAAGATTTCCGGCCCGGACGCCACGCCGCGCTTCGACGACTGGAAGGTGATCAACGCGCAGGCGCTGGTCACCGGCAGCGTCGGCAAGGAAGCCGACGGCCGCATCCGCGCCCAGTACCGGTTGTGGGATACGTTTGCGGGCCAGCAGATGGCGGGCGAGCAATTCTTCGCCAACGACGCCAACACCAGGCGCGTCGCCCATATCATCGCCGACGCCATTTATGAGCGGATCACCGGCGAAAAAGGCTATTTCGACACGCGCGTCGTCTTCGTCGACGAGTCCGGCGCCAAGAACGCCCGCAAGAAGCGGCTCGCCATCATGGACCAGGACGGCGCCAACATACGCTACCTGTCGGACGGCCGCGCGATCGTTCTGACGCCGCGTTTTTCGCCGAACCGGCAGGAAATCACCTACATGTCCTATGAAAGCGGGCAGCCGAAGGTGTATCTGCTGCAGATCGAGACCGGACAGCGCGAGCTGGTGGGCAACTTCCCCGGCATGACGTTCGCGCCGCGCTTCTCGCCCGACGGCCAGAAGGTGATCATGAGCCTGCTGCGCGACGACGGCAACTCCAACATCTTCGCCATGGATCTGAGGAGCCGCTCGACGACGCGGCTCACCGATTCGACCGCGATCGACACTTCTCCCTCCTATTCGCCGGACGGCTCGCAGATCGTCTTCACCTCCGACCGCGGCGGCGGCAGCGGCCGTTCGCAGATCTATGTCATGGGCGCGGACGGCTCCAATCCGCACCGCATCTCCTTCGGCGACGGCGTCTATTCGACGCCCGTCTGGTCGCCGCGCGGCGACCTCATCGCCTTCACCAAGCAGAGCGGCGGCGAGTTCCAGATCGGCGTCATGAAGACCGACGGCTCGAGCGAGCGCATCCTGTCCTCCGGCTTCCAGCAGGAAGGTCCGACCTGGGCGCCGAACGGCCGCGTGCTGATGTTCTTCCGCGACTCCGCCGGCGGCCCCAAGCTGGTCTCGGTCGATCTCACCGGCCGCAACGAGCAGCAGATTCCGACGGCGAACTATGCTTCGGACCCGGCTTGGTCGCCGTTGCTTGAATAGGAACTGAGGAACTGAAGAATTGAAGAACTGAAGAATTGAAGAATTGAAGAATTGAAGAATTGAAGAATTGAGAAAGAGGGTAGCTACATCAAGCGCGCGAAGGATCTGGAGGTCTATAGGAGTGCTTATGCAGTTTCCCTCGACGTCCATAGAGCCACACTCGTTTTCCCGAAAATCGAGCAATACGCGCTGGCTGACCAAATGCGTCGATCCGGCAAGGCGATCTGCGCCAATCTGGCTGAGGGCTTCGCCAAACAGACCCATTCCAGGCCCGAATTCGCGCGGTTCATCTCGATGGCTCTGGGATCGTGCAGCGAAATGGAAACGTGGATTTCTTACGCGTTTGATCTTGGCTACATCACGCAGCCGCAACGCGACGAATGGCTGCAAGCCTATGCCCACATCTATGGAATGCTGGTGAATCTGAGGGAGAGATTGAAGTGACCCTTTTCGCCAATTCTTCAATTCCTCAATTCTTCAATTCCCCTTTTTCACAACCCGGTCGCGTTTTGGCCGCATTTCCGCCTACGGTCCGCGCGCAGTGTCGCCCCTTCGTAAAGCGCGGGGCAAGCAGTCGCGGACGGCGGCTCGAAACCAAACATTAACCGTGTTTCTTGAATGCCGGTTAACCCAAACGTGGTTACTGGGTGATCAACGAAATCATTCATATGCGAAGGAGAGGCGGCATGGGCCGTATCGCAGCACTTACCAGAAACCCAGCGATGATCGCTCTCGTGATGGCGCTCGCCATTACCGGTTGCGCCTCGAAGAAGACTCCGAACAGCGCGGCCGATCTCGGCCTCAACGGTGCCGGCGCCGCGACGCCCGGTTCGGCGCAGGACTTCACCGTCAACATCGGCGACCGCATCTTCTTCGACACCGATTCCTCGTCGATCCGCGCCGACGCGCAGACCACGCTGGCCCGCCAGGCGCAGTGGCTGAACCAGTATCGCCAGTATGCGATCGTCATCGAAGGCCATGCCGACGAGCGCGGCACGCGTGAGTACAATCTGGCACTGGGCGCCCGCCGCGCCGCCGCCACGCGCGACTTCCTGGTCTCCAAGGGCGTCTCCGCCGGCCGCCTGAAGACGATCTCTTACGGCAAGGAGCGTCCGGTCGCGGTCTGCGACGACATCTCCTGCTGGTCGCAGAACCGCCGCGCCGTCACCACGCTTTCCGGCGCCGGCTCCTGACGCATGACACCGAAGATCGGGGTCGATTTTCGGTAAGGGCGCTCGGCGTCCCGGGCGACAAAAATACAACATCCCAAAAATGAAAGGCGGCCTCAGGGCCGCCTTTTTCCTTTGCAACAAACCGAAACAAAATTTGGCCGAAGTCTCGCGTCCTGCTATGAGCGCGAGGGCGCTTCCTCCCCTTGTTTGATTTGGAAAGGCGCATCAGGCCAACACCCACCGCGAGAGACAGAATGCACTTCAGAACGGTCCTGAGCGGCACGCTTGCGTTGCTGCTCGTATCAAGCCTCCCAAGCCTTGCAGCGCCGGCCGACAGTGCCGGGCCGGCCGCCGACAGCGGGTTCACCTTCCATCTGCCTACGCTCGGCATCTTCGGCGACAAGAAGAAGCCGGAACAGGCGCAGGTCGCGCAACAGGAGGGCGGCGCCGGCGTGACTGGTCTGGAAGACCAACTGCGCCAGCTGAACGGCAAGATCGAGGAGATGAATTTCCAGATCCTGCAGATGCAGGAACAGATCCGCAAGCAGCAGGAAGACAATGAGTTCCGTTTCCAGCAGCTCGAGGGCCAAGGAGGCGCCAAACCGGCCGGGCAGAAGAAATCGGAAGCCGCGCCCCAGGATGGGAACAGCCATGCCGGCAACACCAATCTCGGCAATGCCGGCACCGGTCAATCCGGCACCGGCGATGCCGGAGCCGACAACGGCGTCGCCCAGGCCCCGGCGACGCAGGCGCCGGCCGGCACCGGTTCGCAAAACGGCGGCAAAAGCGTTGGCGACGTCATCGTGGAATCGCAGACCGGCGATCCCGGCAAGCTGATCACCGGCGCGCCGCCGAAGAATTTCGGCACCATCACCGTCGACAAGAACGGCAACGTGGTCAACGCCGAGACCGGCCCGCAGGCCAGCGCGCCGGCGGAAGCTCCCGCGCCCACGGCAGGCGCTCCTCCCGCCGAAACGCCGGCCAAGAAGAGCAAGTCCGGCGGCACCGAAGTGGCGGCCCTGCCGTCGACCAACGATCCCGACGAGCTCTATCGCAATTCCTACCAATTCATCCTGTCGGGCGATTATCCGACCGCCGAGCAGGGTTTTCGCGACCATATTTCCCGCTTCCCCAAGGACGCCAAGGCGGCTGATGCGCATTACTGGCTGGGCGAGTCGCTGCTCGGGCAGCAGAAATACCGTGACGCGGCCGAAGTCTTCCTCGCCGCCAGCAAGGATTATCCGAAGGCCAAGAAGGCGCCCGACATGCTGCTCAAACTTGGCGTTTCGCTGGTCGGCCTGAAGCAGAACGACGTCGCCTGCGCCACCTTCGGTGAAATCGGCAAGCGCTATCCCGATGTTTCCGGCGCGCTCAAGGAACGCATCAAGCAGGAAAGGGCCTTGGCGTCGTGCTGACGCCTGACAGCAAACCTGACCTTTTGGACTGCCTTTTCTCCGACCTGGATCTTTCGACCGGTGCCGTTGCAGCCGTGTCCGGCGGCAGCGACTCGACCGCCCTTCTCCTTCTCCTCAAAGATCACCTCGACCGGACCGCATCGGCCGCCAGGCTGCTCGCGGTGACCGTCGATCATGGCCTGAGGCCGGACTCGGCCGCTGAGGCGCGGCTCGTTCAACGCTTCTGCGCCGAGCACGGCATCGCGCATCGCATTCTTGCCTGGCGCGGCGACAAGCCCGCGACCGGTCTGGCAGCCGCCGCCCGCGAGGCGCGCTACAGGCTGCTTGCCGAAGCTGCCGACGCCGAAGGCATCAAGCTGATCCTGACCGGCCACACAGCCGACGACCAGGCCGAGACGGTGCTGATGCGGCAGGCGCGCGACGATGAGGGCCGAGGCCTCGCCGGCATGGCGCCCGCCACGCTGTTCGACTGGCGGACATGGATCGTCCGGCCGCTGCTTGGCACAAGGCGCGCGGCACTGCGCGAGATGCTGCGGGCCCGCGACATCGGCTGGATCGAGGACCCGACCAATGCCGATGCCCGCTTCGAGCGGCCGCGCGTGCGAGCGAAGCTCGCGCAGGGCGACGGCGAACAGCGTATCGCGCAGGCGCTGGCACGGGCCGGCCAGGCGGCTTTCGGGCGCCGGGACGTCGGCCGCCGCGCCGCCACGCTCATCGACACCTTTGCCGGCAGGCCGGTTCCGGGCCTCATCCGCCTCGATCGCGAGCTTGCCGGACATGAGGATGGCCAAGCCGTCATCCATGCGCTGCGCATCCTGTTGGCCACCGTCGGCGGCGTCTCGTTTCTCGCCGCCGAGACGCGCTGCGCTGCGCTGCTTTCGCGCCTGCGGTCCGCTCCGTTTCGCGCCACATTGTCGCGGACGGTTATCGACGCGCGACGAACCGGCATTTTCCTTCGCCGCGAGAACCGCAACCTGCCTGTGGCCGCGCCACCGGAGCACAACCGGCTCTGGGACAATCGGCGGCGCATCACTTTGAAAGACGGGCCGGGCGACTTGGTGATCGCGCCGCTGGGGGCCGCCGCCGGCAAAGCGTTCTTGAGCGAGGATGTCCCGCCGAGCCTTTCGCGCGCCGCGCTTGCCGCGGAGCCCGCGCTATGGTCCGCCGGCAAATGTCTTGGTCTTGCGGGCGGCAATGCCGGCTCGCGATCGGTCTCGATCGCTCCGGCGGTGGCTCCTTTCGCGCGCTTCCTGCCGTCCTTCGACATCGAGCCCGCCGCCGCCGCGGCGGCCCTGGTCGGCGCGCCGCCGTTGCCGGCACTGCCATTCCGCCGCCATGATGATGGCCGAGGGTGGGCGAAAGCTTAACCGATACGTGCTGTTCTGCTTGGCAAGGGGGGGCGCTCTCCCTATGTTAGGCCCAAGCTAATCCATCATCGCGGGTCCGCGCGCGGACGCCAACGGGACAATAGATGAATCCGAATTATCGCAACCTCGCGCTCTGGGCGATCATAGCGGTCCTGCTCATAGCCCTGTTCAATCTTTTCCAGACGCCGCAGACGCGCGGCGCCACCACGGATATCGCCTATTCGCAGTTCCTGCAGGACGTCGCGTCGGGCCGGGTCAAAAGCGTGACCATCGCCGGCGCCCGCATCTTCGGCAACTACACGGACAACGCCAACGGCTTCCAGACCTATTCGCCCGGCGACCCGTCGCTGGTCTCCAGGCTGCAGGACAAGAACGTCACTATCACCGCCAAGCCCGAGACCGACGGCTCCAATTCGCTGTTCGGCTATCTGATCTCGTGGTTGCCGATGATCCTGATCCTCGGCGTGTGGATATTCTTCATGCGCCAGATGCAATCAGGCTCCGGCCGCGCCATGGGCTTCGGCAAGTCGAAGGCCAAGCTTTTGACCGAGGCGCATGGCCGCGTCACCTTCCAGGACGTCGCCGGCGTCGACGAGGCCAAGGAGGATCTTGAAGAGATCGTCGAGTTCCTGCGCGATCCGCAGAAATTCCAGCGCCTCGGCGGCAAGATCCCGCGCGGTGTGCTCCTAGTCGGCCCGCCCGGCACCGGCAAGACGCTGCTCGCCCGCTCGGTCGCCGGTGAAGCCAACGTGCCGTTCTTCACCATTTCCGGCTCGGACTTCGTCGAGATGTTCGTCGGCGTCGGCGCAAGCCGTGTGCGCGACATGTTCGACCAGGCCAAGAAGAACGCGCCCTGCATCATCTTCATCGACGAAATCGATGCCGTCGGCCGCCATCGCGGCGCCGGCCTCGGCGGCGGCAATGACGAACGCGAGCAGACGCTGAACCAGCTGCTGGTCGAGATGGACGGTTTCGAGTCCAACGAGAGCATCATCCTCATCGCCGCCACCAACCGGCCCGACGTGCTCGACCCGGCGCTGCTGAGGCCCGGCCGTTTCGATCGACAGGTCGTGGTGCCGAACCCCGACATCGTCGGCCGCGAGAAGATCCTCAAGGTGCATGTGCGCAACGTGCCGCTGGCGCCCAATGTCGACCTCAAGGTGGTTGCGCGCGGCACCCCGGGCTTTTCCGGCGCCGATCTGATGAACCTCGTCAACGAATCCGCGCTGATGGCGGCACGCCGCAACAAGCGGCTCGTCACCATGGCCGAGTTCGAGGACGCCAAGGACAAGATCATGATGGGCGCCGAGCGCCGCTCGTCGGCGATGACGCAGGCCGAGAAGGAGCTGACCGCCTATCACGAGGCCGGGCACGCGATCCTGGCGCTCAACGTGCCGTCGGCCGATCCGCTGCACAAGGCAACCATCATCCCGCGCGGCCGCGCGCTCGGCATGGTCATGCAGTTGCCGGAAGGCGACCGCTATTCGATGAGCTACAAGTACATGATCTCGCGGCTTGCGATCATGATGGGCGGCCGCGTCGCCGAGGAGTTCAAGTTCGGCAAGGAGAACATCACGTCGGGCGCCTCCTCCGATATCGAGCAGGCGACCAAGCTGGCGCGCGCCATGGTCACGCGCTGGGGCTTCTCCGACAAGCTCGGCCACGTCGCCTATGGCGACAACCAGGAAGAGGTCTTCCTCGGCCATTCGGTGGCGCGCACCCAGAACATCTCGGAAGAGACGGCGCAGATCATCGACGCCGAGGTGCGGCGCCTGATCGACGACGCCTATTCGACCGCCAAGACCATCCTGACCAAGAAGAAGAAGGAATGGATCGCGCTCGCCGAGGGACTGCTCGAATACGAGACGCTGTCCGGCGACGAGATCAAGCAACTGATCGCGGGCAACAAGCCTGCCCGCGACCTCGGCGACGACACCCCGCCCAGCCGCGGCTCGGCCGTGCCGAAGGCCGGCACCGGCGGCCGCCGCAAGAAAGGCCCCGAGCCCGAAGGCGGCATGGAGCCGCAGCCGTCAAGCTGACCAGGTTATGAATTGTAGAAGAACGCCGCGACTTCAAACCCGCGGCGTTCTTTTGTCTGAAGCTACCTAACGCGCGTCGCGCTGAACCGGATTCAGGCAACGCGCTTTAAGTCTCGTTTTGCTGCACGTCGTTGTCCCGGAATCGCTGCGCACTTTTGGGCGACATGCATTAGAGCCACCTCAGAGGGTCTGCGGCGCGAGTGCGCTTGCCTTGCCTTGGCGCTGCCTGGCGGCGCGGCCGGCATATTCTTTGCCCCATCTGGCCAGTGGGATCAGCGCATTGTCCAGCTCGACGCCGAATTCGGTGATCGAGTATTCGACCCTGGGCGGTACTTCCGCGAAGATTTCGCGATTGACCAGGCCATCGGCTTCCATCTCGCGGAGCTGCTGAATCAGCATCTTTTCGCTGATTTCGGGCACAAGGCGCTTCAGCTCACCGAATCGTGCCGGGGCCTTGTGCAACTGCCAGAGCAGCAACGCCTTCCATTTGCCGCCGATCGCTTCGAGCGCAGGGCCTAGTCCGCAACTATTTGGCTGTCTCTTTCCCATGTTTCATCCAGTTCTGAGCAATCGGTGGGTACCTTACTTTTTTGTCGGTACTTGAGAAAAGCTCGGCCGGTCCATAGCTTCCTGGCATCGTCGGAAACCGGCGAACACCACAACATCATATCGGTAGCGTGCTTCGGTCTGCAAAGGCCGTTGGCGGACGGATATTGTCAAAAGAGAGAAATCATGACGCGATACACGAACAAGAAGGCCGTGGTGATCGGCGGCACACACGGCATGGGCCTGGCTGTCGCCGAGCTCCTCGTCGAAGGCGGCGCCGAAGTCCTGATCACCGGCCGCGATCAACGCAATATCGAGGCCGCGCGCGAGAAGCTGTTTTCTCGCGCCCACGTCGTGCAGTCCGACATCAGCGCCATGGGCGACATCGCTATGCTCGGGGCGGAAGTCGGACAGAAGCTCGGGCAGATCGACCTCCTTCACATCAATGCCGGGGTCGCTGATCTTGAACCGGTGGAGCATGTCACCGAGGCGAGCTATGACCGCACCTTCAACGTCAATGCCAAAGGCGCCTTCTTCACCGCGCAGCGCCTGCTGCCGCTGATCAGGGACGGCGGCGCCATCGTCTTCACCTCGTCGATCGCCGACGAATCCGGCACCGGCGGCATGAGTGTCTATTCCGGGTCGAAGGCGGCGCTCCGTGCCTTTGCCAAGGTGCTTGCTGCCGAGCTCCTGCCTCGCCGGATCCGCGTCAATGTAGTCAGCCCAGGGTTCATCGACACACCAACGATGGGTGTCGCCGGCGCGTCCGCCCAAGAGCGCGCGGCCTTCATGAAGATAGGCGACGCCGTCACGCCGATGAAGCGTCACGGGACGGCCGAGGAAGTGGCGCGTGCGGTGCTTTTCTTGGCGTTCGATGCCACCTTCACCACGGGTGCGCGGCTGACCGTCGACGGCGGCCTTGGCCAGGATCTGAGCCCGGTACCTGCGTGAACCCCGCAAGCAAGTCACGGAGAAGCAGGATGAGCGATATCGCAGTAATCGGCCTCGGCGCCATGGGCACGGCTCTTGCCCATGCCTTTCTGAATAAAGGGCATAAGGTGACCGTGTGGAACCGTTCCCCGGCAAAGGCGGAGGCTTTGGCGGCCAGAGGCGCTGTCGTGGCCAAGAATGTCGAGGAAGCCGTCAGATCGAGCCCGCTGATCGTGGCGTGCCTCCTGGTCTACGACACGGTTCATGAGGCGTTAGGCACCGCCGAGGCCGCATTCTCGGGGCGCACATTGGTCAATCTCACCAACGGTACGCCCGACCAGGCGCGGGCGATGTCGGACTGGGCCGTAAGGCACGGCGCCAACTATCTCGATGGCGGTATCATGGCGGTGCCGCCGATGATTGGCGGGCAGCATGCCTTGATCCTTTATAGCGGCTCCAGGCAAGCATTCGAAACTCATTCCGGACGGCTCGATGCGCTTGGTGCCAGTCGATATCTTGGCGAGGACGCTGGCCTCGCACCGCTCTACGACATCTCGCTTCTGGCCGGCATGTACGGCCTGTTCGCGGGGGTTCTGCAGGCGTTGGCGCTGACAGGCAAAGCCGGAATTCCGGCTCGCGAATTCATGCCGCTGCTGACCGCCTGGCTTGAGGCAATGCAAGGCGCGCTGCCGAAATGGGCGGAACAGATCGACAGTGGCGATCACACCAGCAATGTCGTTTCCAATCTGGGCATGCAAGCGGACGCCTATGTCAATCTGGTCGATGCCGCCAGGTCGGCCGCAGTCAGCGCCGAACTCGTCCTACCGATGCAAGACCTGATGCGACGCGCAGTGGCCGCCGGCAACGCCAACGCCGATCTTTCTAGTCTGGTCGGACTGCTGCAACGACCGAAAACAGGTGCTTGAAATTGGGCCGGGTTTAGACATCGCGCCCGGCAAAAAAGCCCGCGAGCCTTGCGGCTCGCGGGCTTTCGTCAATCTGTACTAAACGATCAGCTCTTCAGCTTGGCATTGCACAGGCTGTAGAAGCCGCCGCCCTTCTGGATCCACTTGAGACCATTCAGCGTGTTGGCATCCTTGTTGGCATAGTACTGCTCGAGGCAGGTATGCATGCGGCCCTTGGCCGGGGTCTCGGTGGCGAATTTCGGCGAAATCGCCTTCGGGAAGGTCACGCCCTTCGGCGCAGCGACGCTCGGCTTCGCCGGCTCGCTGGTATAGGTGGCTTCCGTCGGTGCAGGCACGGTGTCGTCGTCGGCAGCGGCGGCGCCGCACTCGGCCTTGCGGAAGTCGTTCCACTTCATGCCGTTCAGCTTGTTGGCGGTCTTCGCAGCCTGGTACTTGGTGCTGCATTCGGCCATGCTCAGGCCCTTGCCGCCGTCGGCAGCCGCGGTCGAGGTCTTGGTCGTCGTGGCCGGTTTGGTTTCGGTGGCCGGGGCGGCAGCCGCGGCGGTTGCGCCAGGACCGCACTCGGCCTTGCGGAAGTCGTTCCACTTCATGCCGTTGAGCGTGCCGGCGGATTTTGCAGCCTGGTATTTGGTGCTGCATTCCTTGGAGCTCAGGCCCTTGGCCGCGTCGTCGGCAGCGGCGGCCGCCTTCGTCTTCTTGGCGGGCTTGGTGTCGGCGGCCTTCGTATCGGTCGCCGCCTTGGTATCGGTCGCTGCCTTGGTGTCGGTCGCGGTGGCGTCGCTGCCGCACTGGGCCTTGCGGAACTGGTTCCAGGTCTGGCCGGCGAGCGTTCCCGCATCCTTGGCCGCGTTATACTTGGTGCTGCACTCGGCCATGGTCAGCGCGTTGGCCGGCGCCGCCAGGAACAAGGTTGCGACGGCGATACCCGTCAAAGCTGCAAGTCTATGAATAAGCATGGCGTTTTCTCCCTTGCTGCCGCCAATAAGTGTCCCTATGCCAAATCAATAGCTCTCAATGTCCGGTTGCGCCAGATGCTTCCGGCACAGGCGCCCTCACAAAGTGTGTTATTCGCGATAAGGTGATGAATTGCCTGCCGGTTCGCCGCCAGCCAGGGTTTGCGGGGGCGCCGAAGAGCCTCGCACCGGCAGGTATAGCGCCGCCACGTCAAAGGTGGTGACAGGCTGTCGAATCGCTTGCACCGCGCGCTACAATGTTTTTCTAAGGATTGGTAATATACAATCACGAAATTTGATGATCGGATGCTGCCCAATTTGTGGCAATACGGGCGGCTGAAAAACCGACGGGGACTTTGAGACACATGGCAGGTCAGTATTTCGGCACCGACGGTATCCGCGGACGCGCCAATAAATTTCCGATGACGGCCGAGATCGCCATGCGCGTCGGCATGGCCGCCGGGCTCTCTTTCCAGCGCGGCAATCATCGTCATCGCGTCGTGCTCGGCAAGGACACGCGGCTTTCCGGCTACATGATCGAGAACGCCATGGTGGCGGGCCTGTGCGCCGCCGGCATGGACGTGTTCCTGCTCGGCCCCATACCGACGCCCGCGGTCGCCATGCTGGTGCGCTCGCTGCGCGCCGACATCGGGGTGATGATCTCGGCCTCGCACAATCCTTACTACGACAACGGCATCAAGCTGTTCGGTCCCGACGGCTACAAGCTCTCCGACGAGATCGAGGAACGCATCGAAGGCATGCTCGACAAGGATATCGAGCTGGCGCTCGCCGATTCCGACGGGCTCGGCCGCGCCAAGCGCGTCGACGGCGTGCATGACCGCTATATCGAATTCGCCAAGCGCACGTTGCCGCGCTCGATGTCGCTTTCGGGGCTGAGGATCGTCGTCGACTGCGCGAACGGCGCGTCCTACAAGGTGGCGCCCGAGGCGCTGTGGGAACTCGGCGCCGAGGTGGTGGCGATCAATGTCGAGCCGAACGGCTTCAACATCAACAAGGAGTGCGGCTCGACCCATCCGGCCGGCCTGCAGAAGAAGGTGCACGAGGTGCGCGCCGATATCGGCATCGCGCTCGACGGCGACGCCGACCGGGTGGTGATCGTCGACGAGAACGGCACCATCGTCGACGGCGACCAGATCATGGCCCTGATCGCCGAGTCCTGGCACCAGAGCGGGAGGCTGGCCGGCGGCGGCGTCGTCTCCACCGTGATGTCCAATCTCGGGCTGGAGCGCTTTCTTGGCGACATGAAGCTGCAGCTGCACCGCACCAAGGTCGGCGACCGCTATGTGGTCGAGCACATGCGCGCGCATGGCTTGAATGTCGGCGGTGAGCAGTCCGGCCATATCGTGCTTTCCGATTTCTCGACCACCGGCGACGGCCTGGTCTCGGCGCTGCAGGTGCTGGCCTGCATCAAGCGGCAGAACCGGCCGGTCAGCGAATTGTCGAAGAAGTTCGAGCCGGTGCCGCAGCTTCTGAAGAATGTCCGCATCTCCGGCGGCAAGCCGCTGGAGGAAGCGCCGGTCAAGGCGGCCATCGAGGATGCGCGCAACCGGCTGGGCAAGGCCGGCCGCCTCGTGATCCGTCCCTCCGGCACCGAGCCGCTCATCCGGGTCATGGCCGAGGGCGATGACCCGCAACTGGTCGAAGCGGTCGTCAACGACATCGTCGGCATCCTGCAGGACACCCGCAGCGCCGCCTGAGCACCGTCCCGCAGTTCCTCTAAGCCCGCCGCCAAGGCGGGCTTTTTTGCTACCGGGCGGGCAGATCGGACAACGGCCTGCCCTCTAAAATTGTATAGATTCGTGGTTAATCGGTACGGTTAAACGGCTTTTAACCTTTGCAATTCATTATCCAAACCCGAGGTCAATCATCTTCGGGCGGGAGTCGTCCCGAGGCTTCTTAGGGGTGACAGAATGTTCAAGACAGCAAGAATGGCATTGCTTGCCGCGCTGTTCGCGGGCTTGGCCGGACCGCTCTTCGCGGCCGACCTCCCCGAACCGCAAATCGAGGAGGCGCCTCCGCCGGTGGTCGAGCAGCAGCCGATCGATATCGGCGGCTGGTATATCCGCGGCGACATCGACTATCACAAGTCGACCGTGCGCGGCATCGACTACATGACCTACGCTGTCGATCCTTGTAACTGCTCGGTCACGCCCGGCAGCAAGAGCTTCGATTTCGGCAAGCTCAAGGGCGGCTTCTCGCTCGGCGGCGGCGTCGGCTACAAGATCAATGATTACTTCCGCACGGATGTGACCGCCGACTACTGGTTCAAGTCGAACTTCAACGGCCAGACCTCGGACCTCGTCTCGACCTCGACCGAAGTGTCGAAGATGAGCGCTCTGCTGCTGCTGGCCAACGCCTATGTCGATATCGGCACTTGGCACGGCGTCACGCCTTATGTCGGCGCCGGCATCGGCGGCGCGCATGTCAAGTGGGACACGGTCCACGATCCGAACACCACCGAGACTAACCCAGGCTCTTCCAACTGGCGCTTTGCCTATGCTCTCATGGCCGGCGCGTCCTACTGCCTGACCGACAGGGTGATCCTCGACGCCGGCTACCGCTTCACCCATATCCAGGGCGGCCGCATGTTCGAATGGGATGTGAGCAGCACCGGACCTGGCTTCGATCGCGGCATCAACACCCATGAAGTGCGCGGCGGCCTGCGCTACCAGTTCGGCGGCAACAATGGCTGCGCCGCACCGGTGGTTGCCTATCAGCCGGAACCGGAACCGATCTACACCAAGTAATCGCCTTTATTATCCCGATGTTCGTCAGCCGCCCGGCGCCAGCCGGGCGGTTTTTGTTATGCAACGCCGGTAAATATTGATCGAAATCAATTCGGTAACTGGCTGTTATCCTTAACCGCCACTTAACCACTATGGTTAACAATGGCTCCTTGAAACGGCGCCCGCGTTCGCGGTTGGCGCCAATTTCAGGAGCCGGGGACCATGATATCCAGATCGCGTATCGCGTCAGCGCTTGCCGCAGCCATCTTGTTGCCGATGACGCCGGCGCTCGCAGCCGACTACGATCCGCCGATCTATGTCGACCAGGCGCCGGACTACCAGCCGGTCGAGGTCGGCTCCGGCTGGTATCTGCGCGGCGATGCCGGCTATGCCTTCAGCCATCCGTTCGAGCACAAGGAGGTATCCTCCGGCCCTCTTAACAGCTTCACCGATGAGGCGAGCCTTTTCACCGGCAGCATCGGTATGGGCTACCACATCAACGACTATCTCCGGGTCGAGTTGAACGGCGGGATACTGCCAACCGACAAGTTCACAGAGAGCGCCAAGCTGGCGGCGACCTGCGACGGACATACGCTGGTAGACGATGGTTTCGGTACCATCAATTCCGTCGCGGCCACCCAGGCGTGCGACCTCACCGACAACGGCTCCAACAAAGGCTACAGCATCATGGCTAACGGCTATGTTGATCTGGGCACTTATGTCGGGATCACCCCATATCTCGGCGGCGGCATCGGTCTCGCCTACAATAAATACTATAGGAGCATAGGTGCGCGCGACTGCGTTGAGACTGCCCCTAATTCTGCCGGTACAGGCGGGTTTTCCTGCGACGACCCCGCTGGGTACGAAGGCCAGACCGACAGCGAGGGCAAGTTCAATCTTGCGTACTCGATCGGTGGCGGCCTGTCCTATCAGGTGACCAAAAACGTGTCTGTCGATCTCGGCTACGAGTATTTTTCGGTGCCAGGCGCCAAATATGTGGCGTATGACGGCGGCGCATTCAACATCCACAAGGGCATCGACTACCAGACGGTCAAGCTCGGATTACGCTACGACCTTTGGTAGAATGGCGGATCTGGAAATTGCAACGGCGGGCCTGGGCCCGCCGTTTTTTATTGCACATGAAGTCACGTGATCGCCTGGTATCCTGGCTGCGACAAAAACTTTCCCCTTGACGCCGGAAGCGTGAGCGCATATCGCCGTCCGTGGGCCACCCCTCCCCAACGAGGGGCCACTATCTGGAAGGATAGACCACGATGACGACGCTTACCAAGCCCGGACTCCGTCCGGCAAACCCCAATTTCTCTTCAGGTCCCTGCGCAAAACGCCCCGGCTGGTCGGTCGAGGCGCTTAAAGCCGCCGCGCTCGGGCGCTCGCACCGCGCCAAGATCGGCAAGGCGAAGCTCGAGCAGGCCATCGAGCTGACGCGCGAAATCCTCAATGTTCCGGCGGACTATCGCATCGGCATCGTGCCGGCGTCGGACACCGGCGCGGTCGAGATGGCGCTATGGTCGCTGCTCGGCGAGCGCGGCGTCGACATGGTCGCCTGGGAAAGTTTTGGCTCCGGCTGGGTGACGGATGTCGTCAAGCAGCTCAAGCTCGCCGATGTTCGCAAGTTCGAGGCCGGCTACGGCGAGCTGCCCGACCTGGCGCAGGTCGATTTCGACCGCGACGTCGTCTTCACCTGGAACGGCACGACCTCGGGCGTGCGCGTGCCGAACGGCGATTTCATTCCCACGAACCGCAAGGGTCTGACCATTTGCGACGCCACCTCGGCGGCGTTCGCGCAAAGGCTCGATTTCGAAAAGCTCGATGTCGTCACCTTCTCCTGGCAGAAGGTGCTGGGCGGCGAGGGCGCGCATGGCATGCTGATCCTGTCGCCCCGCGCCGTCGCGCGGCTGGAGACCTACAAGCCGGCCTGGCCGCTGCCGAAAATCTTCCGCCTGACCTCGGGCGGCAAGCTGATCGAGGGCATCTTCAAGGGCGAGACCATCAACACGCCGTCGATGCTGTGCGTGGAGGATTATCTCGATGCGCTTCAGTGGGCGAAGTCGATCGGCGGCCTGGAAGCGCTGATCGCCCGCGCGGACGCCAATGCTGCGGTGCTCGACCGGTTCGCCGAGAAGTCGACGTGGCTCGGCCACCTCGCCGCCGATCCGGCGACGCGCTCGAACACGTCCGTGTGCCTCTCCTTCACCGACGCGCAAGTGGCGGCGCTCGATGCCGACGGCCAGGCGGCGTTCGCCAAGGGGATCGTGTCCGCGCTCGACAAGGAAGGCGTCGCCTACGACATCGGCTCCTACCGCGATGCGCCGCCCGGCCTGCGCATCTGGTGCGGCGCGACCGTCGAGACCGCCGATCTCGAAGCGTTGCTGCCCTGGCTCGACTGGGCCTTCGCCACGCAGAAGGCGTCGCTCAAGGCAGCGGCCTGAGTTTCATGGTGGCCAGTGGGCCGCCATTTCCCGACACATTCCATTCCCACGTCAAGGAGGCCGCAATGGCGCCCCGCGTTCTCGTTTCGGATAAACTTTCCACCACCGCCGTGCAGATCTTCAAGGATCGCGGCATCGACGTCGACTATCTGCCCGATCTCGGCAAGGACAAGGAAAAGCTCGCCGAGGTGATCGGCCAGTATGACGGCCTCGCCATCCGCTCGGCGACCAAGGTCACCGAGAAGCTGATCAATGCGGCAACCAGGCTCAAGGTCGTCGGCCGAGCCGGTATCGGCGTCGACAATGTCGATATCCCGGCTGCCAGCCGCAAGGGCATCATCGTGATGAACACGCCCTTCGGCAATTCGATCACCACGGCCGAGCATGCGGTGGCGATGATCTTCGCGCTGGCGCGACAGATACCGGAAGCCAATGCCTCGACCCATTCCGGCAAGTGGGAAAAGAACCGCTTCATGGGTATCGAGATCACCAGTAAGACGCTGGGCGTGATCGGCTGCGGCAATATCGGCTCGATCGTCGCCACGCGCGGCGTCGGGCTGAAGATGCATGTGATCGCCTTCGATCCGTTCCTGTCGGACAGCCGCGCCGAGGAGCTCGGCGTTCAGAAGGTCGAGCTCGACGAGCTCTTCGCCCGCGCCGACTTCATCACGCTACACACGCCGCTGACCGACAAGACGCGCAACATCATCGATGCGGCGGCGATCGCCAAGATGAAGGACGGCGTGCGCATCATCAATTGCGCCCGCGGCGGGTTGGTCGTCGAGGCGGACCTGGTCGCGGCGCTGAAGAGCGGCAAGGTGGCGGGCGCGGGCATCGACGTGTTCGAGGTCGAGCCGGCCGAGAACAACCCGCTGTTCGGCATGGAGAATGTCGTGGCGACGCCGCATCTCGGCGCCTCGACCACCGAGGCGCAGGAGAATGTCGCGCTGCAGGTCGCCGAGCAGATGAGCGACTACCTGATCAAGGGCGCGGTCTCCAACGCCATCAACATGCCTTCGATCACAGCCGAGGAGGCGCCGCGGCTGAAACCCTTCGTCAAGCTTGCCGAGGTGCTCGGCGCCTTTGTCGGTCAGGTCACCGAGGATCCGATCAAGGAGGTCGAGATCCTGTTCGACGGCTCGACCGCGACGATGAACACGCGCGCGCTGGTGAGCGCTGCGCTTGCCGGCCTCATCCGGCCGCAGGTCTCCGACGTCAACATGGTGTCGGCGCCAATCATGGTGAAGGAGCGCGGCATCATCGTCGCCGAGGTCAAGCGCGACAAGTCGGGCGTGTTCGACGGCTATATCAAGCTCACCGTCAAGACCGAGCATATGACGCGCTCGATCGCCGGCACCTGCTTCTCCGACGGCAAGCCGCGCTTCATCCAGATCAAGGGCATCAATCTCGACGCCGAGGTCGGCCAGCACATGCTCTACACCACCAATGCCGACGCGCCCGGCATCATCGGCCTGCTCGGCACGGTGTGCGGCGAGAACGGCGTCAACATCGCCAACTTCCAGCTCGGCCGCAACCGGCCGGGCGGCGATGCGATCGCGCTGCTTTATCTCGATGCGCCCTTCCCGGAAAGAGTGCTGGAGCAGGTGCGCGCGCACAAGTCGATCGACTCGGCGAAGCGGCTGCGCTTCGACGTTGGCGGCGAGTAAACGTCCAGACATGAAACGCCCCGCTTGCATCAGCAAGCGGGGCATTCATGAGATGGCCGTCACCCGATGGCTGCTTGCCGGGAAGAAATTGAGAAATTCATCCTGTCTGCAGCGCTGCTCGGCTGCCGCTGTACTCGGCAAGTGCAATGCCGCCGAGGACAAGTGCCAGCGCGAAGGCCTGGTAAGCCTGAAACTGCTCGCCGACGATCAGCACCGAAAGCAACGTGCCGAAGATCGGCACCAGATTGATGAACAGGCCGGCGCGGTTGGCGCCGATCAATTCGTTGCCCTTGATGTAGAGGACCTGCGAGA
The DNA here is from genome assembly GCF_006440615.1 of Mesorhizobium sp. B2-6-2. Lineage (NCBI taxonomy): Bacteria > Pseudomonadati > Pseudomonadota > Alphaproteobacteria > Hyphomicrobiales > Phyllobacteriaceae > Mesorhizobium > Mesorhizobium sp. B2-6-2. Next base: position 294,122 of record NZ_VFUG01000005.1, on the reverse strand, counting down.
CGACCGAAGCGCCAAGCGCCGTGTAGAGCGTGAGCGCCCAGCCACGGGCGTCCGGCACGATGACGCGGCCAGACGCGACCTCCCAGACGAAGAAGGGCAGGGAAACCAGCAGCGCGGCAATCGACAGCGCCAGCATGAAACTTTGCCAGCGGATTGCCGGCCTGAGGCGCAGTCCCACCGAATAGAGGCTGTAGCAAAGCACCGCCACAAGCATGATGGCGTCGCCGAAATTGAGGTCGAGCTTCAACAACTGGCCGAGGTCGCCATGACTTGCCGTCAGCGCGACGCCGGCGATGGTGAGCACGACGCCGACGATCTGCAGAGGCTGCACGCGCAGCCTGAACAGCACGAAATTGGCAAGGATGATGACGATCGGGATGGCTGCCTGCTCGATCGAGACGTTGATGGCGGTCGTGTAGTTGAGCGCCGTGTAGAAGATGACGTTGAAGATGGTGAAGCCGCAAGCGCCGAGCCCGGCAAGCAGCTTCCAGTGCCTGCGCACTTCGGGCCAATCCTCACGCAGCGTCCGCCAGCCGATGGGCAGCAGGATCAGCACCGCCATCACCCAGCGCAGGAATACCAAGGTCATCGGCGAGACATGGCCGACGGCAAGCTTGCCCGCCACCGAATTGCCGCCCCACAAGAGCATGGTCGACAGAAGGAACAGATAGGCGGCTCGGTGCATGGAGGTTCCCGCCCTGCAGGGTGTTCGAGGGTTCAGCCCGGCCCAAGGCGTGTTGATATTCAGGTGATGCCGGCCTGCAAATGCCGGTTTCCTGCGCTTCCGGTGCTCACGTACTTTAAGTACGCTCCGCTCCGGTTCTCGGAACTCGCCATTTTCGGATCGGCCTGACCTGAATATCAACACGCCTTAGAGTGGCGGCGGCTCCAAGTAAATGATGCGAAAGCCGGAATTTGTTGTGCCTGGATCAGGTTGACGTCTCGCCGTTGGCGTCATCTTGATCCAAGTCCTTGAGGGGCATGGTCACTTGCGGAAGCCGGTTCCCGCTTTTTGGCTTCGCCGACGTTCGGTTCGGGTCACGCTCCAGCGATGGTTTCGGCGGCAAAGAAAGGGTCGCGCCAGCCGCCGCTTGACGCTATAGAGGCCTGTCGTTTCAGGCCGCCCGGGCGGCATTTCAAGGGAAAAGAACATGGCCAATGTGGTGGTCGTCGGCTCGCAGTGGGGCGACGAAGGCAAGGGCAAGATCGTCGACTGGCTGTCGGAACGGGCCGATGTGGTCGTGCGCTTCCAGGGCGGCCACAATGCCGGCCATACGCTGGTCGTCGACGGCAAGGTCTACAAGCTGTCGCTGCTGCCCTCCGGCGTGGTCAGGCAGGGCAAGCTTTCGATCATCGGCAACGGCGTGGTGTTCGACCCGCATGCCTTCGTCGCCGAAGCCAAGAAGCTCAAGGAGCAGGGCGTGGAGGTCACGCCGGAACGCCTGAAAATAGCCGAAAACACCGCGCTTATCCTGTCGCTGCACCGGGAGCTGGACGGATTGCGCGAAGATGCCGCCTCGAATTCCGGAACCAAGATTGGCACGACACGCCGCGGCATCGGCCCCGCCTATGAGGACAAGGTGGGCCGTCGCGCGGTGCGGGTGATGGATTTGGCGGATCTGGAAACGCTGCCCTTGAAGGTCGACAGGCTGCTGACGCACCACAATGCGCTGCGCCGCGGGCTCGGTCATGCGGAAGCGACGCATGAGGCGATCATGCAGGAACTGACCTCGGTGGCCGCCGAGATCCTGCCTTACATGGACCGGGTCTGGAAGGTGCTCGACGACAGGCGCCGCGCCGGCGAACGCATCCTGTTCGAGGGCGCGCAGGGCACGCTGCTCGACATCGACCACGGCACCTATCCCTTCGTCACCTCGTCCAACACCGTGGCCGGGCAGGCCGCAGCCGGTTCGGGCGTGGGCCCCGGCGTCATCGGCTATGTGCTCGGCATCACCAAGGCCTACACGACGCGCGTCGGCGAAGGGCCGTTCCCGACCGAGCAGAAGAACGAGATCGGCGAGTTCCTCGGCACGCGCGGCCACGAGTTCGGCGTCGTCACCGGCCGCAAGCGCCGCTGCGGCTGGTTCGACGCCGTGCTGGTGCGCCAGGCCGTCGCCGTCAACGGCATCAAGGGCATCGCTCTCACCAAGCTCGACGTGCTCGACGGGCTGGACGAGATCAAGGTCTGCACGGGCTATCGCCTCGACGGCGAGACGATCGATTACCTGCCGGCCAGCCAGGGCGCGCAAGCGCGGGTCGAGCCCGTCTACGAGACGCTCGAAGGCTGGAAGGGAACCACGGCCGGCGCCAGAAGCTGGAACGATTTGCCGGCGCAAGCCGTCAAATATGTTCGCTATATCGAGGAGCTGATCGGCGCCCCCGTGGCGTTGCTCTCCACCAGCCCCGAGCGGGACGACACAATACTTGTGACCGACCCGTTTCAAGACTAGTTTCACAGCCCTTCCCGGCGCTATGGCTGATTTGCGGCCGGCGGGAAAAGAATGCAGGTCACCTGACGCATGGCAGATTTCGTTAGTGTTCTGAAAAAGCAGCTCGACAAGAAGGCCGACCCTTCGTTCGAGATGCGCAAGCAGATATACGACGGCGCCCGCGCGGTGCTGGCAAAGAAACTGGCCGAGTATTCCCCGCCGCTTGCGCCCGATGTGGTCAGCAAGCAGAAGCGCTCGCTGGAAGACGCCATTTCCAGTGTCGAGCGCGAGTATGTCAAACGCGTTCCGGCCGAGGATCCGCTGGCGGAGCTGGAGCATATTTTCTCCTCCATCGACCGCAACAAGAACCAGCCGAGCCATTCCCGCCAGCCGGCGGCGCCTGAGCCCGCCAAGCCGGATCCGTTCAAGCCCGAGCCGTTCAGGCCGTCGCCCGCCCCCGCCAGGACCGAACCAAGCTGGCAAAGCGTGCCGAAGGCGGAACCCGCGCGGCAAACTCCTGCGAAAGACGAGCCAGCCTGGCAGAACACGGCAAGGACGGAGCCGAACTGGCAGACCGCGCCAAAGGCGGAACCAACCTGGCAGAAGGCGCCGCCGCCGATGCCGTCGCCGCGCGAAGACGATGTAGGCCTGGCGGGCATGGACGAGGCCGATGACGGCAGCGATGTCTTTGCCAATGACGAGCAGCCGGCGGCCGATACCTTCCAGCGCCTGCGACCACAGCCGCGACAGCGCAAGCGCAGCTATGGCGGCTTGATCGCCGCCGTCATCGCGCTGCTGGTGCTGGCCGGCGGCGGCTACGGCATCTGGCTGAACAAGAATGCGTTCGGCTCGCTCTTCGGCCTTGGCGGCGGTGGCAGCAAGACGGCCTCGACGGAGCCGCTGGTCAAGCCGGCTCCGGCCAAGCCGGCGACGGAGACGGCGGCCGCGCCGGCTGCGTCCGGCGCCGGCGAGGCGGCCGACACCAACAAGTTCACGCAACGCCTGACGCCCGAGGGCAAGGAGACCGATCCCGGCCCGGCCGGCGGACAGGCCACGATCGGCGAAGGCGAATCCGTCGCGGCGCTGACCTCGCGGCCGCCGGCGACGACCCCGCCTGCGTCGGCCACGCCTGCTCCGGCCACGCCTGCTCCGGCCACGCCAACGCCCGAGGCGCCTGCCGCCGGAGCGCCGGCGACCGACGCTGCCCATCCAACGCCGCCCGCAGCCGGAATCACGCCGCCGGCGGCTACCGCGGCAACGCCGCCCGCAGCCGGCGCCACGCCGCCTGCGGCAGCGACAACGCCGCCGCCCGCGGGCACGACACCGGCTGCGCCGGCGCCGGCGACTGCCGAGGCAACGGTGCCAGTCGGGCAGAAGGCGATCTTCTATGAGGAGCGCACCAGCACGCAGCAGGGCACGGCCGAGCCAGGCAGCATCGTGTGGTCGCTTGTGCAGGAATCGCCCGGCGGCGACCTGCCGCCGGAACCGGCGATCCGCGCCGAGGCGACGATCCCGGGCAAGAATATCCAGCTGCGCATGACGATCCGGCGCAACACCGACCAGACGCTGCCCGCCAGCCACATCATCGAGATGATCTTCTTGACGCCGGAAGGGTTCGACGGCGGCGGCGTCGACAACATCCTGCGCATCGCCATGAAGAGCTCCGAACAGGATGCCGGCAGCCCTCTGATCGGCATCCCGGCCAAGATCGCCGACGGCTTCTTCCTCGTCGCGCTGAACGACACCAAGGCCGACGAGGACGCCAACCTGACGCTGCTGAGAGGCCAGGCCTGGATCGACGTGCCGGTGGTCTACAAGACCGGACGCCGCGCCCTGCTCACCATGGAAAAGGGCATCCCCGGCGAGAAGGTGTTCGACGAGGCGCTGAAGGCCTGGGCGGCGAAGACATCGGGGTGATGGCAGCGGCGGTTTTAAGCCGCCGCTTAGTGCGTTTCACGGAAACGACGAAACGCCCTATCTCTTTGTTTTTTATGCAATTCCGGACGGAAAACCGCTCACACTTTTCCTGGAATTGCTCTAGAAGCCCTGAAACAGCATGTCGAGAGCGGCGACGATCTCGTCGTGATGCCGCGTCAGGTTCAGCCTGCTTTCGCCGAGCTCGGTCGTTGAAACCGTGGCGATCAGTTGGGTAGCCATCACCAGCTTGCGCCCGTTGATCTCAAAGATCGGATGAAGCTTGCGCATCGGGGACGGAGCTGTCGCGATCGGCAGAAGCGGGACAACGACCCGTGTCTTGAAATTGTCCAGCAGGTCGGATTGGACGTCGAGAAGGTAGACGCCTTCGGTGCCGCCAGCAGCGAAGACGTCATAGCGCGCCATCAGAACTGCCGATGTTCCTTGAGTGGAATGCCGTGCTTTTCGACATAGTCGTTCCACGCATCCATGGTGGTGCGGTTCTCAAGCTTCCAAAGTCGTGTTTTTTCGGCGGCGACCGCTTCGGCAATCCCGGCCTCAGCGGCGCGGGACACATTCACATTGAGACCTTTTGCTTCCTTCATGAGCCGGGAATCGATCGATAGATTTGCAGGCTGACGGACCGCATTTGCGGCTATCTTGCGCATGATGACCTCCGCAACATGCGTAGATAGTATGCGCATCCCCCTATTGTGGCAAGGTGCGACCGCCCTTCACCCCTCCATCTCTTCGCGCAGCATCTCCAATTCCAGCCACTCTTCCTCGAGTGCCGCCAGCGTCGTGCGCTCCTTGTCGAGCGCGGCGATAGTCTTCTGGAACGAGGCGGGGTCGCGCTCGTAGAAGGACGGGTCGGCGATGTTGTTCTCCAGCCGCGAGATCGAGGCCGTCACCGCTTCGATCTTCCTAGGCAGCGAATCCAGTGCGAATTTCTGCTTGAACGAGAGCTTTTTCGCGGCGCCTTTGGGCGCCGCCGGTTCGGCTTTCGGTCCAGCCTCGCTCGCCTCGGTCTTGGACCTTGCCTTGCGGTCTTCCAGCCTGGAGCCGCCGCGCTGCGCCAGCATGTCGGAATAGCCGCCGGCATATTCGATCCAGCGGCCGCCGCCGTCCGGCGCGATCACGCTGGTGACGGTGCGGTCGAGGAAGTCGCGGTCGTGGCTGACCAGGATCACGGTTCCGGCAAAGCCCGCGACAAGCTCCTGCAGCAGCTCCAGCGTCTCCATGTCGAGATCGTTGGTCGGTTCGTCCAGCACCAGAAGGTTCGCCGGCCGGGCCAGCACGCGGGCCAAAAGCAGCCGCGCGCGCTCGCCGCCGGAAAGCTCGCGCACCGGCGTGCGGGCCTGCTCAGGCTTGAACAGGAAATCCTTCATGTAGGAGACGACATGACGCTGCTCGCCATTGATGACAAGGTTCTCGCCGCGTCCGTCGGTGAGGTAATGCGCCAGCGTCTCCTGCGGATCGACGGCCTCGCGCTTCTGATCGAGCGTCGCAATCTCGAGATTGACGCCGAGCCGCACCGTGCCGGCGTCCGGTGCCAGCTCGCCGGTCAGCATCTTCAACAATGTCGTCTTGCCGGCACCGTTCGGGCCGACCAGGCCGACGCGGTCGCCGCGCTGGATGCGGGTCGAGAACCCCTTGACCACGGTGAGATCGCCAAAGCTCTTGTCGATGTTCCTGGCCTCGATTACCAGCTTGCCGGATTCGGCGGCGTCGCTGGCCACCATCGTCGCGGTGCCCTCTGCGCCGCGATGGCTGCGGAAGCGCTGGCGCATGGTTTGCAACTCGCCGAGGCGGCGCATGTTGCGCTTGCGCCTGGCGGTCACGCCATAGCGCAGCCAATGTTCCTCGCGCACGATCTGGCGGCCGAGCTTGTGCTGGTCGCGCTCTTCCTCTTCCAGCACCTGGTCGCGCCATTCCTCGAAATGCGCAAAGCCCTTGTCCAGCCGCCGCGTCTGGCCGCGGTCCAGCCAGACGGTGGCGCGCGTCACGCGTTCGAGGAAGCGGCGGTCGTGCGAGATCAGGATCACCGCGGAGGAGGTGCGGGCGAGCTCTTCTTCCAGCCATTCGATCACCGAAAGGTCGAGATGGTTGGTCGGCTCGTCGAGGAGCAGGATGTCGGGTTCCGGCGCCATGACGCGGGCAAGGGCGGCGCGGCGCGCCTCGCCGCCGGACAGGTCGTTCGGCCGCTCCTCGCCGGTCAGGCCGAGATGTTCCATCAGATAGGTGGCGCGGTGCGGATCGTCGGCTGGGCCGAGGCCGGTCTCGACATAGGCGCGCACGGTGGCGAAGCCGTCCATGTCCGGCATCTGCGGCAGATAGCGGACCGTGGCCGAAGGCTGGCGGAACACCTCGCCGTCCTGCGGCTCGATCATCCCGGCGGCGATCTTGAGGAGCGTCGACTTGCCCGAGCCGTTGCGTCCGACCAGTGCGATCTTCTCGCCGGCGGATGCGCTGAGCGCCGCTCCGTCGAGCAGCGGGGTGCCGCCGAAGGTCAGTTTAATGCCGTCGAGGTTGAGGAGTGGCGGCGCCATGTCAACTTTCTGGAAGAGGATAGGGGTGGGCCAGAAGCAGCGCCCGGCCGTGCTCCAGAGCGATGCCAAGCTGCCCTTTGACCTCATTTGATATAGTGAGCGAGGAACCGAACGCCACCTCGACGCGGTCGAGCGGCCATTTGGCGCCGGTGACCGTCAGGCCGGACAGGTCGGAAAGGCCGAGCACCGAAAACAAGGTGCCGTCGTCATAGTCGAAGCCGGCTTTGCCGGGCAGGATGGGAACGCCTTCCTGCGCGCCGCTCGTCAGCAGCACGGTCGTGCCAGCCTCGGCCAGCCGCATGGCCAGCGCCAGATGCAGGAAGGCGTGGTCGGCGCGCTTGCCGCCAAAGGCACCGGCCAACACGAGGCTGGTGGCGCCACGCTGAAGCGCTTCCGCTATGGCGAGCTCGCCATCAGTCATGTCCTTCTCGGCCGGAAAGACTTTTCGCGGCACGGCGGCGAGATCACCCGGCAGGTTCGCCGGCACCGAGTCGAAATCGCCGACCCAAAGTTCGGGGACAAGCCCAAGCATGCGGGCATGGCCGATGCCGGCATCGGCGGCGATGACGCGCGAGCCTTCGATCTGGCGTTCGAGCCGGGGCGTGCGGATAAGCTCGCCGCCAAGCAGGATGGTGAATGTGCCCATGGCCGTCGCCCTTACCAGCCCGTCGGGCGAAACGGAAGCGGGATGCCGCGCGCTTCGGCTGCGAGCCTGCCGGCGAACATTAGCTGCCCGGCAAACTTCCGCTTGCGCGTCGCTTCGACCGGGCCTATCTGTCGAAACGCTCTAACGGGGTGCCGGACGTGATCCGGCTGAGAGGCGATCAAGCCAACCCGCTGAACCTGATCCGGTTTGTACCGGCGGAGGGATTAGACGTTTCGGACCATCCGGCGCCTCAATTCCTTGTCACTCGAACGAAGGAGGCGCCGATGCGCGCAATACTGTCCCATCTCATTCTCACAACCGGCCTTGTTTCGCTTCTGGCGGGCGTCGCGCCTGCCGAGGCAAAGGACAAGCTCACCATCTATACCTATGAAAGTTTTACCGCCGATTGGGGTCCCGGCCCGGCGGTGAAGAAGGAATTCGAAGCCGAATGCGGCTGCGATCTCGAATTCGTCTCGGTGGCAGACGGTGTGGCACTGCTCAACCGCGTCAAGCTCGAAGGTTCCGGCACCAAGGCCGACATCGTGCTCGGCCTCGACACCAATCTCACCGCCGACGCCAAGGCGAGCGGACTGTTCGCGCCGCATGGCGAAGTCTCCGGCATTGACGTGCCTGGAGGCTGGAGCGACGACACTTTCGTGCCCTTCGACTACGGCTATTTCGCCGTCGTCTATGACACGCAGAAGCTGAAAGTCCCGCCGAAGAGCCTGAAGGAGCTGGTCGAGGGCGGCGGCACGGACAAGATCGTCATTCAGGATCCGCGCACCTCGACGCCCGGCCTCGGGCTGCTTTTGTGGGTGAAGTCGGTCTATGGCGACAAGGCGCCGGAGGCCTGGGCAAAGCTCAAGACCAAGGTCCTGACGGTGACGCCGGGCTGGAGCGAGGCCTATGGCCTGTTCACCAAGGGCGAGGCGCCGATGGTGCTGTCCTACACCACCTCGCCGGCCTACCACATCGTGGCCGAGAACACCGAGCGCTACCAGGCGGCTTCCTTCGAGGAGGGCGAATACCTGCAGATCGAGGTTGCCGGCATCACCAAGACGGGCGCGAAGAACCCGCTGGCGCAAAAGTTCATCGCCTTCATGACCGGACCGAAATTCCAGGATGTCATTCCGGAGACCAACTGGATGTTCCCGGCCGGCAAGACCGACAAGCCGCTCAACCCGGCCTTCGATAAACTGGTGAAGCCGACCAGGACCTTGCTGTTCAGCCCGCAGGAGGTCGCCACCAACCGTAAGGCGTGGGTGGATGAGTGGCTGGCGGTGATGAGCAAGTAACTTTGGACAATTGATCGAAGGATGATCGCTCTACGGCGCCCCCCTCTGTCCTGCCGGACATCTCCCCCACAAGGGGGGAGATTGGCCGTCATCGGCGGTTTCGCCAACTGGCAACGTTGCAGAAATGAGCGAGGCGCGGGCGCTGCTGATCTCCCCCCTTGTGGGGGAGATGTCCGGCGGGACAGAGGGGGACGCGAAGGAACGCAGCATGCGTTAACTCGAACCCTGTATGTGCAGCGTGCACCCTGCACGTGACTCCCGCATCACTGCCGGCGTCGTCGCGCTGGCGGCCATCGCCATCCTCATCGGCGGTGCCTTCGTCGGCCTCGCCGTCGAAGGCGCGCACGATCTCTCCGGCGCAGCCGCCGCCTTCGACAGTTATCTCCTGCGCGTCGCCCGCTTCACGCTGTGGCAGGCGGCGCTCTCGACGCTGCTGTCGGTCGCGCCGGCGCTGCTCGTGGCGCGCGCTTTGTCGAGGCACCCAAGTTTCCCGGGACGCCGCCTGATCCTGCAATTGTTCACCGTGCCGCTGGCCTTGCCGGCGATCGTCGCCGCGCTCGGCGTCCTGGCGCTTTACGGTCGGGCCGGATATTTTGCCGGCGTCTTCGCCGGACTTGGCGGTGCGGATTGGCCGGGGGTCTACGGCCTCTCCGGCATCCTTGTCGCTCATGTCTTCTTCAACCTGCCCTTGGCGACGCGCCTGTTCCTCGAGGCGCTGGGCACCGTTCCCGCCGACCAGTGGCGGCTGGCGAGCCAGCTCGGCATGGATGCCTGGCCGGCCTTCCGGCTGATCGAATGGCCGGTGCTGCGCGCGGCCCTGCCGGGGATTGCCGGGCTGGTTTTCATGCTCTGCATCACCTCCTTCACCATCGTGCTGACGCTGGGCGGCGGTCCGGCCGCGACGACGCTGGAAGTGGCCATCTATCAGGCGCTACGCTTCGATTTCGATCCCGCGCGGGCCGTAACACTGACGCTCCTGCAGATCGCGCTCACCTTCGTCGTGGTCGCAGCGCTCACGCGGCTCGGCGCCAACACGGTCGGTGATGCCAATCTGCCGGTGGCGCCGCGCCGCTACCTATCGGCGGGCCGAATCGAAAGCGCGCTGAATGCCGGCCTCATCATGCTTGCCCTGCTGTTCGTCGCCGGACCGATGCTGGCGACCGTGCTTTCAGGTCTGGGGGCGGATCTCGGACGGTTGGCCGGTGAACCGGCAGTGCGCCGCGCCACCCTCACCAGCGCCGGCCTTGCCCTGCTTGCGGCGCTGCTCAGCGTGACGCTGTCGCTGGCGCTGATCGCGGCACGGCGCGCGCTGGCCCTGCGGCGCCGGGCAGGCGGGGCCATGGGCCTGCTCGAACATGCCGCCGACACCGGCGCCGGCTTCGTGCTCGTCGTGCCGCCGATCGTGCTTGGCGCCGGCTGGTTCCTGGCGCTGCGCCACGTCGCCGATGTCTTTGCCATCGCGCCGGTCATGGTCGTCGCCGTCAACGCAGTGATGGCGATGCCCTTCGCCATCCGCGCCGTTCGCCCGGCCTATGACGCGGCCAGCGAGCGCCACGAGCGGCTTTGCCTAGCGCTCGGCATATCCGGCTGGAACCGGCTCAGCCTGATCGACTGGCCGTCGCTGAGGCGGCCCTTGGCGACCGGCTTCGCCTTCGCCATGGCGCTGTCGCTCGGCGATCTCGGCGTGATCGCGCTGTTCGGGAGCGATTCCGTGCAGACCTTGCCCTATCTGCTTTTGGCGCGCATGAGCAGCTACCGGACAGCCGACGCCGCGGGACTTGCCTTGCTGCTCGGCCTCGTCTGCCTGATGCTGGTGATCGCCGCCGACTGGCTGGGGCAGGAAGGAAAGTCATGACGACGAGCATCGACGGCATCGCCGCGCAAAAGGGCCTCGCCGTCGCGCTGGATGGCGTCTCGTTCAGCTATGGCGAATCCTCCTTCCGCTTCGACGCCGAATTCGCGGCCGGCAGGATCACCGCCATCATGGGGCCGAGCGGCTCCGGCAAGTCGACGCTGCTCAATCTGATAGCCGGCTTCGAAGCGCCCGATGCGGGCAAGGTGCTGATCGGCGGCGACGATCTCGGAAACACGCCGCCTTCGGCGCGGCCGGTGTCGATGGTGTTCCAGGAAAACAATCTGTTTGCGCATCTTTCCGTCGAAGCCAATGTCGGGCTCGGCCGCTCGCCGTCGCTGAAACTCGGCGACGCCGATCGCGCCGACGTCGCCGAGGCGCTGGCGCGGGTTGGTCTTGCCGGCAAGGAAAAGCGGCTGCCGCGCGAGCTTTCCGGCGGCGAGCGGCAGCGCGTGGCGCTGGCGCGGGTCTTGCTGCGCGACCGGCCCGTTTTGCTGCTCGACGAACCTTTCGCGTCGCTCGGCCCGGCGCTGCGCGACGACATGCTGGACCTTGTGGCCGGCATCCATGCCGAGCGCGAAATGACGGTGTTGTTCGTCACGCATCAGCCGCAAGATGCGCGCCGCATCGGGCAGGACGTGGCATTTCTCGACGAAGGCACGATCGCGGCAGCCGGGCCCGCCGAGGATTTCTTCGATCGGTCTGGACCGGATGCGTTCAGACGCTATATCGGCGATCGAGGCGGCACCGTTGCCGGATCACAACATGTTGCCCGGAAGCGGACATAATTTATGGCCAAACCGGCAAATGGGCGATCCGGCGTTTGCTTGCCTTGTCCGGGGGAGTATGGCTAGGTCCGGCCATGCTGGTCCGGCTGGACCGTGATTTGCCGAAAGATTTGGAAGGAAGCCGACCTGTCGAGCGGCGCTGAGAAGGTGTGGATGAAGCCGCTGGCACGATTTCTCGCGCTGGCGAGCGTCGCCGTGCTGGCGAGCTGCCAGATGTTCACGCCGCCGGACGTGCAGGAGAGCGGCTTCCAACCTTCCGACAAGCCGATCACCGTCGACAATGTCGTGGCCAACGCCAAGCTCGCCGAAATGGCGAAGGCCCAGCACCCGCGCATCCTGGCCACCTATGGCGGCGAATATTCCGACCCAAAGCTCGAACGCATGGTGGCCAAGGTCGTCGGCAATCTGACGGTGGTGTCGGCCAACCCGACCCAGACCTATCGCATCACCATCCTCAACTCGCCCAACGTCAACGCCTTCGCGCTGCCGGGCGGCTATCTCTATGTGACACGGGGCCTGCTGGCGCTGGCCAACGATTCCTCCGAGCTTGCCGCCGTCATCGCGCATGAGATGGGGCACGTCACCGCGAATCACGGCCTGCAGCGGCAGCAGCTCGAGGCCGAGGAGGGCCTGGCGACCAAGGTGGTTTCCGATGTGCTCGGCGACAGCCCGACCGCCAAGGCGGCGCTCATCCGCGGCAAGCTCAGGCTCGCGCAATTCTCGCGCAACCAGGAACTGCAGGCCGACGCCATCGGCATCAAGTCGATCGGCGAGGCGGGCTATGATCCCTATGCGGCAGGCCGCTTCCTGCAGTCGATGTCAGCCTATACCGACTTTCGCTCGGTCAGCGGCGCCACCGACGCCAGCCTCGACTTCCTGGCGACGCACCCGAACACGCCGCAGCGTATCGAGCTGGCGCAGCGCCTCGCGCGCAATTTCGGCCCGCCCGGCGTCGGCACGCGCGACCGCGACGCATTTCTGGCCGGCATAGACGGCCTGCTTTACGGCGACACGCCGGAAGAAGGCTATGTGCGCGGCCAGACCTTCATGCATCCCAATCTCGGCGTCTCCTTCACCGTGCCGAACGGCTTCGTCATCGACAATTCGGCGGCCGCCGTGACCGCGACCGGGCCGGGCGACATCGCCATCCGCTTCGACGGCGTGGCGATCGACAAGTCCGTCTCGCTCACCGATTACATCCGCAGCGGCTGGGTCGCGGGGCTGGAAGACGCCAGCGTGCGCCAGGACACGATCAACGGCAACGATGCGGCGACGGCGCATGCCAGCGCGCAAGGCTGGCAGTTCGATATCGCGGTGATCCGGGCCGGCGGGCAGGTCTACAGGCTGCTGACGGCCGCGCCCTCGGCCAGCACTTCGCTGGACCCGGTGGCGCGCTCGGTCAGCGGCTCCTTCCGCGTGCTGAGCCCGGCCGAGAAGGCGGCGCTGAAGCCGCTGCATATCAGGGTCGTCACCGTCCAGGCCGGCCAGACCATGGGCTCGCTTGCCGCGCAGATGGTCGGCGTCGATCGCAAGCTCGATCTGTTTCGCGTGCTCAACGCCATGTCGCCGGGCGCGACTGTGTCGTCGGGCGACAAGGTCAAGATCGTCACCGACAGGTAGGGGCTCGCGAGTTCAGACCAACCAGGCGCCGTCGGCTATTTGACGCGGGGAACCGTCGTCACAAGCCGTCGCTGCCGGTGTCGCCACCGTCGCCTTGGCCATCGCCGGTACTGCCGCTACCGGCGTCGCCACCATCGCCTTCGCCATTGCCGGTACTGCCACCGCCGGTGCGAGCAGCGCCGCCGACATGGTCGCTGCCACTCCAGGATGCTCTCCCGGTTTCCGTTGGCTCCGGCCTGACCTCAGGTTTTCCCGGATCTGTCCGCGTGATGGCCTTCGGTTTCGACACGGGCACGCGAACCACCTTTATCTTCGTGATGACCTTCGGGGCCTTGCACGCCATGACCACGGGGGTGCTGCGCGCGGGAAGGCCCAGGATGCCCATCGCGTAAACGTCTTGCCGCTCCATGCCTGCCTTCAGGAAGGCCAGCGCGCGCGCCGGGTCGGCGGGCACGCCGTTGCGGCCTTCATTGAAGATCACCGCGAGCTCCTTCATGGCATCGACATGCCCCATCGCCGCTGCCTGGAGCAGCAGGTCCAGTCCCTTGCCGGTATCGCGCTGGATGCCGAGGCCATTGAACATAGCGCGTCCCCAGGCGGCCATGGCGTAGGGGTCCCCCTTGCCGGCCGCCTGCGAATAGAGGCCATTCGCCTTCGTGGCATCGACAGCAGTCCCCATTCCGGACGAGGCGATGTAGCCGAGTTCGAAGACCGCCCGCACATGTCCCTTGTCGGCCGCATCCTGAATGGCCTTCCTGGCCTCGTCGACCTTGCCGGCCGCCAGAAGCGCCCGGCCGAGCTCGTAATGGAAGCGGGCAATGCCGGGATAGGTTTTCACCGCCGCCTCGCAGGCTTCCACCGCCCCGCCGCCGATCTCATTCGGCGTGAGACCCTGGACGACGCCTTGCAAGTCGAGCGGCGCGCCGGCTGCCCGGTCGCAAGCGTCGATGTCCGGCGACAGCTTCATCGTCGCCTGCTTGGCCGCGTTGCCCGCGCGGATATCGAAGCCGACTTCGATGGGCGCGACCGAACCGATCTGCGGCTCGTAGCGCAGTTTGTCGAGCTCGGCGGCCGTCAGGCTCGATTGCGGCGAAAGCACGCGATCCGGCAGGGACAGCGTTCCGGTCGCCGGGTAGCTCGCAAGCTTGAGATTGACCCCGGCATCCTTGGCCGGAAAATCCAGTTTCAGCGGAACCGGACCGACGCCGAGCGGGACGCGGATGTCGCGACTTCCAATCGCCTCGGCGGCATCGGCGACCTGGATTCCGCGTTCCGCCGTCTGCTGGCCCTGCTCGGCGTCCAACGACGGCGGCGTGGGTTGCTCCGCCCCGCGCATCAGCACGACGTCGTCGATCAGCGAGGAGTTCTCCCACGGAACCTGCTTGCCGTTGGTGGCCTTGACCACGTCGCGGCGGACGGCCGCCATGACCGACCGTATCTCCTGGTCCGGCGCCAGCGCACGGCGCGAGAAGGACGACGAAAACGGGCTGAGGTCGCCGGACCCGTCATAGGCGACCGCCCCCGGCTCGGTGGCAAAGGCAATCAGCGTGTTCTGCGAACCCGTCACCTGCGCAAGGCCGCTGCCGCCGCTGACGATCAACTGGTCGCGCAACCAATAGTCCTTGCGCGGGAAAGGATCGTTGCGACAGGCGTCGAGGATGATCATCTGGACCTTCGATCTCGAGCGCAGCTGCCGCAATATGTCGTCGACCTTGATGGCCTGGACCTCCATGTCGGCCGCATCTTTCAGCGACGCGTCGACCGGGATCAGGAAGTTCTCTCCGCCGATCTGGAAGCCGTGCCCCGAATAATAGACGACCGCCAGATCGGCGCCGTCCGCCGCCGCCAGATAGTTGCGGAATCGCTCTTCGAATTGAAGCTTGGTGAGGTCCTTGGCCGCGAACACCTCGAAGCCGGCCAGCCGGAATGTCGTCGATACGTTCTCCGCGTCCTTGTCCGGGTTCTTGAGCGTCGGGATTTCGCGGTATTGCGAATTGCCGATCACAAGGGCAACCCTTCGATCGGCGTGGGCCTCGAACGTCGTGAGGCCCACGAGGATCAAGGCTACAATCAGCGCGCAGCATCGCAGCATGGCAAATCCCCCATGTGGTGTGATCTGGAGGAGTCAAAAAGCCGATTGCGGCGCGACAGTCTGTTAAAGAGCTCACAATCCTAATTATCACCGAGGAAAATTGCCCCGATGACGGCGTGTTCTTATTCAATCAATTTCTTATCTTGGAGTTTGAGCTGGACTAACTTCAGGCGGCTTCCGCCAGGAATTCAGGGTTTTGCTTCACCAGCGCCAGCTTCAGCTTTTCCATGGCGCGCGCCTCGATCTGGCGGACGCGCTCCTTGGAGATGCCGAGCTGTTCGCCAAGCGATTCCAGCGTGGCGCCGTCATCGCTCAGCCTGCGCTCTTCGATGATGCGAAGCTCCCGGGCATTGAGCGCGCCGAGCGCGCTCCGCAGCCAGATAGCGCGGCGCTGGACGTCGATCCTCTCGCCGACGATCTCGTCGGGAAGCGGGTCTTCGGAGACCAGGAAATCCATCCGCTCGGCGGCGCCGTTCTCGTCGGCCAAAGGCGCGTTGAGCGAGCTGTCGGGGGAAGACAGGCGCGAATCCATCATCGCCACGTCGGCCTCCGGCACACCCAGCGCCGCCGAGACCTCGCGGTAGAGCGAGGCATTGGAGAGAGGCTCGGCGCCGTTGGCGAGGCGCGCGCGCAGACGCCTGAGATTGAAGAACAGCGCCTTCTGCGCGGAACTGGTGCCGCCGCGCACGATCGACCAGTTGCGCAGGATGTAGTCCTGCATCGAGGCGCGGATCCACCAGGTGGCATAGGTCGAGAAACGTACTTCGCGCGCGGGTTCGAAACGGGCGGCCGCCTCGAGCAGGCCGACATGGCCCTCCTGAATGAGATCGCCGAGCGGCAGGCCGTAATGGCGGAATTTCGAAGCCATGGAGATCACAAGGCGCATATGGGCGACGGTGATCCTGTGCAGTGCGTGCTGGTCGTTCTCTTCCTTCCAACGGAGCGCAAGGACATGCTCCTCGTCGCGCTCGAGATACGGAGCCTTCATTGCCGCCCGGACCAATGTCCGTCCTGCCGCGTCCTCGATCATGCCGGCTCCTTTTGCGACGATTGCGCGTATGGCGGTTGAAAAGACGCCACCGCGCCCTACAACAGCCATGCAACGTGTCAGGCGCATGGATGGTTCCGCCGCCCGAGGGGGCAGATGGTGCCGGCGGAAACATTCTGTTATCTGCTGGGAAAGCCTCTTGGCGGATTCCCGGCTGGTTAGAGAATGAGATTTCTGGCAGAGGCGATTTTTGAAATCTGGTTCCTTATTTTGCAGCCTTCTATCTGCCAGTTTCCGGCTCGCACAATCGCGCCGGGGCACCGGTCAAAACGGGATCACAGAAAAATGAAATGGCTCAAACCGCTTCTTATCGCCGGAACGTTGCAGGTTCTGGCGATCACCGCCAGCTATGCCGGCGCCAATCTCGATCAGATCAAGCAGGCCGGGGTGCTCAAGGTAGGCACTGAAGGCACCTATGCGCCCTTCACCTATCACGACGAATCCAACGCGCTGGTCGGCTTCGACGTCGAGATCGCCAAGGCCATCGGCGACAAGCTCGGCGTCAAGGTTCAATTCCTCGAAGGCAAGTGGGACGGGTTGATCGCCGGCCTCGACGCCAACCGCTACGACGCCGTCATCAACGAGGTCGGCATCACCGATGCACGCAAGGCCAAGTATGATTTCTCCGATCCCTACATCGCCTCGAAGGCGGTGCTGATCGTGCGCGGTGACAACACCGACATCAAGACCTTCGCCGATCTCAAGGGCAAGAAGTCGGCGCAGTCGCTGACCTCCAATTTCGGCAAGCTCGCCGAGAAGAACGGCGCCGAGCTCGTCGGCACCGACGGGTTCGACCAATCGATCCAGCTTCTGCTTACCGGCCGCGCCGACGCCACGATCAATGACAGCCTGTCCTTCCTCGATTTCAAGAAGCACAAGCCGGACGCCAATGTGAAGATCGCGGCGCAGGAAGAGAATGCCGATTATTCCGGCGTCATCGTGCGCAAAGGCGATCCGGAGCTGGTCGCGGCCATCAACAAGGCGCTGGCCGACATCAAGGCCGACGGCACCTACCAGAAGATCGCCGACAAGTATTTCGGCCAGGACGTTTCGAAGTAAGGCAATCGTCCTTTGTTCGGATACCGGCGGGCCGTCTAAGACGGCCCGCCATTTTTGCATGAGCTTTGGGGGGCCGTCTTTGACGGCCCGCCGGTTTTTGCAAGATAGTCGGTCCATACGGGGGACGCGCCGCCGTATCTGGAAGGGAGAAGCGCGCCGTGCCGCACTGGCTGCAATTGATGCTGGAATCGTTGCCGACGCTGTTGTGGGCGGCGCTGATCTTCACCGTGCCGCTGACGCTATTGTCCTTCGCGCTCGGGCTCATCGCCGGACTGGTGACGGCGCTGATCAGGCTGTTCGGCCCGAAGCCGCTGGTCGCGCTGGTGCGCTTCTATGTCTGGATCTTTCGCGGCACGCCGCTGCTCGTTCAGTTGTTCCTGATCTTCTACGGCCTGCCGTCGGTCGGCATTCTGCTCGATGCCTTTCCCGCCGCGCTGATCGGCTTCACGCTCAACATCGGCGCCTATACGTCTGAGATCATCCGGGCCGTCATCGGCTCGGTGCCGAAGGGGCAGTGGGAAGCTTCCTATTCGATCGGCATGACCTGGAGCCAGGCGATGCGGCGCACCATTCTGCCACAGGCGGGCCGCGTTGCCGTTCCGCCGCTTTCCAACACCTTCATCTCGCTGGTCAAGGACACCTCGCTGGCGGCGGCGATCACGGTGCCCGAGATGTTCCAGGCCGCGCAGCGCATCGTCGCCACTACTTATGAGCCGCTGATCCTCTATGTCGAGGCGGCCGCGCTCTATCTCGCGCTGAGCTCGGTTCTGTCGGCGCTGCAGGCGCGGCTGGAAGTGCGGCTCAACCGCTATGGCGGGTTCCTGGAGGCCAACGCATGATCGGCCTCAGCAACATCGAAAAGCGCTTCGGCGACAATCTGGTGCTGAAGGGCGTGACCGTCACCCTCGACGAGGGCAGCGTGACTGCGCTGGTCGGCCCTTCCGGCGGCGGCAAAAGCACGCTCTTGCGCTGCATCAACCTGCTGGAAATCCCGACGTCCGGTTCCTTGCGCATCGGCGACGAGACGCTTGCGTTCCATCCGGGCGGCAAGGTGCCGGCCAAGGATATCCAGCGCATCCGCCTGCAGACCGGCATGGTGTTCCAGAATTTCCAGCTCTTCCCGCATCGCACAGCGATCGAGAATGTCATGGAAGGGCTGGTGACGGTGCTGAAATGGCCTGAGCCGAGGGCGCGCGAGCGGGCGATGGCGCTGCTCGAAAAGGTCGGCATGGTGGAGAAGGCCGACGCCTGGCCGGCGACGCTGTCCGGCGGCCAGCAGCAGCGCGTGGCGATCGCCCGGGCGCTGGCGCCGTCGCCGCGCGTGCTGCTCTGCGACGAGCCGACCTCTGCGCTCGATCCGGAACTGGCGCAGGAAGTGGTCGACGTGCTCGGACAGCTTGCCCGCGAAGGCACGACCATGGTGATGGCCACGCATGATCTCAGGCTCGCCTCGAAGATCGCGCAGGAGGTGGTGTTCCTGGACGCCGGCGTCATCGTCGAGAAAGGCCCGGCTTCGGTCGTGTTCGACAATCCGGAGCGCGCGCGAACCAAGCGCTTCATCGCCTCGCTCAGGCAAGAGGAGGCGCAGAAGGAAGGCGGCGGGTGAGTTGTTACCTCCCTCATGGGAAGTCAGCCCGAAGCGCCAGCCGATAACGCAATCCGCGCCGCCGTCATCCTCGGGACCGAGAATCTGCCGAGTTACCAGGACTGACGGCGATCCTGTTTCATGAGACGGCAGGTCCTCGGGACAAGCCCGAGGATGACGGCGCAGAATGGGGATGCTGAAAAGGTATTTTAATGCCTCGCAAGCCGCCGGAGACAAAAAACCCGGCGCGAGGCCGGGTTCTTCGTAAACTCAAAAGCGAAAAAGCTCAGGCAGCTTCTTCCTGCTCGGCTTCCTCGTTGTCGGCCTTGGCGCCGCGCTTCGGACCCTTGTTGAGGTTAACCTCGATGAGACGCACCGCCTCGGTCTCAGACATGCGGTTCACCGCGGCGATCTCGCGGGCCATGCGGTCGAGCGCGGCCTCGTAGAGCTGGCGCTCGGAGTAGGACTGCTCCGGCTGGTTGTCGGCGCGGTAGAGGTCGCGCACAACTTCCGAGATCGAGATCAGGTCGCCCGAGTTGATCTTGGCGTCATATTCCTGGGCGCGGCGCGACCACATGGTGCGCTTGATGCGGGCGCGGCCCTGCACGACCTTCAGCGCGCGGTCGACATAATCCTCTTCCGACAGCTTGCGCATGCCGATCGAGGTCGCCTTGGCGACCGGCACCTTCAGCCGCATCTTGTCCTTCTGGAAATCGATGACGAACAGTTCCAGCTTGTGACCCGCAACTTCCTGCTCGTCGATCGCCACGATCTGGCCGACGCCATGCGCCGGATAGACAATGAATTCGCCGGTCTTGAACCCGTGGCGAGCCGCGTTGGACTTCTTCTGCGGGGTGATCGTTGCCATTACGCCCTGAACTCCTTAGTTGTGCAGCCGGCATCATGCCGGCTCGAACCCACGAGGTCGGCAAAGCCGACCGTTAGCCGCGCAACAGGATGAACCACCGGAAAGCCAAGGGCCGGCATATCGCACGAATGCGACCGCCTGCCCCAGATCGCTCTGGTCCGGATCTAAAAGCTCACCTTTCAGTGATTTGGGGCGTTAGCGCCATAAATCGACGTTGTGTCACCGGCATGTTTCGTTGATGTAACACAAAAAGTCGGAAGAATCAAGGTTTTGCTGCATTCGCTAACGCCAAGCGGCAGCGCTGCCCGTCAAGACGGCAATTGTATCGGTCCGGTTACGCCGCGTCATGCCGGTGTTCCCGGTCGCTATATCAATCGCCTTCGCCGGGCTCCGCCGAGAAATATTTCTCGAACTTGCCGGTCTCGCCGTCGAAGGTCTTGGCGTCCGCCGGCGGCTCCTTCTTGGCGGTGATGTTGGGCCACTTCTCGGCGTATTCGGAATTGATCTGCAACCATTTGTCGAGGCCGCCCTCGGTGTCCGGCTTGATCGCGTCGGCCGGGCATTCGGGCTCGCAGACGCCGCAGTCGATGCACTCGTCAGGATGGATGACGAGCATGTTCTCGCCCTCGTAGAAACAGTCGACCGGACAGACCTCGATGCAGTCCATATATTTGCATTTGATGCAATTGTCGGTCACGACATAGGTCATTGCAGGCTCCGGAACGTCCCATTTTGCTGGGCTTTTCGGCTGAGGTAACGCCTTTGCCCGCCGCATGCAAGGGCAGGGATTGCAGGCGGAGCCGGTGTCGCGGGAATGGAATTCCAGCCGGAAAGCTTCGGCGAAGTCGTCCAGCCCAACCGTCGCGCAGTTTTCCTGGAATTGCTGCAGCCTCGCCGCGGCCCGGCTATATCTCAGTCGTCGCCGAGCAGCCGGTCCGTCTGCCGCCGCTCGCGTTTGGTCGGGCGGCCGCTGCCGGCCTCGCGCAGCGCCGGAATGGCGTCCGGAACCGCCTCGCCTTTGGGCGCCGGCGCCGGCGACATGTCCTCGTAAAGCAGCCGCGCCTCGTCGGCCGGGCCGCGCCTGGCGCCACAGCTCAGCACCTTCCAGATGAGGATACGGCGCTCGAGCGTGATGGTGAGCACGTCGCCGGGCTTGACCAGATCCGACGCCTGCGCTGCTTTGTCGCGATTGATGCGCACGCGTCCGGCGACGACGACCTTCGCCGCCAAGGACCGCGACTTCACCGCGCGCGAGAAGAACAGCCATTTGTCGATGCGCTGGCGGCCTTCTCCAACCATCGCGGCTAGATTTGTTGGAGCATGATCTTATCCGAAAACCGGTTCCCACTTTTCGCTGGCGCGGTCCTTCGGTTCGGGATCATGCTGTCTCTTTGATGGAGCATGATCTCGCCCGAAAACCGGTTCCCACTTTTCGCTAACGCGGTCCTTCGGTTCGGGATCATGCTCTAGCCTATTTCTTCAGCTGGTCGCGCAAGGCGGCGAGCTTGGCGAAGGGCGAATCCGGATCGAAGCGCTGCGGGCGTTCCTCGCGCGCCTTGCCCTGGAAGGCTGGCTTGCCGCCCGGGGCGTTGCCCTTGCCGTCCTGCCTGCCGCCCTTCCAGTCCGGCCGGCCCTCGCGGCGTTCGCCTTGCGGCTTGCCTTCGCGCCGTTCAGCACCCTCACGCCGGTCGCCCGTCTCGGGCCTCGGCTTGAACTTCGAGCGGTCGAAGCGCGGCTTGCCGGCGCCTTCGCGCTGCTCGCGGCGGCCTTCCTGGGCCGGCCGATCGCCGGGCTGACCGCTTGCGGCGCCTGCCTCGCCTGCGGGCTGGGCGCCGCGCGGGCGATTGTCGCGACGGTTGTCGTGGCGATGGCGCGGACGCTGATGGTCGAAACGCGCCTGGCGCCACAGGAGCACAGGTTTTGGTTCCTCGGCCTCGGCTGGCGCCTCGCCGCCGGCACTATCCTCCGCCTGGTAGGGAGGCTCGGCGCGTAGCGCCGCGGCGGGGGGAGCGCCAGCGGTACTGATGCTCTCCGTATCGCCGGCGTTATCACCGTCACCGGCGTCGCTTGGCGCCGTGACCTCTCCCATCGAGGGCGAGGTAAGGACGTCGGCGCTTTCGGCCGACGCGGGCGGTGCCGCAATGTCCGCCGCTGCGGTCTCTTCCGTAACCTCGGCCGGAGCTTCTGCCGGCTCTGCCGTGGCAGGTTCCGCGGCCGCTTCCGCGACGGCTTCGGCCGGAGCTTCGGCGGCAGCCGGCTCCGACCCCTCGACCGTTGCCTCCGCGACCGTATCAGTCGCCGCAGCTTGCGCCTCTGCCTCCCGCGCGGCGCGCGCGGCATTATCCGCGGCGAGCTTGGCCGCGGCCGCTTCGCGGGCGGCGTCGTCCAGCGCGTCGAGCTTCGCCTTAACCTCGGCCGCCGGCTTGGCCTCCGAGCGATAGCCGAGACCTTTCAGGATCTCCTCCATGTCGTCGGCCGTGGCGCCGAGGATCGACATCATCGGCGGCGTCACCATGAAGGCGTGGCCGTCATAAGCGCCGTCCGGCCGCTGGCCGAGGCCGGGCTTCCAGTTGGTCGCCGGGCGGATGAGGTCGGCAAGCCGCTCGAGGATATCGACGCGCACGGCGCGGCGGCCGAGATTGCGGTAGCCGGCGAGCTTGTAGAAGGTCTTGTCAAAGGCCGGGTCGACGACCACGGAGGTGCGGCCGGAGGCCAGCGCATGCACCACATCGCCGAAGCCGGGCTTGTCCTTGCCGTCGTTCTTCAGCGCCCACAGCAACGTCACCAGGCCAGCGGGCGCCGGCTTGATCAGCGCCGGCACGAAGACATGATAGGCGCCGAAGCGGACGCCGAGGCGGCGAAGCGCTGCGCGGCCTTCCTGGTCGAGCGACTTCATCTCCTCCGCGATGTCGCGGCGATTGATCAGGCCGAAATGCTCGACCAGCTGGAAGGCGATGCCGCGCGCGATGCCGGCGAGCTGGTCGGCATTCTTCAGGTCGACCAGCGGCTTCAAAAGCGTTTCGATCTGGAAATTGACGAAACGGTCGGCGCGCGCCGCGACCTTGTCGCGGGCGGGGCCGGTCAGCTGCTCGTCGGCAAGCAGGACCAGGCGCGGCTTCAGCGCCTCGTCGGCGGCGACCAGCGTGCCGATCGGCGCGCCGATCCAGCGCAGGACGCCGTCCGAGCCCAAAGCCAGGTCGCCATTGGCGCAGGCGGCAAAACGCTCGGCGCGCGCCTCGAACTCGGCCGCGAGCGCCTTCTGGGCGGCGGTGCGCACCGCCTTGGCGTCCTCGCCGCCGGCGCTCTGGTCGGCGGTGAAGCGGAACCCTTGCAACTCGCCGACGTGATGGCCTTCGACGAGGACGGTTCCGGACGGGCTGATTTCGGCTTCAGGCATGGTATTTTCTCTAAGGCGCCGCATGAGGACGGAAGTCCTGCGGTCTACGAAGCGTTTCGTCAACCGCTCATGCAGCGCATCCGACAATCTGTCTTCGATTTCGCGCGTCTTTTCCTGCCAGTGTAGCTGATCGGCCAGCCAGCCGGGGCGGTTGGAGACGAAAGTCCAAGTGCGGATCTGCGCGATCCGGTGCGACAGCGTGTCGATATCGCCTTCGGTCGTGTCGGCGCGCCGCACCTGCTCGGCCATGTAATTCTCATCGACATGGCCGTGACGCGCAAGGTCCATATAGATCGAGGCGATAAGATCGGCGTGCTGTGCCGGCGCGATCTTGCGATAGTCTGGGAGCGCGCAGGCTTCCCAAAGCAGCGCCACGCGCTCCTTGCCGGTGGCCAAAGCGCGGATGTCGCCGTCGCGCGACAGCTGCTCCAGGGCCTGCGCATCCACCGCCGGCAAAGCGCGGGTCAGCCCTTCGACAGGCGCATTGGCCTCGATCGAGCGCTTCAGCGCATCGAGGCTGGAAAAGTCGAAATCGGCGGTGCGCCACTGCAGCACCTTCACCGGATCGAAATCGTGTCCCTCGATCTTGGCGACCAGTTCCTCGTCGAACGGGTCGACCTGGCCGGTGACGCCGAACGTTCCGTCGCGCAGGTGCCGCCCGGCGCGGCCGGCGATCTGGCCAAGCTCGGCGGCGGTCAGGTTGCGGTATTGATAGCCGTCGAACTTACGGTTCTGAGCGAAGGCGACGTGATCGAGGTCAAGGTTCAGGCCCATGCCGATGGCGTCGGTGGCGACGAGATAGTCGACATCGCCGGACTGGAAGATCTCCACCTGAGCGTTTCGGGTGCGCGGGGAAAGAGCGCCGAGCACGACGGCAGCACCCCCCTGCTGACGGCGGATCAGCTCGGCGATCGCATAGACCTCGTCGGCCGAGAAGGCGACGATCGCCGTGCGCCGCGGCAACCGGGTAAGCTTCTTCGAGCCGGCATAGGCAAGGTGCGACAGCCGCGGCCGCGTCACCACCGAGACGCCCTTCAACAGCCGCTGCAGGATGCCATGCATGGTGGCCGCGCCCAGGAGCAGCGTCTCCTGGCGGCCGCGCAGATGCAGGATGCGATCGGTGAAGATATGGCCGCGCTCGAGATCGCCGGCGAGCTGCACCTCGTCGATGGCGACGAAGGCGGCGTCGGTCTCGCGCGGCATCGCCTCGACGGTGCAAACCGAATATCTTGCGCCGGCGGGCACGATCTTCTCCTCGCCGGTGATCAGCGCCACCTTGTGGGCGCCGACCTTCTCGCAGACGCGGGCATAGACCTCGCGGGCAAGCAGCCTCAGCGGCAGGCCGATGACACCGGTCTCATGCGCGACCATGCGCTCGATGGCGAGATGGGTCTTGCCGGTGTTGGTCGGGCCTAGCACGGCCGTCACGTCGCGGCCCGAAAGGATCAGCGGCTGGGAGTGTTTCGGCTGGATGTTCATCGGCTCGGAAATAAGGTTTCTGCCGCTCGTAGTCTGAAGCACGGCGCTGCCGCCGCGTGTGACAGGCGACACATAGGGACTTCGGGCGTGAAGCGAAAGCGGAATGTTCCCTCGCGAACTGGCTATGCCGGAGGGGGCAGCCAAAATCGGCTGCTTGTTAACAGCTGGAACGAGTCTGGAACGAATCAGCGACGAATCGGTGACTCGTTCTGATTCAGGTTTTGTTCACGGCTATATGTGGATTTTTTGACGGTGAGTCTCACCACATGCTGAATCGCTGAACTGGCCCGATTCCTGCTTGGCCTCGGCCGGACCCGGGTCGTCGTTAACCTTTGCCGGGCAATGGTCACGCTCGACCTGAGGGCAGACTTCAAGGTTATGAAATTGTTGGCTTTTCTTAATCGCTTTTAACGAGTTCAGTGGCGTTTGCGCCGTCTCGCATTAACTTTCCGGCCAAAGCCAGAACGAATCGGCGACGAATCAGCGATCCGGCGGTTTTCCCGGTTTGTTCACCCCCAGATATGGTGTTATCCACAGCTTGCCCACCGAGAATTCACAGCTTGTCGCAGGGGTTATGCACAGAACGTGGCTGCGGCCGTTAACTTTTGCGTGCCGAATTGAGGCAAGGTGTCGCGCCGGCCTGCCGGCGGGACAAAAAAGCGGCTCCGGTGCCGGAGCCGCCTGGCGACAAATGGTGTCAGGCGATCAGGCGAAATACTGGCCGCCATTGGCGGTGATGGTCGAGCCGGTGATGAAGCCGGCCTCATCGGAAGCCAGGAAGGCGACGCAGCGCGCGATCTCTTCCGGCTCGCCGAGGCGGCCGACCGGGATCTGAGCGATGATCGACTCCCGTACTTTTTCCGGCACGGCCATGACCATGTCGGTAGCGATGTAGCCGGGGCAGACGACATTGACGGTGATGCCCGCGCGAGCACCCTCTTGAGCCAGCGCCTTGGTGAAGCCGATATCGCCGGCTTTCGAGGCCGAATAGTTGACCTGGCCCATCTGGCCTTTCTGGCCGTTGATCGAGGAAATGGTGATGATGCGACCGAACTTGCGGTCGCGCATGCCGCTCCACAAAGGATGCGTCATGTTGAAGACGCCGGACAGGTTCGTGTCGATCACTTCCTTCCACTGCGTGGGCGTGATCTTGTGGAACATGGCATCGCGGGTGATGCCGGCATTGTTGACCAGCACTGAGACCGGGCCGAGATCGGCCTCAACCTGGGCGATGCCGGCGGCGCAGGCCTCGTAGTCGGCGACGGACCATTTGTAGACGGGGATACCTGTCTCGGCCTTGAATTTCTGGGCCGCCTCGTCATTGCCGGAATAGTTGGCCGCGACCGAATAGCCGGCGGTCTTCAAGGCGACCGATATCGCAGCACCAATGCCGCGCGTTCCGCCCGTGACGATTGCTACTTTGCTCATGTGTGCTCCTCCCTGTTGATCGGAGGAGCGAGTAGGGAGTAGCGAATAGCGAGTAGGGGATTGAAGCCTGCTGCGCCGACGCCGTTTTCCCTATTCGCTACTCCCTATTCGCTATTCGCTCAGTTCAGCGCTTCCACGCACATGGCGACGCCCATGCCACCGCCGATGCACAGCGTGGCAAGGCCCTTCTTGGCGCCGCGGCGACGCATCTCGTGGACCAGTGTGTTGAAGACGCGGGCGCCCGAAGCGCCGATCGGGTGGCCGATGGCGATGGCGCCGCCGTTGACGTTGACGATCGAGGGATCCCAGCCCATGCCCTTGTTGACGGCGCAGGCCTGCGCGGCGAACGCCTCGTTGGCCTCGACCAGGTCGAGGTCCTTGACCGACCAGCCGGCTTTCTCCAGCGCCCGCTTCGAAGCGGGAATAGGCCCCGTGCCCATGATTGCCGGATCGACGCCGGCGGTCGCCCAGGAGGCGATGCGCACCAGCGGGGTGATGCCGCGCCGCGCGGCCTCGGCCTCGGTCATCAGCAGCGCGCCGGCGGCGCCGTCATTGATGCCCGACGCGTTGGCGGCGGTGACCGTGCCGTCCTTGTCGAAAGCAGGCTTCAGCTTGGTCATGGCGTCGAGCGTCGCGCCGTGTCGGATGTACTCGTCCTGATCGACTGTTGTGTCGCCCTTCTTGCCCTTGATGGTGAAGGCGACGATCTCGTCCTTGAACCGGCCGGCTTTCTGCGCAGCCTCCGCCTTGTTCTGCGAGGCGAGCGCGAACTCGTCCTGGGTTTCGCGGGTGATCTGGAACTGACGGGCGACGTTCTCGGCGGTGTTACCCATATGGTAGCCATTGAAGGCATCCCACAGGCCGTCCTTGATCATGGTGTCGATCATCTTGTAGTCGCCCATCTTGACGCCGGCGCGCAGGTGCTCGGCATGCGGCGACATCGACATCGATTCCTGGCCTCCGGCGATGATCACCTTGGCGTCGCCGGTGGCGATCTGCTGCATGCCGAGCGCGATGGCGCGCAGGCCCGAACCGCAAACCTGATTGAGGCCCCAGGCCGTGGTCTCCTTCGGCAGGCCGGCATTGATCGAGGCCTGGCGAGCCGGGTTCTGTCCCTGCGCTGCGGTCAGCACCTGGCCGAGGATGACCTCGTCGATTTCCGCCGCCTCGACGTTCGCGCGCGCCAGCAATTCCCTGATGACGGCGGCGCCGAGCTCATGCGCCGGCGTGGCGGCGAAACTGCCGTTGAAGGATCCGACCGCGGTGCGAGCGGCGCTGGCGACGACGATGGAATTGGAAGCGGACATTTTCTTCTCCAGACTTCGAGGTGTCGTGTTTTAAGCTATCCTTGAAGACTTTCTTGCCGGTTCAGGCAGCCGAGTCAAACCGGAAATGGGCATGGCCGCCATGCGCGGCAAGCAGAGCGCGCGCCGGTTGCGGCAACATGACGTTGACCGCGCGGCGAATTTTGTCATGCCCTGCAGCATTAATTGATGCCGCAGTGCACAAACCGCTTGGAATTGTGAGGCTTTTGCGCGTATCCTCGATAAAGGGCGCAATCGTTACCGGCCGCTTACTCCTAGAGGTGCCGGTGTCCTGGGGAGGATACGGATGGCCGCAAAAGACGACCCGATCGTCATCAAGAAGTATGCCAATCGCCGGCTCTACAATACCGGCACAAGCACCTATGTGACGCTCGAGGACTTGGCCGAGATGGTCAAGAAGGGCGAGGAGTTCACGGTCCAGGACGCAAAGACCGGCGACGACATCACGCATCCGGTGCTGACGCAGATCATCTTCGAGCTGGAGAACAAGGATGGGCAGAACATGCTGCCGATCCCGTTCCTGCGCCAACTCATCTCCTTCTACGGCGATCAGATGCAGATGATCGTGCCGAGCTTCCTCGAACAATCGATGATCGCCTTCTCCAAGGAGCAGGAGCGGTTTCGCGAGCAGCTCAAGGGCACCTTCGGGAAAACGCCGATCGACATGATGAAGACGCCGATCAAGGCGCTTGAGGAACAGACGCGACGCAATGTCGAGATGTTCCAGAACGCCATGCGCATGTTCACGCCGTTCCCGCCCGCCGGCGGCAATTCAGCGCCGGCCGCCGAGCCCGCGAAGAAGGAAGAGAAGGGCGACGATCTGCAGGAATTGAAGGCGCAGATTGCGGCCATGCAGCGCAAGCTGGACACGATGTCCTGAGGGTGTGCCGCCGTCTGGCGGCGGTCGCGAACGTTGGAGATTGGCGCAAAGGCCCATCATCCCGTCGTCATCCTCGGGCTTGACCCGAGGATCCATTCCGTGACCGACGCCGTCGGGCGCAGCGGTGCAGAATTCTGTAAAGGTTGCAACGCCTTAGCGTCACGGAATGGATTCTAGGGTCTGCGCGCTTCGCTTCGCTCCTTGCTCCGCCCTAGAATGACGACCTCAAACGCGTTCCGGCCAATCTGCAAGGTCATCAACCCACGCTAATAGGCCCATCATAACGGGCGCGGGGCCTGATCGGCCTGTTGCTGGCCGCCTGCTCGATGGCATGCGCCGTCCAGCCGACGCTGCGGCCGAGCGCGAACAGGCGGAACGGCGCATCGGCCGGCAGGGTGAGGCTGCAGGTCATCGCGGCCAGCGCAAAATCGATGTTCGGATGCAGCCCGGTCGCGGCGAGCACGGCGTCGCGAAGATCCACGATCCCGTCATCGATCTCCAGCTCGGGCAGCAGTGCTTGCGCGCGCGGATCGCCTTCCGGGTAGAGCGGGTGGCCAAAGCTTGGCAGCGGCCGGTCGTGAGCGAGCCAGCGGGCAATCGCCTCGTCCGGACCCAGCCGCTCGGCATCCTCGACAAGGGTGATCGCCGCCGCGCCGGCGCCGCCGTGGCGCGGGCCGGTCAGCGTCGCAAGGCCTGCGAGCAGGCAGGCGGCGACCGGCGCGCCGGTGGAGGCCGCGACGCGGGCGGCGAAGGTCGAGGCGTTGAGCTCGTGGTCGGCCAAAAGCACCAGCGCCTTGCGGATGAGATCGGCGCCGGTGGCTTCCACCGACCAGCCCTGCGCCAGCCTGATATGCACGGGTTCGGAGCCCGGCGACGCGCCGAGCGCGGTTGCCAGCGCGCTGGTCGCGGCGGCGCCGTCCTGCTGCAGCATCGCCGGCCTGCGTCCGAGCGAGGACCAGCCTCCGGCAGCGAGCGCCGAAAGCCTGGCGAAGGCGGTGGGCGTGCCGCTTTGCCGGGCGGCCGAAGGGGTCAGCGAGGCGAACGATACCGGACGGACAGAAGCCCATAGCAGTTCGGCGGTCTCCTCGAGCGTCGCCGTCGCCGAAAGCTCCACCGCGTCCCTGCCGCGATAGACAAGGCGGCCATGCAGCACCGTCGAGATCGAAGTGGGAATCGCCGCCTCGCCCCAGGCGATGGCGCTTTCGGCGATTGCCTGCGGACTCCTTCCGCGGTCGCGGCGCGTGGCGAGCGCGGCGATGTCGTCGGCGCGGTACCGGCTGCGGCGCGGGTCTGCTTCGTCCGGCTTCATGCCGATGCGGCCGCGGCTGACATAGGCATAAAGCGTCTGCGGACGGACGTTGAGCCGCTCCAGAGCCTCATCCCGCGTCAGCCACTCCGTCATTTGCCGCCTTACGTTGATTATCTTGATCAAGATTGATGCATTGATTGCGCAGCATTAATTGTCGTGCACCAAAGGTCAAGGAGGCGATCATGGCAAATGGGCTCGATGATGTTGTGGCGGCCGACACGGTGCTTTCCGATGTCGATGGTGCGGGCGGGCACCTCACCATCCGCGGCCATTCGCTGATGGAACTGGCCGGCCGCCGGCGCTACGCGCAGGTGGTGCGGCTGCTGTTCGACGGCTTCTTCGACGATCTTCCGAGCGATGCCGAACTGGAGAAGGCGATCGGCAAGGCGCGGGTTGAAGTATTTGACCGCGTGCAGCCAATGCTTGCCCATCTGGCGCCGCTCGACATCTACAGCAGCATGCGCGCCGGCATGGCCATCCTGCCGGACGGCGACCGGCTTGCCGATGCGCTGCGACTGATCGCGGCGCCTGCGGTGCTGACGCCGGCCTTGCTGCGCCTTGGCCGGGGCGAGACGCCGGTCGCTCCCGACGAAAAAGCCGATCATGCCGGCGACATGCTGCGCATGCTCTCCGGCGCCGCCTCGCCGGCGCTCGCCAAGCCGCTCGACAGCTATCTGGTGACGGTCTGCGACCACGGGCTCAACGCCTCGACTTTCGCGACCCGCGTGGTGGCCTCGACCCAGGCCGGACTGACCTCGGCGATCCTGGCCGGGCTCGGTGCGCTGAAAGGCCCGCTGCATGGCGGCGCGCCGGGGCCGGTGATCGAGATGCTGGACGCCATCGAGGCCAGCGGCGACGCCACGGCATGGCTGCGCAACGAGATCGCCAATGGCCAGCGCATCATGGGCTTCGGCCATCGCATCTATCGCGTGCGCGACCCGCGCGCCGACGCGCTGAAGACTGTCGTGCGGCAGCTCGGTTCGCGCAGCGAAACCGGTAGCCGCCTGGCCTTCGCCGAAGCGGTGGAGCAGGCGGCGCTCGAGGTGCTCAGTATCGCCAAGCCGCAGCGCTCGATCCAGACCAATGTCGAATTCTACACCGCGCTCCTCCTGGAAGCGGTCGGCTTCCCGAAGGAGGCCTTCTCCAACGTGTTCGCCGCCGGCCGCGTTGCCGGCTGGATTGCGCACGCGCGCGAGCAGCAGGCGACCGGACGGCTGATCCGTCCGCAGTCGCGCTATGTCGGGCCGGTGCCCGACCTGGTTGCCTAAGAGGTAGTTCCTCGCCCCACCTCGGTTAGGGCATGCACCCATTTCCAAGCGGCTGGTCTTTGGCGATAGCGTGCATTGCAGCTTGGCGCATGCGTTGTCCAATGTAGCGCTGGTCGACCCCCACTCCGTCTCGGCTTCGCCGAGCCACCTCTCCCCCGATCGACGGGGTAGAGGAAAGGCGCCAAGCTTTTTGCCGTCAACGCTCGTCCAGTAACGCCCCCTTCCTCCGGAGGGGAAAGGTGGCGCTGCGACGCAGCGATGGATTGGGGGAACCACGTGGCAATCAAGCCTCGGTCTGATCGGTCACGCCAGTCACGCATGCCGTGGCCGTAGCCACGTCCCGGGGGCGAGGAAAGAACTCACTCGTGGCCGAAATTTCAACCGATCACGCTTGTGTGTTCGTGTTCTTGCCTTGGTTCGCCCTTATATGCTGCGCTGCAACATAGGCTGACTGCGCCGTCTCCGTGCAAACAACGCTGCGGTAGGCCGGCGCATCGAGACAAGGAACGCCATGGCGAAGAACGGCAAGGCGGAGGAAAAGAAGAAGATCAACATCGCGCTCCAGGGCGGCGGCTCGCATGGCGCCTTTTCCTGGGGCGTGCTCGACCGGCTGCTGGAGGACGGGCGGCTGGAGATCGCGGCGGTGTCCGGCACCAGCGCCGGCGCCATGAACGCGGTGGCGCTGGCCGACGGTTTTGTCCGGGGCGGCGTGGAAGGCGCGCGCAAGAAGCTCGAGGATTTTTGGCGGGCGGTGGCCTCGAAGGGCCGTTTCAGCCCGGTGCAGCGCATGCCGTGGGACGTGGTCTGGGGCAATTGGTCGATCGAGAACACGCCCGGCTATGTCTTCTTCGACACGATGTCGCGGGTGTTCTCGCCCTATGTCGCCAATCCGCTCGGCCTCAACCCGCTGCGCGATGTGGTGGCGAAGGAGATCGACTTCGACAATGTGCGCGCCTGCAAGTCGATGGAGCTGTTCATCTCGGCGACCAATGTCGAGACCGGACAGCTGCGCGTCTTCTCCGACGGCGAGATCGACCTCGACACGGTGATGGCCTCGGCCTGCCTGCCGCAATTGTTCCGCGCCGTCGAGATCAAGGGCGTGCCCTACTGGGACGGCGGCTATGGCGGCAATCCGGCGCTCTATCCGTTCTTCAAGACGGCGGCGACCGAGGACGTGCTTCTCGTGCAGATCAATCCGGTGGTGCGCGAAGGCACGCCGAAGAGCGCCAACGAGATCCAGAACCGCATCGACGAGATCACCTTCAACGCCGGGCTCCTGCGTGAATTCCGCTCGATCGCCTTCGTCAAGGAGTTGATCGCGGCCGGACGCCTGCCGCATGGCGAATACCGCGACATCCGCATGCACCGCATCGATGCCGACGAGGCTTTCAAAGACCTCTCCGCGTCGTCCAAGGTCAATGCCGAATGGGCTTTCATCGCCTATCTGCGCGACCTCGGCCGCAGCGCCGCCAGCGACTGGCTGGAAGAGAACTACGACGCCGTCGGCAGCCAAGCGACGCTCGACCTGTCGGGCGAGCTCGGCGACGGCTTCAGGCCGATGCGCGGCCCGGCGCCGGGGCGTCGCGTCAAGGAATTCCTCGCCGCACGACTCAAGCCGGAATCCGCGCGGCGGCGGGCGTGATTGCAAGGCCTTGAACCTAGGAGGCCGAGGCACGTGGACAGCTGCCGGTCCGTCCCTTGCGATCGCAGGGGACAATCCGTTGTCAGAGGGCGGCGCTATTTCAGTGGCAGAAAGAGCTCGACGACGATCTCGGGCACCGAGAGCTCCGGAAGGAGGGACAGTCGTCGCTGGCAATAGATCGGAAAATCGCGTGCTTCCTCGCCGCTGGCCGGAAGCCATTCGCGATAGAGATAGAGTGCTGCCGGCTCCAGATTGTTGGTGTTGCCGGGATAGCGCAGCACGGCGCAGCGTCCGCCGGGAATCACGCCGGCCTTCATCTGCTTGTCGCCAGCGTCGATCGGTTGGTCGGTGCCGACGCAAATGTCCATGCTGTAGTCGGCCGCGACAGCGGGACATCTCTCGGAACGGAAGACGTTGAAGGTCGGGCTCGCTTCGGGCGACAGGCCGGCTGCCTTGCGCCAGGCGACAAACCGCTGGATGGTGTCGCCGAGCGTGGCCCGATCCCCGCGATGTTCCATGATCGCCACCGGCGTGGCCGGTACGTCGCGGATCGCCACGTCTTCCGGCGTAAAGATTATCTGCATGAGCTTTCTCCTCGCGTTGTCGAGCGGCCCGAAGGCCATCAGCCACGACCCCCAATCGGGAGATCTCCGGAACGACGAAGGCGATTGCCCGCACCGCTGACGAAAGGCGCGGGCGAAGGCATCCGGTGCGTCGTAACCGGCATCCATCGCTATATCCGTGACGCTTTCGGCGTCCGCGTAGCCCAGCCGGGATGAAGCGCGCTTCATGCGGGCGAGCTGGATGTAGCGATGCACGGACAGCCCGAAGGTCGCCGTGAACTGCCGGTGGAAATGATATTTCGAGTAGGCCGCGACGCTGCTCAGCGCGTCCAGGTCCAGATCGTCGTCCAGATGCCGGTCTATATGATCCAGCACCCGCCGCATCCGGGCATGGTGATTTTGAGCTGCCGCCTTCATCGTTTTATTCTCCGTGGCAGCACCAGCTAAGCCGCGCGGACATGACGCGCTCGACCGATCTTGCGGTTTTTGTCGTGAGCCGCGCCGTGGCCAAGGACCGTTTACGCATGCATGAACGGCGAAAAGGCCGTTTGCGGACCGGTGGGGTTCCTATGTCAATGACGGGAGCAAACGGCACATTTGAGGCGCTTGGATCGGGGCAATTGCTGGAGCATTCCCCAACGGAACCGGGGCAATGCTGGATTCGGTTGTCGGGGCGATGTAACTTACCTGAACGTAAAGGGGAGGTCGCGATGCTGCAGGCCAGACAGAACGATCTCGGGGTCAGGTTCGAGGCGCAGTGCCGGGCTTTCGAGACGGAACCCTTCCCCGGCATCGAGGTGCGCAAGGATCGGCTGAAGCGCCTGCTGGCGCTCACCGAAAAGCACGAGGCCGAGATCTGCGCGGCGATCGACAGCGATTTTTCCGCCCGTTCGGCTCAGGAAACGCGGCTTGCCGAACTGTTCGTCGTGCGCGCCGGCATCAGGCATGCGCTGTCGCATCTCGGCGCCTGGATGCGCGAGCGCCGCGTCGCCACCAGCCTTCCCTTCCTGCCCGGCCGCAACCGCCTCTTGCCGCAGCCGCTCGGCGTCGTCGGCATCGTCTCGCCCTGGAACTATCCTTTCCAGCTCGCCATCGCGCCGGCGACCGAAGCTCTGGCCGCCGGCAACCGCGTGCTGATCAAGCCTTCCGAGCTGACGCCGAAATTTTCGGACCTGCTCGCCAGCCTGGTCGAAAAATATTTCGCCGCCGACGAGGTCAGCGTGATGGTCGGCGACGCCGAGATCGGCAAGGCGTTCGTGTCCTTGCCGTTCGACCACCTCCTATTCACGGGCTCGACCGCCGTCGGCCGCCAGGTTGCGCTGGCCGCCGCGGCCAATCTGACGCCGGTGACGCTCGAGCTCGGCGGCAAGTCGCCGGCGATCTTCGATCCCTCCTGTGATCTCGACGCGGCGGTCGCCAGCGTCGCCTATGGCAAATTGCTCAATGCCGGCCAGACTTGCATCGCGCCCGACTATCTGATGGTCCCGCAAGGCCAGGGCGCGGCGGTCGCGGCCAAGTTCGCGGCGGCGATCGCAAAGCTCTATCCGCGCCTCGGCGACAATCGCGACTACACGGCGATCGTCAGCGAGCGGCATCACCGGCGGCTGAGCGACATGGTCGCCGAGGCGCGCGACAGCGGCGCCGACATCATCGAGGTCAATCCTGCGAACGAGAAGCTCGGCATCAGCGACCGCAAGATGGCGCCCGTGCTGGTGCGCAATGCCGGCGAGACTCTGCGGCTGATGCGCGAGGAGATTTTCGGACCGGTGCTGCCGATCGTCGAATATGGCAGCGTGGACGAGGCCATCGATCATGTGAACCGGGGCGAGCGGCCGCTGGCGCTTTACTGGTTCGGCCGCGACAGCGCCAATCGCCGCAGGGTCATGCGGGAAACCGTGGCCGGCGGCGTCACGGTCAATGACTGCATGATGCATCTGGCGCAGGAGCGGCAACCCTTCGGCGGCGTCGGCGACAGCGGCACGGGCGCCTATCACGGCGAGTGGGGTTTTCGCACGTTCAGCAAGGAAAAGCCGATCTTCATCCAGTCGAAGCTCAGCGCCGGCGGCCTGCTGCGCCCGCCCTATGGCAGGACATTCGAGCGTCTTTTCCGGCTGCTGAAGCTCATCACTTGACAGCTTCAGCCCGGGAATGGCGGGGACGGAACCGCGGTCAACCCGGATGATCGGCGCTTCACATAGGAGCTTCCGCATCATCCTGACGGCTGTTGCCAGTAACGTTAGGGAAGCCATGGAAAACTATCGGCGCGCCGGAAAAAAGCGCAGCCGTCTGGCAGAAAAGCTTGGATTTGTCGAGGAACAACGTTCCACTTCGCAATGCTACCGCAACTTTTCCGACTATATTGCGCCGCAACTTTCAGGTAGAAGCTGCGCTTCGCCGATCACGGCAAATTGAACTAGGCCCCGCGCACACCCATATCGGCCGCGCGCCTGAAGTCGGAAGCGCCGACCTCGCCAGGCCCTGCAACGGAAAAAATGACGATGCCGAAAATCAGGTTTCACAAGCTTGCAGCCATTGTGGTGCTCATCGGATTCGCGGCCTGGATGGGGACGGGTGAGTTTTCGTCCGTCGGTAGCGCCGCCGACAAGCACGTTGACGCCGGAAAGACCGCACAGGCAGAGGCCACCAAGCCAGACGCCGCGCAAGCCGAGCCCAAGGCCGCGTCGCGCACGGTCGCCGTGGTGACGCCGCCGCGCAAGACCTATGCGCGCGCCATCCGCATCTCCGGCCTGACCGAGGCCGACAAGCGCGCCGTCCTGGCGACGCGCGTCGCCGGTGTCATCGAGAAGCTGCCGGTCAAGCAGGGCGACCGCGTCAAGACCGGCGACCTTGTGCTGATGCTCGCGGCCGAGGAGAAGATCTCCAACGTCGACAATGCCAAGCAATTGCTCACGCAGCGCAAGGCCGAGCTCGATGCCGCCGAGCGGCTGGCCAAGACCGGCAATCTGCCGAAGCTGCAGCTCGACACCGCCCGCTCCAACCTGACGCTGGCGCAATCGCAGCTGGACACCGCGCAGGCGGAGCTCGACCGCAATGAGGTCAAGGCGCCGTTCGACGGCGTCATCGACCGCATCCCGGTGGAGCTCGGCAGCTCGGTGATGCAGGGTGGCGAGGTGGCGACGGTCCTGAAGCTCGATCCGGCCATCGCCCGCGGCGAGATCAGCGAGCGCGACCTGCGCTACGTCAAGATCGGCGACGAGGCCGATGTCCGCCTCGTCAACGACCAGAAGGTCACCGGCACCGTGCGCTACATCAGCCGCGATGCCTCGGCCCAGACCCGCACCTTCCGCGTCGAGGTGGCGATCCCCAATCCCGACGGCTCCATCCCCGCCGGCATGACGGCCGAGATCGCGCTCAGCGCCGAGCCGACCAATGCGGTCATGCTGCCACGTTCGGTGGTGACGCTGGGCGACAAGGGCGACCTCGGCATTCGCGCCGTGGGCAACGACGACAAGGTGGCGTTCTTCCCGATCGACCTCGTCGACGACACGCCGCACGGCCTGGTGCTGGGCGGCATTCCGCAGGATGCGCGCATCATCGTCGCCGGCCAGGAACTGGTGAAGGAGGGCGACCTGGTGAAGCCCGTCGAGGCCGACCAGGCGACCATCAACAAGCTGATCGGCGAAGCCACCGCCGGCACGCAGTAAGCAGGACGCGTCCGTCGCCGGACCAATCCGGCGATGGCAGTCCGCAGCCCCCGAAGCAATAACAGGCCGAAGTCATGGATATCGTCAGACTCGCCATCAATAACGCCCGCCTCACCATATCGGCGCTGATGTTCCTGATCATAGCGGGCTGGATCGCTTATCAGTCGACGCCGAAGGAAGCGGAGCCCGACGTTCCGATTCCGATGATGTATGTCAGCCTGATCTACCAGGGCATCTCGCCGGAGGATTCCGAGCGCCTGCTGCTCAGGCCGATGGAAAGCAAGCTCAAGAGCCTCAAGGGGCTCAAGGAGATGCGCTCGGCCGCTTTCCAGGGGGGCGGCTATGTGCTGGTCGAATTCCAGCCGCAGACGGATCTGGCGACGGCGCTGCAAGATACGCGCAGCAAAGTGCAGGACGCCAAGGCCGACCTGCCGCAGGCGGCAGAGGAGCCGACCGTCAACGAGGTCAACGTCTCGGAATTCCCGGTTCTGGTCGTCACGCTTTCCGGCGATGTGCCGGAGCGCGTGCTGACGTCGGCCGCACGCGAGTTGCGCGACCGCATCGAGGAGGTGCCCGGCGTGCTCGAAGGCTCGCTGCAGGGCGCGCGCGACGACCTTGTCGAGGTGGTCGTCGATCCGGTGAAGCTGTCCTCCTACGGGCTGCAGCTCGACCAGGTGATCCAGGGCGTCGCTTCCTCCAACAGCCTGGTCGCGGCCGGCAATCTCGAAGGCTCGGAAGGTAAATACGCGGTCAAGGTGCCGTCGCTGATCGAGACGCCCGAGGATGTCGCCAACCTGCCGGTGGTCGCCACGCCGAACGCCGTGGTCCAGGCCAAGGACATCGCCACCATACGCTCGACCTTCAAGGACGCCGAGACGGTCACTCGCCTCAACGGCAAGCCTGCGATCGCCATCGAAGTCAAGAAGCGCATAGGCGCCAACCTGATCGACATGTTGAACCACGTCAGGGAAGTGTCCGACACCTTTATCAAGACCATGCCGGAAGGCATGCATGTCACCTACACGCAGGACAAGTCGGTCTTCGTCAACCAGCTGCTGGGCGACCTGCAGAACCATGTGATGATCGCCGTCATCCTGGTGTTCATCGTCATCCTCTACGCGCTGTCGGGACGGGCCTCGCTGCTCATCGGGCTTGCCATCCCGTCATCGTTCCTGATGGGCATCCTGCTGCTTGCCATGATGGGCTACACGATCAACATGATCGTGCTGTTCAGCCTCATCCTGGCCGTCGGCATGCTGGTGGACGACGCCATCATCGTCACCGAATTCGCGGAACGGCGCATGAGCGAGGGCATGCCGAAGGCGGACGCCTTCGCGCTGGCCGCCAAGCGCATGGCCGGCCCGGTCATCGCGGCGACGATGACGCGCATCGCCGCCTTCTCGCCGCTGTTGTTCTGGCCCGGCATCATCGGCGACTTCATGAAATATATGCCGATCACGCTGATCGTGACACTGTCGGCCTCGATGCTCTACGCGCTGGTCTTCGCGCCGACTTTGGGCGCGATCTTCGCTAAGGCGCCGCAGCATCACGAGGAAGGCAACCGCGACGGCTGGTACATGGCCGTGGTCAAGCAGGCGGTGCGCTTCCCGATCACGGTGATCCTGCTCACCGTCGGACTTTTGGTCGGCGTCGGCTTCGCCTATTCGAAATATGGCGCCGGCGTCGAGTTCTTCCCTAGCGTCGAGCCGGATTACGGCCTGCTCTATGTGCATGCCCGCGGCAATCTTTCGCTGGCGGAAATGGACGCCGCGACGAAAACGGCGGAAAACCGCCTGCTCGGCTGGCCCGGCGTGAAGTCGGTCTATACGCGCGTCGGCAAGACGCAAGGCGGCGGCCAGGACATCCCGGAAGACGTGGTCGGCGTCATCCAGTACGAGTTCGTCGACTGGCGCGAGCGCAAGTCGGCCAACCAGATCCTCGACGACCTGCGCGGCGTGATGGCCGGCATTCCCGGCGTCGATGTCGAAGTGCGCGTGCCGGAGGCCGGCCCGCCGACCGGCAAGCCGATCCAGATCCGGCTGTCGGCCGTCGACCCGGCCGGGCTCGACGACAAGGCGCGCGCGGTCGCGGCACGCATCGCCAAGATTCCCAACGTCATCGACGTTTCGGACGGCCTGCCGCCGCCCGGCGTCGATTGGGCGATCGAGGTCGACCGCGCCAAGGCGGCGCAATACGGCATCAGCCCGACTTCGGTCGGCACGGTGGTGCAACTGGTGACCAACGGTCTCAAGCTGTCGGAATACCGGCCGGCCGGC
Organism: Mesorhizobium sp. B2-6-2; assembly: GCF_006440615.1. Taxonomy (NCBI): domain Bacteria; kingdom Pseudomonadati; phylum Pseudomonadota; class Alphaproteobacteria; order Hyphomicrobiales; family Phyllobacteriaceae; genus Mesorhizobium; species Mesorhizobium sp. B2-6-2. Next base: position 255,145 of record NZ_VFUG01000005.1, on the reverse strand, counting down.
GCCGATAAGGCAGTCGATATCCGGCTGCGCCTGCCGGAGGATCGGCGCACGCTGTCGACGCTCGACGAGTTGAGGGTACAGACCTCGCAAGGGGCTGTGCCGATCTCTAATTTCGTCATCCGCAAGGCAAAGCCCAGCGTCGGCATCCTCAACCGCATCGACGGCGCGCGCACCGTGGTCGTCCAGGCCAATGTCAGCGCCGGCGCTCAGGTGGCGGCCGTGCAGGCGGAAGTCACCAAGGCGGTTGCCGATATGAACCTCGGCAGCGGCATTCGCTGGAAGCTCGCCGGCTCCAACGAAGACAGCGCGGAAGCCAGCGCCTTCCTCGGCAAGGCCTTTGGCGCGGCGATCTTCCTCATCTTCCTGGTGTTGCTCGCGCAGTTCAACAAGTTCACCAGCGTGTGGCTCGTCCTGTCCTGCGTGGTTATGGCGACGATCGGCGTGTTCCTCGGATTGCTTCTGACGGGCGAAGCCTTCGGCATAGTCATGTCGGGCATCGGCGTCATCGCGCTGGCCGGTGTGGTGGTGAACAACAACATCGTGCTCATCGACACTTACGACCGGTTGCGCGAGGAAGGCTGGGACAAGATGGACGCGGTGCTGCAGACCTGCCGCGAGCGCGCCCGTCCGGTGGTGCTGACGGCGGTGTCGGCCATCCTCGGCGTGCTGCCGATCGCCTTCGGCCTCGGTCTCGAAATCTTCCATCATGAGACGACGATCAACGCGCCGTCGACGCAATGGTGGATTTCGCTGTCCTCGGCGATCGTCTTCGGCCTGTCCTTCGCCACGCTGCTGACGCTGGTGGTGACGCCCTCGATGCTGATGGTGTTCACCCGCGCCAAGGTGAAGCCCGGCCAGCGGCGCAACTGGGTCAGCCGCCTGTTCCGGCGCGGCAAGGGCGAGATCGCGACCGACGAACCAGCCAAGGAGACCGGCGCCGAGCCGGAAGTCGCCTTTCCGAAAGCCGCGGAATAGAGCGTTTCACAACCCCAAGGACAAAAGCCGCCCGGGAACAACCGGGCGGCTTTTTGCATTGTGCCTTCAAGTTCAACCAGACGGCGAGGGTTTCTCATGACGATCGGCACAATTCTCGTAATAATCCTGATCCTGATTTTGATCGGCGCGGTGCCGGCCTGGCCGCATTCGCGCTCCTGGGGCTACGGGCCGTCGGGGATCGTTGGCGTCATCCTGGTCGTGCTGTTGATACTCTTGTTGCTGGGCAGGATCTGACCGGTTCCTCGACCTAGGGATTTGAAGGCCGCAGCCAGCGCAAACGCTGGGAATTAGCTGAAGCTTGCCCAACCTCGTCATTCCAGGGCGAAGCAGCCTCGAAGCGGCGTCGCGGAGACCCTGGAATCCATTCCGCGACCTGGGCCGTGGAATGCGGCGAAGCAGAATTCTGCACCCTCGCTACGTCTCGAGGTCACAGGATCCTCGGGTCTGCGCGCGTCGCTTCGCTCCTTGCTCTGCCCGTGGATGACGAGGTTGGGAGGCCTCGGCCAGTCTCCAAGGCATACGACCTGGCAACGCAGACATAGCCGATCGATCTTTGTCGTTCGCAGCCGGGCTGCCGGATCGGCCGCTTTTGGCACGCTGCGATCAGGCGGCGAGACGCGACGGCTCCACGGCAATGCCGATGTCCTGCATGGCCTCCTTCACCGCCTGGTCGAGCGGGGTGTGCGGGACTTCGCCGATGACCTGTTCCAGCCGCGTCGAGACGAGCCGGTGCGCTTCGAAGCGCAGATAGGACATCGAGACGATCTCGCGCCACATGGCCACGAACGGGCTGCCGGCGCGCAGCACCCACCAGGGCATGAAGGAGAGCTTCAGCTTGCGGCCCAGCGCCCTCTCGGCCGCGGCCTTCATGTCGAGGTCGGTGATGGCGTGGCCGGGGAAATTGATGGCCTCGTAGAAGCCTGTTTTGTCGAGGTTCTTCGCCAGGCCGACGAAGCCGACGGCGAAGTCCGGCAGATAGGCCCATTCATGCACGAGGTCGGCCGGACCGGGCGCGGTGTAGACGCCTTTCTCCATCTTGGCGGCGACGACGAGGTCGAACCAGGAGCCTGAGCCGGTGCCGCCGAAGAAATCGCCCGCGCGCAGGACAATGGTGCGCACGCGGCCGGCGTCGGCCTCGCTGCGGAAGAGCGCTTCCATGGCACAGCGGATGCGGCCCTTCTCGGTGGTCGGATGGAACGGCGTTGTTTCGTCGATCACCTGCGGCATAGGCGAGCCGTAATTATAGACCGTGCCCGGGAAGAGGTGCAGCGCGCCGTTTTCGCGGCAGGCAGCCATAACGTTCTCGGCCATCGGCATGCATTTGCCCCAGTCGGTGTAGATCGGGTTCAGGCCGTTGAAGACGATGTCGACGCCTTCCGTTGCATGGATCAGGGAGTCGCGGTCGAGCGCATCGCCGGCAACCGCCGTGGCGCCCTTCAGTTCCGCCGGCACCTTGCCGGTGCGGGTGACGGCGCGGACGTCGAAGCCGGCATCGATGAAAGCCTTGCCGACCACGCGGCCGAGCCGGCCATTGGCGCCGAGGATTGCGATCTTGGTCATTTGTTCGCTCCGTTGTTTTGCGTTTGCCCGACCAATCTGATGCCTTCGCCAGTGAATTGAAATTGACTGTGATTGGCGATCTGTTATTCAAAAATGAATGAAGGAATTCGACTGGAACCTGATCAAGAGTTTTGTCGCGGTCGCCGAGACCGGCAGTCTTTCGGGCGCGGCGCGCAGGCTCGCGGCCAGCCAGCCGACGCTCGGCCGTCACATCGCCGAGCTCGAGCAGGCGCTGGGCGTTACGCTGTTCCGACGCGGGCGGCGCGGCTACGAGCTGACCGAGGCGGGCAGCACGCTCTACGAGCGCGGCCGGGCGGTCAGCGAGCAGGCCAACGCGTTCTCGTTGCTAGCGCTAGGTTCGGTCGAAGCGATCGAGGGCACGGTGCGCGTCGCCGCCTCGGAGGTTGTCGCCGCCTTCGTGCTACCCAGCATGATGGCGCGTCTCGGTGAGGAAGAGCCAGGCATCGAGGTCGAGATCGTCGCTTCCAATCAGGTCGAGAACCTTTTGCGCCGCGATGCCGATATCGCCATCCGCATGGTCAGGCCGGCGCAAAACGAGTTGGTGGCGCGCAAGGTCGCCGACATCCCACTGTGCCTATGTGCCGCCAGCGCCTATCTCGAGCGGCGCGGCCGGCCCGAAACACCCGCCGACCTTGCCGAGCACGCCTTGGTCGGCTTCGACCGCAGCGACGAAATCATTCGCGGTTTCACCGCGTTTGGCATCCCGGTCGGCCGCAGCCATTTCCGCTTCAGGACCGACAACCAGATCGTGCTTTGGGAAGCGGTGCGGGCCGGCAACGGCATCGGCATCGGCCAGGAACCGCTGACCGACCGCGACCCCGACCTGGAAAAGCTGTTGCCCGATGTGCCTCTGCCGGTTCTGCCGGTCTGGCTTGCCATGCATCGAGACGTGCGCACCAGCATGCGCATCCGCCGCGTGGCGGATTTCCTGCATGAGGAACTGAAGCGCTATTCGGCTGGGATCGGTTCAGGCGCGAATTCGGCCCGGTGAGCGAGGCCGGCCATCAAGAGGACGACGACCAACAATCCGGAAAGCGCGACGAAGATCGGGCCGAAGCTCGATTGCTCGGCGACGAAGCCGATTGCCGACGGCGCCACCAATATGCCGGAATAGCCCATGGTGGTGACGACGCTCATGCCGGTGCCGGACGACATGCCTTCCTGGTTGCCGCCGGCCGAAAAGATGATCGGCACCATGTTGGCGATGCCGAAGCCGCAGAAAGCAAAGGCGGCGATGGCAAGGTAAGGCGAGGGCGAGAGGCCGGCGACCAGCATGCCGGCGGCGGCGGCGAGCGCGGAGCCGCGCAAGGTCGACACCGCGCCGAAGCGGTTGCGCACGCCGTCGCCCAGGAAACGCATCAGCGCCATGACCCCGGAGAAGGCGGCATAGGCGAGGCCGGCGACTGCGAGATCGGCACCCAGCTCCTGATTGAGGAAGAGTGCCGCCCAGTCGAGCACCGCGCCTTCCGAGATCATGGTGAGCAGCGCCATCAGCCCGACCAGATAGACGGCCATGTGCCGCGGCAGCGTGAATTTCCGGTGCTCGACCGCCTGCGGCCGGCCCTCGGCGATGAGATAGCGAATGGCAAAGGCGATGATGGCAAAGGCGATCACTGTCACCGCGACGGCATGGGCAAGATAGCCGCAATTCTGGATCGAGAAGCCGCCGAGCGCGCCGCCGGCGAAGCCGCCGAGGCTCCAGAAACCGTGCGACGACGACATGATCGCGCGCGAAAGCCGCCTTTCCACCACGACGGCGTTGGAGTTCATGGCGACGTCCATGCCGCCGATCGAGCCGCCGAAGACGAGCATGGCGATGGCAGCCAGGGGAACGTTGGGGGCGAGCGCCACGATCAGCAGGCCGAAGCTGCCGCAGACACCGAACCAGCGCGTCACACTGCGCGAGCCGTGCCGGGAGATCAGATGGCCGCACCAGGTCATGGCGATGACCGCGCCGACGCCGAACAGGAGGATCAGCAGGCCGAGGGTGAATCGGGTGATGTCGAGCCGGGTAAGAAACACCGGGATCTGCGGCGCCCAGCTGCCGGTGAGAAAACCATTGGCGAGGAAAATACCGGCAACGGCCCAGCGGCCGCGCGCCGCGGCCTGCATCGTGGTTTGCACGCTCATGGTCTGAAATCCGCCACGCAAAGGATTCGCGCGGCAAATTAAATCGATTCAATTCGTAGTCAAGGACCGCAGTGAGGAAGTGCTTGGACCAAGGCGATGAAAAATCGTTCGGTAGCGATCCTTCGCGCCCCCCTCTGTCCTGCCGGACATCTCCCCCACAAGGGGGGAGATTGGCTGTTCGGGCGCCTCGCTTCATCCTGCGGCATTGGAGATTGGCGAAAGCCGACGCGACGTCTGATCTCCCCCCAAGTGGGGGAGATGGCCGGCAGGCCAGAGGGGGGCGCTGTCCCGCCAGCGCTCGCTCTTATGCCCTCGCCGTTAGCTTAGTGATCCTTTGGCCGCCGCGCCTCGAACTCGGCCTTCTTGGCTTCCGACGCCTCGGTCTGGTTGAGCGCCTGCCATTCGGCATAGGGCATGCCGTAGATGATCTCGCGCGCAGCGTCCTTCGACAATGCCACACCCTCGGCTTCGGCGGCTTCGCGATACCAATTGGACAGGCAGTTGCGGCAGAAGCCGGCGAGGTTCATCAGGTCGATGTTCTGGACATCGCCGCGTTCGCGCAGATGCTGCACCAGCCGGCGGAAGGCGGCTGCCTCGAAGTCGCGTTTCTGGTCGTCGTTGAGTTCGGTCATTGGGGAACTCCCGGTCGGTCTCGTCACACAGGCCCGGTGCGCGAGCCGAACATCTTCACCTGATGTATATCGGGGCGCCGGTCGATGGCGTCAACGATCGGCGCCAGGCGTTCGGCCCAGGCCAAGGCGCCGGCGCGGTCGGCGATCAGGTCCTGACGGATCTCGATCAGTGCATGCGCATAGCCGTTGACGATGGCATGGCGGAACATGGTGTCGCCGCGCAGCGCGCCGTCATAGGGTTCGTTGTCGCCGACGACGAGGGACTTGTCCTCGGCCAGCATGTCGATCAGCGGCCGCGCCACGCGGTCGTCTCGATCCCACAGGACGCCGACATGCCAGGGGCGGACAAAACCCTGCATCGCCGGCGTGAAGGAATGCACGGAGAGGATGAACGGCGCCTTGCCCGAAGCATGGGCGACGGAGGCAATCATCGCGCCGACGGCGTCGTGATAGGGCCGGTAGAAACGGTCAAGCCGCCGCTCGCGCTCCTCCCGGGCAATCGGATAGTTTCCCGGCACCACGGTCCCGTCATAGAGCTGGCGGATCATGGTCGGGTCGTCCTCGCCCCGGTTGGGGTCGATCAGCAACCGCGAGAAGCCGGCAAGCACCACCGGCACGTCAAGAGCAGCGGCGAGCTCGCGCGTCACCGTCTCGACGCCGATGTCATAGGCGATGTGACGGTCGAATTCGGACGCCGGCAAGCCGAGACTGCCATATTCGTCGGGGAGATCGCGGCGGGCGTGGTCGGCGAGAAGCACGACGCCTTTCTTGCGGTCGCCCTCGACTATGTCGAACGGCGTGAAAACTGTGGATCGGGTCATCGGCTGAAAAGGGGATGGCGGCTGCGATGTGCTATCGTCATTCCACGAAGAGGACGCCGGCGCAATGCCGTTGTTTGGCCAAGGTTTCCGCAAAAAATCCCCGGCCGAGGGAGAATTTGCGCGACGGGCCCTTCTAAATCGATTGGAATTGAACAAAACGGCGCGTTGACATGCGCCCGGAGTTTGCTGAAAAGGGCTTCGAGAGATGCAAATGTGGTTCGCAAGGGGATCTGCGATGGGTTTTGCCGGCCGGTTGCGCAAGCGCCTGGCCGTGCCGTTGCTGATCGTCGGCGCGGGATTTTTCGCGATAGCCGCGACCTCGCCGGCCCGGGCCGACTTCCGCGTTTGCAACGCGACGCAAAATCTGGTGGGCGTCGGCATCGGCTATCGCGCCAAGGCCGGCTGGATCACCGAGGGCTGGTGGCACATCGAAGGATCGACCTGCAAGACGCTGATCGAGGGTCCGCTGTCATCAAGGTTTTACTATCTTTATGCAGAAGACGCCGAACGTGGCGGGCGCTGGGACGGCCCGATCAACATGTGCGTCGCCGAAAAAGAGTTCAAGATAGCCGGCGTGAATGATTGCGTCGCCCGGGGCTTCCAACGCGCCGGATTTCAGGAATATGACACGGGCGAGCAGGCCAGCTGGATGGTCCAGCTGACCGACGAGCCCGCAACGGGAGGCGCGCCAGCGACCCCCGCTCCGGGAACAAACAGTCAATGAGACGCAGCCGCAAGGTCAAGATCCTCGCCACCATCGGTCCGGCTTCCTCCTCCGAGGAGATGCTGAGAAAGCTCTTCGAAGCGGGCGCCGATGTCTTCCGCATCAATATGAGCCATACCGACCACGAGCTGATGCGCACGCTGGTCGGCCGCATCCGCGCCGTCGAGGCGGCCGTCGGCCGACCGATCGGCATCCTGGCCGACCTGCAAGGCCCGAAGCTCAGGGTCGGCAAGTTCGCCAACGTCAAGGAAGCGTTGGCTGTCGGCCAGACTTTCACGCTCGACGACAATCCCGAAGCCGGCACGTCGAAGCGGGTATATCTGCCGCATCCCGAAATCCTGAGCTCGGTCGAGGCCGGTCACCGTCTTTTGATCGACGACGGCAAGCTGGAGCTGAAGGCGCTGAAGAGCGACGGCAAGTCGATCACCTGCACGGTCGTCGCCGGCTCGGGTATTTCCGACAAGAAGGGCGTCAGCCTGCCCGATACCGACCTGCCGGTCGGCGCGCTGACCGAGAAGGACCGTGCCGATCTCGACGCGGTGCTTGCCACCGGCGTCGACTGGGTGGCGCTGTCCTTCGTGCAGCGGCCGGAGGACCTGGCTGAGGCCCGCAAGATCGCGCGCGGCCGCGCGCTGATCATGGCCAAGATCGAGAAGCCGCAGGCGGTGGCCCGGCTTCCCGAGATCATCGAGCTCTCCGACGCGCTGATGGTCGCCCGCGGCGATCTCGGCGTCGAGATGCCACTGGAAGCCGTGCCTGGCATCCAGAAGCAGATCACGCGCGCGGCGCGCCGCGCCGGCAAGCCGGTGGTGATCGCCACGCAGATGCTGGAATCGATGATCACCGCGCCCGTGCCGACCCGCGCCGAGGTCTCCGACGTGTCGATCGCCGTCTTCGAAGGCGCGGACGCGATCATGCTTTCGGCCGAATCGGCGGCCGGCGCCTATCCGGTCGAGGCGGTCGCCATGATGAACCGCATCGCCACCAAGGTCGAAACCGACCCGACCTATGCCGGCATCATCAACGCGCAGCGTTCGGAGCCGGAAGCCACCGGCGCCGACGCCATCTCGCTGGCCGCGCGCGAGATCGCCGAGACGCTGAAACTGTCGGCGATCATCTCCTACACCGCGTCGGGCACCACTGGCTTGCGCGCCGCGCGCGAGCGCCCGCAGGTGCCGATCGTGGCGCTGTCGCCGATCGTCAACACGGCGCGCCGGCTGTCGCTCCTATGGGGCACGCATTGCGTCGTCTCGCCGGACGCGACCGACCTCGACGACATGGTCGATCGGGCCTGCCGCATCGCGCTGGAGGAAGGCTTCGGCAAGCCGGGCGATCGCGTCATCATCACGGCCGGCGTGCCGCTGCGGACGCCCGGCTCGACCAATATGCTGCGGATTGCCTATGTGGGGTCGGAGACCCATTAGGGCGTGTTGATATTCGGGTGAGGCCGGCCTGCTAATGCCGGTTTCCTGCGCTTCCGGTGCTCACGTACGTTAAGTACGCTGCGCTCCGGTTCTCGGAACCCGCCATTTTCGGCTCGGCCTGACCCGAATCTCAACAAGCCCTTGGCGCTTGAACCTTCGAGTTCAGCCTGGCGCGAGTTCTGCGTCTGGCACTCGGAGCTCAGGACATCTACCGGCGCCTTGCGCATCGCCGGCGATCCGGCCTTCCACGGTCTTGGCCATCGCCTGCAGGTCGATCGGCGCGCCGGCCACTTTCGCTATCGCGCCGATCACGAGGTCGGGCGCGATCCAGTCCGGCTTGTGGCCGAGATTGTGGACCCAGACCAATTCGGCGCCGGGAATGTCGCGTTCCAGGCCGATGGAATGGATTGTTGCATAGACCACCTTGTCGCGATCGCCCGAGATGACGACCGTCGGCGCCTTGATCTCGCGATAGCCAGGCGAGGCGGCGCGGACATAGTCGTAGAGCTGGGCGACATCGCGGGCGTTGGCGCGGAAGGCGGATGGCCGCAGCACCAGCGGGATCGAGGCATTGTCGACATAGGAGTTCGGCACATCGTTTGGCGAAAAGACGCAAGACGTCGCGCCGCCGATCTGCAGCATGCCGGCCGGATAGGCGAGCGTTTCGGAAAACAGCCAGCCGATCGCCGGCGTGGCCGTGAGCTTGTAGTACCAGGCGGTCGCGCCGCCCGGCCAGGGATGCGTGGCGGGCGAAAGGAAGACGAGGCCAAGCGTTTTTTCCGGATGCTGACGGGCGAAGGCCGTGGTGATCGCGCCGCCGAAGGAATGGGCGACGATGACTGCGTCGCGGATTCCCAGCCGGTCCATCAGCGCGGCAATAGTATCCGCCTGCGTCGCCAACGTCTCATTGTCTCCGCGCTCCGACCAGCCGAGCCCCGGGCGGTCGAGGAACAGCATTTCGGCGCGACCCTCGAGCAGTGGCCTCAGCGGCAGCATCTGGTCCTTGAGATTGGCGCTCGCGCCATGGATGAAGACGACCGGCGGCAGCTCGGCGCCGGCGGGCGCCGGGATATGGACGTAATGGATGCGCGCGCCATCGATCTCGGCGAACGCGCCGATAGGCGGACTGCGTCGCTCGACCAGCCAGACACCGGCGCGGGTGAAGCCGGCGAAGGCAAAGAGGAGAGCGACCAGAAAAAGGAGGATGGCGCAGATGAGGTTCATGCGGGGAGATACGGGGGTAGGGCGGAATTAGTTTAGGGGAGTAGGGGAGTAGGGGAGTAGGCAGTAGACAGTAGACAGTAGGCAGTAGGCAGTATGTTGCTCTCTTTCCTATTGCCTACTGCCCAATTCCAACTGCCTAAATCCCCTCGCCGGCCAGCTCTTCCGAGAGCGTCGAGACCTGGTTCTGGGCGCTGCGCATCATAGGGTAGATCGCCAGCACCTTTTGCCAGGCCTCCAGCGCCGACTGCTTGTGGCCGGTTTCGGCCATGATCTGGGCGAGGCCAGAGAGCGCGCCGAAATGGCGCGGCTCGAGCTCTAGGGTGCGGTCGATGTCGGCCATCGACTTCCCGTAATTCTTCATCATGAAATGGACGGTGGCGCGGCGGTTCCAGCCTTCGGCATAGTCGGGCTGCAAGGTCACGACCTGGTCGAGGAAGTCGAGGGCGACGTCGAATTTCTGGTCTTCCGTCGCCTTTTGCGCCCATCGCATCATCAGGTCGATCGAGGCGCTGCCCGACTGGTTCCACTCGTTCCAGATGCGGCCAGCGATGCGCTCGGCAGCCTTTTCATTGCGCTCGCGCTTCAACTCGGCGAAGAGCTGGTCGAGGCGGCCCTGCCTGGTCGGAGCGGCCGGCGGCGTCGCGGCGGGCGGCGCGGCATCTGGCGGCAGCGCGCCTGGCACCGTTTCTGCCCCTGCCGGCAAAGCCGTGCCGGAGAGCAAAAGGGCGGCGAGAAATGCAAAACGAATCCGCATCGCCGGAATCTAGTCCCGGACGGCGGATCGTCAAAGTGATTTTAGCGTGAGAGCGCCGGCGAACCGGCAGTCAACATCAGCGCGGCGTAGACGCCGCGCAGCAAGCGACAGCAAGCAAGCTGCGCTCAAGCGACAGCAAGCTGCGCTCAAGTCTCAGCCCTGGCGCGCCTTGTAGCGCGGAGCAGTCTTGTTGATGATGTAGATGCGTCCCTTGCGGCGAACCAGCTGGTTGTCGCGGTGACGCGCCTTGAGCGCCTTGAGCGAATTCTTGATCTTCATGGTCTTGCCTGTTCGGTCAGGGCCCGTCCCGGGCCGAATTTTAAAGGCGCGCCCGGAAAAAGCGCGCCTTTGAACTTGCGTGGCTCATAAACGAGGTGCCTTGCCCGTGTCAACCACGTGCGCGTGCCCCGAATGCCACAAGTGGGCCGGCAGATCAAATATTCGCCATCCGGCAGCACGGCATTGCGCGACTCAAGGGCGGCTGAGATGGTGCGGTCTCGCCGAAACGACCGGAGATTGCACATGCGCCGCCTGTTTTTGCCTGCCTGTCTTGCCTTGCTCGCAACGGCCCCGGCAGCCTTTGCCGAGGACTGCGACCGCAATGACGACAGCCAGTCGATGCTCAACATCTGCTCCGATGCCGACTATCAGGCCGCCGATGCCAAGCTCAATGCCGCCTATAAGAACATCGTCGGCAGCAACGATCAGGCCTCGAACAAGCTCCTGCAGACGGCGCAACGCGCCTGGATCGGCTTTCGCGACGCCGAATGCGCCTATTCGACTGCCGACAGCGAGGGCGGCTCCATTCATCCGATGGAGGTTTCGCAGTGCCTGACGACGCTGACCAATGAACGCATCAAGCAGTTGACATCCGACGCCAACTGCAAGCTGAGCGATCCGAGCTGCGCCGGCCCAGAGGGGGACGACGACCAGGACATGCAGTAAGCGATGGTTATCGGGGCCTGATGATGCGTGTAAAATGGCCCATCTTGCGGCCGGGGCGCGACTCGGCCTTGCCGTAGAGATGCAGCGTCAGATCGGGCTCAGCCAGCAGCGCCGGCACTTTCAGCATGTCGTCGCCGATCAGGTTTTCCATCACGCAGTCAAAATGCCTGGCGGGCGAACCCAGCGGCAGGCCGGCGACGGCGCGGATATGCTGCTCGAACTGCGAGACGACGCAGGCAGCCTCCGTCCAGTGGCCGGAATTGTGCACGCGCGGCGCCAGCTCGTTGGCCAGAAGCGCGCCGTCGGCCAGCACGAAGAACTCGACGCCGATGACGCCGACATAGCCGAGCGCGGAAAGGATTGTCGAAGCGGCATCCCTGGCGGCGGCTGCCGTTTCCGGGCGGATGGCCGCCGGCAAAGTGGAGCTGCGCAATATGCCCTCGCGGTGGACGTTTTCGGCCGGATCGAAGACGGCGATACTTCCGTCGAGCCCACGCGCGGCGATTACCGAAATCTCGCGCTCGAAAGCAACGAGCGATTCCAGGATCAGCGGCACATTGCCCATCGCCTCGCAGACGCCGACAAAGCCGGCTGTCTCCATGTTGCGGAAGACGCGCTGGCCCTTGCCGTCATAGCCCATGCGGCGGGTTTTGAGCACGCCGCTGCCGTTGACCGTCTTCAACGCCTCGGTCAGTTGGTCGTCATTGTCGACCGGGTGGAATGCCGCCGTCGGGATGCCGATGCCGTTGAGAAAATTCTTTTCGGTCACGCGGTCCTGCGCGACTTCGAGCGCGCGTGTCGGCGGATAGACCGGGACTTTTGCCGCCAGCGTTTCGGCGGCGGCGACCGGGACGTTCTCGAATTCGTAGGTGACGACGGCGCTGGCGCCGGCGAGTTCGGCGAGCGCCGCCGGATCGTCATAGGCGGCGACGATCTGCCGGTTGGCGACCTGGGCGGCCGGGCAGTCGGGCTGCGGTTCCAGCACGACGATGCGATAACCGAGGCGCGCCGCGGCCATCGCCAGCATGCGGCCAAGCTGGCCGCCGCCGATGATGCCGATGGTCGATCCCGGCGTCAGGTTCACGGCGCGTCCGTCGGCTCGGCGGCGACCTTGGCGGTCTGCGCCGAGCGCCAGGCGTCGAGCCGGGCGGCGAGCTTGTCGTCGTTCAGCGCCAGCACCGCCGCTGCGAGCAGGGCTGCATTGGCGGCGCCCGCCTTGCCGATCGCCAAAGTGCCGACCGGGATGCCGGCCGGCATCTGCACGATGGAGAGAAGCGAATCCTGTCCCGACAGCGCCTTTGATTCAACCGGAACGCCGAAAACGGGCAGCGGCGTCATCGCCGCCGTCATGCCTGGCAGATGCGCCGCGCCGCCGGCGCCGGCGATGATCACCTTATAGCCAGCCGCCTTGGCGCCCTTGGCGAACTCATAGAGGCGGTCGGGGGTGCGGTGCGCGGAGACAATCAGCCGCTTGTGCGGGATGCCCAGCGCCTCCAGCGTTTCCGCCGCCTGGCGCATCGTCGCCCAGTCGGACTGGCTACCCATGATGATGGCGACGTCGGCACGCTGATCGGTCAAGGTGTGGCTCCGCGGCGGCAAAGGCGCGCCTTAGCGGAATTCGCCAAGGGCCGCAAGGATTGTCGCAATGGCCGCCGCTTCGCTGCCGGCGCGGTCCGTGGCCTCGTGGCCGCGATCCTGCATTCGGCTCTGGAGCGTTTCACCGTTTCACGGAAACGGCGAACCGCTCAATCGCTTTGTTTTGACGCAATTCCAAACGAGAAGCTACGGCGACGTCGCCAGCGTAACCGCTCACGCTTTTCGGAATTGCGCTAAGCAATGATGTCGGGAATGATGCGGTCTTCAAGCGCCGACAGCCGGTCTTTCAGCATCAGCTTCTTCTTCTTCATGCGCTGGATCTGAAGCGGGTCGCAGCCGGTAGCGATCATCGCGTTGATGGCGGCGTCGAAATCGGCGTGTTCTTGTTTGAGCCGGGAATATTCGAGGCGTATTTCAGCCTGTTCCTGTTCGGACATTATCTACCGTCTGCGAATGCATCGCCCAATCGGGCTGTTTGGGCGGGGCCGTGACTTGCGGGTTTGTGACCGGCGGGCAGCCCTTACCACATTTCACTTTGTCGTGGAATGCTACCACGTGGCATTCGACATCGAGATCGGTTGGTGGCAAACTGTCATGGTGCCGTCACAGTCGCAACCTGCGGTGGAGGCCCCTGCGACGGCTGCAATCGAGGAAACCATGAAAGGGAGAACCATTCATGTCTCTTGCATCCCATCTTGATGAGTTGCAGCGGAAACACGGTGACATCGAGCGTGAGCTCACCGATGCGATGAACCATCCTTCGGTCGACGACCTCGAAATCGTGAATCTCAAGCGACGCAAGCTGGCAATCAAGGACGAGATTGAAAAGCTGAAAGCTAGTCCGACGACACACTGAAGTTCTTCCAGGCACCATCATCGCAACCCGCCGCGGTGAATTTCCGGTGGCAAGAAATGCCACCGGGTCGGTGCTTTTAACTGAAATCGCCGGAGAACTCGGCCGCAAATCTTGCTGTCGGCCGGGCTGTTATTTTTCGCACGGCTCCAGCCGATTTGCAGGCTGGCTGGCCGCTTGCCATTGACAAGCCATCTTTGCTCCGCCACCTCATGCCGAAACTCCCAGATGAAGGCGGCCGGCATGACCGGATATTTTTCTTCTCCCTTCCCGCGTCGCCGGTCGGTCGGCGTATCGATTGGCGGCGTGATGGTCGGCGGCGGCGCACCGGTCGTCGTGCAATCGATGACCAACACCGACACCGCCGATGTTGACCAGACCGTCGCCCAGGTCGCGGCGCTGCATCGTGCCGGCTCGGAGATCGTGCGCATCACGGTCGACCGCGACGAGAGCGCGGCGGCGGTTCCGCGCATCCATGAGCGGCTGTCGCGGCTCGGCATCGACGTGCCGCTGGTCGGCGACTTCCACTATATCGGGCACAAGCTGCTCGCCGATCATCCGGCCTGCGCCGAAGCGCTGGCCAAATACCGCATCAATCCCGGCAATGTCGGCTTCAAGGACAAGAAGGACCGCCAGTTCGCCGCGATCGTCGAGATGGCGATCAGATATGACAAGCCGGTACGCATCGGCGTCAATTGGGGATCGCTCGACCAGGAGCTGCTGACCCGGCTGATGGACGACAACCAGGCGAAGGGCTCGCCGCTCACCGCGCAGGAAGTCACGCGCGAGGCGATCGTGCAGTCGGCGATCCTGTCGGCCGAGATGGCGGAAGAGATCGGGCTTGGCCGCGAAAAGATCATCCTGTCGGCCAAGGTCAGCGGCGTGCAGGACCTCATCGCCGTCTACACCGAGCTTGCCACCCGCTCCGACCATGCGCTGCATCTGGGCCTCACCGAAGCCGGCATGGGCACCAAGGGCATCGTCGCCTCTTCCGCCGCGATGGGCATCCTCTTGCAGCAGGGCATCGGCGACACGATCCGCATCTCGCTGACGCCGGAGCCGAATGGCGACCGCACCCGCGAGGTGCAGGTATCGCAAGAGCTTCTGCAGACCATGGGCTTCCGGCAGTTCGTGCCTATCGTTGCGGCCTGCCCCGGCTGCGGCCGCACCACATCCACCGTGTTCCAGGAACTTGCCCAGAGCATCCAAGCCGATATCCGCAAGAACATGCCGGTGTGGCGCGAGAAATATCCTGGCGTCGAGAACCTCAAGGTCGCCGTGATGGGCTGCATCGTCAACGGCCCCGGCGAATCCAAGCACGCCGATATCGGCATATCGCTGCCCGGCACCGGCGAGACGCCGACGGCGCCTGTCTTCATCGACGGCAAGAAGGCTGCGACGCTGCGCGGCCATTCGATCGCGCAGGATTTCGAGAAGATGGTCGGCGACTATATCGAGCAGCGGTACGGACACGGCAAAGCCGCCGCGGAATGAACCGATGCGGCGTTTCCTAAAGGCAACGCTGCTCTTGTTTTTCGTGCTGATCCCGGCCGCCCACGCATTCGCCGATCCGCCGCAGTCGAAGTCGGCCGCCAAGCGCCTGATTTCGCGCGTCTGCGATCTGATCGAGACCCAGGCTCAACAGAACGGCCTGCCCAAGGATTTCTTCGCCCGGCTGATCTGGAAGGAGAGCCGCTTCGATCCGGGCGCGGTGAGCCCGGTCGGCGCCGAAGGCATCGCGCAATTCATGCCGGGCACCGCGAAGATGCGCGGGCTCGCCGATCCCTTCGACATCGGGCAGGCCATCCCGGCCTCGGCGAAATATCTCGCCGAGATGAAGGTCAGCTACGGCAATCTCGGGCTCGCGGCCGCGGCCTACAATGCCGGCGAGAACCGCGTGTCGCGCTGGCTGAGCTCGGGCGGCTTCCTGCCGATGGAGACGGAAAGCTATGTCTTCGACGTCATGGGCGAGCCCGTCGACAAGTTCTCGGACAAGTCCTATGCCGGCACCGTCCAGCCGCTCGACCCGAAGATGAGCTTCGCGGTTGCCTGCCGCAGGCTGCCGGTGATCATGTCGCGGACCGTCGCCATGGCTTCGATCAACGTGAAGCCGTGGGGCGTGCAGGTGGCGGGCAATTTCCGCCGCTCGGCGGCGATAGGCCAATGGCTGCGGGTCAGGGGCCGGTTCCCGGCCTTGCTCGCCAGCCGTGATCCGGTGGTGAGCCGGGTTCGCACGCCGATCGGCCGGCGCGGCATCTACGCGGTCAGGATCGGCGCCGACTCGCGCGGCGAGGCCAACGGTATCTGCGACAAGCTGCAAAGCGTCGGCGGCGCCTGCATGGTGTTGCGCAACCGGTAGCTCGCATCGCAAAGAAATTCGGAAACGCTGGCGGGACAGCGCCCCCCTCTGTCCTGCCGGACATCTCCCCCACAAGGGGGGAGATTGGCCGTCACGTTTGCTTTCGCCAATCTCCATCGGACGGGCGAAGCGCCGGAACTGCTGATCTCCTCCAAGTGGGGAGATGCCCGGCAGGGCAGAGGGGGGCGCGAAGGAACTCGGCGGCGGCCGATGGCCACCATACAGCTGCCGGCCTACGCCGTCTTCGCCGCCACCGTCTCGCTGAGCCAGGTGCCGATCTTGGCGCCGAGGCGGTCGGGCGAGACCGGTTTCGGCAGATAGTCGTCCATGCCTGCCTCGATGCATTTTTCACGGTCGCCCTTGAGCGCATGCGCGGTGACGCCGATGATCGGCGTGTGGTCGCCGTTCTGCGCTTCGATGGCGCGGATGGCGCGGGTCGCCTCATAGCCGTTCATCTCCGGCATGGAGACGTCCATCAACACCAGGCGCGGGCGCAACGAGCGGTACATCTCGACCGCGGTCCGGCCATTGCCGGCGATGCGGTAGCTGAGGCCCAAACCATTGAGGATCTGGCCGAAGACCAGCTGGTTCACGTCATTGTCCTCGGCGATCAGGATATCGATCGGGCCGCTCGGCGCGGCGGTCGATTCCGGTGCTGCCGGGACCGGGACGGCCGGGCCGCGGATGACGGTGAAGGCCGGCGGGGCCGCCTGGGCCGCGACCGGCTCGCGCACGAAATGCGCCTTGGCGCCTTGCGTGCGCGCCTTCTGGATGGCGGCGATCACGGTGCCCAGCAGCACCGCCGAACGCGCCGGCTTGGTGAGATGCGCGACGATGCCAAAATCGATCACCATTCTGCCGAAATCGACCTGGTCGACCGAGGTGAGCAGCACGACTGGGATGGAGGAGAGGCGGCTGTCGGCGGCGATGGCTCTGGCGACATCGGCGCCGTTCATGCCGGGCATCTGGTAATCGAGGATGATGCAGTCGACCGAGGCTCCGAGCTGGCGGGCGCGGTCGAGGAAGGCGAGGCCGACCGCGCCGCTTTCGGCGGCCGCGCAGTCGAAGCTCCAGCTTCTCAGCTGCTCCAGCAGGATATCGCGGTTGACCGGATTGTCGTCGATGACCAGCACACGGGCGCCGGTGACGTCGACCGGCACCAGCTCGTCGCGCGCCTGTTGGTCATGCGCCGGCAGCGGGACGGCAAACCAGAACACGGAACCGCGGCCGATCTCGCTTTCGACGCCGATCTTGCCGCCCATCAGGTCGACAAGCCGGGCGCCGATCGCGAGGCCAAGGCCGGTGCCTTCATGGCGGCGGGTCGAGGAGCCGTCGACCTGGGCGAATTTCTCGAACACGCTTTGCAGTTTTTCGGCTGGAATGCCGATGCCGGTGTCCTCGACGCGGACCTTGAGCTGGACCACACCGTCGACGACGTCGCCGCCGACGTCGATCAGGACATGGCCCTTTTCGGTGAACTTCACTGCGTTGCCGAGCAGGTTGGTGACGATCTGGCGGAAGCGCCCGGCGTCGCCGACGACGAAGGCCGGCAGGCGCGGGTCGACGCGCACGATGAGCTCAAGGTTCTTTTCGGCAACGCGCGCCGACACCAGCGTCGCCACATCCTCGACCGCCTCCGCCAGGCGGAAGGGGGCGGGGTCGAGCGTCAGCTGACCGGCATTGATCTTCGAGAAATCGAGGATGTCGTTGATGATGGTGAGCAGCGCGTTGCCGGATTTGACGATGACGTCGGTGAAGGTCTTCTGGCGCGGCGTCAGCTCCGTCTTGGCAAGCAACTCCGCCATGCCGAGCACGCCGTTCATCGGCGTGCGGATCTCATGGCTCATATTGGCGAGGAATTCGGATTTGGCGCGGTCGGCGGCCTCGGCCTTGAACAAAGATGCGGCGGTCTCGGCGAAGGCGCGGCGGATCGCATTCTCCATCGGCCGGAAGATCAGAAACGCCGCGATTGCGAGCACGGCGAACAGCAGGCCGCTCGCCCACAGGAGGAGCCGGTCGCTGGAAGCATCGGCGAGGCGGCGCTCCTCGTCGAGCGCGGTGCGCACCTTCACCAGCATCGGCTGGGCGAAAAGGTCGTTCTGGTTGCGGATCTCGCGGTAGCTCCACTCGTCGACCTTCTGGGCGACCGCCATCAGGTTGAAGTTGCGCACCATGTCGCGCGCCGACCAGAACAGGTCGTCATTGACCGAAGCGGTGTCCAGCGCGTTGACGGTGTTGTTCGACAGGCGAGGCCTGATCGCGGCGAGTTGACCGTTCAGGATCCCGATCTCGCCCATCAGGCGTTCGGAATGGCCGCGCGCGGCGGTCGCCAACGCATCGCGCGTCTCGCTGCGCCAGGCGGTGCCGGTGGTCTCGGCGAAATTGGTGGCGTTGCGCAGGTCGCGGGCGAAGATGACGAAATTGCCGCTGAGAGCATCGACCTCGTGGCGGTACGAATTCACACGATTGAGCGCGAACATGACGGCGGCCGAAGCCAGCGCGAAGACAAGCAATCCTGAAATGTAGCGGATCCGGATCGACCGGAGGAAGGAAGAATATTCCGGCATGCGCAACCCCAACACATACGCACAATTTTAATGGTCGGGATTACGCTTGATTTACATTAAGATTTCGTTGGAGGGAGGGTGGCCTTGTAGCAGCTTCTGATACAAAGGCGACGTATCGCTGTCCGTAACAGACAGGTTGAGCGCGCTGGACTTCCGGACAGCGCCTCGAAACCGGACGGCAGATCGTCAATCCGATGTATCGGAGAGAATCCCGTTTCCCTTGCGCAGCGTGATCCGGCGTCGAGGATGCTCGTCTCTCGCGGCTTGAAAAATGGCGCGGGCAAGCTGGGCCGTAGCGGCGCGTGCGAGGACCCGTTCGATGATCTCATGGGTGTCGGCCCGCCAGAGTTCGATACGATAGGGCAGCGCTTCAGCCGAACGGGAAGAATTGGCGCTCCGTGTCATAGACAGGCCTCTGCCTAATTCGTCGGGCCGTTCCATCTCGAAACGAAATTGTTCTTGTGCCGCAAGGTGACGTAGCGATCCGGATGCTCACGCGTCGCTGCATAATAGGCAGCGTAGCCGATACTGGCATTTGCCGTGACAGCGAGGACTTGTTCGACACCATTCTTGGCGGCGTTCCACAATTCGACCCTATACGGGAGTTCGTCGTGCTCGGCAGAGCCGGGTTCGCGAGAGACGGGATTCTCCTCGTCATCTCCAGGCTCGTTTTCCGGAGCAAAGCTGTACAAATGGCCCGGGTTTCCGAGATTGGCTGCGAGAGCGGATGAATATGTCGCCATTGGTCCAAGCTTGTTGCTATGCGGGATAGGCACGCCTATGTTGCAAACGTGTCACCGGACGAACTGCTTAATGCGAGCGTAGCGCGGGTTCGACAATGCCACTGACCCCAGCCGACGCGCAACATCTTTCCGACAGCCGGCGCCTCGAACTCTTCATCGACGCTGTTGCCGATTACGCGATCTACACCCTCGATGCGGATGGCTTCATCACCAGCTGGAATGCCGGCGCCGAAAAGATAGAAGGCTACGCGGCTTCGGAAGTTCTGGGGCAGCATTTCTCCCGATTTTTCACAGTCGAAGATCAGGCGAATGGGGTCCCGAGCAGGATGCTTGCCGCGGCAAAGGCGGAGGGAAGATACGAGGCCGAAGGATGGCGGGTGCGCAAGGACGGAACCAGGTTCTGGTCGAGCGGCCTTGTTCAACGGGTACTGGACCGCAACGGCGTTCTTTTGGGTTACGCGAAGATCACGCGAGACATCACGGAGCGCGTCGCCGCGCATGAGTCGCTGCTGCAGAGCGAGCGGCGCTTCCGCATCCTTGTCGACGGCGTGACCGACTATGCCATCTACACGCTCGATCCAAGCGGCATGGTCACCAATTGGAACGCTGGCGCCGAGCGGCTGAAAGGCTACGCTGCCGAGGAAATCGTGGGCCAGCATTTTTCCAAATTCTACACCCGTGAAGAACGCGCAAAAGGCACGCCGCTCCGTGTCCTCGAAGCAGCCGTGCAGAACGGGCGATATGAAGGCGAGGGTTGGCGCGTACGCAAGGACGGCAGCCGTTTCTGGGCATCGATAGTCGTCACCCCGATCCACAATGACGCAGGCCAGCTCGAAGGATTCGCCAAGATCACGCGCGACATCACCGAACGCCGTGCGGCGCACGAAGCCTTGCGTCAAAGCGAGCGCCAGTTCCGCCTTCTGGTGGGCGGCGTGACCGACTATGCGCTTTACATGCTTGATCCAAATGGGCTGGTGACCAGTTGGAATGCCGGTGCGGAGCGCATCAAGGGCTATGCGGCCGAGGAAATCATCGGTCAGCACTTCTCTCGGTTTTACACGGAGCACGACCGCGCCGCCGGTTTACCTGGCCGCGCGCTCTACACGGCAACACGGGATGGACGCTTCGAGACCGAGGGCCATCGCGTCCGTAAGGACGGGACGCTGTTCTGGGCGAATGTCGTGATCGATCCGATCCGCGACGAGCGGGGAGAGCTGATCGGTTTCGCCAAGATCACGCGCGACATTACCGATCGACGCGATGCTGAGATCGCACTCCGGCAGGCGCAAGCGCAACGCGTTCATACGCAGAAAATGGATGCGCTCGGCCAACTGACCGGCAGCATCGTGCATGATTTCAACAACCTCCTGACGGTGGTCGAAAGCTATGTTCGCCTGGGCAAGAAAGTCGGCGCCGATCCCGAAATGAAGCGGGCGACCGAATCCGTGGAACTTGCGCTCCAGCGCGGCGCCGCATTGACACGCCAGTTGCTGGCCTTCTCGCGCAAGCAGGCTGCCCGCGCCGAGGTCGTCTCGCTGGCAGAGCGAGTGGAAGCCGTCCGCGCAATGATAGCGGGCTCCATGCGCAAATCGGTGAAATTGGTCGCCGCTGTCGGACCCGAAACCTGGCCAGTCAAGGTCGACCCCGGCGAACTGGAGCTTGGTCTCGTCAACATTGCCTTCAACGCGCGGGACGCCATGCCCGACGGTGGCCTGGTAACGATAACGGCGGAGAACGTGCTGTTGTCGAGCGAGGACAACGCAGCCGGCCAGCAAGGTGAATTCGTCGCGTTGCGGGTCACCGACACAGGCATCGGCATTGCGCCAGACGTGCTTCCGCAGGTTTTCGAACCGTTCTTCACGACCAAAGGGCCCGAGAAGGGTACAGGCCTCGGCCTCGCCCAGGTCTACGGTTTCGCGCAGCAGTCCGGCGGCGCGGTCACGATTGACAGCGAAGTCGGCAAGGGCACGACGGTGAAGATCTATCTGCCCCGGGCCGATATGGCAGTCGCCGTGCAGAGCGCGGAGTCGGAACAGCCGGCCAGCGCAAATGTGGTGCCGTTGAGGACAAGGGGCCGTTTTGCCGGTGATCAAGACTGATGACGTCGCCTCAGAGGCTATGAGGTGACGACGAGAGAGCGGTATCGGGCGGCCACGACCGCAATGATCGCTAGGTGAAGCAGGATCGCGAGAGCTGCGCCGATCAATTGCGGGACAAGACCTTCCGTCCTGCCGATCATCCAGATCGTGACGACGCTCAGCGGCAAAAACAAAATGACGCTGGTGACGAGGCCGGGATTGTATTTGCCGAGCCGCGCCGATGTGACGAGGTGCGCAAGCGCGTTCACGATCATGACATAGGGGGCAACCAGGCCCCAGGCGGGTCCCCACAGGAACGCCGCATAAAGAGCCAGCAGATTGATGCCCCAGACAAATGGTAGGTTGATGACGAGAACCGAGGCGACGGTAAGGGCGTCACGGCCGCCGAAGACATTTTCGTTCGCGAATTTGCGGAATCGGTCGCCGGCGTGCTCTTCGACCTGGTGGACCATGTAAAACGGGCTGTGCAGGAAGATCAGGAACACCGGCAGTGGAAGCGATACGACCGGCGCGGCCGCTATGAGCGATGCTGCCATGAACCCTGCGCCCACGACCCAATAGTCGGCTAGCCAGCGTTGCAGCTTAAGCATTGGTTCCCCGCCTCCTCAGTCAGCGATCCTGCACGAATGGACGCGCATCGCCAGAACTATTCAAGTGCGTGGACGCCGTGGCGCTACGTGTCGGATATTGACTGCCGCGACCGCCCCTGAGACAGTCAATGGAAGATGCGCGCCTCCAAAACTTGGCACCCCGCTGGCTCGGCCACCCGTTGCGGCGTCTGGCCTTTCGCCATTGATCAGAGGTGGAACGCGAGCATGAGAAGCGGCCGTGAGCGAACCTATACAGCGGATAATTGAGACCAACGGCATCCGCCTCAATGTCGCGGAGCAGGGGGAAGGGCCGGTGGTGCTTTTGTGCCATGGCTTCCCCGAATCCTGGTATTCCTGGCGGCATCAGCTGGGCGCGCTCGCAGCGGCGGGCTTCCGTGCCGTCGCCCCCGACATGCGAGGCTACGGCAAGAGCGACCGGCCGGAAGCGATCGACCAGTACACGCTCTTTCATCTGGTCGGCGACATGGTGGGTCTTCTCGACGCCCTCGATGTCCCCAGCTCCGTCATCGTCGGCCACGACTGGGGTGCGGTGGTGGCCTGGCATGCCGCGCTGCTACGGCCGGACCGCTTCCATGCCGTCGTCGGCCTCAGCGTGCCGTTCCGGCCGCGCGGCAATGCGCGTCCGACCAGCCTCATGCCGCGAACGGCGGAGTCCCAGTTCTACCAGCTCTATTTCCAGCAACCCGGCATTGCCGAGGCGGAGCTGGAACGGGACCCGCGGGCCACGGTGCGCGCCATACTTTACGCGGTCTCGGGAGACGCTTCGGACGGCGGTGCCAGAATTGCCATGGTCCCGCACGGCGGAGGCCTCCTGCAAGCCGCCGAGGTTCCTGCAAGTCTGCCGCACTGGCTCAGCGAAAGCGACAGCAATTTCTACGCCGGCGAGTTCCAGCGCACCGGCTTTGCCGGAGGTCTCAACTGGTACCGCAACATCGACCGGAACTGGGAACTGATGGCGCCCTTTGCCGGCGCGCGGATCAAGGTTCCCGCTCTCTACGCAGCGGGCGACCGCGACCTTGTGGTCGCCTTCCCCGGCATGGATCAACTGTTGGCCAATCTCAGGAACTTCGTCCCGCAAATCCGCGATACGCTGATGCTGCCCGGCTGCGGGCACTGGACCCAGCAGGAGCGCCCGGACGAGGTCAACGCCGCGATGATCGATTTCCTGCGGAGCTTGCCGAACCGGGGCTGATCCAAGGGAAAGCGAGTATCGGCTCCGACACGGAAAGTTGGGCGTGCCGCTCGGCAAGCGACTCGCCCGGTTCAAGTCAGGCACTATCCTCGGCCCGGTAGGCGTCGGGAAGAATGAAGACCTCGTCGGCGCGGCCATAGCCTCCGTCGGGAACTTCTTCGATCAGCACCATAGTGTAGGGGCGTACAGCTTCGCCGAAATAGTCGACGAACTTCTGCGTGGCCTTGTGGACGAGGTCTTCCTTCTGCGCCTTTGTGAGGGCGGCCTCGGGGCATCTTGAAGTTGGCAAAGGGCATTCCAGGTTCCTTCCGGTGGATTTCACGGCTCTGGATGAAGGGCCGGGGAGGCGTCGGCGGCCGGACCGATGATGTCCGTTCGTTGTCCTGGAGCGGATATAGGCTGCTGCGGATGCCGGATAATCACCCGGCCATCGACAGCAGTATTCGAACATTGCGAACAATCGGAGCTGTTGTCGGCTTCGGCAATTGCCGCCCGCCGCGCCACCGTTCAGTTGCTGCGCGTCGCCACGAAGGTCGCCGCTTGCTTGAGCAGCTCAGCCCGCTCGCCATAGGGCTCGAGCAGCGCATGCGCCTGTTCGATGAGGCCGTGGAGCTGACCGCGCGCCCAGTCTGGTCCGTGCAGTGCTGCCAGCGTCGCCTTGCCGGCGGCCGCATCCTTGTTCGTCGCCTTGCCCATCTGCTTTGCGTCGGCGGTCAGGTCGAGCAGGTCGTCGGCGAGCTGGAAGGCAAGGCCGATCGCCGAGCCGAACTCCGCCAGCCGCTCGCGGTCGGCAGCAGGCGCGCCGGCGACGATCGCGCCGGCCTCGCAGGCGAAGCGTATCAGCGCGCCGGTCTTCATCGCCTGCAGCGTGATGATGCCCGCCTCGTCCGGCCGTTCGCGCTCGGCTTCCAGGTCCAGCATCTGGCCGCCGACCATGCCGCCGGCACCGGCCGCACGAGCAAGGGCGAGAACCAGGGTGGCGCGGCGCTCCGCCGACAGCAGCGTCGCGTCGTCGGCGACGAGGTCGAAGGCCAAGGTCAGCAACGCGTCGCCGGCGAGGATCGCGGTCGCCTCATCGAAGGCCCTGTGCACCGTCGGCTGGCCGCGCCTCAAATCGTCGTCGTCCATGGAAGGCAGGTCGTCATGGATGAGCGAGTAGCAATGCACGCATTCGAGCGCTGCGGCGACGCGCAGCGCCGCCTCGCTCTCGGCCGAAAACAGCGCGGCGCTTTCCATGACCAGAAAAGGCCGCAGCCGCTTGCCGCCATTGAGCACGCCATGGCGCATGGCCGCCATGAGGCGCTCAGGTCGCATGATCTCACTGGTGAGCGGACGCGCGTCGAGGATCCGCCGCAGCTCGGTCTCGACCGCAGCGGCGCGCATGAAAAGCGCGGATTCGAAGGCGATCTGGTCGTCTTTGCCCATGGCCGGGAGCGGTAGCCGACACTCAGACATTGCGCAAGCAGGCTCGCGCCTTTATGCCGGAGGAGGCGAGGCACGGGTGGGACGGCTTGACGGAACCGATCGTCGAATATGAAAGCGAAGGGCTGGACATGGCGCGACGTCGGCGCCTGAACCGCGCCGGTCTCAAGCGGCTTGGCCGGCGTTGCCTGGTCGTGGCGCTCGTGCTGGCGGTCATACCGGTCGTGCTCACCTTCCTTTATCTGCCACCCTTCGTGCATCCGGTCTCGACGCTGATGCTGAAGGACCTCGTGACTTTTTCCGGCTACGACCGGCGCTGGGTTTCGATCGATGACGTGGCGCCGGTGCTGGCGCATTCGGTGATCATGTCGGAGGACGGGCAGTTCTGCTTTCATCGCGGCGTCGATCTGGGCGAGTTGCGCGGCGTGGTCGACGACGCGCTGGCCGGCGAGGCGACGCGCGGCGCCTCCACCATCACCATGCAGACGGTGAAGAACCTTTTTCTGTGGTCGCGGCCATTGGGCAGCGTGCGCAAGGTGGTCGAGCTGCCCCTGGCCGTCTATTTCGATGCTGTGATGTCGAAGCGGCGGATCATGGAAATCTATCTCAACATCGCCGAATGGGGGCCGGGCATCTACGGCATCGAGGCCGCCGCCAGGCATCATTTCGGCGTCTCTGCCAAGCAATTGTCGCGCCGGCAGGCGGCGCTGCTTGCCGTCAGCCTGCCCAACCCGATCGCGCGCAATCCCGCCAGGCCGGGGCCGGGCCTGCGGCGGCTGGCCTCGCTGATCGAGCGGCGCGCGAGCCGATCAGGCGCCTATGTCGGCTGCCTTGACTAGGACGAAGCGGCGCCGGCTCAAAAAAATTTGCGCCGGCGCTGGCCAAAACGGCGCAGGGCGTGTATAGGCACCCGACTTTCTCAGATTATGGCCTCGATGCGGCCCTTTCGCGAGGGTTGCCGGGGCATTTTGACCATGTAGTGGAGCATATCCATGGCCGTTCCAAAAAGAAAAACCTCTCCGTCGAAGCGCGGCATGCGCCGCTCGGCCGACGCGCTCAAGGCCCCGACCTATGTCGAGGACAAGAATTCCGGCGAAATGCGCCGCCCGCATCACATCGACCTGAAGACCGGCATGTATCGCGGCCGCCAAGTTCTTGAGCCGAAGGAAAGCTGAGAAGCTTCCGCGGTTCGTGACGTTTCAAAAGACCGGCCTTTGGCCGGTCTTTTTGCGTGCGGCCCTCGGTTGAGGGAGACCTGGGCCTCGCAGGCCGCAGAAAAGCCGGACAACCGGCTGACATTGTTATTTCATTAGGTCTTAGAGCGTGTTCGCCGCCGCCGGCGAAAAGCCTTGACGGCGCGCCTGCCGCGGATTTTACAAAGGGGTGCCCCATTGGAGTCGCCCAGATGTTCGGTGCCATCCCGCTGCTGATCGTGCCCTTCGTCCTCTACAATCTCGGCCTGCTCGGATTGTTCGGCGGCGGCGACGATCCCTGGACGACCGAGATGTTCTCCTTCCGCATGATGTCGGGCGGCGTGTTCTCGATGACGCTCGGTGGCCTGATGGTGCTGATCGGCCTGATCTTCCTGTTCGTCGAGATCTCAAAATCGGTGCGCACCACCAACGCCTCGATCCTCGATCATCTTTTGTCGACGCTGGTCTTCATCGCCTTCCTAGTCGAATTCCTGCTGGTGAAAGGCGCGGCGCATTCCGTCTTCTTCACGCTGATGGTCATCGCGCTGTTCGACGTGCTGGCCGGCTTCTCGGTGTCGATGCGGTCGGCCAGCCGGGATATCAATTTGAATTAGGTCTTCCAATGTCGTCATTCCATGGTCTGCGCGCGTCGCTTCGCTCCTTGCTCCGCCATAGAATGACGATGCGAGGAACATTCCGGCTAATCTCCAAAACCCCCGATACGAAAGCGGTCAATCCACAGTAGCCTCAGCTTTTCGTGCGACCACTTCCTCGTAGGCAGCGCGCAGTTGCTGGCGCACGGTCGGCGTGCCCGACGGCGACTTGGATGGTGCGCCCAGATGCTCGTGACGCAGTTCGTCCATGAATTGGTCCCATAGCGGCGGACCGCCCTTTTCGAGCAGCTCGGCTCGGATCGACAATTCTTCCGTAACCGGCAGCCAGACGCGTCCCCAGGCCCCGAGCTGCGCCATGATCGGCACCAGCGTGATCGCCATCTCGGTCAGGCTGTAGATCGCCTTCTGCTTGTGACTGGGGTCGTCGGCCTTGGTCAGCAGACCGAGCTCCATCAGCCGCTTCAGCCGGTCGGCCAGGATGTTGGAGGCAATGCCTTCCAGCGAGCCGTTGAGCAACTCGCGAAAATGGCGCCTGCCGCCAAAGATCATGTCGCGCAGGATGATCAGGCTCCAGCGGTCGCCAAAGACCTCGAGCGACAGATTGATCGGGCAGCCGGATCGATGCTCGGCGGTCATAACGATCTCCAAAAACCAGTTGCATTATGATATCGGTTTTATTATCGTGCAACCAATTGCAAAATGCAAGCGGAATGGGGGAGCAGATGACCACCGCAGCGCAGCGCCCCGACATCGTTTCGGAAAGCTTCGGCAGTCCGAAAGATCCAGCGATCCTTTTGATCATGGGCGCCATGGCTTCGATGCTGTGGTGGCCCGAATCCTTTTGCCGGCAGCTTGCCGGGCGCGGCCGCTTCGTTATCCGCTACGACAACCGCGACACGGGCCTATCGACCAAATATCCGCCGGGCGCGCCGCCCTACACATTCGAGGACATGGTGGACGACGCCATGCGCGTGCTCGACGACCATGGCGTCGCCAAGGCGCATGTCGCCGGCATGTCGATGGGCGGCATGCTCGCGCAAAGCCTGGCGCTGAAATATCCCGAACGCGTCAGCGCCCTTACCGTGATCTCCTGCTCGCCGCTTGGCGTCGATACGTCCGGCCTGCCCGGAACGACCGAGGCCTACAAGCAGCACTCGGCCCAAGGCGGCAATGTCGACTGGTCGAATCGGGAGCAGGTGATCGACTTCATGGTCAAGGACGCCCGTGCGATTGCCAGCACTCGCCATCCGTTCGACGAGGGGCGGACGCGCAAGATGATCGAGGAGGACTACGGCCGTTCCGGTGGGCTGGCCAGCGCGACCAATCATTTCCTGCTCAAGGGCGGCGGCCCGCAGCGGACGGTGCGGGATCTTCGCGTGCCGCTGCTCGTCATCCACGGCACTGCCGATCCGCTCTTCCCGATCGAGCATGGCCAAGCTCTGGCTGGGGCCATTCCCGGCGCGAGGCTGGTCAAGATCGAAGGCGGTGGCCACGAACTGCATCGCAACGACTGGCCACAGATCGTCGAAGCCATCGCCGCACACGGCTAGCGCCGGCAAGACGCCGGCTTCACCGTCGTCGACCTCGGCGATGAAGCTTCGCGCGCGGCCTTCCTGAAGGTGTCGCCGACCGGCAAGATGCCAGCGCTGCATGACGACGCGGCGCAGCCCTGCAGACGGCGCCTTCTGAGCGGCATGCATTGATGGCCAGGGACTATTCTCCCGGCGCCGTTTCCCAGAACTGATCGAGCCAGATGTTGAGCCTGAGGAAGCCGGCGCTGCTGACGGTATAGACGCGCCTCGTGCCTTCGGGCTTGGCATTGACCAGGCCGGCGTCCAGCAGGACCTTCAGATGCTGGGAAACCGCTGGGCGTGAGACGGGCAATCCGGCCGCCAATTCGTTCACCGTCTTCGGGCCGCGCCGGAGTTCTTCCAAGAGATGGCGCCGGTTGGGATCGGCTATCGCCATAAAGGCGTCAGAAAACATCATGCCTTTATTTGTGAGGCAAAGTCTCGCGAATCTCAACTATCGGTTTCAACCTTTCTGCGCGGATCGAGCCGCGTGGCCTCGGGCGTGACCGCGCGGTCCGCGGGCTGCGTCTTGAAGGCATCGCGGTCTTCGATCGGCACCGGCGCGCGGGCGCGGATGCGGAGCAGCGTGTAACCGGCAAGGCTGAGATGCGCGAGCGCGGTTGCCAGGAAAAGCCCCTCCGGACGCACCGCGCCCATCAAGGCCGCGGCCAAAAGCGGGCCGATCATCGTGCCAAAGCCGTAGAGCAAGAGCAGACCGCCCGAAACCTTGACGAAGTCCTCGGAGCGGGCGTGGTCGTTGGCATGCGCGACGGCGATCGAATAGAGCGTGTAGGCAAAAGCGCCATAGGCGGCGGTCATCACGATGATGAAGACGCCCGAACGCGGTGCGATCAGGAAGATCAGCATCGCGACCAGGGCTGCGCCGAAGGCCGCGCCGGCCAGCACGAAGCGCCGGTCGGTTGTATCCGACAGGCGCCCGGCCGGTAGCTGCATGGCGGCACCGGAAATGACCACCAGGCTCATCATCAGCGCGATCTCGGCGGTCGATATGCCGACGCGCGCGCCATAGACGGCGCCCAACGTGCCCCAGGCACCGTTGGCGATGCCGATCAGCAGACAAGCCACCGCCGATACCGGCGAGTTGGCGTAAAGGCCTTTGACGTCGAGCTTGACGTCCTGCAGGGGCTTGGGATGCGACTGCGTCGACACGGCCGTCGGAATGAGCGACAGGCAAAACAGGATGCCGGTGATCATGAACAGCGAGGCCGACCGAACATCGCCGCCGGCGACGATCATCTGGCCGCCCATGATCGAGGCATAGGTGACCATCATATAGAGGCCGAAGACGGTGCCGCGGTTCTCGTTGGTGGCCTTCTCGTTAAGCCAGCTCTCGATCACCATGAAAGCGCCGGCCATGGTGAAGCCGGTGAAGGCGCGCAAAAGGATCCAGACATATTCGTCGATGATGAGGCCGGTGAGCAGCGCGACGATCGCGCCCGACGCGGCGAAGGCGCCGAAAGCCCTGACATGGCCGGCGCGGCGCACGAGACGCGGTGCGAAGAAGCAGCCGGCGACGAAGCCGCCGGCCCAGGCCGTGCCCATCAGGCCGAGCGATGCGGTCGAAAAGCCTTCCACCTGGCCGCGCAGCGGCAGGAGCAGACCGTGCAGGCCGGATGCGGCGAGCAGGAACGCAGTGCCGCGCAGCAGCGAGAGGATCGGTCTGTAGGTTGCAAACATCGCTTGATCCGGGTTCGAGACGCAGGGCCTGAAGACAGATGTAATCGGGCTTTTCGGCGGCGAGCGAGCACGCCGAACAATTTATCCGCGGCGGAACAGCGACTCGGCGGCGGATTTGGTGGCGCCCTTGGCGCTGCGCTCGGCTTCCAGCCTGGCGATCTCGTCGCGCAGCAAAGCGATGCGCTCGGACAATTCGTCGACGGACAGCAAAGACAGGTCCTGGCCGATCTCGTGCGGGCGCTGCTTTTTCCTGGGTTCGTCGTCGAAGATCGCCATCCGTCGCTCCTCTCTTACTCGGCCATTTGCCTGATTTGGCAATCGGCATACATAGAGCAATTCCGGGAAAAGTGCGTAGCGGTTTTCCGTCCGGAATGGCGTAGGAACAAAGAGTTGGAGCAGGTTGCCGCTTCTTCAAGCGCCGAACTGCTCCAGGCAGGGGCGCCGATGCAAACGGGCGGCGATAGACCGGGATACAGGGAGAACACAATATCATGGCAGACGGACAGAAGATTCCCGCGACGATGACGGCCATCGCGATCTCGCAACCGGGTGGGCCAAGGGTGCTCAAGCCGGAAACGCGCGACGTGCCGGTGCCCGGCCCCGGCGAAGTGCTGATCCGGGTGCACGCGGCCGGCGTCAACCGGCCGGACGTCCAGCAGCGCAAGGGCGCCTATCCGCCGCCGCCCGGTGCATCCGATTTGCCCGGCCTCGAAGCGTCAGGCGAAATCGCGGCGCTCGGCGACGAGATATCGCGCTGGCGCATCGGCGACCGGGTCTGCGCGCTGACGCCGGGCGGCGGCTATGCCGAATATGTCAAGGTTCATGCCGGCAGCGTGCTGCCGCTGCCGGCGGGTTTCACGCATTCGGAAGCCGCCGCGGTTCCGGAAAACTACTTCACCGTCTGGCACAATGTATTCGAGCGCGGCGGCCTGAAGAAAGGCGAGACGCTGCTTGTCCATGGCGGTTCGTCCGGCATCGGCACCACCGCCATCCAGCTCGCCTCGGCTTTCGGCGCCACTGTGATCACCACCGCCGGCAGCAAGGAGAAATGCGACGCCTGCCTGAAGCTCGGCGCCGGCCGGGCGGTCAACTACCGCGAGGAGGATTTCGTCGCCGCCGTGAAGGATGCGACCGATGGCAAGGGCGCCGACGTCATCCTCGACATGGTCGGCGGCGATTATGTCGGGCGCAATTACGATGCCGCGGCCGTCGAAGGGCGCATCGTGCAGATCGCGGTGCAGGCCGGCGCCGTGGCCAGCGCGGACTTCTCCAAGATCATGGTGAAGCGGCTGACCCACACCGGCTCGACGCTTCGCCCGCGCACCGTCGAGTTCAAGGCGGCGATCGCAACCGCGCTCGAGGCGCAGGTGTGGCCACTGCTCGGCACCCGCAAGGTGGCGCCCGTGATGGACATGATCTTTCCGCTGACCGAAGCCTGGCGGGCGCACGAGCGGATGGAAGAGGGCGAGCATATCGGCAAGATCGTCCTCGACGTGGAGTAGGATGGATCGTTATTCAGGTGAGGCCGGCCTGCAAATGCCGGGCTTCTGTGCTTCCGGTGCTCACGTGGTTTCCAGCTGCCGCATGTCCTGATCGGAAAACCGGAAAACCACTTTTCCGGGACATGCGGAAGTACGCTCCGCTCCGGTTCTCGAAGTCCACCATTTTCGACTCGGCCTGACCTGAATCTCGACCCATCCTGGCGTCGGCGCGTGTCCCCGTTCCAAGCTGAACGAAACCTTAATGCTGCATTGCACAAAACGCATTGCGGCCATGCAAAAGCGTCCGTTCAATTTGTGGGCAGGAGTGCCTATTTACGCGGCATCAAACGATTTGACCAAACGACTGGAGAACCATCATGAACCCGATCAGTGCTTTCCGTAAGTGGCGCATGTACAACGAGACCGTGCGCGAGTTGAACAAGCTCAATGCCCGCCAGCTTAGCGACCTCGGCATCAACCGGGCCGACATCGAGCGTATCGCCCGCCAGGCGGTGTAATCAGACGCAGCCCGGCCTCGCGGTCGGGCTGCGACATGCAAGCCAGAGCCGTCGAGACGCTTGCTTGTTTCCGGTTCCAAACCCGCTGGACCTCGTCCAGCGGGTTTTGTCTTTTTAGGGCCTTGATCGGCCCTTCCCAAAAAACATTGCGAAAATTGGAGGGAGCGTTTATACAGGCCGCGAATTTCCCATTTTGGTGGCTCTAAAACCACCGCCCGCGCGGGAACGCGGGCGAACGAGAAGGATTTTTGATATGGCCAATTCGCTGCTGATGCCCAAGGCGACCGCCGTCTGGCTGGTCGACAACACCGCGCTCTCCTTCGAGCAGATCGCGCAGTTCTGCGGGCTGCATCCGCTGGAGGTCAAGGCGATCGCCGACGGCGAGTCGGCCCAAGGCATCAAGGGCATGGACCCGATCATCACCGGTCAGCTGACGCGCGACGAGATCGCGCGCGGCGAGAAGGACATCAACCACCGGCTGAAGTTGTCGGAGCCGAAGGTGCGGGTGCCGGAATCGAAGCGCAAGGGCCCGCGCTACACGCCTTTGTCGAAGCGCCAGGATCGGCCGAACGCCATCTTGTGGCTGGTGCGCAACCATCCCGAGCTCAAGGATGCGCAGATTGCCCGTCTCGTAGGCACCACCAAGTCGACGATCGAGCAGATCCGCGAGCGCAAGCACTGGAACTCGGCCAATCTGCAGCCGATGGATCCGGTGACGCTTGGCCTCACCTCGCAGATCGACCTGGACCTTGAGGTCAACCGCGCCTCGCGCGGCCGCGAGCCGGCGCAGCCCGTCGGCGACACGCTGCTGCCCGCCGCGCTCACCGAACGGCTGGTGCCGGCGCCGGAGAAGCCGAAGGATGAGGACCAGGAGCTCGATGCCAACGCCGTCTTCGCCAAGCTTTCGGCGCTCAAGTCGAAGGACAAGGACGAAGACGAGGAATGAGCGCTCTTACCTTCTCCCCTTGTGGGAGAAGGTGGATCGGCGCGATAGCGCCGAGACGGATGAGGGGTGTTCCAGCGGAGTGAGACGTCGGCGTTCCCTGGAACACCCCTCATCCGGCCGCTTCGCGGCCACCTTCTCCCACAAGGGGAGAAGGAGAAAAGCGCAAGTCACGTCCGCGCGGCGCGGTCGGGCGCCATGCCGTAATCCTCTGAGCGCTCGACGGCCCGGTAGAAATCGGCGAGCTGCTTGCCCCGTTCCGGCTTGAAGATGCGACCGGCAATGACGACCGAGGCGATGCGGTCGATGCGGAAGGCGCGGAAATCGTCGCGCATCTCGCACCAGGCGACCAGGGTCCAGACCTTGCCCCAGAACCACAGGCCGAGCGGCCTGATGTCGCGCGCGGTGCCGCGGCCGGCTTCGTCGGAATAGTCGATGGTCAGCACCTGGCGCTTCTCGATGGCGCGCTCGATCAGGTCGATCGCTTCCCGCGCGGCGTCGCTTACCACCCACATCGGCGTATGGATCTCGGTGCGGGCGATGCGGTCCTTCTCGGTGTCGGGCAGCACGGCGCCGATCTTGACCAGCGCCTCGTCGGCGGCCCTCGCCATTGTGGCACCGCCGAAGGCGCGCACCATGCGGGCGCCGGCAACCAGCGCCACGATCTCGTCACGTGTGAACATCAGCGGGGGAAGGTCGAATCCCTCCCGCATCATGTAGCCGACGCCCGCTTCGCCATCGATCGGCACGCCGGTCGACTGCAGGTCGGCTATGTCACGGTAAATGGTGCGTTCGGAAACCTCGAGCCATGCGCCGAGCTTCTGCGCGGTGACCAGCCGGCCGCCCCGCAAATGCTGCACGATCTGGAAAAGCCTGTCAGCACGACGCATCGCTAGATCCCCCGAGGATATGACTTAAGCCCTTCGCGCGTGCGCTGCGCGGCAACGAATTTCGCACCGAAGGACAATCTGCCCGCGGTCGGCGCCAGCATCGACTGGCCCTGGACGACATCACCGGCCGTGGGCAGCGACGGCTTGATGCCGATGATGCTCGGCGTGCTCAGCCTGCCGTTCCAGCTTTTCACCATACGCGGATCACTCCGGATCGTTGGTTGACGTTCGTTGCTGTCAGGATCGAAGCCGCTCCAATTACCGCATGCCTCCTGACAACATACTGTCAGGAGACTGCGGCGAAACTACCCGCGAACAAGGCTCTTTCCCTGAACTCAACATTACTGGCCGCATTACATCTGGGCGCTACTGCGCTCCAATCCAAGTCGCGGCGCAAAATTTCAGTTTTCACGCACGCGGCCCTGGTAAAGGTCCGGCCAGCCGATGTCCTTGCGGATGTCCGCCGGCAAGGTGTTCAGGAAACGCTGGGTGCGAATCTCGTTGCGCACGGTGCGAATCCTGCCAACATAGTGCTGCACACTACGCAGAATTGTAAAACCGTTCATGACCTCACTCCTCTCTTTTTGATGAGAAGAGTATCTGACACCCCTCCTGACAGCAGTCTGTCAGGAGGTTGGCAGGGCACCGAGGAAGACGGTGCGGTGCCGCTCGCAGCGTTCGAATAGGCCCTATTTCTGTCAGGAATGCTCCGCCCGAGGGTGCGCTCGAGAACAGCTTTGACAGTCGCCATCGATGCTGGTCAAAGGCGGCATGACGAAACTGTTTGCCCTTGTCATCTGCGGCATCATGCTGATCCAGGTCATCAAGCCGCTGGGCTGGCCGGGGCTGAAGCGGCGCGGCGATTTCTGGAAACTGGCGCTGCTTGCGATGGCCGCTATCTCGCTGGCGGCGGTGCTTGGGCACTGGGCGTAGGCCTGCCCATATTCGGGGAGGACGGCCCGCGAGTGGCGCGTGCTGCCGTTCACGCGCAGCAGTCCGGCCGGTCCTTGTCTTTGTCCCGATATTCGTCATGCAGGCGCACCCAGTCCATCAGGTTGTGATAGGGACCCGTCTCGCCGCGGCCCTTCGGCGTCATGTCGAGATAATGATAGGCGCCGATCAGCGCGTCGCCGCCGCGGGCGCGCGACATGAAGGTGAGGAAGATGTCGCCGCACTCGTTGCGATAGAAGATGCTGGTGCCGGGCAGGTCTTTCGACCGCAACGGGCGCTTCTCGAAATTATAGGTGGTTTCGCCCGCCGCGATCTGCCTGTCGGTGAAGGAGACCTGCAGGTCGAAGTTGAAATCGGACGCATAAGACGACACCCAGTCGAACTTCCAGCCCATGCGCTGCTTGTAAGGCAGGATTTCGGCCAGCGGCGCACGCGAGACGACGACCAGCGAGACGTCATGATGCTTCAGGTGCCGGTTGGCGCCGTCGATGTGGTCGGCGAGGAACGAGCAGCCCTCGCAGCGGTGGTCGGAGCCCGGCGCCATCATGAAATGATAGACGATGAGCTGGCTCTTGCCGGCGAACAACTCGGCAAGATGCTTCGGCCCCGCTTCGCTCTCGAAAACATAATCCTTGCGCAGCTTGAACCAGGGCAGTTGCCGCCGCTCCGCGGCGATAAGCTCGCGGAACTTCGTCAGCTCCTTCTCGCGCTCGAGATGCTTGCGATGCGCTTCGAACCAGTCTTCGCGCGAAACCACGGCGTTGCGATGCATGACCATCTCCTGTCCTCTCCTGCCAAGGACGTTCGACATCGGCGCGATCCGACATGGTCGATAGCGGTCGGCGCCTCACAAGTGGGAACGCGGCCCGCAAAAAGCAAAACCCGGGCTGCCGGCCCGGGTTTTCATGCACGGCTCCGGGATGGCGTCAGGCGGCCTTTTCCAGCGCCGGTTGCCATTTTCCGAGCGCCGCCAGATGGTTCATATGGGCGCGGTGAGTGAAGGCAGCCTGGCCGGCAGCAACGTTCGAGGCCTTGCCGCTCCATGCCTTCTGCGGCGCGGCCTGCAGCGCGCGGCCATAGGAGAAGGTCAGTTTCCAAGGATGCGGGCCGATGGCGTTGAGGGCATTGAGGTTGGCGGTCGCCTCCTCGTCGTCCTGGCCGCCGGAGAGGAAGGCAATGCCGGACACTGCCGACGGCACCACCTCGCGGAACAGCTTTATCGTCTTCTCGGCGATTTCCTCCGGGCTGTCGGTCTTGCCGGATTTCTTGCCGGAGATGACCATGTTCGGCTTCAGGATCGAGCCTTCCAGCATGACGCGGGCCGCGTAAAGCTCGTCGTAGAGCTTGATCAGCGTCGCCTTGGAGACGTCATAGCAGGTGTCGATCGAATGCGCCCCGTCCATCAGCACTTCCGGCTCGACGATCGGCACGATGCCGGCCTCCTGGCAGAGTGCGGCATAGCGGGCCAAAGCGTGGGTGTTCGAGGCGATCGAATTGGCCGACGGCACACCCTTGCCGGTGTCGATATCGATCACCGCGCGCCATTTGGCGAAGCGGGCGCCGAGCTTGTAATAGTCGGCGAGCCGCTCGCGCAGCCCGTCCAGGCCCTCGGTGATGGTGTCGCCGGGAAAGCCGGCCAGCGGCTTGGCGCCGAGATCAACCTTGATGCCGGGAATGGCGCCGGCGGCCTTGATGATGTCGACGAGCGGCGTGCCGTCGGCGGCCTGCTGGCGAATGGTCTCGTCATAGAGAATGACGCCGGAGATGTATTTTGACATCGCCTCCTTGGACCGAAACATCATCTCGCGATAGTCGCGCCGGTTATCGGCGGTGGATTCAACGCCGATAACGTCAAAACGCTTCTTGATCGTACCGGAGCTCTCATCGGCGGCCAAAAGGCCCTTGCCGCCGCTCACCATCGCGGCGGCGATATCTTCGAGACGTTCGCTCATGGGTGCTCTCCTACGTGCGTTTATTCCGCGCCAGCAGAACACTACCGCCAAAGGAATGACGCCGGAAAGCTAGAATCGATCGAAAGCCGCGCGGGCTTTGCCTGGGCTCGGATGTCTACCGCTTCAGCACCTCGACGCCGGGCAGCGGCTTGCCTTCCATCCATTCGAGGAACGCGCCGCCGGCGGTCGAGACATAGGTGAAATCGCCGGCGACGCCGGCATGGTTGAGCGCGGCCACCGTGTCGCCGCCGCCGGCGACCGACACCAGCTTGCCTTGCTTGGTGCGGGCAGCGGCATGCTTTGCCGCGGCCACGGTAGCGCGGTCGAAGGGCTCGATCTCGAAGGCGCCGAGCGGGCCATTCCAGACCAGCGTCGCGGCGCGGTCGATCCAGTCGCTGACGCTCTGCACGGTCTTTGCGCCAACATCGAGGATCATGCCGTCGGCCGGCACGTCCGAGATGGCGACGATCTCGCTGGGTGCACCCGCCTTGAATTCCTTGGCGACCACCCCGTCGGCGGGCAGGATGATGGCGCAGCCGGCCTCCGCCGCCTCGATCATGATCTGCTTGGCGGTGCCGGCGAGGTCATGCTCGCAGAGCGATTTGCCGACAGCGGTGCCGCGCGCGGCAAGAAAGGTGTTGGCCATGCCGCCGCCGATCACGAGCGCATCGACCTTCTTCACCAGGTTCATCAAAAGGTCGATCTTGGTCGAGACCTTGGCGCCGCCGACGATGGCCACCACCGGACGTACCGGATCGCCGAGGCCCTTTTCCAGCGCGTCGAGCTCGGCCTGCATGGTGCGGCCGGCATAGGCCGGCAGAAGATGCGCGAGGCCTTCGGTCGAGGCATGCGCGCGGTGCGCGGCGGAAAAGGCGTCGTTGACATAGATGTCGCCATTAGCGGCGAGCTGTTCGGTGAAGGCCGGCTCGTTTTTCTCCTCGGCCTTGTGGAAGCGGGTGTTCTCGAGCAGCAGGACGTCGCCGTCCTTCATCGCCGCGACGGCTTCCGCGGCCTTTGCGCCGATGCAGTCGGCGGCGAAACCGACCGGCCGGCCGAGAACGTCAGCCGTGGCCCTGGCGATAGGCTCAAGCGAGAATTCGGCCGATGGGCCGTCCTTGGGGCGGCCGAAATGCGCAAGCAGGATGACCTTGGCGCCCTTTTTCGAGAGCTCGGCGATGGTAGGCGCAATGCGCTCGATGCGGGTGGCGTCGGTCACCTTGCCGTCGGCGACGGGAACGTTGAGGTCGACGCGGACCAAGACGCGCTTGCCGCTGACGGCGCCGATATCATCGAGTGTCTTGAAGCCGGCCATGGTCGTTCCTTCCTAGTGCCTTGACGCAATCCGGACGGGAAAACCGCCCACACTTTTCCTGAAATTGCTCTAGCGAAAACGCGGCGACCTTACTCGGCGCGGAAGACGATGCAAGGGCCGCGTCGATGGCGCGCGCGCAAAAATGATGTCGCCGTGAGACATCAGCCTTCGCCGGTTGCCTTCTGCCCGTCCGCTGCGGGCGCCACCGTGTCAACCGGCACGTCGTCGGCTGCCTGCTTCGCCGCCGGTCTGCGCCAGCTGCGGATCAGCGCCGCGATGCGGTCGCCGATCTCGCCGGCGCTCATGAACACCGGCACGCGCGCGACCGGCGCGGTCGGCTCGAAAGACAGGCCAAGGCCGGTGATCCTGCCTTTCTCGTCGACATCGCGCACGATCAGCTCGATCGGGCCGATCATCACACGGTCGGCATATTCGGCACGGCCGCCGAGCCGCTCGGTAACGAGCGCTGCAACGGTGAGCTTCTGCTCGGCCTCGGACAGGCCGGGGGCATAGGCGGCTTCCAGCTCCGCGGCCGCGCGGGCCGGATCGACGGCAAAGGCGCCGAAGAAGTCGGCATCCTCAGGATCGACCACGGCGCGGCTGGCGAAGAGCTTGTCGAGCAGGCGCGGGTAGCGGTCCGGCACGAAGATGTAGACCTGATCGCCGGCCGCCAGCCGGCCCATGTCCTGAAAGCGCATCGAGCGGCCGTCGCGCAGCACCAGCGAGGGCCTCGCCCAGCGCGGGATGCGCTCGCCCCGCGCCACCGGACTGCCGGGTGCTACGCGATAGGCGAGCAGCTCATGATGCGCCGAGCCCGGCAGCTCGAGCTCCACCTTGTCCAGCGGCCCAAGACGGGCCGGCACGATCAGGCCGAGGCGGCGCGCCAGCGGACCGACGGTCCAGCCCTGCACCACCAGCGACACCAGCACGATGATGAAGGCGGCGTTGAAGATCAGCCGGCCATGCTCGAGGCCGCCGAGCAGCGGCGTGATGGCGAGCAGGATCGAGACCGCGCCGCGCAGGCCGACCCAGGAGACGAAGGCGACCTCTGGCCGCGGCAGGCGGAACGGGACGAGGCAGAGCCAGACGGCGACCGGGCGGGCGACGAAGATCAGGAACAGGCCGAGCAGGATCGCCGGCACAAGGATTTCGGGGAATTGCGAGGGTGTGGCGAACAGGCCGAGGATCAGGAACATGATGATCTGCGCCAGCCACGACATGCCGTCCTGGAAGCGCTTGAGGATGGTGACGGCGCGTATGTCGGAATTGCCGGCGACCAGTCCGGCAAGATAGACGGCGAGGAAGCCCGAGCCGCCGACGGCGCCGGCCGCCGCGAACACCAT
Organism: Mesorhizobium sp. B2-6-2; assembly: GCF_006440615.1. Classification (NCBI taxonomy): domain Bacteria; kingdom Pseudomonadati; phylum Pseudomonadota; class Alphaproteobacteria; order Hyphomicrobiales; family Phyllobacteriaceae; genus Mesorhizobium; species Mesorhizobium sp. B2-6-2. The sequence continues at coordinate 216,006 of NZ_VFUG01000005.1, read as the reverse complement.
CAGCGATAGCGTCAGCACGAAGATGGGCAGCAGGCCGTGATCGAGATTCAACCGCTCGACCAGACGCACGATGCCAAAGCCGCCGATCACGCCGATGACGGCACCGAGCCCCATATTGGCGAGAAAGCCGAGCAAAAGGTTGGTGGCCAGCACGTTGGCTTCCGGGTTGGCGTGCGCGGCGATGATCTCGACCAAGGTGATGGTGAGGAAGATGGCGATCGGGTCGTTGGTGCCGGATTCCACTTCGAGCGTCGCGCGCACGCGCTCGCGCAGGTGGATCTCGCCGGCGCGCAGCAGGAAGAAGACGGCGGCCGCGTCGGTGGAGGCGACGGCGGCGCCGAGCAGGGAAGATTCCAGCCAGCTGAGCTTGAGAACATAGGAAGCGGCGGCGCTGAAGATGGCTGTGGTCAGGATAACGCCGATCGTGGCCAGCGACAGCGCCGGCCCGGCTGCTTGCCTGAGCGCGTTGAGCGGCGTGCCGAAACCGGAATCGAACAGGATGACGGCCAAGGCCAGTGAGCCGGCAAAATAAGCCAGCCGCGCATTGTCGAATTCGATGCCGAGGCCGTCGACGCCGGTGGCAAGCCCGATGCAGAGGAAGAGCAGCAGCAAAGGAGCGCCGAAGCGGAAGGCGATCAGGCTCGAAAACGCGGCGGCGACAATCAGCGCCGTGCCGACCAGCGTCACGAGGTAGATCGCATGCTCCATCCGCTATTGCCCCTCCAAATCCCTCTGTTTGTGGCTTTACGGGAGAGTGGGGCGAAGACATGACCAGTGCAAGGCAACAGGATGTTTTTTGGGGCCAACGCTTCCAAACTTCGTCATTCCAGGGCGAAGCAGGAGCGAAGCTCCGTCGCGGATTCTGGAATGACGACGCGACTGGTGTTCCGGCTAGTCACCATGGTGCGCGGATCCGCCGAGACTTAAACGAAAACGCCCGGCCGAAGCCGGGCGTTTTGAACTGTAATTGACGGCAGCGATCAGGCGATGGTCTTGCCGAAGGCGACGGCGGTGTCGCCCATGCGGTTCGAGAAGCCCCATTCGTTATCGTACCAGGACAGCACCGAGACGAAGTTGCCGTCCATCACCTTGGTCTGGTCGAGCGCCACGATCGAGGAATGCGGATCGTGGTTGAAGTCGATCGACACGTTCGGGTGATGAGTGACGGACAGAACACCCTTCAGCTTGCCATTGGACGCGGCGATAACCGCTTCGTTGATTTCCTGCGCGGAGGTCGAGCGCTTGGCGATGAACTTGAAGTCGACAACCGAGACGTTCGGGGTCGGCACGCGGATCGAAATGCCGTCGAGCTTGCCCTTGAGCTCGGGCAGGACAAGGCCGATCGCCTTGGCGGCACCCGTCGAGGTCGGGATCTGCGACAGCGCCGCGGCGCGGGCGCGGTAAAGATCCTTGTGCATGGTGTCCAGCGTCGGCTGGTCGCCGGTATAGGAATGGATCGTCGTCATCATGCCCTTCTCGATGCCGACGGTCTCGTGCAGCACGGCCGCCAGCGGCGCCAAGCAGTTGGTGGTGCAGGACGCGTTCGAGATGACGATGTGGTCCTTGGTCAGCTTGTCGTGGTTGATGCCGTAGACGACGGTGAGGTCGGCGCCTTCGGCCGGGGCCGAAACGAGCACGCGCTTGGCGCCGGCGGTCAGGTGCGCGGCCGCCTTGTCGCGGGCGGTGAAGATGCCCGTGCATTCGAGCGCGATGTCGATGCCGAGCTCCTTCCAGGGCAGCTGGGTCGGATCCTTGATCGCGGTGACCTTGAATTTCTCCTTGCCGACCGAGATCTGGTCGCCGTCGACGGTCACCTCATGCGGGAAGCGGCCATGCACGCTGTCATAGCGCAACAGGTGCGCGTTGGTCTCGACCGGGCCGAGGTCGTTGACGGCGACCACGTCGATGTCCTTGCGGCCGGATTCATGGATGGCGCGCAGGATGTTGCGGCCGATGCGGCCAAATCCGTTGATGGCAACTCTGACGGTCATTGTTCTCTCCCTTGGGGCGGATGGGTCCGCAGTGTCATAACGGCGGAAGGCGCAAGAATCCAGCCGCAGAAGGTCGCATTTAAATCGATTAGGTTGGTCCAGCCCGGCAAAGCGTCAATCGACGTTGCCGGGCTGAGCCAATTCTTAGTTGCCGTGCAGGCGGGCTTCGACCGCCTTGGCCGCGGCCTCGGCGGTGATGCCGAAATGCGGATAGAGCTGCTCGATCGAGCCGGAGGCGCCAAACCCGTGCATGCCGACGAAAATGCCGTCGGTGCCGATCAGGTGATCCCAGCCCTGGCGGATGCCGGCTTCGATCGCGACCTTCACCTTGGCGTTGCCGATGGTCTTCTTGCGGTAATCCTCGCTCTGCTGGTCGAACAGCTCGAAGCAGGGCACAGAGACGACGCGGGTCGGATGGCCGTGCTTTTCCAGCAGGTCGCGCGCGCCGAGCGCGATCTCGACCTCGGAGCCGGTGGCGAAGATCGTCACCACGGCCTCGCCGCCGGCGGCGGCCAGCTCATAAGCGCCCTGGCTGGAGAGGTTCGTTGCCGAGTGCTCCGTGCGCACGGTCGGCAGGTTCTGGCGGGTCAGCGCCAGCGTCGAGGGTGTCTTTTCGGATTCCAGCGCAATCTGCCAGCATTCGGCGGTTTCGACCGCGTCGGCCGGGCGGAAGACATTGTGGTTCGGGATGGCGCGAAGTGCGGCCAGATGCTCGACCGGCTGGTGGGTCGGGCCGTCCTCGCCGAGGCCGATCGAATCATGCGTCATGACGAAGATCGAGCGGATGCCCATCAGCGAGGCCAGGCGCATCGACGGGCGGGCGTAGTCGGAGAAGCACAGGAAGGTGCCGCCATAGGCGATCAGGCCGCCATGCAGGGTCAGGCCGTTGATCGCCGCCGCCATGCCGTGCTCGCGAATGCCGTAATGGACATAGCGCTGGCCATAATCGTCGGGCGTGATGTTCTTGGTCTGGCTGGTCTTGGTGTTGTTGGAGCCGGTGAGGTCGGCCGAGCCGCCGATGGTTTCCGGCACCGCGCCGTTGATGACTTCCAGCGCCATCTCCGACGACTTGCGGGTGGCGACCTTCGGCTTGTCAGCCGACAGCTTCTTCTTGTAGTCGGCGATGACGGCGTCGAAGTTGGAGGGCAGCTTGCCGGCGACGCGGCGCTCGAACTCGGCCTTGAGCTTCGGCTCGGCCTTGGCCAGGCGGCCTTCCCAGTCGGCGCGGGCCTTGGCGCCGCCCGTGCCGACGGCGCGCCAGGCGTCGAGGATGTCGGCCGGAATCTCGAAGGGCGGCGAGTCCCAGTTGAAGAATTTGCGCGCGCCGGCGATTTCCTCGGCGCCGAGCGGCGAGCCATGCGCCTTGTTGGTGCCGGCCTTGGTCGGGGCGCCGAAGCCGATGGTGGTCTTGCAGGCGATCATCGTCGGCTTGTCGGAATGGCGCGCCGCCTCGATGGCATAGGCAATCGCTTCCGGATCGGTGCCGTCGATGTGGCTGGCGTTCCAACCGCAGGCCTGGAAGCGGGCGACCTGGTCGGTGTTGTCGGCCAGCGAGACCGGACCGTCGATCGAGATGTTGTTGTTGTCCCAGAAGACGATCAGCTTGTTGAGCTTCAGGTGCCCGGCCAGCGCGATGGCCTCGTGGGAGACGCCTTCCATCAGGCAGCCGTCGCCGGCCAGCACATAGGTGTAGTGGTTGACGAGGTCGTTGCCGAAGGCGGCGTTCATGATGCGCTCGCCGAGCGCGAAGCCGACCGAATTGGCGAGGCCCTGGCCGAGCGGGCCAGTGGTGGTCTCGATGCCGGCGGCATGGCCGTATTCGGGATGGCCGGCGGTCTTGGAGCCGAGCTGGCGGAAATTCTTGATCTGGTCGATCGTCATGTCCTCATAGCCGGTGAGGTAGAGGAGCGAATAGAGCAGCATCGAGCCGTGGCCGGCCGACAGAATGAAGCGGTCGCGGTCGGCCCAGTGCGGCGCCTTGGCGTCGAATTTCAGGAAACGGCTGAACAGCACCGTGGCGATGTCGGCGCAGCCCATGGGCAGGCCGGGGTGACCGGAGTTCGCCTTCTCGACGGCGTCCATGGAAAGGAAACGGATCGCGTTGGCCATCCGATCATGTTGTTCACGCGAGGTCATGCTTCCTCCGGAAGTGAGTTGGAGCCTGGGGAGAACCCTTGGAAAAGGATGCCGCGACACATAGCAGGCGCGGTCTTTTAGTCAACAAATCGGGATGGATTTTGCCGGGCTTGTGATGGCACCCGGCGCCTACATTAGCGATAGCGGGGGACAGTCGCGAGAGCTTTGTTGACGCGCCCTTCACCCGGCGCCTAATCTTTCCCAGGTAACGCATTCTGAACGCGTGCGATTCGGTGATGGGCAGGGCATAGGACGAGGCCATGACCGGGGAAACGACCCTCAAGGAAGTCATCGCCAGGCTGGGCAAGGCCATGGAAGGGCTGGAAAACGCCGTGGCGGCGAAGCTCGAGCATGAGCGCGATTATTCGGAAGCCGAGGCCGAAGTGCAGCGCATGAACGCCGACCGTTCGCGCCTGGCGCAGGAGCTCGACAATTCCGAAGCGCGCGCCGAGCGGCTGGAGGACGCCAACAAGGAAGTGTCGCGGCGGCTGGTGACCGCCATGGAAACCATCCGCGCGGTCCTGGACAGGTAAGGCAATGGCACAGGTCACGGTTTCCATCGACGGCAAACAGTATCGCATGGCCTGCGACGAAGGCCAGGAAGAGCATCTGATCGACCTTGCCGAGCGCTTCGACCGCTATGTCTCACACCTGAAGGATTCCTTCGGCGAGATCGGCGACCAGCGACTCACCGTCATGGCCGGCATCATGGTGATGGACGAGCTCTCGGAGCTCACCAAGCGTGTCAAAGGCATGGAGAGCGAAGTGCTGACCCTGCGCAAGACGCGCGACGAGGCGCTGACCAAGGCCGACAAGAGCGACAGCGTGCTCACGACCGCGCTCGGCGCGCTCGCGCAGCGCATGGAAGACCTCACGGCGACGCTCGCGATAAGGAAAGCCTGAGCGGCCCCACCTCTCGCAAAAAGTGGAAGAATCCTGCCGAGGATCGCCGCGCCCGCGAAAAAAATTCGGCTGCAGCGGGCTCGGGTACGGCTCCCGGCGTTTGACCGATGCCGCGATGGTGGTAGCTTAGAATGCGTGCCGGCCGCGCCGGCCACCGTTTCAAAACAGGGTAGGGATAGGTCATGAGTCTTCGTATCAACGATGTCGCGCCGGATTTCACGGCCGAGACCACGCAGGGCACCATCAAGTTCCACGACTGGATCGGCGACGGCTGGGCGGTGCTGTTCAGCCATCCGAAGAATTTTACGCCGGTCTGCACCACCGAGCTCGGCACCATGGCCGGCCTCGAAGGCGACTTCAAAAAGCGCAACGTCAAGATCATCGGCATCTCGGTCGATCCGGTGTCGAGCCACGAAAAGTGGCAGGCCGACATCAAGACCGCTACCGGCCAGACGGTGAACTATCCGCTGATCGGCGATAAGGACCTCCATGTCGCAAAGCTCTATGAAATGCTGCCGGCCGGCGCCGGCGAGAGCTCGGAGGGTCGCACGCCGGCCGACAACGCCACCGTGCGCTCGGTCTATGTCATCGGCCCGGACAAGAAGATCAAGCTGGCGCTGACCTATCCGATGACCACGGGCCGCAACTTCGACGAGATCCTGCGCGTCATCGATTCCATCCAGCTGACGGCCAAGCACCAGGTGGCGACGCCGGCCAACTGGAAGCAGGGCGACGACGTCATCATCACCGCCGCCGTCTCCAACGAGGACGCGATCAAGCGTTTTGGCGCGTATGAGACGGTTCTTCCTTACCTCAGGAAGACCAAGCAGCCGACGGCCTGAGCCCTTTCCTTCTCCCCGTTCAACGGGGAGAAGGTGCCCGAAGGGCGGATGAGGGGCGGCGCGGCGTTCGAAGATAAGCGCGCCGGCCCTTTGAAGCGATTGTTGCGTGGACGATGACCTTGCAACCTCGGCGCTGCCCCTCATTGCCCTGCCGGGCATTTCTCCCCGTATAGCGACGGGGAGAAAGGGCGCGCCACCGCTTTCGCCAAACAAAAACGGCGGCGCCAGAATCTGACGTCGCCGTTTTGTTGTTGCTCAGTGCGCGGGTGGCTTTACGCCGCCGGCTGCGCCTCGATGGTCCGCAGCGCCTGGGTCTGGCGCTTGGCGGCGGCCTTGACCGCGTCCTGCACCTTCTCGAAGGCGCGCACCTCGATCTGACGCACGCGCTCGCGGCTGATGTCGAACTCGGCCGACAGTTCTTCCAGTGTCAGCGGCTCTTCCGCCAGGCGACGCGCCTCGAAGATGCGCCGCTCGCGGTCGTTGAGGACCGACAGAGCGCCTGACAGCATGGAGCGCCGGTTTTCCAGCTCGTCCTGCTCGATCAGCATCTCTTCCTGGCTCTCGTGGTCGTCGACCAGCCAGTCCTGCCATTCGCCGGATTCGCCTTCGCTGGCCCGGATCGGGGCGTTGAGCGAAGCGTCGCCCGACAGGCGGCGGTTCATCGACACCACTTCCGCCTCGGAGACGTTGAGGCGGGTAGCGATCTCGGCGATCTGGTCGGGCTTCAGGTCGCCATCGTCGAGCGCCTGGATCTTGCCCTTCACCTTGCGCAGGTTGAAGAACAGACGCTTCTGATTGGCGGTGGTGCCCATCTTGACCAGGCTCCACGAGCGCAGGATGTATTCCTGGATCGAGGCCTTGATCCACCACATGGCATAGGTGGCGAGCCGGAAACCACGCTCCGGTTCGAATTTCTTCACGGCCTGCATGAGGCCGACATTGCCTTCCGAGATCACCTCGCCGATCGGCAGGCCGTAGCCGCGATAGCCCATGGCGATCTTGGCGACGAGCCGCAAATGGCTGGTGACGAGCTTGTGCGCAGCCGTGGTGTCCTGATGCTCGGCATAACGCTTTGCGAGCATGTACTCTTCCTGCGGCTGAAGCATCGGAAAGCGGCGGATTTCTTCCAGGTAACGGGCGAGACCGCCTTCACCGGAAACGATACTGGGTAATGATTGGGCCATGATAGCGCCCCTCTCTCTTTGGAGTGGATGCCCCCGAAACGCGGCGGGCATTCGTCACGGATGCCAAAGGCTCATCCGCGACAACCTGTGTATATAGGAACAAAACCAGAAAAGACAGGCATTTGTTCAACGCTAAACAGTCTGTCACGCTAAAGTGAACAACGCCGGTCAGGTTTTTTGATGGCTGGTTTGCAGCTTGTTCGTGGCGGGTCGGTTCAGAGTTTTCGGAAGTCGCTGACGAGCTCCTGCATGTCTCCCGGTATCGGCGCTTCGAACCTCATCGTTAGATGGGTGCTCGGATGCCGGAATTCAAGGAGCCAGGCATGCAGGGCCTGCCGCGGAAAGGCGTTGACCTTGGCCTTCAAGGGTTCGGGCAGCCGGTTGGCCTTGGTGCGGAAGGCCTGCCCGTAATCCGGGTCGCCGATCACGGGGTGCCCGATATGGGCCATGTGGACGCGGATCTGGTGGGTCCGGCCAGTCTCCAGCCGGCATTCGACCAGGCTTGCCGTGGCGAAAGCCTGCTGTCCTTCGCCGAAGCGTTCGACGACGCTGAAATGGGTAACGGCATGGCGGGCGTCGTCGCGGCTTTCAGGCACCACCGCGCGGCGGACGCGGTCGGCTGCGCGGCCCAGGGCAGCCTCGATGGTGCCGGCCGGCCGCGGCGGGATGCCCCAGACCAGCGCCAGATAGGCGCGCTCGAGGTCGCCGGTGCGGCCATGATCGGCAAAGGCTTCCGACAGCGCCTTGTGGGCGCGGTCGGTCTTGGCCACGACCATGACGCCGCTGGTTTCCTTGTCGAGGCGATGGACGATGCCAGGACGCCTGACGCCGCCGATGCCGGACAGGCTGTCGCCGCAGTGATGGATCAGCGCGTTGACCAGCGTGCCGGTCCAGTTGCCGGCGCCGGGATGGACGACCAGTCCCGCCGGTTTGTTGATGACGATCAGCTCGTCGTCCTCGTAAAGAATGTCGAGGGGAATGTCCTCGCCCTGCGGCTCTGCCGGCTCCGGAGCGGGCACCAGGACCTCGATCGTCTCACCGACCGTCAGCTTGCGCTTGGCTTCCAGCACCTTCCTGCCGGCGACGGAGACCGCGCCTTGCTTGATCAGCGCCTGGACGCGGCTGCGCGAGAGCTCCGGACCGAGCTTGGCGGCAAGCCACTGGTCGAGGCGCTGGCCGGCGGCATCGGCGCCGGCTTTCAGCACGGTGGCTTCGCCTGCGGCCAACTCGTCGTCCGTCGGTTCCTCCCCTATCAATGTCGAACTCTCTTCGTTATGAGCGCTCATCGAAACCCGTTGCGGATTGTTTAGCCATGGCCCGGCCGATCGCCGAAGAAGATGAGGAAAAGCCGCTCGACCCCGCGGCCGAGAATGTGCGCCGCAAGCTCGTCCGCTTCATGATCGTCAATCTCGGCCTTCTGTTCCTCGCCCTTATGGTGGTGATCGGGGCGCTTGTCTACAAAGCCCGCAACGCGCCGGTGGCCGGATCGGCGCCCGCCGGCGATGTCCAGGCCCCGGCCGGTGCGCCGCTCTCGGGCGACATCGTGCTGCCCGTCGGCGCCAAGGTGATCAGCCAGTCGCTCTCCGGCAACCGCCTGTCGATCGACGCCGAGCTTGCCGATGGCGGCCGTTCGATCTTCGTCTACGACATCGCCGAGCGCCGCATCATCGGCCAATTCGCGGTTCGCAACAAATGAGCGGCTTTGCCGAGCAGCGCAGCATTGCGACCGTCGCGCTCGTCGTCGCCAATTACGACGAGGCGATCGCCTGGTATGTCGAGCGGCTCGGCTTTCTGCTCATCGAGGATGTCGATCTCGGCGGCGGCAAGCGCTGGGTCACCGTCGCGCCGGCGAAGGGCATGGGGGCGCAGCTGCTCCTGGCGGAAGCATCCGGCGAAGAGCAGGCAAGCCGCATCGGCAACCAGACCGGCGGCCGGGTCTTTCTCTTCCTCGAGACCGACGATTTTTCCCGCGATCACCAGGCGATGCTCGCCAAGGGCGTCGAGTTCCGCGAAGCGCCGCGCTTCGAGACCTATGGCACGGTGGCGGTCTTTGCCGATCTCTACGGCAATCTCTGGGACCTGATCGAGCCGAAACGGCAGGGCTGACCCGCGACGTCCGGCAAAGCGCGCGAAGTGGTCGAAACCCCAAGCGGAGCACTCGTTTGGCAAGCCAATGAATGCTCCGCTTAGGCTTTTTGTTTTGTCGGAATTCTTGTCGGAAAACCGTACGACACTTTTCCGGAATCTGCTCGGTTGCTTTTTCGCGGCCGCCAGCCTATGTAGCCGGTTCTTGAGCGCGCCCATCGTCTAGCGGTCAGGACACCGCCCTCTCACGGCGGGAACAGGGGTTCGATTCCCCTTGGGCGTACCAAGCAACTCTCCTGTAGACCGAAAGACCAATCCCCTGCTGGGATCAATCCGGCGTTCGCCTGTTCCTCCGTTCTGGCGCAGCGCCTGCAGTTGCTTTAGCATTCCCTTGCACAGAGCCTGCCGCAAGTGCGGGCGGGAGGAGTCCAATGCGGAAGCTGCAGTCGCAAGGCGTTCATCACATCACGCTGGTCGGCGCCGGGCGCCAGACCTCGATCGACTTCTGGGAGGGTGTGCTCGGCATGCCTTTCATCTTCGAGCAGCCCAATCTCGACAAGGCGAGCGAAAGCCATCTCTACTTCGATCCGGGCGACGGGCGGCTGATCACCGTGTTCACCGACGAAACCCGGGTCCCGGTCAAGCGGCGGACTCCGACCGATATCGGCTGCGTCCATCACATCGCGTTCTCGGTGTCGCGGGTTACCTTCCTGCAGGCTGTCGCGCGGCTCGACGAGCGCGCCATCAAGCACAGCGGCGTCAAGGATCGCGGCTTCATGGACTCAATCTATTTCGAAGATCCGCTCGGGCTGTTGATCGAGCTCGCGTCCTACCGTTTCGACCCGCCGGCCGGCTTCGCCCATGCCGACGTGCTGATGGAGGCGCACAAGATCCGCGTGGCGCGGGGCGACTACAACATCGCCGAATTGCACCTTGCCGACGCCATCCAGGCGCTGGTCGAGCGGTCACGCGAAACCCTGTCGGAAAACAGGGCGCCGAAGAATCCGTACTGAGCAAGCAAAGGGAGGGACATGAAATGGCAAAAGCCGCAACAAAGAGCGCGAAGAAACCCGCTGCCAAGGCCGCGCCGAAAGCAGCGGTGAAAGCCGCCGCGAAATCGGGCGCCAAGGCATCGGCGAAGGCGGCGGCCAAAGCGGCCGCGAAGGCGACCTCGAAAATGGCGAAGCCAGCTAAGAAGCCTGGCATAAAACTCAGTATGCTGAGGCCGAGCGTCAACAACATGACGGTGCGGGTGTTCGCGCGCGCGGCCGGACTCGATCCGGCGGAGACCGATGCCTGGGGTCATACACGTTCGCCCGAATTCCTGGCGCGCAATCCGGCGCATCTGACGCCGATGATCGAGGACAAGGGCCTGCCGCGCGGCGTGCTGTGGGAAAGCTGCGCCATTATGCAGTATCTCGCCAACAAGCACGGGCTGGACAAGTTCTATCCGAAGGCGCCGGCCAAGCGCGCGATGATCGACAGCGCCATGTTCTATCTGGTCGGCACGCTCTATCCTTATGTCGCGCGCGCGACCTATCCGGCGCTCGGCTTCCCGCAATATGCCGGCGAAGTCGGCCACAGCGATGCCCATCCCGACAAGAAATCGGACGCGCAGAAGGCGGCGATGGCCGCGATCGCCGAGCCGCTCGAGGTGTTTCACTCTTTCTTTCGCAACGGCAAACCGTTCATCGGCGGCAACAACCCGTCGATCGCCGATATAAGGCTGGCCGCGACGCTGGAATTCCTGGCGGTCATCGACTACCCGCTGCCCAAATGGGCGAAGGAGTACGTGGCGGCGCTGGAGAAGAAGCTCGGCAAGGCCTATGCGGAGCCGGCCGGCGACGTGCGCGGCTACATCGCGCATGTGAAATCGCAGGCCACGGCTTAAGGTTTCGTTTACCCAAGGCCTGTCTACTGTCACAGTCCTCGCCGCGACCACGGATGTACTGGCGCGAAGCGGAGGAGAAGGGAAAGGTCGGCTCAGCGCCGGCCTTTTGCTTTGCCGGCGGTTGTATCGCCTCCCACGGCAATCACGACATACGACTTATCCGGTGCCAGACCGGTTGAAATCCTATTGTCATCGGCGTGATTGATCCTACCATTACCTTGGGTTGACAGGTGCGAGCCGGGCAAAAAAGCGATGAGGACGGCGATGACAAGAATGATGAAACTTTCCGCGGTCGCGAGCGCGCTCCTAGCGAGCGCCGCCATCACGGCCGAAGCCGCGCCGCTCAACGGTATGAACGAGGTTGGCGCCGCCTTGCTCGCCTGCTGGACGCCGCCGGCCAATTCCGACAATTCCTCAGTCACGCTCAGCTTCAGCTTCAAACGCGACGGCACGCTGATCGGGCCGCCGAAAACAACCGCTATCCATGTCAGCGGCGACGACAAGGCGCGTAAGGCGTATATCGACGCTGCGACCAAGGCCCTGAACGATTGTCTGCCGCTCAGCCTTTCGCCCTCGCTGGCGCAAGGCATCGCCGGAAACGTCTTTACGCTGCAGTTCAACTCGCCGAAGAAGTAGGCGGAGGCCTGACTGTTTTTTTCGACGGAGTTCCGGAGGGAAGGGCACGGCAAAGGCGCCGAGCCTAAAGCGCGTCGCGATCTTCAGATTCGCTCCATGCGCTTTAGGTTCTCGGGAGACATGCTGTGCCGCAGTTCTCCTGAAACTGCTTTCAGGTCAAACCGCGTGCGCGCCTGATCTGGGCGTGCTTTTCCAACTCCGGCATCTCGAAGACATAATCGTTCCAGGCGGAGTCCGGGATCTGCCCGGCCAGGTAGCAATCCAGCAGAAGGCTTTGTTCGGGGGTAAGGGCTCTCGGCGTATGCTCATGATCCAGCCCAAGCGAATGGATCAGGTTTCTGGTCAGGCCAGAGACGGTGAAGTGAACGGACATCTTCAGTCTCCTCTGCGCTGCGCGCGTCACATCAACGCCAACAACGTCCGTCACCGGGCTAAGGTTTCATCAGCGATCCGTGATCGCGCCGCGGTCGCGGCCAGGCTGAATCTGTCGGGTTGTCTTTCTTCATCCGGGCAGTGGATCCAGCCGGCATCGACCGGCGGATTGAGGCTAAGCTACTCGCAGACGACGCGGTAGCGCTTGCCGGTTTCGCCGACATTCCTGCAGGTAAGGGGGGTCCGCTCGCCCGAAGACTGATCAGCCAGATTCTGGTTATAGGAAGGTCTTGCCGGAGACCTGGAATAGCGCCGGACCGACGGGCTTTGCGGCGCGCCCGGCGGTGGCAAAGGAAACACGTCCGACGCGATCTGCCGCGACGCGGTCGTTCCCGGCGGCGCCTTGTCCCAGACACGCCTGACGTCCATCCGGCTCGGGACGATCACCGTGCCGTCGTCGCTGCGCGCGCAACCGCCCGCCGCAAGCAGCGCCGGGCACAGGATGAAAGCCGCGATTCGACCAAACATTAGCAACACCTCAGGCACCTTATAATGCGTTGTTGCCATGATCGCCAACGGGCGGATTACCGCAGCCGGCGCCAGGGTCGGAATCTGGCTCAACGGCACCCGGCGGCAGGCGGTTGCAATCATTATGGTTAGCGGATCGTTAATGCTTGTCGGGCACATTCCGCCGACGGACCGGCACAGTTCGGCCTTGGGGGTAGGAATGGCGGATACGGACGGGACTGTCGAGGCGGACAACAAGGCGGACAGGCGCGGCAACGAGGCCTTTCTCGGCGACGTCCACGATATGGCCGGGACCTCGGAAGCGCTTGCCAATCTCAGGCTGATGGTCGATTCGATGCCGATCGGCGTCATCGTTCTCGATGCCGAATTGCGGGCGGAGGTGGTCAACCGGGCATTTTACGACTTCTGGCAGATCGATCCCCTGCGCGCTCCGGCCGGCAGTCGCTTTCGCGACCTCATGGAAGCCAGTCGTGATGCCGATCCGTTCGGCGCCGAGGAACGCGCCTGGCAAAGCCATGTGGCCGAACGGGAGGCCGAAATCCGGGCTGGAAGCGCAGGGTCAAGGCAGTTGCCGCGCAAGGACGGCCGCACGCTGATCGCCTCGCTGGCGCCTCTTCCAGGCGGCAAGCGGATAATCTCCTATGTTGACATCACCGACATGAAACAGCGCGAGACCGAGGCGGAGGACGCGCGCAAGAACCTCGTCACCGTGCTGGAGTCGCTGCCGGCGGGGGTCATCATCTACGATCGCGACGACCGCTTCGTCTTCGCCAACCGCAAGCTGCAGGATTCGCTGCCGGCGCTGAAGCCGGCCTGGCAGCCTGGCCGCACATTCCGCGAGGCGTTGGCGCTTGGCCACTCCGTCGGCTACTTCCGCTCGAGCGGCGACCCCGGAATCGACAGCCTGTATGGCGTCGACACCGAGCGCTGGCTTGACGCCATGCTCAAGCGGTACCGTTTGCCGAGCTCGGCCTACGAACGCCTCAACGCCGACGGCCGCTGGTACCAGGTCTATGACATGCGCACCGACGACGGCACATTCATCGGCGTGCGCGTCGATATCACCGACATCAAGGCGCGCGAGAAGGCGTTGCGCGATTCCATGCGCCAGATCGATCTTTACCGGCATGTGATGGACGAACTGCCTGTGGCAGCCTTCATCAAGGCCGACGATCTCAGCATAGAATTCGTCAACAAGGCCTGGTGCGCGCTGACCGGACTGCCCAAGGACGAAGTGCTCGGCAAGACCGATCGCGAGCTTTTCGCGGCGCAAGAGGCGGACGGTTTCAGCAATGACGATAACGAAGTCGTGGCCACCGGCGCGGGACGCGAGATCGAGGAGGCCGTCACCCACCGCGACGGCACGGTGCGCCAGCTGATGACGCGCAAGAGCCGGCTGGTGGCGATCGACGGGTCGGTGCATCTGGTCGGCTCCAGCACCGACATCACCGACGTCAAGGCGCGCGAGCAGGCGCTGCGGCAGAGCATGAGCGAGAACGAGGTGTTCCGCAGCCTCATCGACAATGTGCCGGTGTCGATCTATGCCAAGCGTTCGGACCTCAGGCAATTCTACGTCAACAAGGGCTGGTGCGATCTCACCGGCTTCAGCAAGGAAGAAGCTGTCGGCAGGACCGATGTCGAGATTTTCGGCGCGGACGGCGAAGCCTTCGTCGCCGGCGACCTTGCCGTGCTGCGCACCGGCGAGACGCAGGAGATCGAAGAGACGGTGACGATGCCGGACGGCAGCGTCAGGCACCAGTTCGCGCGCAAGGGCGCGATGATCGCGTCGGACGGCTCGCTCTATCTCATCGGCTCCACCACCGACATCACCGAGCTCAAGCAGCGCGAGGCGGAGCTCAGCGAGGCGCGCCGGCGCGCCGTGCTTGCCGACCGGGCCAAGTCGGAATTCCTCGCCAATATGAGCCATGAGATCCGCACGCCGATGAACGGGGTTCTTGGTATGGCAGAGCTGCTGGCAAAGTCGGACCTCGATCCGAAGCAGAAGACGTTCACCGATATCATCGTCAAATCCGGCAACGCGCTGCTCACCATCATCAACGACATCCTCGATTTCTCGAAGATCGATGCCGGCCAGCTGGTGCTCGACCCTGCGCCCTTCAATCTGGCCGAGGCGATCGAGGATGTGGCGACGCTGGTGTCGACGCGCGCCAAGGAGAAGGACCTCGAGCTCATCGTTCGCATCCAGCCGGGCCTCGACGGCCAGTTCGTCGGCGATGTCGGCCGTGTCAGGCAGATCGTCACCAACCTGCTCGGCAACGCGGTGAAATTCACCGACAAGGGTCATGTCCTGGTCGACGTGACGGGTGAGCGGGTTCCCGCGGGAACGAGGCTTACCATTTCCGTGACCGATACCGGCATCGGCATTCCGGAAGACAAGCTGAAGCAGGTTTTCGAAAAATTCAGCCAGGTCGACACCTCCTCGACCAGGCGGCATGAGGGCACCGGGCTTGGCCTTGCCATCACCTCGCGGCTGGTCGAGATGATGGCCGGCGAGATCGGTGTCGACAGCGCCGAAGGCAAGGGTTCGACCTTCTGGTTCACGATCATGCTGCCCAAGGCCGAGCAGGGCGGTCAGCGCATCATGCCGGTCGACGTCACCGGCGCGCGCGTGCTCATCGTCGACGACAATGCCGTCAATCGCTCGATCCTCAGCGAGCAGATGGCGTCGTGGACGTTCGATTCCTGCGCGGCCGAAAGCGGCGCCGAAGGGTTGAAGGTGCTGATTGCCGCCGCCGCCTACGGCGTGCCGGTCGACTGCGTCGTGCTTGACTACCAGATGCCCGGCATGACCGGCGCCGAGATGGCGCGCATCGTGCGCAATACGGCGGGCCTGGCGCATACGCCCATCATCATGCTGACCTCGGTCGACCAGTCGCTTGCCGGCACGGCCTATCGCGACCTCGGCATCGATGCGCAGCTGATCAAACCGGCGCGCTCCTCCATTCTGCTGGAAACGCTGGTCTCGACCATCCAGCGCCACCGCCACAGCAGCGCGACGGCGCAACCCACCATTGGCACCGGCAGCCCCCCGCAAGCCGCTCCGGCGCAGACGGCGGCATCGGAGCGCGCCATGCTGCAACCGCCGCCGGCGCGGGCGCGTCCGCGCCCCGCCGATGCCGAGCGCGAGCTCGACATCCTCGTGGCCGAGGACAATGAGGTGAACCAGATGGTGTTCACCCAGATCCTTGGCGAGACCGGCTACCGCTTCGAGATCGTCGGCAACGGTCGCAAGGCGCTCGACGCCTTCGGCAGGCTCAATCCGCGCATGATCCTGATGGATGTATCGATGCCGGAAATGAACGGGCTGGAGGCGACGGGCGCCATCCGCCGGCTCGAGCAGGACATGGGCACGCATGTGCCGATCGTCGGCGTCACCGCACATGCGCTGAAGGGCGACCGCGAACGCTGCCTCGAAGCCGGCATGGACGATTACCTGCCGAAGCCGATCAGTCCGCGGGCGCTGCTCGAAAAGCTAGAGCGCTGGCTGGGTTCGGACGTCGAGACCCGGCGCAATGCCGGTTAAAACGAATTTGGCGGGCAGAACGGCGGCAAGAGGCTGACGCATGCGTATGGTGCGATCGCACCATACCAAAGCAAGCGCCAAGCTCGGACAATCGCGACATTGATTCCGCTCTTCGGTTACGGGCGGGAGCGGCGACCGCCAACAAGAAACAGCGTCGACTCTACCCCAACGGACCCTGTTTTCGGCGATGGCCAGGCCATGATCCGCTCTGGCTTACAGGCAACGCACTCTCGTCCGGCTTTTATTTCCCGGCGGCCGTCATCCGGCCGCCGGGATAAATTTTGTTTCAAAAGTCAGACAAGTTGCTGATTTCCGCGGCAAACTCCGGCCGGCCTTTCGAGGCTGACGCTGACCCCTTCCGTGCATCCCCCTTCAGGCGTTACCGGGCTGACACGAAACTGTCATGCGACTGTAATAATCGAGGGCTATTGCGCTGACCGGGCGCCGATACAACGGGTGCCGAAAGACCATCTTCCGAACAGGAGCAGGCCACATGAGACATTTCATCCGCTCGGCGGCCGTTGCAATTGCAATGGCTGCGGCATCAACCCTTAGCATGGCCGCCGCGATGGCAGCCGACATTTCCGGCGCCGGCGCCACCTTCCCCTATCCGATCTATGCGAAGTGGGCCGACGCCTACAAGAAGGAGACCGGCATCGGTCTCAACTACCAGTCGATCGGCTCCGGCGGCGGCATCAAGCAGATCAAGGCCAAGACCGTGACCTTCGGCGCTTCCGACGCGCCGCTGAAGGGCGAGGATCTCACCTCCACCGGCCTCGCGCAGTTCCCGATGGTGATGGGCGGCATCGTGCCGGTCGTCAACCTCGAAGGCGTCAAGCCGGGCGAGCTGGTTCTGGACGGCCCGACGCTGGCCGACATCTTCGCAGGCAAGATCACCAACTGGAACGATGCGGCAATCAAGAAGCTCAACCCCAAGATCAAGCTGCCCGACCAGGCGATCGCGGTCGTGCATCGTTCGGACGGCTCGGGCACCACCTTCAACTTCAGCTATTACCTGGCCGACGTCAGCGCCGACTGGAAGTCGAAGGTCGGTGTCAACACCGCGCTCGAATGGCCGGTGGGCATCGGCGCCAAGGGCAATGAAGGCGTCGCCAACAACGTCTCGCAGACCGGCGGCGCGATCGGCTATGTCGAATATGCCTATGCCAAGCAGAACAAGCTCACCTATACCGACATGGTGAACAAGGACGGCAAGAAGGTCGAGCCGACCGCGAAGGCGTTCTCGGCCGCCGCGGCCAATGCCGACTGGAACTCGCAGCCGGGCTACGGCGTCATCCTGGCCAACCAGGCGGGAGCCGAATCCTGGCCGATGACTTCCGCCACCTGGATCCTCGTCTACCAGAAGCCCGATGATGCGGCAGCCACGGCTGAAGCGCTCAAGTTCTTCGCCTGGTCCTATGCCAAGGGCGACAAGATGGCTGCTGAGCTTGACTACGTTCCGATGCCCGACAAGGTCGTGAAGAGCGTCGAGGAAATGTGGGGCAAGGACATCGTCGACAAGGACGGCAAGCCGGTCTACTCCGGCATGTAATTCCCGCTGAATGAGGAGGGCGCCTCTAGCGCCCTCCTGTCTCTTTCGAAATGCGAGGGGCTAAATGACAGCCGTTTCCGAAGCCGCGACATCGTCCGCCATGCGGACCAGGGAAGCGACAGTGCGCCGCTTCGCCGTCACCGACATGGTCTTCCGGACGGCGACGCGCCTTTCCGCCATGCTCGTGCTCGTTCTGCTCGGCGGGGTCGCGATATCGCTGGTCGCCGGATCGTGGGAGGCGCTGTCGAAGTTCGGCTTCTCCTTCCTGACCACCGAATCCTGGAACCCGGTCACCGAGAATTTCGGCGCGCTCGCGCCCATCTACGGCACCATCGTCACCTCGGCCATCGCCATTCTCATCGCCGTGCCGATCGGCATCGGCATCGCCGTCTTCCTGACCGAGCTCTGCCCGCGCCCGCTCAGGCGTCCGATCGGCATCGCGGTCGAGCTGCTCGCCGGCATTCCCTCGATCATTTACGGCATCTGGGGCCTGTTCGTCTTCGCGCCGTTCCTGCAGACGACCGTGCAGCCCTTCATCATCAGTCTTTTCCACGGCATACCGGGGCTCTCCAGCCTGTTTGCCGGTCCGCCCTACGGCATCGGCCTGCTGACCTCGTCGCTAATCCTCGCCATCATGGTGCTGCCCTTCATCACCTCGATCACCAAGGACGTGTTCGACACGGTGCCGGCGGTGCTGAAGGAATCGGCCTACGGTATCGGCTGCACGACCTGGGAAGTGACCCGGCGCGTGACCATCCCCTACACCCGCGTCGGCATCATGGGCGGTGTCATGCTCGGCCTCGGCCGCGCGCTCGGCGAGACGATGGCCGTCACCTTCGTCATCGGCAACGCGCACCGCATCAGCGCCTCGCTGTTTGCGCCGGGCACGACGATTTCGGCGACCATCGCCAACGAATTCACCGAAGCTGACGGCAACCTCTATACATCCTCGCTGGTATCGCTCGGCCTGATCCTGTTCGTCATCACCTTCATCATCCTCGCGCTCGCACGCTACATGCTGTTGCGCATCGATAGCCGCACGGGAGCCTGACCGATGTCGACTGCCCAATCGCTTCACCAAAGCCGCAAGCGCAAGAATGGCGTGATGATGACGCTGTGCGTCGTCGCGGCGGGCATCGGGCTGGCCTGGCTGGCGCTGATCCTCGGCGCCCTGCTCTACAAGGGACTTTCCGGGGTGTCGCTCTCCGTGTTCACGGAAATGACGCCGCCGCCCGGCGATGCCGGCGGCCTGCTCAACGCCATCTACGGCAGCATCGTCATGACGATCATCGGTATCTTCGTCGGCACGCCGATCGGCGTGCTGGCCGGCACCTACATGGCCGAATACGGACGCTTCTCGAAGCTCACGACGGTGGTGCGCTTCATCAACGACATCCTCTTGTCGGCGCCGTCGATCATCATCGGTCTGTTCGTCTACGAGCTGATGGTGCGGCCGATGGGGCACTTCTCGGCGATCGCCGGCGCGGTCGCGCTGTCGATCCTGGTGATCCCCGTCGTGGTGCGCACCACCGAGGACATGCTGAACCTTGTGCCCAACGCGCTGCGCGAAGCAGGCACCGCCATCGGAGCGCCGCGCTGGGTGGTGATCCGCTCGGTTGCCTATCGCGCGGCGCTCTCCGGCATCGTCACCGGCATCCTTTTGGCGATCGCCCGCATCTCCGGCGAGACGGCGCCGCTTCTCTTCACCGCGCTCAACAACCAGTTCTGGTCGAGCAATCTCAATGCGCCGATGGCCAGCCTGCCGGTAACCATCTTCCAGTTCGCTCTCAGCCCCTACGAGGAATGGCAGCAACTGGCCTGGACGGGCGCACTCATAATCACCCTGACGGTTCTCGGGCTGAGCATCATCGCCCGCAGCCTAACCGGACGCAGAGAGGACAGATGAAACCGATGTTGTCCACCGACCTGAACGCAGCCGATACGACCGTCGAGAAGGCCAAGATCGAGGTCAGGAACCTCAATTTCTACTATGGCCAGTCGAAGGCGCTGAAGGACATCAACCTGTCCCTGCCCGAGCGCAGCGTGACCGCCTTCATCGGCCCGTCGGGCTGCGGGAAGTCGACGCTGCTGCGCGTGCTCAACCGCATCTACGAGCTCTATCCGAAGCAGAGCGCCGAGGGCCAGGTGCTGCTCGACGGCAAGAACATCCTCGACCGCTCGCAGGACCTCAACCTGCTCAGGACCAAGATCGGCATGGTGTTCCAGAAGCCGACGCCGTTCCCGATGTCGATCTACGAGAACATCGCTTTCGGCGTCAGGCTCTATGAGAAGATCAGCAAGGCCGAGATGGACGGCCGCGTCGAGCAGGCGCTGAAGCGCGCCGCACTCTGGAACGAGGTCAAGGACAAGCTCAACGCCAGCGGCCTCAGCCTCTCGGGCGGCCAGCAGCAGCGCCTGTGCATCGCCCGTACCGTGGCGGTGAAGCCCGAGGTCATCCTGCTCGACGAGCCGGCCTCGGCGCTCGATCCGCTGTCGACCGCCAAGATCGAGGAACTGATCGACGAGCTGCAGGCCGACTACACGATCGTCATCGTCACCCACAACATGCAGCAGGCGGCGCGTGTGTCGCGGCAGACGGCGTTCATGTATCTGGGCGAGCTGGTGGAGTTCGACCGGACCGAGAAGATCTTCACCTCGCCCCGCGAAAAGCGCACGCAGGACTACATCACCGGCCGCTTCGGCTGAGCTCATACGAGGACATCATCATGGCCGAACATACCGTCGCTTCCTTCGACGAGGATCTGAGACAGATCAGCCGGCTCATAAACGACATGGGCGATCTCGCCAGCTCGATGGTCGGCGCTTCGACCAGAGCCCTGCTCGAGACCGACAATGCCATGGCGCAGCGCGTCGTTTCCGACGATGCCATCATGGACGCGCGCCAGCGCGAGCTCGACGACCGCGCCATCACGCTGATCGCCAAGCGCCAGCCGATGGCCGATGATCTGCGCAACGTGGTCGGCTCGATCCGCATGGCGGGCGACCTCGAACGCATCGGCGATCTCGCCAAGAACATCGCCAAGCGCGTCGGTTCGGTCGGCGTCAGCGCCGCGCCGCGAGACCTCACGCATTCGATCGATTCCATGGCGCAGCTGGTACTGATCCAGGTCCAGGCCGTGATCCAGGAATATACGGTGGGCGACGCCACGGCGCTGGCCAAGCTTCGCAACGACGACGAGCGCATCGACGTCAAATACACATCCGTCTTCCGCGAGCTCCTGACCTACATGATGGAAGACCCGCGCAACATCACCGCCTGCACGCATCTTCTGTTCTGCGCCAAGAATCTCGAGCGCATCGGCGACCATGTGACCAACATCGCCGAGAACGCCTATTATGTGCTGACCGGCACGCAATTGCCCGCGAATCGTCCCAAGCAGGACGAAACGACAATGTCGGCGCCGGCGGCCTGACGAAGGGTATCTGCCAATGATCGCGCCACGCATCATGGTGGTGGAGGACGAGGAGCCGCTTGGGGTGCTGCTCCGCTACAATCTCGAATCCGAGGGTTACCAGGTCGAAGTGGTGACCCGCGGCGACGAGGCCGAAATCCGCCTTCAGGAAAACGTTCCCGACCTGCTCGTGCTCGACTGGATGGTGCCTGCGGTTTCCGGCATCGAGCTCTGCCGGCGCCTCAGGATGCGGCCCGAGACCGAGCGGCTGCCGATCATCATGCTGACCGCGCGGGGCGAGGAAAGCGACCGCGTGCGCGGCCTTTCGACCGGCGCCGACGACTATCTGGTCAAGCCGTTCTCGACACCGGAGTTCATGGCGCGCGTCAAAGCGCTGCTGCGCCGCGCCAAGCCGGAGGTGCTGTCCAGCGTGCTCAAGGTCGGCGACATCGTGCTCGACCGCGAGTCGCACCGCGTCTACCGCAAGAAGAGCGAGATCAGGCTCGGCCCGACCGAGTTCCGGCTGCTCGAATTCATGATGCGTCATCCCGGCCGGGTGTTCTCGCGCAGCCAGCTGCTCGACAATGTCTGGGGCGAGACGATCTATATCGATGAGCGCACCGTCGACGTCCATGTCGGCCGCCTGCGCAAGGCCGTCAACAACGGCCGCATGCCGGACGTCATCCGCACCATCCGCGGCGCGGGTTACGCGATCAGGGAAGATTAGGCCCAGGGCGCCGAAGTCCTGACGGGCCAAGCACTTCCAACATCCGCGCTGGTGAGTAGCCGAGACGCTTGTGCCTCGTCATCCACGGGCGGAGCAAGGAGCGCAGCGACGCAGCGCAGACCCGAGGATCCATTCCGTGATGTCGACGCGCCGCGGCGGTCCAGAATTTTGCACCGCTGCGCTCGACGCGTGAGGTAACGGCATGGATTCCAGGGTTTCCGCGACGGAGCTTCGCTCCTGCTCCGCCCTGGAATGACGAAGCTGTGGGGCCTTCGCTAATTTCAAGCGTCTGCTGCTGTCCCCGGACCTCTTCAAGGCTGCCTCAGGCCACGTTCTTGCCTGCGGCACCCGCTCTCGCCTGGCCTCCCGGCGCGAAAATCTCCTGGTCGACGAAAGTCAGCGCGCGCATGGCGCAGCCTTCGCGGATCAGCGGCAACTCGTTCGGTTCGGTGTCGAAGGAGATCGATTCCGAGTGCTGGCCGCCGGCGGTCTGGGCGATCGCCTCGCGCAGCGCCGGCTCGATCAGGTCGAAGGCGGCCGCGCTGACGCCGACCATGGCAACGGGCGCCGGATCGATGAGGGCGAACAGGCTGCCGAGACCGAAACCAAGCGCTTCGCCGGCCCGGCGATAAGCCTCCCGTTCGGGGCCGTCCCTCTCGCGCGCCTTCGCGGCAAGGGCCCGCATGTCGGCGTCGCCGACGTCGACCGGCTCGGCCTCCTCGCTCATTTTCATGGCGCTGCGCCAGATCGCATAGTTGCCGGCATAGGCCTCAACGCAGCCGCGGCGGCCGCAGCGGCAAAGCGCCCCGCCCGGGCGGTGAATCATGTGGCCGAACTCGCCGCCGGAGGAATGCGTGCCGGTGAACAGCGCACCCTTGAGCACGAGACCCATGCCGATGCCGTGCGACAACAGGATGGCGATGAAGTCGTCGCGATAGCGCTCCGGGTCGCGCCATTGCAGCGCCACCGCCATCATGTTGCAGTCATTCTCCATGGTGGCGGAGATGCCGAATTCCTTCTCGAGGATGTCGGCGAAAGGAATGTCGGTCAGCGGCGTTATCGGCGACCAGAGCATGGCGCGTGCATGCGAATCTGTGATGCCCTGGATGCCCATGGCGATGCGGGCGACGCTGCCAATGTCGAGGTCGGGATCCTGCAGCCGGCGCCGCACGATCGCCACGCATTCGCCGATCAGCTCGTCGCGGGGCATGCCAAGCGTGTCCAGGCGCTGCTGCTCCTCGGCAACAACTTGGCCGGCATAATCGATCACGGCGACCGACAGGAAGTTCAGCGACAACACCACGGTCAGCACCGCGGCGGCTTCAGGGCTCAGCGCCAGGCCGATCTGCGGCCGGCCGCGTTTCAACGCCGCCGGCTCGCTGGCCTTGCTTTCGGTGAGAATGCCCTCCTGGATCAGGTCGGCGGAGATCGCCGAAATGGTCGAGTGGCTGAGCCCGGTGGTGGCGGCAATTTCGGTCCGTGATGGCTGACCGGCGCGGCGTACCGCCGAAATCACCATGGCCCGGTTGCGCCGGCGCAAATCGTCGTGGCGGATTCCGACCGACATTGTTTCGCATGTCCTCCCCGGTCATCGCGGCCTTGTGATAATGCCATGGCCTGTCGCTGACACGCTAGGGATTGTGGCAGAAGCCAGGGGTTATGTCATTATTTATTGCGGATGCCGAAAAAAATGCATGGACCCATCAAAACCCATCAGAATCTCGGTTGACAGCGTCGTTATGCTGGACCACTATTTTTTTGAGGCTCGAAAAAAAGCCTCTGTGCCGGCCTTCGGGCCAGTCTGGGTCGCGCCGCACTGGCGCAGGGAGGATATCATGAAGAAATTTGCAGCCGCCATTCTGGCGGGCGTTGCCATGTCGCTGACGCTGGCGTCCGTGGCCGAGGCGAAGGACAAGGTGATCGGCGTGTCGTGGTCGAATTTCCAGGAAGAGCGCTGGAAAACCGACGAAGCAGCGATGAAGGCCGCCATCGAGGCCGCCGGCGACAAGTATATTTCGGCCGACGCGCAGTCCAATCCGGGCAAGCAGCTGACCGACGTCGAAAGCCTGATCTCGCAGGGCGCCAACGCGCTGATCATCCTTGCACAGGATGCCTCGGCAATCGGCCCGGCGGTGCAGAAGGCGCTCGATGAAGGAATCCCGGTCGTCGGCTACGACCGCCTGATCGAGAACAAGGACGTGTTCTACCTGACCTTCGACAACAAGGAAGTCGGGCGCATGCAGGCCCGCGGGGTGTTCCAGGCCAAGCCGGAAGGCAACTACGTCTTCATCAAGGGCTCGGGCTCCGATCCCAACGCCGACTTCCTGTTCGCGGGCTCCATGGAAGTCCTGAAGGACGCCATCGACAGCGGCAAGATTAAGAATGTCGGCGAGGCCTATACGGACGGCTGGCTGCCGGCCAACGCGCAGAAGAACATGGAGCAGTTCCTGACCGCCAACGACAACAAGGTCGACGCGGTCGTGGCTGCCAATGACGGCACCGCCGGCGGCGTCGTCGCGGCGCTGACGGCGCAGGGCCTGGCCGGCACCGTGCCGGTCTCGGGCCAGGACGGCGACCACGCGGCGCTCAACCGCATCGCGCTCGGCACGCAGACCGTGTCGGTGTGGAAAGACGCGCGCGAGCTCGGCAAGAACGCCGCCGAGATCGCCTCGCAGCTCGCCGACGGCAAGAAGATGGGCGACATCGCCGGCGCCAAGGACTTCACGACGCCCGGCGGCAACACCGTCAAGTCGCTGTTCCTGACGCCGATCGCGATCACCAAGGACAATCTCAACGTCGTCATCGACGCCGGTTGGATCAAGAAGGACGAGGTCTGCGCGGGCGTACCCGCCGGCAGCGTCAAGGTCTGCAACTGAGCCTTGCCGACGTTCGATCAAAAATACCTGCGCCGCGGCCTGAAAGCCGCGGCGTTTTCTCAAAAAGATTTGTGTTTCCGCCTTTGGCGGATAGCTTTTAGGCTTGGCTAGGTATTCGCGCCAGACGGGCAGGCCGGCGGGAGGAAATCATGACCGACACGACGTCTACCCAACCGGCGGACACCGCGCGCGCGTCGGAACTCGGCACTGTGGCCCGGTTCCTGAAGGCGACCGAGCTCGACACCCGCATGCTGGGCATGATCGGCGCGCTGCTCCTGATCTGGACCGGGCTGCATGTGATTTCCAGCCTGCGGCTTGGCGTCAATCCGCTCGACTTCGACAGCCGCACGTTCCTGACGCCGCGCAATCTTTGGAACCTGTCGGTTCAGTCTTCGGCCGTGGCGATCATGGCCTCCGGCATGGTGCTGGTCATCGTCATGCGCAACATCGACCTGTCGGTCGGGTCGGCCGAAGGGCTGATCGGCATGGTCATGGGCTTTGCCCAGGCGCATTTCCTGGTTCGCTTCGTCGGGCTTGAACTGGGAAATCCCTGGATCTGGGTTCTGGCGTTGCTGATCGGCCTGGCGCTCGGCCTCATCATCGGCGCCTTCCAGGGCTTCGTCATCGCCTATCTCGAAGTGCCGGCCTTTATCGTTACCCTGGGCGGATTGCTGGTATGGCGGGGCGCTGCCTGGTGGGTCACCAGCGGCCAGACCGTTGCGCCGCTCGACGCCACATTCCAGTTGATGGGCGGCGGCCCGGCGGGCTCGATCGGCGCCAAATGGAGCTGGGCCGTCGGCATCGTCGCCTGCCTGGCGGTCATCTTCATGCATTTCAACGGCCGCGTGCAGCGCAAGCGCTTCCGCTTCCCGCTGCGTCCGGTCTGGGCCGAGACGTTGCTTGCCACGGTCACCTGCGCGGTCATCCTGGGCGCGGTGTGGCTCGCCAATTCCTATCCGTGGCCGGTCGGCATCGTGAACCGCTACGCCGCCGCCAACAACATCACCGTGCCCGAAGGCGGGCTGTTCATCGCGCATGGCATCGCCATTCCGGTGCTGATGGCGGTCGCCGTCGGCCTGATCATGACCTTCGTCACCAAGCGCACGCGTTTCGGCCGCTACGTCTTTGCCATCGGCGGCAATCCGGAAGCCGCCAATCTTGCCGGCATCAACACGCGCTGGATCACCATGAAGGTGTTCATGATCATGGGCGTGTTGGCGACGATCGCGGCGGCGATCTCTTCGGCCAGGCAGAACTCCTCGACAAACGCGCTGGGGACGCTGGATGAACTGCTGGTCATCGCCGCGGCGGTCATCGGCGGCACGTCGCTCGCAGGCGGTTCCGGAACCGTGCTCGGCGCCATGCTGGGCGCTTTGCTGATGCAGTCGCTGCAATCCGGCATGGTGCTGCTCGGCGTCGATTCACCGCTGCAGAGCATCGTCGTGGGCGCCGTGCTGGTCGTCGCGGTGTGGCTCGACACCCTCTACCGCAAGCGCGTCTGATAGAGAGGAGAAGGACCATGGCTGAAAAATCCGCTCCCGCCGGCGTTCCGCTGGTCGATATGCGCAACGTTTCGATCGCCTTCGGCGGCATCCGCGCCGTCGACGACGCATCCGTCGATCTTTTCCCCGGCGAAGTGATGGCGCTGCTCGGCCACAATGGCGCCGGCAAATCGACGCTGATCAAGATCCTGTCCGGGGCCTATAAGCGCGACAGCGGACAGATATTCATCAATGGCGAGGAGGCTTCGATCTCCAATCCGCGCGACGCCAAGAAATACGGCGTCGAGACGATCTACCAGACGCTGGCGCTGGCCGACAATGTCGATGCCGCGGCCAATCTCTTCCTCGGCCGCGAGCTGATGACGGGTTGGGGCACGCTCGACGACGTCGCCATGGAGGCCGAGGCGCGCAAGGTGATGGGCCGGCTCAATCCGCGTTTCCAGCGCTTCAAGGAGCCGGTGATCAAGCTGTCGGGCGGACAGCGGCAGTCAGTGGCGATCGCGCGCGCGATCCTATTCAACGCCCGTATCCTGATCATGGACGAGCCGACGGCGGCGCTCGGCCCGCAAGAGACGGCGCAGGTCGGCGAACTGGTCAAGCAGCTCAAGGCCGACGGCATCGGCATCTTCCTGATCAGCCACGACATCCACGACGTGTTTGAGCTCGCCGACCGGGTCTGCGTGATGAAGAACGGCCAAGTCGTCGGCACCGCGCGCACGACCGATGTCACCCAGGACGAGGTGCTCGGCATGATCATTCTCGGCAGATGCCCGCCAGGCGCCGTTCCAGGCCCGGGGGCGCTGAAGATCGCGGCATGAAGTCGAACTAGTAGCCGGCTAATTAACGGCTGCGTGATGTGCCAGCCGCGGTGATGGTTTGACCGCGCCATTGTGTTGGCGCCGAGACTTGCCCATAAAGATCGTCGACCGTCCACGGGCCGCATGATTTGAAGAAGCTCTTTCCGATCGTTGCCTTTGTCGCCGTCGCGCTGATCAGCCTGACCATGGCAGGGTTCGCCTATTTCGCGACGCAGGAGGCGGCGCGGATCAAGTTCGAGGGCACGGCCGACGACGCGCTCAGCCGCATCGAGAGCCGCGTCGACCTGCACCTGTCGCTGCTGCGTTCGACGCAGGCGCTGTTCGATGCCCGCAACGGCGACATCTCGCGCGGCGAATTCAAGGCCTTCTTCAGCGCGCTCGACATCGACGACAATTTCGCCGGACTGCGCGGCATCGGCTTCCTGAGGCTCGCCAAGACCGGCGACGAGGCAGCGGTGGAACGCGACATCCTGCACGATCATGGGTCAGCGCATCCGATCTATCCGGCCACCAGCGAGCAGCAATGGCGAACGCCGATCATGCTTTTCGAGCCGCTCGATACGTCCAATCAGTCGTTCATCGGCTTCGATATGTTCAGCGAGCCGGCACGGCGGACGGCGATCGAGAAAGCCATGGCCGACGACCAGCAGCATGCCAGCGGCCTTATCCAACTCGGCCAGGCCATGGGCGCGAAGCAGACCTTTCCGGGGTTCCTGGTCTTCGTGCGGCTGAACGTGGAAACGGCGCCGGACGTCATCAATGCCAGCCGCTCCTCGACCGCTGGCTTTCTCTATGCCGCTTTCCGCGCGCACGACTTGTTCCAGGTCGCGCTCAGCCACGCACCGCTGCTGCCGGTCAATGTCGAGGTCTATGACGGCAAGCCCGAGGCCGGCAATTTGCTATTCCGGTCGGAAGCTCCTCCGGCGGAACGCATCGGCGCGAGGTTTCTGGCACGCCGCGATATCGTCGTGGCGGGCCAACCGTGGACTTTGCTGTTCAGGCCGACAAGCGCCTTCGAACCGCCGTCCTCACGCGCCATTCCGGTGATGCTCGGGCTGTTCGGCCTGCTGCTTGCCGGCGCCATCGCGTTGGTGGCGAACTACCAGGAGCGCGCCTATGAGGCGAAATCGGCGCTGCACGAGGCGACCGAAAAGAGCTTGCTGGAAAAGGATCTGATCCTGCAGGAGATGAAGCACCGCATCAAGAATTCGATCACCCGCGTGCTGGCGATCGCGCGGCAGACGGCCTCGCAAGCCACCGACGTGAAGGAGTTTTCGGCATCGTTCTCGGCTCGCCTGCAGGCCATGGCTGCATCGCAAGATATGCTGACGCGTTCGCGCTGGCAGAAAGCGGATCTCGGCGACCTGTTGCGCATCGAGCTCGGGCAGGTGTTCGGCAAGGACCTTCCCGACGGCGTGTTGTCAGGGCCGGAGGTGCTGCTGGACGAGACGACGACGCAGGCGCTCGGGCTGACCTTCCACGAACTTGCCACCAACGCGCTGAAATATGGCGAGGCCGGCAGTTCGGTGGGCGCCCTCAAGGTCGACTGGAGCGTCAACGGCCGCGGTCGCGAGCGGACGCTGCTCTTGAACTGGCGCGAAACGGGTCAGAAGAACCTGGAAGCACCGGCCAAGACCGGCTTCGGCACCAGGTTGATAGATCTCAATGTCACGCGCGAACTGCGCGGCACGATCGCGCGCGACTACCACGCCGACGGATTGAAGGTGGAGATCAGGATTCCGCTGGCCGCGTAAGGCAAATCAGCGACTTGAATTTGAATTCGGAACAAACCGGAGGCCGGCTGCCGGCCCCCGGTCTTTCCCGTGCTGAACTAGTTGCAGCGAGCCGTGTAGATCCGGCCGCGATGATCGCGATACTGGCAATAGCCGTTGCGCAGGTTGCGAACCAGAAGGCCCGACCCGGCGCCGACGGCCGCGCCGATCAGCGCACCCTTGCTGCCGCCGACCAAGCCGCCCACGCCGGCGCCGATCAGGCCGCCGCCGACGACGTCCTGCTCGGTCGTTGTGCAGCCGCTGACAGCGACCACGGCAAGCATGGCAATCATCATCTTCCGCATAGAATTGCTCCTCACTTTTGTCCGCACTTTCGGCAGTGCCAGCAACCATTTAGCATGAAAAAAGGTGCTGTGCCTGCCCGATTTCACTGTTGCCTAACGTAGTCTTTTCGGGGCGCTCGCCGTTCGACGCGACAAGCATGCCGGGCACCTCCAGTGTTGCGACCAGCGTGCCGTCGGGCCGCACGTTCCAGACGATCCGGTCGCAGTCGTCCAGCGCGGGATCCGCAGTGGCTGAGGGTCAAAGCCGCATGCGGGGTCAGAACAATTGCCAGGCCGCGGTCAGGGCCACGGCGGCCAGAAGCGCGATCGCGCCCAGGCGGAGCGAAAGATGCGACGACCGCGGCGCCGGCGGCAGCTCGGCATCCTGGAAGCCGCTCATCGAGACGCGGGCGGCCTGCTCCAGCCTGTTCATGTCGGCAACCATCATTTCAGTCTCCCCAGGTCGCGCCGGGGCGCGGATGGGTTTCCGGCGCATCGTCAGCCGGGAGCACAGGATCGGACTTTATGGTGAACAGCCGGTTAAGGGCCTCCGCCGGCAAAGCGCTCCCGTCTCCGTTTGACGCAATGCGGACGGACAACTACGGCGAAGCCGCCTGACCGTTGCGCACTTTGCCTGGAATGCTCCTACGCCATCGGCGGCGCTCTCAATCCGTCTCGAAATTCCCGTGCGGGACGGTGAGACGGTATTCCATCCGGTCTCTGCCGATTTCCAGCGTCGCGGAGCCATTCAGCGACATCGGCACGACGCGTTCCAGCGCCACGCTGCCGAAACGCTTCTCATTGCGGGTGGCGTCGCCGACCGCCTCGGTCCAGGTCAGCAAGAGGTTGGGCGAGGTTCCGTCTTCGGCCTCGAGCCTGGCGCGGACCTCGACATGGCCGTCCGGCCGCGACAGTGCGCCATAGCTTACGGAGTTGACGGCCAGCTCATGCATGGCGAGACCGATATGCAGGGCGGCGTTGGGGTTGAGGTAAGGATTTTCGCCCGCGAACCGCAGGCTTTGAGCCAGATCGCTGCTGTAGCGGCCGACCTGGCCGGATACGAGCTCGTGCAGCGCGGCTCCTCGCCAGTTGGAGGATGTGACGAGATCCTGCGAAGACGCGAGCGATTGCAGCCGGCCGCGAAACCGCGCCAGGAACTCGCCGAGCGTCTCCGTGTAGCGCCCGGTCTGAGTGGCGATGCTCTGAATGATGGCGAGGAGATTTTTCGATCGATGGCTGACTTCGCGCAGCAATGTCTTCAGCGTCTGCTCGCGGCGTTTCTGCTCCGTCGTCTCCACCATCGTCGTGACGACGCCGAGGACATCGCCGGCTTCCCCCCGGTCTGCATCGATCCAAAGCTGGAACCAACGTACGCCCTGGTGCCCCGGAATGCTGAGCTCGAGCTGGTCCGGGTTGCCGGATTCGATCACCTTGAGTTTGGCGGCCCTTATGCGTTCGGCCTGCGCCGGCGAGAGCAAGTCCTTGCCGTCGGCTGTATCGGACGCCCAGGGCGCGTTCATGTTGCGCGCCCAGACCGTTTCCATCTGCCGATCCTGGTAGAGAACCGAAATCCCGGCATTGTGCAGGGCATGAAGCAAGGCACGCCCGACCTGCATCCCGCTTTCCGAAGGATGCATCGCGATCACTTCGCCGTCTTGCTTTTCAAGCCTGTCTTGCGTGGGACCTTGGGAAGGCATCGGAGAAATCCCCCACTCGGCCCTTGAACGGCCCAATCCGCAACTTGTTCCGCACGAGTCGACACCCTGGAATTACAGGGTCTCCAAAAAGGGCTCTCCAAAAACGGTCCGCCGGACGGTGCTCTTTCGAGGCGCCGTCCGGCGGTGGCTGGAAACCGTTTGAGGGGTGCGGCTTCCAGTGTCGCGGTCAGGCTCTCCTGAAGAGGCCTGCAATGAGCGAAATCACCAGGAAGGCGAGAAAGATAAAGAACAGGATTTGCGCGATGCCTGCCGATGTGCCGGCGATTCCGCCGAACCCAAGCGCGCCGGCGATGATCGCAACTACGAGAAATACGAGCGCCCAGTACAGCATGATGCGTCTCCTTCTTATGTCGGGAAAAGAACGTGGCCGGATGTCGTTTGTTCCACCATTTGCTGAAAAAGACGATCCCCTTGAGCGGGCTTTTCCGACCGCACACAGCCAAGCGTCACGCACGGCGCGAAGCCCTCGCATGACGTTCGAGGTCGAGCCTCGGAAGGGATCAGGCGGCGGCCTTGGCCTGACGGTCGAAGAACAGGGCCTGGCTGATCAAAGCCTTGACCATGTCGGGATTGAACGGCTTGGTGACCAGGAAGGCCGGCTCGGGCCGTTCGCCGGTCAGCAGGCGTTCAGGGAAGGCGGTGATGAAGATCACCGGCACAGGCGTCGAGGACAAAATCTCGTTGACGGCTTCGATGCCCGAGCTCCCATCGGCGAGCTGGATGTCGGCCAGAACCATTTTCGGCCGCGTTCTGCCGAACAAGGCCACAGCCTCGGCATGCGTGCGCGCCGTGCCGACGACGCGGTGGCCGAGGCTCTCGACCATCTCCTCAATGTCCATGGCGATCAGCGGCTCGTCCTCGATGATCAGCACGTCGGTCGCGACTTGCCGGGAAATCTCGTTGCTCGCCTGGGCAAGCAGCTCCGAGAACTCATCCTCGTCGACGTCGAGGATCTCCGCCGCCTCGTCCTCGCTGAAGCCCTCGACGGCAACCAGAAGGAAAGCCTGCCTCGGCAGGGGCGCGATCGCATTCAGATTGGCCGCGGCCCGCTGCTCCCAGGCGGTCTGCGCCTGTTCCTGCGGCACGCGGATGGCCACGGAGGTAAACAGCCTGGCGAAAACCTTATACAGCGCAATACGGTCGCTCGAGGCTTCGGGGAAGATATTGGTATCGGCGATAATGGCTTCCAGCATCGCGGCGACCAGCGCGTCACCGCTCTCCTGCGACCCCGACACCGCGCGCGAGAAGCGGCGAAGGAACGGGAGATGAGGAGCGATGGTTGCGGACAGACTCATTATTGACGTCTCCCTCAGATGACGTTCATGTTCAAGGCCGCATTGGTTGCAAGCCCCTCTGCATCAAACGCCGGCTTTCGGAAAAAGTTCCGCCGGCCGCGGAACTAAATTAGCAGGCGAGCGTTTCGGATCCAGGGATGGGCAACCAGACGAGGGTTCCGCTTGCGTTGTGGTTTGAAGTCGAAGAGCGGCTCGGGTGCTGGAAATTAGGGCTATTATGAAGGAAATGTCAAAAAAACAGATGGCTGATGCCGCAAGCCGGCATCGGAACGGGGATGGCAATCCGCTTGGTGCAAACTCCGAAATCGCTCGCAAGCTCAAGCAGTATTATGACGAACTGGTCTCGGATCATGTGCCGGACCGTTTCGCTCAGCTGCTCAGCCAGCTGGAACAGACCGAACCTGCCCAGAAAAAGGACTGAGGCATGGCGGCGGTATCCCAGAGCTTCAAGACCGAGCTGCTCGGCGCGATTCCGAGCCTGCGGGCTTTCGCCGTGTCGCTCACACAGAATGCCGACCGGGCCGACGACCTCGTCCAGGAAACGCTGGTCAAGGCATGGGACAAGCATGAGAGCTTCCAGCCGGGCACCAATTTGAAGGCCTGGCTGTTCACCATCCTGCGCAACGAATTCTATTCGCAGATGCGCAAGCGCGGCCGCGAAGTGCAGGACAGCGACGGCATCATGACGGCCAGGCTTGCCGTTCATCCGGCCCAGCACGGCCAGCTCGATCTCAAGGATTTCCGCGGCGCGCTCGAGCAACTGCCCGAGGACCAGCGCGAAGCCATCATCCTGATCGGCGCTTCCGGCTTCTCCTATGAAGAAGCCGCCGAGATCTGCGGCTGCGCGGTCGGCACGATCAAAAGCCGCGTCAGCCGGGCGCGCGCCAGGCTGCAGGAGATCCTCAAGATTTCCGGAGAGGACGAGTTCGGGCCCGACGCGATCTCGGCGCAGGTCACAGGTTCGAACGCGGCTTAACTTTCGGGACGCGAAGGCGACAAGTTCCTGCTCGCGCTATTCGGCGTCGTCATTCGGCGCGCTTGACGTATCCGGCGTTTCCTTGAGGAACCCGGACTCGCACCGGCCATGATGTGAGCGCGCAAGGCGGCCTGAGATCGCCTCGGCGGGGGCCGTCAGGCCGCCGGAGCGGCCCGTCCGCAGGCGATCGCCACGGCTTCGACGAGATCGTCGCCCGAGTAAGGCTTGGTCACCAGCCGAATGTCGGGGAACGAGTTCTTGACTTCGTCCGAATCCGCATAGCCGGAGGCGAATACGAACGGCACGCCCTCTGCGCGCAACCGCGCGGCGAAATCCAGGGTCGACACCCCGCCAAGCATCAGATCGACAACTGCCGCGTCGAAGCTCGAGGGCAGCGCCCGCCCGTCGATGTCGGCGATCTCGCGCGCGATCGTCACATCCGCGGCGCCGTGGTCACGGCAAAGCTGCTCGACATCCATCGCTATCAGGAACTCGTCTTCGAGGACGAGAATGCGCAATCCGTCAAGCAATGCTGTCACTTATGGGGTGTCTCCTTGGCAGCCGCACTCATGCGCGCAATCCGTCACGATGTCATTTAAAAAAGACATGGACGTGACGCCCGGCGGAACCGCTGCCCCCCTCAAACGTTTCCTTGCGCCCCTAGGGCAGGGATTTCGAAGAGGGGTCGAATTGTCCGCACGTTTGGTTGCCACTCGCCAATATCCTTGCGAAAAATGCCCGCTGCGGCCGCTGCCGGCCTTCCGCGAATTCGACGAGCAGGAATTGTCATTTATCGACACCTTCAAGCGTGGCGAATTGGCTGTCGACAAAGGTGCGACCGTGCTGGTCGAAGGCAGCCACAGCGCGCATCTTTACACGGTGCTGTCGGGTTGGGCGTTCCACTACAAGCTTTTGCCCGACGGGCGCCGGCAGATCCTCAATTTTTCCATGCCTGGCGACCTCATCGGCCTGCAGGGAAGTCTGATGGGCGAAATGCAGCATTCCGTCGAAGCCCTGTCGCCGATGCTGCTTTGCCTTTTCGAACGCGATCAGCTGCAGGAACTCTATCGCAACCATCCCGGCCTTGCCTATGACATCACCTGGATCGCGTCGCGCGAGGAGCGCATGCTGGATGAGAACCTGCTCAGCATCGGCCGCCGCACCGCGCTTGAACGCGCCGCCTATCTTATCGCCTTCATCGCCCGCCGGGCTCGCGGCGCCGGGCTCAACGGCAAGACACCGGTGCAGATCCCGATCACGCAACAGCACATCGCCGACACGCTCGGCCTCTCGCTGGTCCATACCAACAAGACGATTCGCAAGCTGATGGACCGCAAGCTCATCATGTGGCGAGACGGCGGCTGCGAAGTGATCGACTATGACGGGCTGAAGAAGCTTGCCCGCTGGGAGGGGCTAGGCGAGGAATGCAGGCCGCTGATCTAGGTTTGGCTTGCGACGACCGGAACCATGGCGCCGAACGGGCGTTGAAACCAACGCAAACACAAGGAGTTAGAGAATGGCAACCGCCGCAGGCAAATCCGCCACAGACGAAGCAACCGCCGCCGATCTGGAGGCCGATATCGAGCAACTGAAAGCGGACATCCAGCGACTCACCGAGCAACTCGCCACGACCGGTCAACACGGCTACGGCGCGGCCCGTCGCGCCGCCGCGGACGGCGTCGAGCAATTGCGCGCGCAGGGCGAAGCCGCGTTCGAGAGCATGCGCGGAAGCGCCGAGGATATCGAAGCGCAGCTGATCGCCAAGGTGCGCGAGAAGCCGGTGACCTCGCTGGCCATCGCGGCGGGCGTCGGTTACCTGTTCGCCCTGCTTTCCCGCCGCTAGCCGCAGATGGGGGCGCTTGTCTCGCTGATCTCGGCCCTCGCCTCGGGCGAGGCGATGGCCGCTTTGCACAGGGCGCGGACCGCGGCAATCCTCTACGGGCTTGCCGCCATTTTCGCCTTGTGCGGTGTCGGCTTCCTCATCGGCGCCGCCTACATCTGGCTAGCGGTCCGCTACGGGCCGATGGCGACCAGTCTCGGCTTCGGCATCGGCTTTCTGGTGGTTGCCGGGCTCATCCTCGTCATTCACAAGCTGATGGCCGGCATGCGCAGCAAGCGCCGCGCGCGGCGACGCCAGGCCGATATGACGGCGGCGGGCGTTACCGCCGCACTCGCCTTGCTTCCGGCCCTCGCCAAGAGCAAAGGCGGGCTTGGAGCAATTGTCGCGCCTGCCCTGGCGGTCGTCTCGTATGCTATCTATCGCGAGAACACCAAGTCCGGGCCGTCGAAGCCGGACCCGGAAGACTTGCCTTGAGCAATGCCGGAGCGCTCATTTCAAGGACAGTTGAGCGGCATCGATATTTCGGCGAAGACGCCCTCCGGGCGAAATTCGTGGGTCACCTCGCTGTCGATGACCTTGGCAAGGCTGCGGCGGATCAGGATCGAGCCAAAACCCTGGCGATCCGGAGGCTCGACGCGCGGCCCACCGCTTTCGCGCCAGGTCAGCACCAGGCGGCGCGCGTCTTTGCGGCGTTGCGTCTTCCAGTCGAGATCGACTTTTCCCGACGGCGCGGAGAGCGAGCCGTATTTCAGCGCGTTGCTGGCGAGCTCATGCAGGATCAGGCCGAGCCCGACCGCCTGGTCGGGCGAGAGCAGAAGCTCGGGACCCGAAATCGCGATACGCGGCTGGCCGCCCATGTCGAAAGCACTGACCTCGATGCGTGCCAATTCGCCGATGCCAATGCCGCGCCACTCGCGGTCGGACAGCAGACTGTGGGCGGCGCCGAGCGCCTGCAGCCTGGCACCGAAGGCCTCCAGGAACGCACTGGGCTGGCGGGCGTGGCGGACGGTCTGCGTCGCCAGCGCCTGCACGGTCGCCAATGTGTTCTTGACGCGGTGGTTGAGCTCACGCAGCAAGAGGCGCTGCCGCTCGTCGCCGAGCTTGCGCTCGGTTATGTCGTAGTTGACGCCGAAGATCAGCGTCGGCTTGCCCTCGCCATCGCGTTCGATCACGCGTCCGCGCGTGGCGATCCAGCGGGGTGGATGCGGCCCCTTGACCCGGTACTCGCCAAAATAGTCGTCGCTGCCGCTCAGCGCGTCGCGGAAACGCGTCTCGGTCTGGTAGACGTCGCGCGGGTCGATGGCGCGCAGGATGTCGCGCGCCTTCAGCCGGTTCGAAGGCGGCAGGTTGAAAAGCTCGGCCAGAAGCGTGTCGCATTCGATCATGTCGGTGCGTATGTCCCACGCCCAGCTCGCCAGCGAGGCGGCGTCGAGCGCGATGGCGCGGCGCTTTTCCTCGCGCGCCAGTTCCGCCTTGGCGATGGCGCCGTCGCGGGTGGCGTCCTTCAGCGTGAACAGGCTGGCCGCAAGGTCGGCTAGCGTCCTCAGCTTCGCCAGCTTGTCCTCGGCCGGAAACGGTCTCGGCTGGCGATCGACCACGCAGAGCGTCCCGATCCTGGCACCGGCCACCACCATCGGCACGCCGACAAAAAAACGGATGTGCTGCTTGCCCGTGACCAGCGGATTGCTCGCGAAACGCGGATCGAGCGTGGCGTCGGTCACCACCATGGGATCGTCGCCGGCGGCGATGGCGTGGGCGCAGAAGGAAGTGCTGGTCGGCGTCTCCTTCTCGTCGAGGCCGATGCGCGCCTTTAACCGCCGGCGAGAGCTGCCGATCAGGCTCACCAGCGCGACAGGCGCTTCGGCGATTGCCGCAGCGAGACCGGTGATACGGTCGAAGTCCGGATCGGTTGCCGTATCCATGGCGCCAAGGCCCTGAAGCAGGGCGAGCCGCTCCGCATCGATCACGACGCGGCTGACGTCCGCCGGCAAACTATCCACCTTGCTGCTCACCATTCCCTCAAAACGCCACGCAATCGATCATCATATACACGCAATCGGTTGTCGCATGCTTGCTGGGCGTCTTTCCCGACACGGAACCTTCCCGAACAGGATCCGTTACCGACCATGTCGTGCCTGAAGCGCCCGCCGCCGCGCAGCATGGAGGCCAATCGTGACCAAGATCGTACCTGAAGACAAAGCTCGCCAGGGGCATTGGGGCTGGCATGCCCTCAGAATCCTCATCGCCGGGCTGCTGCTCGCCTTCATCGCGTGGGGCGCGGTCGAGATCTACGGCGAGCTGATCAAGTCGCCGACGACCCAGCAGAACGTGCCGACGGCGCCGCCCGCCGAGCAGAAATCCACCCAAGGCAGCTGATCTTCCCATCACGCCGCCTTCGCCTGTGCATTGCGGGATGGGACAAGCACGTTCAGGGCGCCGGGGTGAATCTCGACCGTGGTTTCCCTCTCCAGCCTGATCAATTCGCCGTCCAGCACCGCGCTGAACTTCCTGGTGGGCGAACGGATTTTCAGCACGACCTTGCCAGCCTGATGCACTTCGACATGCGCGCTCTGGCGCAACCTGCCGCGCAGCATGTCCAGCAACAGCTTCGCCAGATGATGACGCCGGCGCGCGACGCTGACATAGATGCCGAGCACGCCGCCAGCCGGGTTGTCGGCATAGGGCAGGTGGCCTTCGCCGAACAGATTGTTGGAGATGCCGATGCCGGTCGTGCGGGTGACGATCTCGGCTTTGCCGATGCTCAGGCTCACCTTGAGCGCCGGCGGGTTCTTGATAGCCGCCCACGCCGCGCGCACGGACGCCTGCATCTTTCCAAGGCGCGAGCCGAAATCCATTTTCTCGCGCAACTGGACCATCTTGGCGTGCATGCCGACGGAGAACTGATGCACGAAAGGCTGGCCGTTGGCGCTCGCCATATCAACGGCGATCACCTCGCCGTCGGCAAAGGACTGCAGCGCAGCTTCCAGTGTCTGCGGGATGCCCAGGCCGCGCGC
Source organism: Mesorhizobium sp. B2-6-2 (assembly GCF_006440615.1). Classification (NCBI taxonomy): domain Bacteria; kingdom Pseudomonadati; phylum Pseudomonadota; class Alphaproteobacteria; order Hyphomicrobiales; family Phyllobacteriaceae; genus Mesorhizobium; species Mesorhizobium sp. B2-6-2. Next base: position 178,107 of record NZ_VFUG01000005.1, on the reverse strand, counting down.
AAACAGGTTCATCGTGCCGGCCGGCAAGATGGCCAGGGCCTTCTTCTTGTTCATGAGGAGGGATGCCGCGGTGGAAATCGTGCCGTCGCCGCCTCCGGCGAGAACAACGTCGATATTTCGCCTGGCGATGGCCTTTTCCAGCGCTGTGGCGACGTCGCGACCGGCAACGATGTCGATCTCGACCGAATGCCCCGCCGCTTCGAGGGTCTGATGCAGCTTTTCGGAAAATGCTTCGATGTCGATGGTACGGAGGGTGCCGCCGTCCTGGTTCAGCACCGCAGCAAACCGCATATCGCGCTCCGTGTTCGGGTCACTTTGAGCCGGCAGACCCTCAGCCGCAGGCTGAAACGAGGAGGCCGCCGCAAAGGTTCCGCCGGGAGGTCAGCAATCCACGGACGCGTGAACGCGTTGCGGTTGGAACAACCCTCCGGTCACAACGTTGTGAACCTGTAGACATTGCCGCTTCCGACCTGCCGTCAAGAGGCTGGCCAAGGAGCGTCATGCACAGATCAGGCACGAGGAGAGACCACCATGATGATCCGCACTCTTTTTGCGACGACCGCGATCGCAACCCTTCTAGCAACCGGCGCTTTCGCGCAGACGACGCCCGCCCCGGCTCCACAGCCCCCAGCAGCCGAGAATCCGGCGCCGGTCCCGCGCGCCGATGGCGCGCTGATGAGCAATATTATCGGCGAGTCCGTCTATAACGGCACGGGAGACGATGCACAGAACATCGGCAAGGTTGACGATGTCGTCTTCGATGCCAGCGGCAATGCCAAGTCGGCCATTATCGGGGTCGGCGGGTTCCTTGGCGTCGGCAAGAAGGACGTCGCTTTCGACTACGCCAAGCTGGAATGGGCAGAGAAGAACGGCGACCGCTGGCTGGTCGCCAAGTCGACCAAAGAGGAGCTGAGCGCTTTGCCGGCATTCGACCGCAAGCCTTATGATCCGGCGCCGGCGCAGTCGACCGGCGCTACGCAGCCCGCCAATAACACGACGACAGCCCAGGCCCCCGCGGCCGCACCGGCCGAGCCGGTGAAGAAGGCGGAGGGCAACCTCGCTACCAACATCATGGGCGAGTCGGTTTATAACGGCACTGCGGACGACGCCCAGAAGATCGGCGACGTGAAGGACATGGTGCTTGCCAAGGACGGCAAGGCCGAGTCGCTGGTGATCGGCGTCGGCGGCTTCCTCGGCATCGGCACGAAGAACGTCACTTTCGACTTCGACAAAGCGAAATGGGCGGAGAAGAACGGCGACCGCTGGCTGGTGGCCGAGACGACGAAGGAGCAGCTGCAGGCCCAGCCGGAGTTCGACCGCAAGCCCTATGATCCGGCGCCCGGCTCGACGACGGCCGCGAGCAACGCGCCGGCAACGACCACGCCTGCGGTGGTCGCTTCGGGCACCACGTCCGATAAGGGAGCGAAGCCGGCAGAGCCCGCCAAGTCGACGGCCGAGAACAAGCCTGCGACGCCACCGGCCCAGAGCACGGCCGAGAACAAGCCCGCCGATAATAGCGGCGCTGCCACCGACCAGACCAAGACCGCTTCCATCGACAAGTCGACACTGACCGAGATGCCGATGGGCAACATGCGCGTCGACGACCTCAAGGGCACAACGGTCTATGGCGCCAACGACGAGAAGATCGGTTCGATCGGCGATGTCGTGCTGACGCCCGACAACAAGCCGGACGCGGTCATCGTCGACGTCGGCGGCTTCCTCGGCATCGGCGCCAAGGAAGTGGCGATCGGCATGGATAAGCTCAAATTCATGACCGACAAGAACGGCAAGAAGTATCTCTACACCAACTTCACCAAGGAGCAGCTGCAGGCACAAACGGCCTATGACAAGAGCAGTTATGCCGCCAATCGCGACCAGCAGCGGATGATTCTGAAATAAGGGAATAGGCAGTAGGAAATAGGCAGTAGGCGAAAGAACGGCTGGCATAGCACGCAGCGACACGAATGTTCTACTGCCTACTGCCTACTGCCTACTGCCCACTCACGTATCCCACCACTCCATCCTCCGTCAGTTCCGCCAAGGCAAGGGACTGATCGAGGTGAGCGGCGCGCCAGGCAAGCATCTTCTCGGCGAACTCGAGCCGTACCGGTAGATAGGCCGGGTCGTTCGCCACATTGTTCAGCTCGCCCGGATCTTTCGTCAAGTCGAACAGAAGCGCCGGCAGACCGCCGCCGAAATGGACATATTTGAAGTCCATGGTACGGACAACGGCGAGGTTGCAGGCGTTCGATCCGATACCGAAATGGCGTTCGGCTTCGCCTTGGGCGACCGTGCGGAAATCAAACTCCCAATGCGCGGCGTCGCGCCAGGCTTCCGGTTCCGTTCCGTCCAGCCAAGGCGCGAGCGAACGGCCGTCGAGGTGGCGCTGGGGGGCGGCGCCGATCAGGTCGAGCACGGTCGGGCAGAAATCGACGGCTTCAGTGAAGCGATCCACGGACGAACCGGCCATGGCTCCCCGCCGCGGGTCGCGGATGATCAACGGAATGTGGTAGCTGGCGTCGAAGAAGCCGCCTTTGCCGAGCATGTAATGATCGCCCATCATCTCGGCATGGTCGGAGGTGAGCACGATCACGGTGTCGTCCCAGGCGCCCGCCGATTTGATGGCCTGCCAGATGCGGCCGAGCTGGGCGTCGACCTCGGAGATCATGCCGTAATAGATCGCGCGGATGCGGCGGAAGGTCTCCTCGCTCCAGTCCGGCACGTTGCCCTCGATGCCGGGGATGAATTTTGTCCGCTTCTGCCCGGCCAGATCGTAGGCGAGATAGGGATGGCTCCTGGCCTCGGCCTGCCAACTTGCAGCGCGTTTGAACGCGGGACCTTCGGCCGGATCGTACATGCTGTTGTAGGGCTCCGGCACAATGAAGGGCGGGTGCGGGCTGATGAAGGAGATATGGGCGAACCACGGCGCGCGCTTCTCCTGCTCGCCAAGCCAGCGGATGAATTCGCCGGCCAGGAACGCGGTCGGCGTCTGGTCTTTCGAATAGACCGGCGGCGTGTTGGTCACATCGCGTTCCGCCTGGCCGCGGGCCGGACGGTGGATGTCGGGGCTGCCTGCGCCGGTGTCGATGCCTTGGGTCCGCAGCCATGACAACCATTGCTTCTGATGCTCGGGCAGGGCCTGGCGCACGGTGAATCCCGGCAGCACGCCCTCATAGCTGCGCAGGCGCGGATCCCCGGCCGCCAGCCGGCGCGGATCGAGCGCGACATCGGTGTAGCCGAACAGGGTGGGATCATAGCCCGCCGCGCGCGCCGAAAGCGCGATGTTGCCATGGCGCGCGTCAAGCGGCGTGCCGTTGCGGCAGACGCGATTGTTCATCTGGTAGAGCCCGGTGTAGAGGCACGCGCGGGCAGGCGAGCAGGGTGCTGCCCCGCTATAATGGCGGCGGAAAAGCACGCCTTCCGCGGCGAGCGCATCCACATTCGGCGTCCTCACCACCGGATGGCCGGCCGCCGACAGGCAATCGCCACGCCATTGGTCGCAGGTGATGAGCAGGACGTTCGGGCGATACGTGCGATTGTCCAAGGTCGTCTCCTTGTGGAAGCGCTCAGATGGAACGGAAATCACCCGTGTTGCAAGCCAAGCGTGGTGGTGACAGATTGGTGAACATATTTCGAATAGTCGTTCACTTTTTCGATACAGTCCATTCTGTGTTTGCCCGCTTTGCCGCCGGCCCGCTCATCCTCATATTGGCGTGGACAGCGGCAAGGGTCGCACAGGATAAGGGAAGGAGCACGACTATGCTCAATCAGATACAGGGGCTGCATCACGTCACCTCGATGGCGAGCGACGCACGCCGCAACAATGAGTTCTTCACGAAAAAGCTCGGCCTGCGCCGGGTGAAGAAGACCGTCAATTTCGACGCGCCGGATGTCTATCATCTCTACTATGCCGACGAGGTCGGCACGCCGGGTTCGGTGATGACCTATTTCCCGTTCCCCGATATCGCCAAGGGCCGGCACGGCGTCGGCGAGGTAGGCACCACGGTATTCTCGGTGCCGGAAGGCACGCTGGCCTATTGGGAAAAGCGCTTCGCCGATGAAGGCGTGGGCAACGTCGCCCGCACGGAAAGTTTTGGCGAGAAGCGGCTTACCTTCACCGGTCCCGACGGCGACAGTTTCGCGCTTGTCGAGGACAAGACCGACAACAGAGCGCCCTGGGTCAAGGGCGGTGTTCCCGGCGACGAGGCGATCCGCGGCTTTCACTCGGTCTCGCTCCGGCTGAAGGATGGCGGCGCCACCGAGGAGCTTTTGAAATTCATGGGCTATGAGGAGGTCGACAAGTCCGGCAATATTCGCCGGCTGGCGATCAAGAACGGCAACGGCGCCGATGTCGTCGACATCGAATCGCTGCCGGGCGCCGGCTTTGCCAATCTCGGCGCCGGCTCGGTGCACCATGTCGCTTTCGCGGTCGAGGATCGCGCAAAACAGCTGGAAGTGCGCAAGGCGCTGGTCGACACGGGCTATGGCGTGACGCCGGTCATCGATCGCGACTATTTCTGGGCGATCTATTTCCGCACGCCGGGCGGCGTGCTGTTCGAGGTGTCGACCAACGAGCCGGGCTTCGACCGCGACGAGGACACCGCGCATCTCGGCGAGGCGCTGAGGCTGCCGGCGCAGCACCAGCATCTGCGGCCCTATCTCGAACAGCATTTGCAGAAGCTGGAAGACTGAAGCCATGAGCAAGGACGCTTACATCCACAAGGTGCTGCCCGGTACGCCGGGCAGCCCGCTGCTCTTCGTCCTCCACGGCACCGGCGCGGACGAGAACCAGCTTCTCGGTTTCGGCCGCGAGCTTATGCCTTCGGCGACGATCGTCTCGCCGCGCGGCGATGTGTCGGAGCATGGTGCTCCCCGTTTCTTTCGCCGCACCGGCGAGGGTGTCTACGACATGGACGATCTGGCGCGCGCGACTTCGAAGATGGCGGGCTTCGTCAAGGCGCATGTCGAGACCGCAAAACCCTCGGCGGTGTTCGGCCTCGGCTATTCCAACGGCGCCAACATCCTGGCCTCGGTGATGTTCGCCGAGCCGGGCCTGTTCGATGGCGCGACGCTGATGCATCCGCTGATCCCGTTCGAACCCCGCGTTCACGGGAGCCTTGCCGGTCGCCGCATCCTGATTACGGCCGGCAGGCGCGACCCGATCTGTCCGCCCAACTTGACGTCGCGGCTCGAGGCCTATTTGCGCGCCGACGGCGCCGATGTCACAGTGGAATGGCACGACGGCGGGCATGAGGTTCGGCCGAATGAAATCGAGGCGGCGCGGCGGCTCTTCGCGCCGGCGCCGGTTGCCGAAGGAGGCAGATAACATGGCCGACCAACTGCCCGAGATCGAGCTTGAAGACCGCGGCTCCAAGGGACGCTACGTGCTGCGCGGCCCGAGCGGCGCCGAGGCCGAGATGACGTTCACCAAGATCGGCGAGCACCAACTGATCATCGACCACACCGAGGTGCCGGACGTCTTTCGCGGCCAGGGCGCCGGGCTTCGGCTCGTCACCCGCGCGGTCGAGGATGCGCGTGCCGCCGGCAAGAAGATCATCCCGCTCTGCCCCTTCGCCAACGCCCAGTTCCGCCGCCACCCGGAATGGGCGGATGTGCTGAAGCGGTAGCACCGTCTTTCCCTTCTCCCCTTGTGGGAGAAGGTGGCCGCGCAGCGGCCGGATGAGGGGTGCTCCAGGAAAAGCCAGCGTCTCACTCCGCTGGAACACCCCTCATCCGTCTCGGCGCTGTCGCGCCGATCCACCTTCTCCCACAGGGGGAGAAGGGGAAGCTCTTGGCATTTGCACCGTCCGGTCATCTTGCCTAAGTTGACGGTTCGCCCGGACGAAACCTGTCGTCCCGCCCATCTCCGATTTGAATGGCTTCCCTGATGACCGATACCGACCTGATCCCCGTTTTCGACGGACATAACGACACGCTGCTTCGGCTCTACCAGTCGAAGGAAGCCGACGTCGAAAAGCTGTTCATCGAGGGGACGCCGGGCGGGCATATCGATCTGCCGCGCGCGAGGAAGGGCGGCTTTGCCGGCGGCATGTTCGCGATCTTTCCGCCGCCGGTCGAAAAGTCGAAACGCAGCGCCGTGCCGCCGGCGCCGAGCGACAATGAACCGCTGCCGCCGGAACTGCCGCAGGCCGAGGCGATCACCTCGACCATCGGCATGGCTTCGATCCTGTTCCGGCTGGAGCGCGCCGGCGCGCTGACCGTCTGCCGCAGCGCCGGCGATGTGCGGGACGCGATGGCCAAGGGCTCGATCGCGGCGGTGTTCCACATCGAAGGTGTCGAGGCGATCGATCCCGGGCTTGCCATGCTCGACGTGCTTCACGCCGCAGGGCTGCGCTCGCTGGGCATCGTCTGGAGCCGCCCCAACGCCTTCGGCAACGGCGTGCCGTTCCGCTTTCCGTCCTCGCCCGACACCGGGCCTGGTCTCACCGATGCCGGCAAGGCGCTGGTCAAGGCGTGCAACCAGCTCAGGATCATGATCGACCTCTCGCATCTCAACGAGAAGGGTTTTCGTGACGTGGCCGAGCTTAGCGATGCGCCGCTGGTCGCGACCCATTCCAATGTGCATGCGATCTGCGGCCATTCGCGCAACCTGACCGACTGGCAGCTCGGCGCGATCCGCGAGTCCGGCGGCATGGTGGGTCTCAACTTCGCCACCGGCTTCCTGCGCGAGGACGGCCGCATGAACGCCGACACCAGCATTGATATCATGGTGCGCCACATCGACTCGCTGTTGCAGGCGCTGGGTGAGGACGGCGTCGGACTGGGCTCGGATTTCGACGGCGCCATGATCCCGGCCCCCATCGGCGATGTCGCAGGTCTGCCGAAGCTCATCGACGCTCTCGCCGCGCGCGGTTTCGGGCGCGCGCTGATCGAGAAGATCGCTTATCGCAATTGGTTGAGCGTGCTTGAGCGCACCATAGGCTAAGGCGGGTCTATCCGTCGTAGCCGATACGCTTCAGCCATTCCTTGCCGACGCCACGGTCGCGGATGATCGCTAAGGGGTTTTCCGCGTCGAGCCGGGCGCAGATGCGGTAGACCTCCAGCGTCTCGGCATTCATCTCGCCGCGCTTGAAGAAGAACATCGCCGCCGCGTAGCGGGTGCGGCCGGACCACATCTCGCCGAGCGGTGTGTTGACCAGCTCCCACTGCTCGGCGGCTTCCGCTTCCAGGTCTTCCGCTTCGCTTGCCATAGTCAAAAGTCCGCGGGCGGGTTGGCGGTGCGGCGGTCGAGCTTGATGAAGGGCCTCGGCACCAATTTCGCCTTCTTCATCAACTTCTGGTACTGCAGCTCGCGCATGGCGTAAATCTCGACCCAGAGGTCGTCGACGATCGTGTCGCCATAGGGCCGCTGCAGCGAGGCGAGCGCGATGTTGCGCTTGGCCATCGGCGACCACATCGCCGCGCTGACCAGCCCAACCTCCTGGCTTTTCTTGTAGTAGACGATCGCATGCTCGGCCGGGATGTTGCCGTCGATCTCCAGGCCGACCAGCACATGGCGCAGCTTCTTCTTCGCCCGCGCTTCGAGGATGGAGCGGCGGCCGTTGAAATGGCGCTTGTCCGGATCGATCATGAAGCCGAGGCCGATCTCGTCCGGCATGCGCAGGCGGTCGGCGCGGATGGCGTGCTCGGCAGCTGTGAAATCGGTATTGGCGACGATCAGCCCCGCCTCCAGCCGGGCGCGGTTCAGCGCGGTATAGCCGATGGCGCGGATGCCGCGCAGCTCGCCCGCCGCCATCAGCCGGTCCCACAGGCTCAGCGCCTTGTCGGCCGGCACGAACAATTCGTAGCCGAGATCGCCGGTGAAGCCGGTGCGCGAGATGGTCACCGCAGCGTCGTCATGCGCGAACTCGGCGAGGTCGAAGATTTTCAGCCGCTCGACGCCGGCAAAGCCTGCGTCGCGCAGGATGGCGAAGGATGTCGGGCCTTGCAGCGCCAGTCCGGCGACGGCCTCGGTCTCTTCCTCCACGCTGACCTCATAGCCTATGGCACTGTCGAGCAGCCAAGGCAGATGCCGCTCCTGCGAGCACAGGCGAAAGCGTGTCGCCGACAGCCGGAACAGCGTGCCGTCGTCGAGAACGAAGCCTTTGTCGTCGCACCAGGCGGTGTAGTGGACACGGCCTGGCTTGAGCTTGGTGACGTCGCGCAAGGTGACGCGGTCGAGATAGGCTTCGGCATCCGGGCCCTCGATCCGGTATTTGGTCATCGGCGAGATGTCGAAGAGCGCTGCCTGGCTGCGGATGGCGAAATATTCGAGCTCCTCGTCCCAGAGCGAATGCGGCGCGCGGTAGCCGGCCCAGTTGTACCAATCCTGCTTCAGCCCCAGCGCGTCGATGCGCGGCTGGAAGGGCGTGCCGAGCCGCAGCATGCGGAAGTGGGATTGCGCGAGGGTGCGGGCGGCGTCGGTTCTCACATGATGATTCATGACGGCGTTCCTTCGCGCCCCCCTCTGTCCTGCCGGACATCTCCCCCACAAGGGGGGAGATTGGACGTCACGCTGGCTTTCGCCAATCTCCAACGTCGCAAGAAAAGCGCCGACAGATCGAGCTGCTGATCTCCCCCCTTGTGGGGGAGATGGCCGGCAGGCCAGAGGGGGGCGCCATGGAGCGCGACTTCAGCGATTTGCAAAAACATATTCACCCCCTCCTCGCGATGATGCGGCGCGCGGCGTTGAGGCCGGGCGCGCCGGAAATGCCGCCGCCCGGATGCGAGCCGGCGCCGGCGAGGAAAAGCCCTTCGAGCGGCGTGTCGTAGCCCGACCAGCCGGAGACCGGCCGCGACATCAGCATCTGGTCGGCCTGCAACTCGCCATGATGCCAATGACCGCCAGGCATGCGGTAGCGCGCCTCGATGTCGGCGGGCGTCAAAAGCTCGGCATGGCGGACCGCGGCGCCGATGCCGGGCGCATAGGTCTCGAGCTGCGCCATGATCGCCTTGAGGAAGCGCGGCTTGCCGGCGGCCCAGCCCTCTCTCAACGCATAGGGCGCGTATTGCACCACGGCCGAAAGCACGCAGGCGCCGGATGGGGCGAGCGATGGGTCGGCCAGGCTGGGCAGCGTGACCTCCATCACCGGCTCGGGCGAGAACTCGCCATATTTCGACGGATTGAAGGCGCGCTCGACATGGTCGGGCGAAGGCGCGACGACGAGGCGGCCCTTGTGGCCGGCGGCGTCGACGCCCAAAAATTGCGGCGGCCGGTCGAGCGCCAGATGGAGCTTCGCCGCATCGCCCTTCATGCGGATGTTCTTCACCTTGCGCACGAAGCCGGTATCGACCTCGCGCGGGCCGACGAGGTCAAGGATAGTGGTCGCCGGGTTGATGGCGGAAACCACGCTCTTGGCCTGCAGCGTTTCGCCGCCCTGCGTGACGACACCGACGGCGCGGCCCTTCTCGACGATCACCTTGGCGACCGGCGAAGCCGGGCGGATCGAAACGCCCGCCTTATCCGCCGCCGCGCGGATGGCGGCGACGACAGCGCCCATGCCGCCTTTCGGCTGGATCTGCGCGCCGGCAAGGCCGCCTATCTCGCCGGCCAGCCTATAATAGAGGCCGAGCAGCGAAGTCGGCGAGCGCGGCCCAAGATGTGAGCCGAGCGTCGCATCGAAAGCAAGCAGGCCCTTCAGACGGTCGTCCGAGAGCTGCTCGTCGAGCAGGTCGTAGACATTCATCAGAAGCACGCGCAGGAAGTCGCGCATGTCTTCCTTGCCGAGCCTCTTTAGCGCCAGCGCGGTCTGGCCGAGCCCGGTCACATCGGCGAGCGACATGCCGCCAAGATCAGGCGGCCGGCGCGACAGGAACGGTTTCAGCACGCCGGCATAGCGCAGCAATTGCGCGCGCAAATCTTTCCAGGCAGACTGTTCCGAAGGGCTGGCGCCCGTCAGCACCTCGCCATAGGCGCCGTGCAGCACCAGCGGGCCGTCCTTCGACAGCGCCACCGACGGCACGAAGTCGCCGCGCTCTACCGTCAGTCCGTGGCGTTCCAGCTCCAGCGTCTTCACCACATCGGGATGCAGGCGGTTCAACAGGTGTGCGACCGCGGAGACGCGGAAGCCCGGCGCAAATTCCTCGGTGCGCGCGGCGCCGCCGAGCTCGTTGCCGGCCTCGAGCAGCACCACCTTGCGGCCGGATTTGGCCAGCGTTGCGGCGGCGACGAGGCCATTATGGCCGCCGCCGATGACGATGGCGTCCCAGCTCAAATCAGATGACGTCATGGGCAGGGCTCATATGCAGGGTTGGCTTGGCAAGATCGCGCAGGATCTCGGCGGCGGCATTGCGTCCGGGCGCGCCCATGACGCCGCCGCCCGGATGGGTGGAAGAGCCGCACATATAGAGCCCACTGAGCGGCGAGCGGTATTGCGCGTAGCCCGGCACCGGGCGGTTGAAGAGCAGCTGGTCGAAGGTGAGCTCGCCCTGAAAAATGTTGCCTTCGGTGAGGCCGACCTCGGCCTCGATCTCGCGCGGCGTGCGTACCTCCATATGGACGATGCGGTCGCGGAAGCCGGGCGAATATTGCGCGATCTGCGCAATCACGCTTTCGGCGAAGCCGTCGCGGTCGGCATCGGTCCAGTCGCGGCCGTCGATCTTGGGCGGCGCGTATTGGACGAAGCAGCTCATGAAATGTTTGCCCGGCGGCGCCATGGTCGGGTCGAGCGTCGTCGGGATCATCATGTCGAGGAAGGGGTCGGCCGACCAGTGCCCGGCCTTCCAGTCGTCATAGGCGCGCTCCATGCGCTCGATGGAATCGGTGAAATGCATGTCGGCGCGGTAGACCGGCGAATCCTTCGGCAAAGCCGGGAATTCGGGCAGGGAATCGAGCGCGATGTTGACCTTGCCGGAGGAGCCGCGGATCTTGAAATTGCGGACGCGGCGCAGGAAGATGTCGGGCAGCTCCTTTTCCTCGACCAGCTTCAGGAAGGTGCGCTTGACGTCGGCATTGGAGATCACGAGCTTGCCGTAAATCTCCTCGCCGCCGGCAAGCACGACGCCCTTTGCCCTGCCGTTCTTCACCAGCACGTGGTCAACCTCGGCGCCGGTGCGGATGGTGCCGCCCGAGGCCTTGAAGGAAGCGGCCAGGGCCTTGGTGACGGCACCCATGCCGCCGCGCGCATAGCCCCAGGCGCCGACCGAGCCGTCGACCTCGCCCATATAGTGGTGGAGGAGCACATAGGCCGTGCCCGGCGACATCGGGCCGAGCGCCGTGCCGATGATGCCGGACAGCGCGAAGTTCGCCTTGATGACGTCGGTCTCGAAATATTCGTCGAGGAAGTCCGAGATCGACATCGTCCAGAAGCGCAAGGTCAACGCCATCTCCTCGGCCGAGAGGCCGGCGAATTTCTTGCCGAGATAAAGCAGCTCGCCAAGGTCGCGCGGCCTGAAGCTCGTCGGGTCGGGCGCGGTGCGCATCAAGAGCGGCTGGATGAAGCGGCACTGCCTCGTGACGTCGCGCGAATAGCGGTCATAGGCCTCTGCGTCGCGCTTCGAAAAGCGGGCGAACTCGCGGCGATGCGCGTCATGATCGCGGTAGTTGGCGAGGTAGTCGCCGTCGCGCGTGAACACCGCGCCGCCTTCATAGGAGATCACCTGCAGGCCGAAGCGCGGCAGCTCCAGGTCGCGCATGATCTCGGGCCGGAACAGCGAGCAGACATAGGAACAGTTGGAATAGAGGAAGCCCGGCGTCAGCTCGCGGCTGGTGGCGGCGCCGCCGACCCAATCGTTCTTCTCGACCACCAGCACGTCCAGCCCGGCGCGCTGCAGATAGCAGGCGGTGACCAGCCCGTTATGGCCGCCGCCGATGACGATCGCGTCCCATGCCTTCATGCGCGCCGAACCTCCAGCCGGTTGCCCTATCTGCTTGTTTCTCCGCAATTCCGGACGGAAAACCGCGTCACGCTTTTCCTGGAATTGCTCGGTGCGTCTTGTTCCCGATTGCCCGAATTTGGCACGGATCACAGTTTTTTGTCCAGCCATATTGAATGAATGTTCAACAAATGATGTTGCGTTTTCCCATTGATGCGCTAGGCTTTGCCAGCATCTCTGGATTGATCCACATCGGCATTTGAGGTTGAGGATCCGATGATCGAGACGGGCGGCGCCGAGCCGGAATATGACGACACCGCCATCCGCTTTCTCGAAGCGCTGTGGGGCGAGGGTTACTTGTCGCCGGGTGGCCCGGAGGAGGCCGACCGCGTGGTCGAAGGCCTCTCCCTCAAGGGCAAGACGATCCTCGATATCGGCTGCGGCGCCGGCGGCATCACGCTGCATCTGGTGGCAACGCACGGCGCGGCTCGGGCCACCGGCCTCGATGTCGAGAAGCCGGTGATCGAGACGGCGAGGCGAGGGGCGATCAGGCAGGGCCTAGAGGACCGTGTCGGCTTCGTCCAGGCGCCGCCGGGGCCGCTGCCTTTCACGGACGCCTCCTTCGACGTCGTCTTCTCCAAGGACGCGCTTTTGCATGTGCCGGGCAAGGACGCGCTGTTCGCCGAGATCTTTCGCGTGCTGAAGCCCGGCGGGGTGTTTGCGGCGTCGAACTGGATGATTTCGCATGACGGCGAGCCGTCGCCTCGGATGAAGGCCTATATCGCGGCCGAAGGGCTCTCCTTCGCCATGGCCTCGCCGGCGCGCTATGCCGAGGCGATGCGGCGCGCCGGCTTTACCGAGATCACCATCCGCGACCGCAATCCGTGGTACCGCGAGGTCGCGCGCGAAGAGCTTTCGCGGCTCAAGGGGCCGCTCTACGCGCAGGCCGCGGCAGCGGTCGGCGCGGCCTATGTCGACAAGAACATCAAGACCTGGGAGGCGATGCAGAAGGTGCTTGACAGTGGCGAGCACCGCCCCACTCATCTGCGCGGTTGGAAGCCGGTCGGATAGCCGGCGATGCTGGAGACCGTCACACCCATGAAGACTGCAGAGGCGAGCGATGCTCTCCCCGAAACGGCACGGAAAGGCGACGCCGAAAAGCGCGGCCGCAAGGCCTCGAAAGAGGTCCGGCGGCTGCAGCTGATCGAGGCGACGATCGATTCCCTGGCCAAGCGCGGCTATGCCGAAACGACGATGGCCGACGTAGCCGACGGCGCCGGCCTGTCGCGCGGCATCGTCAACTTCCATTTCGAGAGCAAGGAAAAGCTGCTGATCGCCACGCTGCAGCACATGTATGACGAATATTCGGCGCATTGGCGCACTTCCCTGCAGAAGGCGGGCGACGATCCGGCGAGACAGCTGCAGCATCTGGTATGGGCCGATTTCGACCGCTCGATCTGCAACAAGCGCAAGCTTGCCGCGTGGCTTGCCTTCTGGGGCGAGGCCAAGTCGCGGCCGACCTACCAGGCGCTGAGCAGCTCGCGCGACGCCTATTACCAGCAGGTCTTCATCGATCTCTGCGCGACGCTCAAACAGAGCGGTAACTACACCTATGACCCGCAGGTCATCGCGCTCGCGCTCAGCGCCATGCTCGAGGGCTTGTGGCTGCGGCTGATGATGGGGACCGAGGACACCACGCGAGAGACCGCATTGCAGGCGGCGAATGCGTTCTTGGCCGCCGCCTTCCCGAAACACTTTGGCTAAGCAAAAGATGGGGCTAGCAAAAACCGGGGACAGCAACAGCCGGCCAACAAGACCGGCAAACCAAAAGAGGATGGAACAGCATGAAGAAACTCAGCCGACGCCTGACATTGACCCTGGCGCTTGGGAGCGCGCTCGCCGCTTCGGCGGCGGCGTTCGCGGTCGCCGCCGACAAGGACCTGATCGTCTTCGACTGGTCCGGCTATGAGGATACGAGCTTCCACGGCAAGTATGTCGAGAAGAACGGCGATTCGCCGACCTTCGCCTTCTTCGGCGACGAGGACGAGGCGTTCGAAAAGATCCGCTCCGGCTTCAAGTCCGATCTCGGCCACCCATGCTCGCAGAGCGTGGTGAAGTGGCGCGAGGCGGGACTGCTGCAGCCGCTCGACACGTCCAAGATCGCAGGCTGGAAGGATCTCAACCCCGGCATCATGGCGATGAAGGACCTTGCCACGACGTCCGACGGCAAGGCCTGGTTCATGCCGTGGGACTGGGGCAATACCCAACTCACCTACAATTCCGACAAGATCGCCGAAAAGGACGTGCAGTCGCTGAAGGCGTTCGCCGATCCGAAATACAAGGGCAGGGTTTCGATCGGCGACAATGTCGACGACGCCTACGCGCTGGCCAGCCTCGCCATCGGGCTCAAGGACTGGACCAAGATGACGGACGACCAGTTCCGCCAAGCGTCCGACTTCCTGCGCCAGGTTCACAAGAATGTGCGCTCCTACTGGACCGACACCACCGACATCGTGCAGCTGCTCAGCGGCGGCGAGGTCGACCTCGCCTGGGCCTGGAACGATGCGACCGTGCAGTCTGTCAAGGCCGGAGTGCCGATCAAGTCCAAGAAGGACACCGACGAAGGCATCTCGACCTGGGTCTGCGGCTACGTGCTGTTCAAGGACGCGCCCGGCAACATCGACAAGGCCTATGACTACCTCAATGCCGTCAACGATCCCGAAGTCGCCAAGGTGCTGGTCAAGGACTGGGGCTACGGCCAGGCCAATGCCAAGGGCATGGCCGGCGTCGATCCTGCGGTCCTGAAGGAAAAAGGCTATGACGACGTGGAAAAATGGGTGAACAAGACGCTGTTCCAGCAGCCGCTGCCTTCGGAGCTCAAGCTCAAGATGATCGCCGAATTCGAGAAGATCAAAGCCGGCTATTGAGTGCTGCGGAAACGACCCGTCGCTCTTGATTGAAACGGCGTAGCGCAGGCGGCTGGAGCCCGACCAGGCGGGCTCGCCAAAGCCGGGGAATTCTCTTAACCTCCCCCATACATTCGCGATGGGGGAGTTCTCGCGCCATGACATCCGTGCTTCGCCGCCTCGCCTTGGCCGCTATCGTCACCATCGGCGCGGGCTCCGCCTATGCGCTTGCCGAAGGCGGCGGCGACCTCGTGGTCTTCGACTGGTCCGGTTACGAGGACCCGCTGCTGCATCCGGCCTATACCGCCAAACTCGGCGCCGAGCCGACCTTCTCCTTTTTCGGCGACGAGGACGAGGCCTTCGAAAAGATGCGCGCCGGCTTCAAGGCCGATATCGCGCATCCCTGCTCGCAAAGCGTGGTGAAATGGCGCGAGGCCGGTCTGCTGCAGCCGCTCGACATTTCGAAGATCGCCGGCTGGAAGGATCTCAATCCGGGCATCATGGCGATGAAGGATCTCGCCACCACCGCCGACGGCAAGGCCTGGTTCATGCCTTTCGACTGGGGCAACACCTCACTGCTCTATCGCACCGACAAGGTGACGGCGGACGAGGCGCAGTCGCTGAAGATCTTCGCCGATCCGAAATTCAAGGGCCGCGTCACCATCGGCGACAATGTCGATGACGCCTATGCGCTGGCGAGCCTGGTCATCGGGCTCAAGGACTGGACCAAGATGACCGACGAGCAGTTCAGACAGGCTTCCGCCTTTCTGCGCGACGTGCACAAGAATGTCCGCTTCTACTGGACGGACGACACCGACCTCAACCAGGCCTTCACTGGCAACGAAGTCGATCTGGTCTGGGGCTGGAACGAGACCTATGTGACATTGAAAGGTCAGGGCCTGCCGATCGCCATGAACCGCGACACCAAGGAAGGCATCTCGACCTGGGTGTGCGGCTATGTCCTGCTCAAGGAGGCGCCGGGCAAGCTCGACCAGGCCTATGATTTTCTGAGCGCCGTCAACGCGCCGGACGTTTCGGAGTATATGGTGAAGACCTTCGGCTACGGTCACGGCAACAGCGCGGGCATGGCGGCGATGGACCAGAAGCTGCTCACCGAACGCGGCTTCGACAACCTCGACAAGTTCCTCGACAGGACGCTGTTCCAGCAGCCGGTGGCGCCGGACCTCAAGCAGCGCATGGTGGCCGAGTTCGAGAAGATCAAGGCCGGCTATTGAGCAGCGTCATCGAAAGGACCGACATCGTCATCGTCGGCGCCGGCTTCACCGGTCTGTCCGCCGCGCTCGAATTGAAGCGCGCCGGCATCGATTTCCTTGTGCTCGAGGCGCGCGACCACGTCGGCGGTAGGGTAGAGGCCGTCCGCAATGGGCTCGGCGAACTGGTCGACAGCGGCGGCCAGTTCTTGTGCGTGGACATGCCCGAAGTGATGGCGCTGGCGAGGGCCTACGGCAAGACCTTCGTCGAGACCTATGTCGAGGGCGAATTCATCAGCTATCCGTCGATGACGCCGGCGGGGGCGGTGCGGACCTATCATGTCGCGAGGGCAATCCGCGAGCGCATGAACGGGATCGAGCCGGACGATCCGTCGATCGCCGGGTTGACCGTGGCGACATGGCTCGAGCGCCAGGCGGACACGGCCGATGCCAAGGCAGCTTTCCGTTCGATGATCGAGGGCCTGTGGTGCCTGCCGCTGGACAAAGTGCCGTTGTGGTACTTGATCGACAATGATCGCCGCATCACCAACGAAGTGTTCGAGCTGCAGTATTTCCTGCGCGAGACGATGCAGTCGCTGGCCGATGATCTGGCAGCAGATCTCGGCGACCGCCTGCGGCTGGGCGAAGCCGCGACGCGGATCGAGCGCGGGCGGCAGGGCATTCGCGTCGTCTCGACCGGCGGCGTTGTCGAGGCGGGCGCGGCGCTGGTCGCCTTACCGCCGGCGACGGCCGCGAAGCTCGATTTCGCGCCGTCTTTGCCGAGTGAGCTGGCGAGCGCGCTCGGCGTCTGGGAAAGCGGCGCGGTGATCAAGATCCTGGTGCGTTACGCAAGGCCTTTTTGGCGCGAGCGCACCTTGAGCGGCATGGTCATGTGGCGCGACCAGCCGGGGCTGTTTGCCTGCGACGCCAGCACGGATGCCGACCATGCCGCGCTTGCCGTCTTCGTCGGCGGGCCGCTGGCGCTGCGCTGGCACCCGCTCGGCGAGACGACGTTGCGTGCGGAAATCATCGCGAGGCTTGTCCAGGCGCTCGGTCCGCGGGCCGCCGACGTCGTCGATTTCAGCGTGCGCGACTGGACGCATGACCGCTGGAGCGGCGGCGCCTATAGTGACCTCATCGTCGACGTTACCGCGCGGCACGCCGAGCGCGTGATCCTTGCCGGCGCGCCGCCGGTCCATTTCGCATGTTCGGAACTGTCGCCGTCTTTCCCGGGCTATGTCGAAGGCGCGATCGTGGCCGGGCGCATCGCTGCCGGCAAGATTCAGTCCGCCATCGCCACCAGCGCCTCGGGGTCGTAGGCGAGACGGATCGGCGCGCCGACCGGAATGTCGTCGGCGCCGAAATCATTGGTCTCGGTCACCGAAAGCGGCTTTTCCAGTCCGGGAATCTCGACGATCAGATGCGTGATCTCGCCGAAATAGTGACGCTCGACGACCTTGCCTGAGACCTCGAACTTCGCCGTCGCGTCATCCCACAAAACACGCAGCCGCTCGGGCCGGATGCCAAGCGTTGCCGCGCCGCCATTGCGCACGAAAGCCCTTGGCTTGTCGGTCCTGACGCGGCCGAAGCCCAGCGTGTCGAGCACCAGCGAAGCGCCGTTTTCCTCGACGATCTCGGCCTTGACGAAATTCATGCCGCCGAGGAAGTCGGCGACCTGGCGGTTGACCGGGCGCTGGTAGATTTCCTTCGGCGAAGCGACCTGCGCGATCTTGCCGCCGAACATCACGGCGATGCGGTCCGACATCGCCAGGGCCTCGTACTGGTCGTGCGTCACCAGCACGAAGGTGATGCCGACCGCCTGCTGCAGACGGCGCAGTTCGACCTGCATCTGCTCGCGCAGCTTCTTGTCCAGCGCCGAAAGCGGCTCATCAAGCAGCAGCACCTTGGGCCGCATGACCAGCGCGCGGGCTAAAGCCACGCGCTGGCGCTGGCCACCGGAAAGCTCGGTGGCACGGCGCTTGCCGAGGCCGGTCAGCGATACCTGTGCCAACGCTTCCTCGACGCGGCGCTTCTCCTCGCCGGCGCCGAGCTTCAGCCGCTTTAGGCCGTAGGCGACATTCTGCTCGACATTAAGATGCGGGAAGATCGCGTAGCTCTGGAAGACCATGTTAGTCGGCCGGCGGTTGGCGGGAATGCCGTCCATCGGCTGGCCGTCGACGACGATCGAGCCGCTGGTCGGCGTGTCGAAGCCGGCGATCATGCGCAACAGCGTAGTTTTGCCGCAGCCGGAAGGCCCGAGCAGCGAGAAGAACTCGCCCTCCCTGATTGCCAGCGAGGCATTGTCCAGCGCCTTGAACGATCCGTAGCTGCGGGTAACGTCGCGGATCTCGATCATGGTGCGATCGGTTTGGGTGCGCTCGGACTGGACCCGCTCAAGCATAGAGGCCTCCGTCGTTCTGGGTGCGTCTCGCCGCGCGGCGGCGCAGGATTTCGGCAATCGTCATCAACAGGAAGGACGCGAAGAGCAGCAAGGTGCCGAGCGCCAGCACGCCGGGAAGCTTGGCCGCAAACCGCAACTGGCCCCAGATGTAGATCGGCAGCGTCGCCTCGGTGCCGGTGAGGAAGAAGGCAATGATGAATTCGTCGAGCGAGATGGTGAAGCAGACGAGCAGGCTGGAGATGATCGCCGGCGCGACCATCGGCAACGTCACGCGCCGGAAAGTGCCGAACGCGCTCTCGCCTAGATCGGCGGAAGCTTCTTCCAGGCTGCGATCGAAACCCTCGAAACCGGAGGTCAGCACGGTCATCGAATAGGGAATGCAGACCAGCACATGGCCAAGCACCACGGTGAACAGCGACAGGTTCAAGCCCAGCTGCAGCATGACCAGCAGCATCGAGATGGCGACGATCACCTCCGGCAGCACCAGCGGCGCCATGATCAGGCCGTTGATGGCGCGGCGGCCCGGGTAACGGTAGCGGGTGATCGAGCGGGCCGCGAGGATGCCGAGCACCGTCGACAGGATCGAGGCGGAGACGCCGACTATGAGGCTGTTCCAGGTAGCGTCGATCAGCGCCGGCGTGCGCGGCAGGTCTTCATACCAGTGCAGCGTCACGCCCGAGAGCGGGAATTTCGGCGTTGCCGCGGTGTTGATCGAGAAGATCGGCAGGAAGATCACCGGCAGGTAAAGAAACAGCAGATAGAGCACGGCGTAGCTCGACAGCCAGCTGGGCAGGTAACGTCTGATCGCCGTCATCGTGCCAGCCTCTGCAGGGCGCGGAAGACCAGCACAGTGGCGCCGGCCATCAACGAGACGATGATCATGGTGGTGACGGAGAGCGCCGCGCCCAGCGGCCAGTTCGACGCCTTGCCGAACTGCGCCTGGATTGCGTTGGCGATCATGACGCCGTCCTTGCCGCCGACGAGCTTCGGCGTGACATAGTCGCCGACGGTCGGGATCATGACGATCAGCGCCGCCGAGATGACGCCGGGCGCCGACAGCGGCAGGGTGACGCGCAGGAAGGAGCGCAGCGGCCCGTCGCCGAGGTCGGTCGCCGCTTCGACCAGGGTGCGGTCGACTTTCTCCAGCGACACGAAGATCGGCAGGATCGCGAAGGTCGCCCAGGCATGGGTCAGCGTGATGATGACGGCGGTGGAATTGTAGAGCAGCGCCGTCGACGGCTCGTCGATGACGCCGAGGCCTATAAGGCCGGAGTTGAGCACGCCGTTATAGCCGAGGATCACCTTCCACGACATCACGCGCAGCAGGTAGCTGGTCCAGAACGGGATGGTGATGAGGAACAGCCACAGGCTCTTGTGGCGGCCGCCATGGAAGGAAATAAAATAAGCGACCGGATAGGCCAGAGCCACGGTGAGCAGGCTGACGGTCAGCGAGATGTAGAGCGAGCGCCAGAGCAGGTCGCGGTAGATCGGCTCGGTTAGCGCGATCCGGTAATTCTCCAGCGTGAACGTGTGGTCGATGGTGAGGTAGTTCTGGGTCCAGAAGGAATGGGCGATGACGACCAGGATCGGCAGGACGAGGAGAATGAGGGCATAGACGAAGGTGGGACTGATCAGGGCAAAGCCCTGGACGGCTTCCGATTGCAGAAGGGGACTTCGTCTCAATCCCGCCATGCGCAACGGGGGCGACCCTTCCGCGGCAACCGTCATTGCAACGCTCCGGGCGTGATTTCGGTAGCTGGCTCGGACTGTCCCGCCATGCGCCTTCCCATTCGTGGCGCCGGCTGCCTGTTCCCGAATTATGCTTGGAGCGCGATCGCTCCCTGGCTTGCCGGCTTTCTTTCATCATGAGCGCATCCGCCGATTGAAATCAAGCGCTATTTCTGCGATATTGATTGAACGGATATTCAAAATGAAGTGATGAAAAGCCGAATTTCCATGGTTTTCCATATCGTTGATATCCCGACGAAAATCTGACAACCCTGGCGATGCGAGGCGAAAATGGCGGCTCAAAGCAAGATCAAGGCAAGCGAACTCATCGATGCCGCCGATGATGACGCGGTCGAGCTCGCCAGGCGCCATCTCTTGCAGCCCTGGCCCTATGCCGGCTCGGTCGGCAACGAGGCGCGCGCGCTGATCGGCGAGGGCGACGGCATCTACATCACCGACGCTTCCGGCAAGCGCCTCATCGACGGCCCGGCCGGCATGTGGTGCATCAATCTCGGCCATCGCCGCGAGGAGCTGGCCAAGGTCATGTACGACCAGGCGATGGCGCTCTCCTACAACACGCCCTGGTATACGATGAACGCGCCCTCGGCCGAGCTTGCCCGGCGCATCGCCGATGCGGCACCTGGCGACCTCAGCCACACCTTCTTCACCACCGGCGGCTCTTCGGCGGTGGAGACGGCGCTGCGCTTCATGCAGTTCTACAACAATGTGCGCGGACGGCCGGAGAAGAAGCTGATCCTCAGCCGTGGCGGCGCCTATCACGGCTCGACCTATCTGTCGGCCTCGCTCAACGGCCGGCCGCGTGACCGCGACTGGATGGACGGCGCCGACCATCTGGTGATCAAATTGTCCTCGCCGGATCCGTTCCGGCGCCCGAAAGACATGGGCGTTGCCGTCTTCACCGATTTCCTGGTCGACCAGTTCCGCGACACCGTCGCGCGCGTCGGCGCGGAGCGCATCGGCGCCTTTGTCGGCGAACCAGTGCAGGCTTCCGGAGGCGTCATCGTGCCGCCGGACGGATATCTCAAGCGTATCCGCGAGATCTGCCGCGAGAACGACATCCTCTATGTCTCGGACGAGGTGGTGACCGGCTTCGGACGGCTCGGCCATGTCTTTGCCTGCGGCGACGTGTTCGGCATCGACCCGGATATGATCACCTTCGCCAAGGGCGTCACGTCGGGCTATTTCCCGCTCGGCGGCGTCATCATCTCCGAGCGCCTGCTCGAAGAGTTGCGCCGCTCCAACCATCCGGATGCGCTGTTCGGCCATGGGCTCACCTACACCAGCCATCCGATCGGCTGCGCGGTCGCGCTGAAGAATCTCGATCTGCTGGAAGAGGGCGTGCTAGCCCACACGCGCGAAATAGCGCCCTATTTCCAGGCGCGACTGAAGACGCTGGAAGAGCTGCCGCTGGTCGGCGAGGTGCGCGGCGTCGGGCTGATGGCTTGCGTCGAATGCGTCGCCGACCGCGACAGCAGGGATCCGCTGCAGCTCGACAAGAATGTGGGCAAACGCATCGATGCGCATTGCCACGAGCTCGGGCTTCTGGTGCGGCCGCTGATCAACATGTGCGTGATGTCGCCGCCGCTGATCATCAGCCGCGAGCAGGTCGACGACATGGTGGCGATCCTGCGCGAAGGCATTTCACGCACCATGGATGATTTAAGGAAGGAAGGGGTCTGGCGGGGATGATTAGCTCTTCCTTCTCCCCGTTTCACGGGGAGAAGAAAAGGGCGCTACCCCCTCGACCGCAGCGCGTCGTTCAATCCCCACATGTCCTTTTCCTCGGGCGCCGTCTCCAGGTTCAGAACCGGGATCTGCCTGCGCAGGTGGTCGTGGTGGGTGCGCACTCCGTATTCGAGGTCTGAGAGGTAAAAGCCCTCGAAGGCTTCCGACAGCATGGATTCGTTCGACCACACCGAGAGCTGCACGTCCTCGCTCATCGTGTCGCGGTCGATGCGATAGGCGAGGTAGCGGGCCGCCGCCTGTTGGCGCGTCTCGTCCTTGTAGCGGTAGATGGCGCCGCGCAGCAGCGTCTCGCCGGTCGACAGCGGGAACTCCTGATAGAACTGGACGGATTCCGGCATGATCGACAGCGCGTTGTTGGGGAAGATGCCGTAATAGATCCACGCCTTGCGCAGATGTTCCGGCAGATGCCTGGCCTCAGGCCCGAGCTTGATGTACTCGCGAACGCTCCAGCGCCCCCCGGCATGCGGGTTGTAGCTGGCGAAGGACCGCGACACGCCGTTGATGAAGGGCTCGTCGAAATAGGTCGCGCCATAGAGGTCCTGCAGCGCCGGATGGGCCATGGCGACGTGGTAGCCTTCATTGTCGACGTCGCGCACCGACTTCCAGTTGACCGGCGATTTCTGGGTCCAGATGCCCCAGGACGGGACCATGTCGGCGACATTGTAATGCGCCATCTCGGCCTCGATCGGCTTCAGCAGCTCGGCCACCAAAGGCTGCGGGCCGCCCTTGCGGAAGCGGATGAAAATGAAGCCCGTCCAGATTTCGAGGTCGAGCGGCATCAGGCCGAACTCGGTCTTGTCGAGCTCGGGAAAGGAGCGCGGACGGGCAGCACCGCGCAGCGTGCCGTCGAGATTATAGACCCAGCCATGGAACGGGCACACCAGGGCGTTCTTGCAGGTGCCCTGGCTGTCGGCGACGACGCGGCTGCCTCGATGGCGGCACATGTTGTTGAAGGCGCGCACGACGCCGTCCTTGCCGCGCACGATCAGGGCGCGTTCGCCGGTGACATCCATGGTCAGATAGTCGCCCGGATTCGGCACGTCGGAGACATGGCCGGCGATCTGCCAGTGGTTGCGGAAGACGTACTCCTTCTCGAGCTCGAGAAGGGCGTTGGAATGGTAGCTCCACCCTGGCAAGCCCCGCCGGTCCCAATCGTTGGGGATCGCCACGTCACGGAGGTGCGGGTTCATGGATATGCTCTGCTTTTTGTTGAATGCTCATTCAATATAAGCATATTTTGCATTGAAATGCAATGGCTTGTGGAAATGTGAAAATTCCATGGCGGCAAATCCGGCCCCGCCCGAGTTGGAAAAATCCCGGAAAATCCGGGTCTTAATCGAGGAAGCGGAACGGCAATTCAGAAGGCGGATACCCGTCTCGGAGAAGGCCTGTTTCGACGGTCACGGGCGTACGTAGACAGCGGCGGAGCGCTCGATTCAGGCGTTGCTGTGTGAGGCTGTTTACAGTCGGGCCGGCGCGGCAGGCGCATATCTGCGCTGACCATTTCGACGGCCGCACGAATGGTTGCCTCGGAATGGGAACGCAGGCGCGTCCGGGGTTTGTTTCAATCCTGTTACACAGGCAATCATCGCCGACCATCCGGCAGTTACCTGGTGCGATTATGTTCGTTTCATAGCAAAAAGAAAGACAACGAAGGGAACAACCGATGTTTGCGAAAGTTCGCGCCGCCGATGCCAATCGCCGCCTGGCCGCCCCGGAACGCAATGACCGCCGGCCGAAGCTTGCGCTGCGGCAGCGTGCCAGCGACCATCCGATGGCGATGTTCATGCTGATCGGCGCCTGCGCCTTTGTTGCTATGTTGGCCGCGCCTGCCTCAGGGCCGGCTTTCGCCTCGATCAATCCGCCGGCCAATGTCGTCGAGGGCGCGCAGACCACGCTCAAGACCGCCCGTCTGCCGGAATCCACGATCGACTTTGCCTGCAAGGGTCAGAACTGGGGCGCCGAGAGCCTTGAGTGCCTGCGCGCCATCGCCGAACAGTCCGGCCAGCACAGGGAGCGCGCTGTGCGCATGATCGCCAACGCCGCGCCGCTCACCAACACGCCGAACGTTTTTTAAGACCTCCCCTGAGCGCGCCCTCCTGCGCTCCAGTCAGGCTCCCGCCGTGGAAATCGGTTGGGAGCCTCTTTTTTCGGCTCCGTCGATATTCAGGTGAGGCTGGTCTGCAAATGGCGACTTCCTGTGCTTCCGGTACTCACGTACTTAAAGTACGTTCCGTTCCGGTTCTCGGAAGTCACCATTTTCGACTCAGCCTGACCTGAATCTCGACGAAGCCGGCGACGGCGAGTTTAGGTTTACATTCCGCCTACCTGGTGGTCCCAGGCTAACCTGCTCAGATGTGGGCGCTGTTGTCGGCGGCGGCTTCGTCGGCAATGGTCGAGAGGATGCCGCGGACGTCGAGCGTCGAGAATGGCTTTTCCAGGATGTGCGGGCGCTGCTGCGGCGGCAGCGCTTCGATTTCCGCCTTGGCGCCGATCAGATCGCCGGTGACCAGCACGAAGCGCTGCGCCAGCGCGGGCCGCTGAGAAAGCAGTTCGCGGTAGATCGCAATGCCGCTGATGCCCGGCATGCGCAGATCGGAAAAGACGATGTCCGGCGGCATATAACCGTTCAACACGTCAGCCGCCGATGTCCAGCTTGCCACGACGCGCGACTTCACGCCCATCAGTTCGAGTATGTCGGACAACGAGCCGGCGACGTCCGGCTCGTCGTCGATCACCAGTGCATGGCGCAGCCCGCTCGAACGCGCCGGACCTTCGCCGGGCGCGGCGCTGCCGCCCGCGATCGCCGGCAACTGCACGACGAAGCGCGCACCTTGCGGCTCGACCTCCTCGAACCAGATGTTGCCTTTGTGACGCTCGACGATCGATTTCGAGATCGACAGGCCGATGCCGGTGCCGACGCCGACCGGCTTCGTGGTGAAATAGGATTCGAAGATGCGCGAGCGGATCGCCGCGGGGATACCCGGGCCGTTGTCCTCGACGGAGAAGCCCGGATTGCCGTGCTCGTTGCGGAACGTCCGCACCTTGATGCGCCGCTCGCCGGCGATGCCGGCAAGCGCATGCTGGCTGTTGATGAGAAAGTTCGCCGCGACCTGCGTGACGTGGTCGGCGTCGGCCATTGCAAGCAGCGGCCCGCCGGCGAAATCGGTGTCGATGATGATGCCGCTGGAGCGCGCGCCATAGGCGGTGACTTCGAGCGCCGAGCGCACCACCTGGTTGAGATCGGTCTCGGCCTGCTCGGTCGGGTGCAGGCGCACCATCGACAGGAAGCTCTTGACGATGCGGCCGCAACGCTCGGCGGCGGCGCGCACCTTCTCGGCGCGGACCTTGGTCTGCGGATCACCGGCGAATTCGTGCAGCAGCGTCGACTGCGCCACAACCACCGCCAGCGGGTTGTTGAGCTCATGCGAGACGCCGGCAAGCAGCGAGCCCATCGCCGCCATCTTCTCGTTCTGGTGCAGCTTCTCGCGCTGGCGGTTGATCTCTTCCTCGGCCTGCAGTTTTTCGCGCAGGTCGCGGATCGAGCCGAAGATCAGGCGGCGGTCGGCAACGCGCATCTCGGTCGCCGTCAGCTCGATCGGGAAAATCTCGCCGGCAGCGTTCTGCGTGACAGTCTCCAGCCGCTGGCCGACCATCGGCGCGCCGCGGCCGGCCATGTATTCGGCGCCGGAGGCATAGCCTTTGCGGTAGTATAGCGGAACGATGGTATCGAGCAGGTCCTTGCCCAGGATTGCGCTGCGCTGGAAGCCGAACATCTTCTCGGCGGCCGGATTGAATTCGATGATCGAACCCGTCTCGTCGATGACGATTATGGCGTCCAGTGAGGCCTGCAGCATGGTGCGGCGGATCACTTCACTGGCATGCGCCTCCGATGGCGAGCGCTCGATGGCGTCGCCGATCGCCAAAGCGATGATGTGCAGCGTCGCTTCTTCCTCATCCGTCCATTCGCGCTCGGCGATGCAGTCATTGATGGCCAGCGTGCCCCAAAGGTGGCCATGCGCGAACACGGAGACGGACAGGAACGACTTGATGTTCTGCTTCTCGAAATCGGCTCGCAGGAAGCCGTCGAGGTCGCGCGTGTGGCCGGAGAAAATCTTGCCTTGCCGCTCGTCTTCCTGCAACTGCTCCAGCAGCGAGTCCGAGTTGATGATCGACTGCATGATCACCGTAGGCGAGGCCAGCTCGCCGCCGAAATCAGGGTCGATCCAATAAGCGGCGACGGACTGGGCGAAGCCTTCGCCCGGCAATTCACGCAGGCGGAAGAGAATGCCGCGCTGGCAATCCATCTTGCGGCACATCGTCCCCAGTATGTCGTCCATCTCGCGCTGCCAGTCGCCTGCCTCGCGCAGGCGGCGCACGACATGGACAGCCGCCATGGCGGCGCCGCCCGGACGCGAGCCATTCGTATCGGTGCGTGCTGCATCAGCAGTCATGGTCATCCAAGGCCCGGACGTCGGTCGTTCAGAGCGTCCCTTCGTTCCACGGAAACGGCGAACCGCTCTACCGCTTTGTTTTGACGCAATTCCGGACGGAAGGCTACGGCCAAGGCGCCGAGCCTAGCCGTTTCACGCCATTCCCGGAATGCTCTAGTTGGCGTCGCCGCTCGGCAGCGAGAAGATATAGCCTTCGCCGCGCACCGTGCGCAGGAATTTCGGATTGGCGGGGTCGGCCTCGATCTTCTTTCGCAACCGCATGATGCGGATGTCGACCGCGCGCGAGGATTCCGGATCCTCGACGAAGCCGATCGCTTCCGAAATCGCCGCTCGCGTCAGAAGCCGGTTGGCGCGGGTAAGAAAAACCTCGAGCACGTCGAACTCGCTCTTGGCCATCTCGATGACCGCGCCATTGGCGCCGATGACCAGACGGCCGTCGAAATCGGCCTGAAAGCCGCCGAAATTCACGAAGCGGCGATTGCTGGTTTCGGCCTTCGCCGGCTGCAGCTCGGCCGGCTGCGGCACGCGGCGCAGCACACTGCGCACCCGCGCCAGCACCTCGCGCAATTCGTACGGCTTGACGATATAATCGTCGGCGCCGAGCTCCAGCCCGACGATGCGGTCGAGCGCGGTGCCGGCGGCCGTGGCGTAGATGACGCCGATCTGCGTTTTCGAGCGCAGCCAGCGGCCGAGTGACAGCCCGTCCTCGCCAGGCATGGCGATGTCGAGAATGGCGAGGTGGAAGGACTGCGCCTCGAACAGCGCGCGCGCGGCGGCCGCATTCTCGGCCGTCACGACGTCATAGCCGCTGGCGCCGAGATATTCGGCCACAGCCTCCCTCAGATCCGGTTCGTCCTCGACGACGATGATACGTGCCTTCACGACGCGCTCGCTCCCGCTTTCAGCGGAAAGTAGATTGGGTATAAACATGATGTCCAGCACTCATCTCGAGTTGCCTGTGGCGGGGTGAAGAAAATGGCCGCACGATCCGTCATTGCGCTTGTGTCCGTCGCCGAGGTGGTGGCCAAAAATCTCGCCGACCATCTCGAACGGCGCGGGCACGATGTGCGCCAGGCGCGCCAGCCCTGGGAGGCGGAGACGCTGCTTTCGGCCGGCGGCATCGATGTCGTGGTCGTCGGCGACGACGTCACCCAGGCCGAGGGCCGCGAACTGCTCAGGCGTTACAGCAGCCAGGGCGGGGGTGGCGAGGGCGGTCCCGACTTCATCCTGATCTGCCGGCCGCGCGACCTCGTCGACAAGGTGCTGGCGCTCGAGCTGGGTGCCGCCGACGTCATCGAAAGCCCGCTCAACGTGCGCGAGCTTGCCGCGCGCATCGGCGGCCTGCTGATGAGACGCGGCAGGGCCGGCGGCGAGCTGATCGTGCTGGAAAACGCCACCGTCGACCTGCGGTCGGCCATGGTGATGCATCGCTCGGGCGCGGAGGAGCAGCTTTCCCCGGGCCAGGTGGCGCTGCTCAAGCTGTTCCTGGCCAGCCCGCGCAAGGTGCTGACGCGCGACGACATCATTGCCGCGGCGCCGGCCGAGAATGCCGACGCATTCGACCGTTCGATCGATTCGCGCATCGTGCGGCTGCGCCGCAAGCTCGACACCGAGACCATCACCACCATCAGGGGCGCCGGCTATCGTTTCGATCCGCCGGTTCCACGCAACGAGTAAGCTTTGATCAGCGAGGCTTTTGAGCATCGGATTCCCCAAAGCGGTGGTCATTCTGGGTCCGACAACGCCTGGCGTTCAGCGCACGACGATAACCGAGGGTCCAGTTGGAACGTTCGCGCTGACTGTTATCCCGGCCTGGGCGCGCTCCTTTAGCAATACAGTCGCAAGAGCGGCAAAGCCCAGCAAACCCTGCGCGTAAAGCAGCGCGGAAAGCACCGAGGCGGCAAATTTCGTCTTCATCTCTTCAAATCCCCAATCTCGAAATCGTCGGTGCTTCAGGAAACTCCCGAAGCGCCCGCGCCGCTGACGGAGCCCCCCGCTGCGGCGCGGGCCTTCGGTCCTCTCGGCAGCAAGTAGCCGGAGGGGCCGCGCGTCCTCATCAACCGGAGGCCGACCCGCCAGAAGGCCTTCAGCCGGTGGACGCGCAGGCTGCACAAAATCCAGACCGTGGCGATGAACAGAGCCATGTGCAGCGTCGAAACCTCGCCGGAAGTCATCGCCGCCAGCGTCGTCGCCGGCTTGCTACCGAGCCGGCGCCGCCGAGCACGATCGCCGCGACGCTGATCCTGGGAAGCCAGGAGCGGAGTTTCGATTTCCTGCCCACTTTCGTTTGCGGATGTCTGTTCCCGTTGCGTCAAATCTGACGCCGGCCTGTATCCAAATCATGCCGCCGGAGACGCACTTTGTTGCAAGTCGGTTTCGAAAATGAGCCCAAGTCTTTCATATGCGGACGAAATGAACTTTCGTTTTTGGCTTAAGCCGATTGTACGACGCCTGACCGCCACGTCTCGAAGAGATCCGCGGTATCGTTCAACTGGTCCCGTTGTTAATTTGTGGAAACGAATTCGAAACAGAAACGAGCATCAAGCGAAATAGGTCTGAAACGGACGAGCACGATAAGAGCCCATCGAAATTGAAGCCGGACACAACGGCAAAAAACAGAGGGATCGTCATGCACTGCGCCAATTCCGCCAAGCTCATCAACATCACCGCCGCCGCGCTCACTGGCGCGGCGCTGCTCTTCGGCGCCGGCAACGCCGCCCACGCCAACCAGATCGTCGCCAAGGTTTCGCTGTCGCAGCAGATCATGGAAGTCACGGTCGATGGCCGTCCGACCTACACCTGGAAGGTGTCGACCGGCGACAAAAGGCACATCACGCCGACCGGCTCGTTCAAGCCGACCCGCCTGCATGAGATGTGGTATTCGAAAAAATACGACAACGCGCCGATGCCGCATTCGGTGTTTTTCAGCGGCGGCTACGCCGTCCACGCCACCTATGCCATCAGCCGTCTCGGCCGTCCCGCTTCGCATGGCTGCGTGCGGTTGCATCCCGATGCAGCGGCCGATTTCTATCAGTTGGTCGAGGTGTTCGGCCCCGGCAACACCAGCATCGTCATTGTCAAGTAAGGCTTGGCCAAAGTAACCGGCTGGGTAAGAGTAGCAGGCAGGTTGCCGCCTTCCAAGATCGCGAAGCTGTGAGGCAGCCGCCAACAAAAGAGGCCGGAATTTTCCGGCCTCTTTTGTTTTTTTCGCTTCGGTTGCCGTCTCAGCTCGGCAGCGCCGGCATCAGATTCGGATCGGGCTTCTCGGCGAGATGCGGCAGGTCCTTGCTGGCGATGAAGGTGTAGAACATCGGCACGACGAAGAGCGTGAACATGGTGCCGACAAGGATGCCGGTGAAGATGACCAGCCCCATCGAATAGCGCGCGGCTGCACCGGCGCCGCTGGAGACGATCAGCGGCACGACGCCGAGCGCCATTGCCGCCGTGGTCATCAGGATCGGCCGCAGGCGCACCTTGGCCGAAGCGATGATGGCGTCGCGGCGCCGCATGCCATGGATTTCACGCTGCTGGTTGGCGAATTCCACCAGCAGAATGCCGTGCTTGGTAATCAGGCCGATCAGTGTGATCAGGCCGACCTGGGTGTAGATGTTCAGCGTCCCCAGGCCGATGTTGAGCGGCACGATCGCGCCGAAGATCGACAGCGGCACAGCCATCATGATGATAAGCGGATCACGGAAGCTCTCGAACTGGGCCGCCAGCACCAAGTAGATGACGATCACCGCCGCCGCGAAGGCGATCAGGATGGTGTTGCCCTGTTCCTTCTCCTGCCGCGACTGGCCGGAATAGTCGACGAAGAAGGTGTCGGGCAGGGTCTCCTTAGCGAGATCCTCCAGCACCTTCAGGCCGTCGCCGGTGGTCACGCCGGGCAGAGGCAAGGCCGAGATCGTCGAGGAGTTCAGCTGGTTGAACTGCTCGATGGCCGCCGGCGAGGCATTGGTCGAGATCTTCACGACCGCCGACAGCGGCACCATCTTGCCGTCGACGCTGCGCACGAAATACTCGCCGAGCTTGTCGGGATTGTCGCGGAATTCCTGCGGCACCTGCGGGATGATGTCGTAGCTGTTGGAGTCGCGGTCGAACTGCGCCACTTCGGAGCCGCCCACAAGCAGCGTCAGCGTGTTGCCGATATCGGCGATCGGCAGGTTCAATGCTGCCGCGCGCTCGCGGTCGATCGTGACGGTCACCTGCGGCGCATCGTAGGACATCGAGTTCTGCACGACGATGAAGCGGCCGGAGGCCTGCGCCTTGCTCTTGATCTTCTCCGCCTGCTCGAAGACCTCCGAGGGAGCTCCGGTGGAGCGCACCACCATGGAAATCGGCAGGCCGCCGCCGGAGCCGGGCAGCGTCGGCGGCGCGAAGACGAAGGCTTCGACGCCGGCGACCTTGGCGAGGCGTCCCTGGATGTCGGCCTGGAGCTCCTTCGAACCGCGCTTGCGCTCTGCCCAGTCCTTGAAGGCGAAGCCGACGAAGGCGCCGTTGGTCGCGCCGCCGAAGGCAACGGCGGAGAATTGCGCCCTGGTCTCTGGAATGTCCTTCACCAGGCCAAGCATCTGGTTGACGTAGGCCTCGGTGTAATCCGATGTCGCATAGCGCGGCGCGGTGACGATCGAGAGCAGGAAGCCCTGATCTTCTTCCGGCGCCAGCTCTGTCGAGGTCTTGGTGAACATGAAGCCGGTCAGCGCGACGAGGGCGACGACGATGATCAGCGTCACCGGGCGGTTCCTGAGCGAAGCGGTGACCGCCCGTTCGTAGACGCGCTCGACGCGGCTGAAGGTGCCGTCGACGATCCGCTGGAAGCGGCCGTTCTGGCCCGGCTTCAGCAGGCGTGCGGACATCATCGGCGTGATGGTCATGGCGATGACGCCCGACAGCACCACCGAGCCGGCCAGCGTCACCGCGAATTCGCGGAACAGCGCGCCGGTGAGGCCGCCGGTGAAGGCAAGCGGAGCGAACACGGCGGCCAGAGTGATGGTCATCGCCACGATGGCCGTCGCGATCTCGCGCATGCCGTTGAAGGCCGCCTGCATCGGCGACATGCCGTCTTCCTCCATGTGGCGGTGGATATTCTCAACCACCACAATGGCGTCGTCGACGACAAGGCCGATCGCCAGCACCATGGCCAGCAGCGACAGAAGATTGATCGAATAACCGACCGCAAACAGGATGAAGCAGACGCCGATCAGCGACAGCGGGATCGTCACGATCGGCATCATCACCGAGCGGAACGAGCCCAGGAACAGGAGGATGACCACGATGACGATGGCGACCGCCTCGCCGATGGTCTTGAACACTTCCTCGATCGAGGCGCTGATCTGGCCGGTCGCGTCGTAGACGACCTCGATCGTCATGCCTTTCGGCAGCGTATCCTGGATCTGCGGCACGAGCCGGGTGACCGCGGCGGCGGTCGTCAGCGGGTTGGCCGCAGGTGTTGGGAAGATGGCCAGGAAGGTTCCCGGCTTGCCGTTGAAGCTCACCCTGGTGTCGGTGTTTTTCGCGCCGAGCTCGACATGCGCGACATCGCGCAGGCGCACCACCTGGCCATCCGTCGAGCGTATCGGGAGCTGGGCGAAGGCCTCGGGCGTCTGCAGGGTCGAATGGACGGTGATCGAGGAGACCACATATTCGTTCTGGGTGTTGCCGGGCGCCGACAGGAAGTTCGAGTTGTTGATCGCGGTCAGCACGTCCACGGCGGTGGCGCCGCGGGCGGCAAGCCTGATCGGGTCGATCCAGACGCGCATGGAATATTCCTGGGCGCCGAAGATCTGGACGTCGGCGACACCTTCCACGGTCGAGATGCGAGGCCGGATGACGCGCTCGATATATTCGGTGAGCTGCTCCTTCGTCATGTTCGGGTTCTGCATCGAGATGTACATCATCGCGAACTGCTGGCCGGTGCCTTTGACGATGACCGGATCCTTGGAGGCGTCCGGCAAGGTGCCGCGCACGCCCTGGACCTTGGACAGCACCTCTGCCAGCGCGACGTCCGGATTGGAGCCGAGCTTCATCTGCACCGTGACCGTGCTCGAGGACGGACGGCTGGACGAGGTGACGTAGTCGATGTTTTCGGTCGAGGCGACGGCGCGCGCGATCGGGGCCGATATGAAGCCCTGGATCAGGTCGGCGCTGGCGCCGGGATAGGCCGTGGTGATGGTGATCGCCGTCTCGTCAACCTTGGGATACTGACGGATCGACAGGCCGAAGATGCCCTGGAAACCGAGCAGCAGGATCAGACAGGCCAGCACCGTCGACAGCACGGGCCGGCGGATGAAAAGGTCGGAAAAGCTCATTGCTGAACCTGTTTGTTCGCCGATTTGCTGGGGTCGATGGTGTTGTCGACGGCAACCGACATGCCGTTGAAGAGCCGGTTCTGGCCGGCCGTGACGACCTGGTCGCCGTCCTTGAGGCCCTCGACGATCTCGACCATGCCGTTGTTGCGGCGGCCGAGCTTGACGAAGACCTGCGAGATGGTGAGCGCAGGCTGCTGCGCGGCCTCGGCCGGCTTGGCGGCGTCGCCGGCCGCTTTGTCGGCCGGCTTCGCATCCGTCGGCTTTGCGGCGTTGTCGGCTGGCTTGGTGGCGTCCGCCTGCGGTTTGGCGGCATCGCCGGCCGCCTTGTCGGCGCCGGCCTTCTGCTCATCCGGCTTCGCCGGCGCAGCAGCGGCAGCGGGCTTCGCCGGCTCGACCACGAAGACATAGTCGCCATAGAGGCTGGTCGTCACCGCCGTTTGCGGCACGGAGATGACATTGTTTTCCTGCGGCAGCTCGACACGGATCTGGACGAACTGGCCAGGCGTCAGCTTGCCTTCCGGATTGGCGACCTCGCCGCGAATCGAGACCAGCCGGCTGGCGGGATCGATCTTGGGGTCGATGCCGCGAATGGAGCCGGCAAAGGACATGTCGGCGAGATTGGTGCCGAGCTTGATGGTCTGGCCGATCTTGAGCAGCGGCAGCTGCTGTTCGGGTATAGTGAAGTCGACCCGCATCGTGTCCAGGTCCTGGATCGTCACCACCGCGTTGCCTGGCGCCAGATACTGGCCGATGTCGATCTTCGGGATACCGACCGTGCCGCCGAATGGCGCGGACAATTGCTTCTGATCGAGCACCGCCTGCAGCTTGTTGACTTGCGCGGCCGAGGCATCCGCCGCGGCACGCGCGGCGTCAAGCGTTGCGTCGGTGCCGACGCCGCGCCGCTGCAATTCGATCGCGCGGGTCAGCGCCGCCTGGTCCGAGGCGGCCTGCGCCTTCTGCGCCACCAGATCGGCTTTTTCGACGGCATCGTCGAGCTGCACCAACACCGCGTCGGCGGCAACCTTCTGGTTGGCGTGGAAAAGGATGTCCCTGACGATGCCGCTCGTCTCGAGGGTGAGATCGACGCCGCGCATGGCGTTGACGGTGCCGATGGCCTCGATGCCGGGGGTCCATACCGATGGCTTGACCGTCACTGTCGAGACCGTCGCGGCCGGCGGCTTCATGGTGGCGAAATACTGCTTGATGCCGGCATCGCGCATGAAGTTGAAGCCAACGATGCCGACGCATACCAGGGCAAGCAGCAGCAAGAATCCGGCGATGACGAAAAAGCGCTTCACGGGCAGTCCCCTCGAGCCGGCAGCCGGCAAAAACAATCGATGCCGGGACACATATCGACGATAAGTCCCGATTTCAAATGGCGCGCCTTACTGTACCGGCTGGACGGTCTTGTCAATTCCGCCTAGGCTAATGTAGGGGAAGCAATGAGAGTACCCAGGGCGAACTCACGCGAGAAGATACTTGCCGCCGCCGCCGATGTGGCGCGCGAGGCTGGTCCGGGAAGCCTGTCGCTCGAGGCGGTCGCCAGCCGCGCCGGAGTATCGAAAGGCGGCCTGCTCTATAATTTTCCGACCAAGGCCAAGCTGATGCAGGGCCTGGTCGAAAGCTATCTCAGCGATTTCCAGAAGGCGCTGGAAACGCGCGCCACCGAGGCCGGTCACGAGAGCGTCCTCTCAGCCTATATCAAGCTGTCGGCCGACGACTGCGAGCGGCCGAAACCCTCGGCGTCGTGGATGTTCTCGGCGATCGCCGAAGATCCCGATTTTCTGACGCCGATCAAGGCCTTCAAGCGCCAGCTGTTCGAACGGCTGAAAGGAGAGACGGACGACCTCGGCTCGCTGCTGGTCTGCTATCTCGCCATTGAGGGGATGCGCAGCATGAACCTGTTTGATTCAGACGTGCTGTCCGAAGACGAGCGCAGGCTTCTGGTGTCGTCGCTCCTGAAGATAGCCGGATAGCTCACCAAACAGTTTGGTGGCGACCAAACGGCTTGGTAGTGACCAAACAGTTTGGTAGTGACCAAGCGGTTTGGTGGTGACCAAACGGTTAAGAGCGTCACACCAGCTTCATCCTAGGGACATAGCGTTCTCCCCGGTTCTTTGCTGCAATGCAAAAGGAGTGGGACAATGGTGGACGTAGTTTCGAGTGAGGCGGGGATCCCGAGACCGGATCATCCCCTGGAACAATCGGGCGGTGCCAAATGGTTCCTGCCGGCTTTCGGCGTGCTGGTGCTCGTCGGCATCGTCTATGTCGGCTATGCGCTCAGCCAAGATCTGGCCATCGCCAAGACGGTGCCCTGGATCCTGCTCGGCATCGCCCTTCTGATCGCGCTGGGCTTCGAGTTCGTCAACGGCTTTCACGACACCGCCAACGCGGTCGCCACCGTCATCTACACGCGCTCGCTGCCGGCCGAATTCGCCGTCATGTGGTCGGGCGTCTTCAATTTCCTCGGGGTGCTGACCTCGAGCGGCGCGGTGGCCTTCGGCATCCTGTCGCTGCTGCCGGTCGAGCTCATCCTGCAGGTCGGCTCGTCATCCGGCTTCGCCATGGTGTTCGCGCTTCTGGTCGCGGCC
The DNA here is from genome assembly GCF_006440615.1 of Mesorhizobium sp. B2-6-2. Classification (NCBI taxonomy): domain Bacteria; kingdom Pseudomonadati; phylum Pseudomonadota; class Alphaproteobacteria; order Hyphomicrobiales; family Phyllobacteriaceae; genus Mesorhizobium; species Mesorhizobium sp. B2-6-2. The sequence continues at coordinate 142,927 of NZ_VFUG01000005.1, read as the reverse complement.
ATCCTGTGGAACCTCGGCACCTGGTTCCTCGGCCTGCCGGCTTCGAGTTCGCACACGATGGTCGGCTCGATCATCGGCGTCGGCCTCGCCAACCAGTTCATGGCCCCGGCCGGAAGCGCCACCAGCGGCGTCGACTGGGGGCAGGCGACCAATGTCGGCATCACCTTGCTGGTCTCGCCGATCGTCGGCTTCTTCGCCGCCGCCATCCTGCTCTATGCCATGAAGCTCCTGGTGCGCAATCCGGCGCTCTACGAAGCGCCGAAGGGCAATGCGCCGCCGCCATGGTGGATCCGTGCCCTGCTGATCTTTACCTGCACCGGCGTCAGCTTCGCGCACGGCTCCAATGACGGCCAGAAGGGCATGGGACTGATCATGCTGATCCTGATCGGCGTGGTGCCGACGGCTTACGCGCTCAACCGCACGCCCGACATCAACTATCTCGACGCCTACAAGTCGGCCTCGGTGTCTGTCGAGCAGGCTCTGGGCAAGTACGTCAAGCCTGGCGTTACAGTCGCCGATGCCAATGCTGCCAAGGCTGCCGTGCAGGAGGCCGTGCGCAGCAAGAGCTGGAACGATCAGACTACGATCGCGCTGCAGACCTATATCCACAACACCACCGCCGGGCTGCAGCCTTACGCCTCGGTTGACAACGTGCCGACCGATCTGGTCAGCAACGCGCGCAACGACATCTATCTGATCGGCGAAGCGCTGAAGCTGATCGACAAGAAGAAGCTGCTGCCGATGCAGGACGCCGATCTCAAGGCGGTGACCGACTACCACAAGGCGGTCGACAACGCGACGAAGTTCATTCCGCTGTGGGTGAAGATCGCCGTGGCGCTGGCGCTCGGCCTCGGCACCATGGTCGGCTGGAAGCGCATCGTCGTCACCGTCGGCGAGAAGATCGGCAAGAGCCACCTGACTTATGGCCAGGGCGCCGCCGCCGAGCTGGTCGCGATGATCACTATCGGCATGGCCGACCGTTTCGGCCTGCCGGTGTCGACGACGCACGTGCTGTCGTCCGGCGTCGCCGGCACCATGGCGGCGAACGGCTCCGGCCTGCAGTGGTCGACCGTGCGCAACCTGCTGCTGGCCTGGGTGCTCACGCTGCCCTGCTCGATCGCGCTGGCCTTCGTGCTGTTCGTGATCCTCCGCCACGTTTTCTGAGCGGCGGTTCATGCCTGATCGGCAACATCGACGGCGCCGGTTTCGGCGCCGTCTTGCTTTTTCAGCATGTGATTGAGTGGCAGCCATGAATGACGCATCACATCTGACGCTGCTTGCCTGGGACGACAGCCGGCACCATGCGCCCGGCCTGATATGGGCCTATCGCGGCAAAGCCGATGCACCGGCCGAGCCGATCGCGCCAAAGGATATCGAGGCGGTCCTTGCCGAGCCGGATGGCTGGGTGTGGCTGCATGTCGACCTTATCGACCAGCGCGCCCATTCCTGGATCAGCCATGCCTGCGCGCTGCCGCAATCGGCGCATGCGATCCTCGAAGGCCATGAGGACAGCATGGCGCTGGCGCATGAAAAGGGTGTCGTGCACGGCATCGCCGCCGATCTGCATGGCGAGATCGGACGGAGGTCGACCACCATCGGCCGACTGCATTTCGCCGTGACGGATCGGTTGCTGGTGACCGGCCGGCGCCATTCGCTGGCCGCCGTCGAGGACGTCAACAAGACGCTTTCGGAAGGATTCAAGCCCGCCTCGGCCTTCGAGCTGTTCGCAGCGATCGTGCTCGCCTTCTGCAGGAGCGCTAGCGAACGCCTGGCGCGGGCGACGAAGCAGTTGGACGAGGTCGAGGATCATCTGGTCACCGAGCGGCTGGCCGACGAGCGCCGCCGGATCAAGGACGTGCGTCGCCTAACCGTCTCGCTGCACCGTCCGATCTCGGCGCAGGTGGCGCTGTTCCTGGACGAGAACCGTGCCGGCTGGGAGCTGTCGGCGGGCGCCCACGAGATATTGGGCAAGCTGTCGGCACGCCTCAAAAGGCTCGACCGCGAAGTCGTCATGGTCAACGACCGGGCAAGGCTGCTGCAGGAAGAGGTCGCGGCCGAGTTGGCGGACGAATCCAACCGCAGCCTGAAGGCGCTGGCGGTGATGAGCGCGCTGCTCCTGCCGGGAACGCTGATCGTCGGCATCTTCGGCATGAACACCGAAGGACTGCCGCTGACCCACACCCATGGCGGCTTCCTGCTGGCGATGCTGCTTGCGGGTGGCGCGACGGGCTTGTTCTATTGGCTGCTGCTGCGAGCCGGCGCCGATCTCAAGTTCTAGGATGCCTATCGGTCCAGGCACCCGGATCTCGAAACGGCCCGGGCGGGTACAACTTGTCAGGTTGGGTCTTCGCGATGCAGGTCGTGGATGGTGACGCCGTCGGCATTGTCGGGCAGCATCAGCCACTTCTTGTGGCGCAGCGTGCGCTCGGTGTCTTCCAGCCCCATCTCCCAATGCTCGCGCATCGAGGTGCCCGAGAACTCATAATCCTTGGCGTGGCCTTCATAGCCTTTGTGCTGGTAGATCAGGTGGACGATGTTGACGACGCCGGCGTCGGAATAGTCGGCTATCAGTTCCCTCTCGCCGTCCTTGAGCTGGTCCGGCGGCACGCGCTTCAGCGCGTCGAGCAGCTTCATCTTGAGCGCATGGATGCGCTGGAAGTTGTCGGTGTTCTGGCGCGTGCGGCTGGAATACATGATGTCCTTGTGGCGCGACAGGACGTCGGCCAAGCCGCGCGGCAGCACGCCGCGGGCGCTGAACAGATCGACCTGGAACACCAGCGAGGAGCGGTCCTCCTCCTGGTCGAGCAGATATTGCAGCGGCGTGTTGGAGACGATGCCGCCGTCCCAGTAATACTCGCCTTCGATGCGGATCGAGGGGAAGGCCGGCGGCAGCGCGCCGCTCGCCATGATGTGCTCCGGCCCGATGCGCACCTTGTCGGTGTCGAAATAGACGAAGTTGCCGGTCCTGACATTGACCGCGCCGACGCTCAAGCGCTTTTTGCCGTCGTTCAGCACGTCGAAGTCGATCAGGCTCTCCAGCGTGTCCTTGAGCTCGGCGGTGTCGTAGAAGCTGGTGGCGCCTTCGGCTCCCGACAGCTGGAACCAGGGGTTCGGGCTGCGCGGCTTGAAGAAGCCCGGCTGGCCCATCGTCATGGTCATCAATGACGAGGTCTGGTTGCGGATATCGCGATAGATGTCGCCTTCGGGCGTATAGGCCCAGATCTTGCGGCCCGAGATCGTCTGCCAGAACTGCTCCAGCCGCTGCAGGCGGCGGCTCGGCTCGTTGCCAGCGATGATCGAGGCGTTGATGGCGCCGATCGAGACGCCGGAAAGCCAGGTCGGCTCGCAGCCGGCGTCGGCAAGCGCCTGATAGACCCCTGCCTGATAGGCGCCGAGCGCGCCGCCGCCCTGGAAGACCAGGGCGATGCGGTCATATTGCGCAGTGATTTCCTGGATGGTGGCGGCGGCCGCCTTGTTGCGGGTACGCTCAAGCACCGGCTTTCTCCAGCTCCTTCGCGCCGGCAGCCGATCGGCCGCGGTCCGCGAGATAATCATGCACGACTTCGCCGAGACCCAGCGTCAGATCGGCGGTGAAGTGAACGGCCGAGACGATGTCGAGCACAGGCAACTTGGCGACATCGGCCATGACATGCGGCCGAAGGTCGAGCGCGGCGGGTGCCGTCCAGGCTTCCTTCAGCGTGATGTCGGTGAGGTAGTAGCGGACCAGCTCGCAGATGCGCGGGCTGCCGTCGACATGCGGGATGATCTTGATGAGGAAGTTGGGCGCGGCGAGCGAGGCGAGCACCTGGTCGTGGTCGGCTTCGCGGTGCTTGTAGCCCATGGTTCCGGTGGCGCAGAGCACGCTGCCATAATGCAATGTGCCGACCACCACCTCGCCCTCATGCACGATCTTGGGGTTGGCGAGCTTTTTCGGGAAACCCCAGAGCTCGCGGCCGCCGGCGATCGGCGCGTCGTCGTCGAGATACATGGAATGCACGTAGCCGCCGTGCTGGCCCTTGTAGCGCACCGGGATGACCTGGCCGGTCTCGGTGTAGTCGCCGAAACCGGTCGAGTCCGGCATGCGGATGAATTCGTATTTGACCAGCGGCTCGTCTATCTCGAGCGGCGCCGGCACGACGGCTTCCATCGCTTCGCGCGTCGTGCGGTAGGTGATGATGATGTATTCGCGGTCGAAGAAACGATAAGGGCCGGGCGGGAAGGAAGGGTTGGTGAGCGGCATGGCATAGGCGCGCTTCACGACATCGGCGATTTCCATGGCTGGTGCCCCAGTAAGCTGTGAAATGACCCGCGCGAATGCGCTGGCAAATATGTTGCATGGCAGCATGACAGTGCCGTGTCAGCCCGGCGACATGCGGCCACGGAGCCGGCAAATGGCGCTGCCGCGCTGTAATCGAGCCGACACATGGCCGTGCCATTGTCGTGCTGCATTGCACCAACTATCTGCTCTCCCAACTCGTTGCGTTGATAAGTCCCTCCCACCTCTTGCGAGATCTCCCATGGTTTCCCTGTCTTCGAAGAATGCGCTCGTCACCGGCTCGACCAGCGGCATCGGCCTTGCAATCGCCCGTGCCTTCGCCGCGGAGGGCGCTAACGTCACCATCAACGGCCTGGGCGACGCGGCGGCGATCGAGCAGGAGCGGGCCGGCATCGAAAAGGATTTCGGCGTCAAGTGCCGCTATTCGGGCGCCAACATGATGGACGGCGCCGCAGTCACCGCCATGATCCACGAGGCCGAGGCGGCGTTCGGCAGCCTCGACATCCTGGTCAACAATGCCGGCATCCAGCATGTCGCGCCGATCGAGGAATTTCCCGACGACAAGTGGGAAGCCATCATCCGCATCAACCTTCTGGCCGCCTTCTACGCCATCAAGGCGGCGGTGCCCGGCATGAAGAGCCGCAAATGGGGCCGAATCATCAACACGGCTTCGGCGCATGCGCTGGTCGCCTCGCCGTTCAAGTCGGCCTATGTCTCGGCCAAGCACGGCATCGCCGGCCTGACCAAGACGGTGGCGCTGGAAGTGGCGCAGGACGGCATCACCGTAAATGCGATCGCGCCTGGCTATGTCTGGACGCCGCTGGTCGAGAAGCAGATTCCCGACACGATGAAGGCGCGCGGCATGACCGAGGAGCAGGTCAAGCACGACGTGCTGCTTGCGGCGCAGCCGACCAAGGAATTCGTCACCGTCGAGGAGCTGGCGGCGTTGACCGTGTTCCTGTGCTCGGACGCCGCCAGGCAGATCACCGGCACGACCCTGCCGATGGATGGCGGCTGGACGGCGCAGTAAGGCCATCCGCCGCTTCAGGTAATGCGAGGGGCGGAGCTTCCGCCCCTGGCATTTGAATTCTTGACAATCGCGGGGGACCGTTCCAGCATTCCGGCAAGGGGTTCCCCGCGACGACCCCGTGAGGCGTCAGCCCAACGATCGCGTCCAAGCTCTCTTTGTTCAGGAGGTGGACGCTATGCCGTCAACAACCGCAATCACCGTTCCGCAGCTTTCCCGTCTCGTCGGCTTGCCCGATGCGCCTTGCCTGGTCGATGTGCGCATCGGCGAGGACTATGAAGCCGATCCGCGCCTGTTGCCGGCGTCATGCCGGCGCGATTTCAGGACTGTCTCAAGCTGGGCGTCGGAATTTTCGGGACGCAGAGTGGTCGTGATCTGCCAGAGGGGGCAGAAACTGTCGCAAGGTGTTGCCGCGTGGCTGCGCCACGAAGGCATTCCGGCGGAATCGCTTGAAGGCGGCTTCGAGGCCTGGGTCGCCGCCAGAGCACCGTTGATCAGCGCCGGCGCGATCCCGCCCCGCGCCGAAAAGGGGCGTACGGTATGGGTCACGCGTTCGCGGCCGAAGGTCGACCGAATCGCCTGCCCCTGGCTGATCCGCCGCTTCGTCGATCCCGAGGCGGTTTTCCTGTTCGTCGATCCAGCCGAAGTGCCTCTTGTGGCGGATCGCTTCGGCGCGGTTCCCTTCGATATCGAAGGCGTGTTCTGGAGCCATCGTGGCGATCGCTGCACATTCGATACGATGATCGAGGAGTTCGGGCTGCGCGTCGAAGCGCTCGATCGCCTGGCGCTGATCGTGCGCAGCGCCGATACGGCGCGCCTCGACCTCGTGCCGCAGGCGGCCGGGTTCCTCGCCGCCTCGCTCGGCCTGTCGCGCATGTTCCGCGACGACCTTGAGCAGCTCGAAGCCGGCATGCTCTTCTATGACGCCTTCTTCCGCTGGTGCCGCGATGCCGCCGACGAGACGCACAACTGGCCGGCAGGAGGCAAGGCGTAATGACCGCACTCGCCAAGAACGACGCCGCGCCATTGGTCGATGTCCCGACCGCGCCGAGTTTTCGCGAGGCGACGCGGCTGTGGGCCAAGATCGGCCTGCTGTCCTTCGGCGGGCCGGCCGGGCAGATCGCGCTAATGCACAAGGAACTGGTCGAGGAGCGCCGCTGGATCGGCGAGGAGCGGTTCCTGCACGCGCTCAACTACTGCATGCTCCTGCCTGGGCCCGAGGCCCAGCAGCTTGCCGTCTATATCGGCTGGCTGCTGCACCGGACGGCAGGCGGTCTCGTCGCCGGCAGCCTGTTCGTGCTGCCGGGCGCGCTGGTCATGCTGGGCTTGAGCAGCTTCTACATGCTTTACAACGACGCGCCGGTCGTTGAGGCGCTGTTCTTCGGCGTCAAGGCGGCGGTGCTTGCCGTCGTCGTCGAAGCCGTGATCCGCATCGGCAAGCGGGCGCTGAAGAACCGTGCGATGGTGGCGATCGCGGTGGCGGCCTTCCTCGCCATCTATCTCGTGAAGCTGCCGTTTCCGCTGATCGTGCTTGCGGCAGGCCTCATCGGCTGGATCGGCAATCGATTTGCGCCACGGCTGTTTTCCGGCTCGGCACATGGCAAGGGCAGCGTCGCCGACATCAAAGGCGTGGTCGACCTGATGTTCGAGCGCGGCGAGCTCGGCCACACTGTGCCGACCAGATGGCACGCGGCCCGCACCATCGCCATCTGGCTGCCGCTCTGGCTCGGACCGGTGGCCCTGATCGCCTTGCTGGCGGGGCCCGGCAGCGTGTGGACGCAGATCGGCGGTTTCTTCAGCCTGATGGCCGTGGTCACCTTCGGCGGCGCCTATGCGGTTCTCGCCTATGTGGCGCAGGCGGCGGTGACCTCGTTCGACTGGCTTTCGCCTGGACAGATGGTCGACGGGCTGGGGCTTGCCGAAACGACGCCCGGGCCGCTGATCCTGGTGCTGCAATTCGTCGGCTTCGCCGCCGCCTATCGCCATGCCGGCGCGATCACTCCTTTGCTTGCCGGATCGCTCGGATCGGCGCTGACGCTGTGGGCCACTTTCGTCCCCTGCTTCTTCTGGATATTTTTAGGCGCGCCCTACATCGAGCAGCTCAGGCAGAACAAGGCGCTGGCGGCGGCGCTGGGCGCGATCACCGCGGCAGTCGTCGGCGTGATCATGAATCTTGCATTGTGGTTCGCGCTGCACGTCGTCTTCGGCAAGGTCGCAAGCGTTGGCTGGGGCGTGGAGGTTCCGGTCCTGTCCTCGCTCGACTGGCGCGCCGCGCTGCTGTCGGTTGGGGCGATGGTCGCGATGTTCAGGTTGAAGCTCGGCATGCTGCCGACGCTGGCGGGATCCGCGCTGGGGGGGCTTGCGCTGCAGGCGCTGTAGCGCCATCCGATCACGCTAGCGTGAAGCAAAAAGCCGACCGGGCGGGAATAAACGGCCCGGTCCGCCGGTCTCCAGGGCATGCGCCATTTGTGCGCAACAGCAGGAGACCGACCATGAAGCGGCGCGAAGACAAATACGCACGTGAACAAGGCGAAGGCGTCAGCCGCCGGCGTCCCCTGGAGCGGATGAGCCGGGCGCGTCCGGTCCGGGCGATACGGCCCCGCCGCCGGCCGTGATCCCTGCCGATCGCCACCATCGAGATCCACGACCATGACGGCGACCGCCCCGTTGCAGCAAGCGATGCGCCGTCCTCTTCCGAGGCACGCCTTGCTTCCGAGACACTTGACTCCGGTGACACCAATGCCTTCTCCTCCCTCGAAGCAGGCGCCATCGCCTGCGGTCGCGATCTTCGCCCACACGAGCAGGGACAGATCGTCGCCTCCCGCTGAGGGCGGCAAATCCATGGCGGGAGCGCCCGACGGCGGAACGGTGTTGAGCGAAAAGATGCTGGCAGCGCGTTTTGCCGAAGTGGTGCTGCCGCATCTTAGCGATGCGCTGTCGCTTGCCCGCTGGCTCACGGGCAATCAAGCCGACGCCGAGGATGTGGTGCAGGAGGCCTGCCTCAAGGCGCATGCGGGCATTGCAGGGTTCGCTGGGGGAAACCCCCGCGCGTGGCTGCTCACCATCGTGCGCAACGCTTCCTACACATGGATGGCGAAGAACCGCCCGCGCAGCGTGGTCGCCGTCGGCGACCTCGCCGATCTCGACGACGTGTCGCCGCCGCCCGACACTGACGCCGACAGCCCGGAGGCGGCGCTGATTGCCAAGGCCAATTCGGCGGCGGTGGAAGCGGCGATCGCCAGGCTGCCGCAAGCGTTCCGCGAGACACTTGTGCTGCGCGACATCAACGGCCTCAGCTACCGCGAGATCGCCGCCATTCTCGGCGTGCCGCAGGGCACGGTGATGTCGCGGCTGGCGAGAGCCCGCGGCCTCTTGATGACGGAACTTGGAGGGCGCCATGAGCCCGCATGAAAATCGCCCGCGTGAGGATGGATTGCCGCAGGACCCGCAGGATATGAAGCTGATGATCCACGCCCTTGTCGATGGCGAGCTCGATGCCGCGGCCGCCCTGGCGGTCGAGCGGCGCATGGCCGCCGATCCGGAGCTTGCCGCCGAACACGCGCGCCTGGTGGCGCTGCGCGGCGCTGTCGCCAATGTGCCGCGCCAGACGGTCCGCGACGACTTTCTGGCCCGCATTGCGGCCATCGCCGAGGTGAGTGGGACCGACGAAGCCGTCCAATCCACAGCCGTGAAGGCGCAGTCACAGCCGCAACAGCAGCAAGGCAATGTCGTCGAGATGCGGCCGCGCGCGGCACGCTGGTTCAACTCCTTCGACTGGCGCCAGATGGCGGCCTCGATCGTGCTGACGGCGTTTCTGGCCAGCGGCGCGACGCAGTGGCTGGCGACGGCGGACAATGGGGCCGACAGCTTTGCCGTGGCCGTCGCCAACGGCCATCGCCGCAGCCTGCTCGCGGCGACTCCGGTCGACATCGTCTCGTCCGACCGCCACACGGTGAAGCCATGGCTCGACGGCCGCATCGGCGTCTCGCCTGCGGCGCCCGACATGGCCAAGGATGGTTACGCCCTGCTTGGCGGGCGCGTCGAGGTGATCGGCGACAGGCCGATGCCGGCTCTGGTCTACCGCCATCACGAGCATCTGATCACGCTGGTGGCCGCACCCCGGCAGAACGAGGCCAAATCGGTGCCGGTGGCGGACGATCTGTCGGCAGGCGGTTTCCTGCTGGTCCACTGGACAGATGACGCCTTCTCCTACTGGGCGATCTCGGATGCCGAACGCCTGGCGCTCGACGATTTCGTCGCCCGCTTCCGGGCCGCCATCATCGCCAATCCGGCCGCCGGCAGCCCGGGCTGAGCATCACCGGCAGGTGTAGCCGCCTTCGCAAAGGTGGACGCCGGCGATCGTCGAGGCGGCACTTGAACGCCACCAGCGGTCGAGCGCGGCCGGTCCAAATTTCCGGGGCGAATCTCTCGCTTGCGACTCGGATATGCCGCTTCGCGTCGATCTATCGGAAGACGGATTGGAGTAGCTGGAGGGAGCTGCAGGGGAAACCGCGCTCCATGACATCAGCCAATATTCTGATTTGCGACTTTGTCGGCCTCCGCTTTGGCGTGGACGGCAATCCCGATCACAGCGAGGTCAAGGCTTATATCGAAGCCAGGGGTGGCGTGTTCCACCAGACAGGCATCGCCAAGGCCGGCGCCCTTGATCCCGGCAGGCTGCATTTCTTCTACCAACCTCAATTGAGCACGCGTGACGAATTGTTGGCCGAGGCGGGCGACGGCCGCTATGACGCCGTCATCGCCGCGGCGACGTTCATTCCGGCGGAGACCAGATTCCGCCTCGGCGGCGTGCGCATCGGCGCCGGCACCGGCAATATGGGCTCGGCATCGTGGGGTGGGGGCAGCGGGGAAGGCGGCGAAGCGCCTCTCATGAACACGCCGGGCATCAACAGCCGCGCAACCGCGCAAATGGCCATGAAGGCGCTGCTGAAAGTCAGGCCGGATCTTCCCGTGGACAGGCTCAACGCGCTGGTCGCCGGCGGGCAATTCGATACCGGAAAAGACCTGCGGCATTACCCGACCGAGAAGCTCGAAGGCAAAAGACTGGCGGTGATCGGCTACGGCAATATCGGCCGGGAATTCGCCAGGCTCGGCCAGGCCTTCGGCATGCGGGTCGCCATCCATGCGCGGCCCCGTCACCGCAAATGGATCGAGCTGGAAGGCTTCGACTACGCCGCGACCATGGTGGACGCGGCGCGCGGCGCGGACGCGCTTTCGGTCCATCTCGGCCTGGGTGCTTTCGATGCCGGCCAGCAACGTTACGCCAACGCCGGGCTGATCTCAGACGGGGTGCTTTGCGCTCTCAACCCAGGCGCCGTGCTGATCAACTACGACCGAGGCGAACTGGTCGATGTGGCAGCGCTGGAGCGCGCGCTTGCGTCGGGACGCGTTTCCCATGCGGCCATCGATGCGGACCTGTTCAACAATGGCGGCACACTTTCGGGGCCGATGCTGCCCTATCTCAGACTGATCGAAGCCTATAGCCCGCAGCTGGAACTTCTCCCACATGCCGCGGCCGACACGGACCATCCCTCCCGGGTCGCCGGCGCCAAGCAGGCCATCGATCAGATCTACGCCGCCGTCACCGAGCATCGCGTCTACAATCTGAAGGGATCGCTGCCTCCGGGTTTCGTCGACATGGGAGCGAAAGTCCCGCCCGGTATCGGCGGCATCACGCCCGGGCAGTTGGCGGGGCTGGCCGACGACCAGGACGCGGCCAGCGATCTCGCGCGGTCGAGCGCCGTCGTCGCCGGGTTCTGGGAACGCATTCTGGCGGCGTCCGAGCAGGAGCGACCGGCGCTGATCGCTTCCGGAGGCGAAGCGTTCGCCGAGGCCGCGAACCGCCTCTCCACACTTTTGCGCAGGCACCATCTTGCGGGGCCGTTCACTTCAGGATCACTTTGACGCTCGCAGTGCGGCGACTTGCTCACCAAGTCCTTGAAAACGTTGGTGATCCCGACAGGAATCGAACCTGTGACCTACAGATTAGGAATCTGCCGCTCTATCCTACTGAGCTACGGGACCACGCGGCCCGACACATAAACGCTTCGGGCCGGTTCGCCAAGAGGCGAGAAGGCGATGGGAACGCCGCCGCTTTCGCCTGCGTGCGGTCAGGCGGCGAGCGCGGTCTCGGCCAGCTTCACCCAATAGCTCATGCCGTGCGGGATGACCTCGTCGTTGAAGTCGTAGGCCGGATGATGCAGGCCGGCCGAGTCGCCATTGCCGATGAAAATGAAGGCGCCGGGGCGCGCTTCCAGCATATAGGAGAAATCCTCGCCGCCCATCACCGGCTGGATGGCGCGGTGGACGTGGCTGTCGCCGGCGATGTCGGCGGCGATGTCGCCCGCAAACACGGTTTCCTCGGCATGGTTGAAGGTGACAGGGTAGTTGGCGTCGTAATCGACCTCGATGGTGGCGCCGAAGGCCGAGGCGAGGCCGGCGCAGAGTGCGCGAATGCGCTCTTCCGATTTCTTGGCCACTTCTTTCTTCAGCGTGCGCACAGTGCCGGCGATCTCGGCGCTTTCGGGGATGACGTTATAGGCGTCGCCGGCGTGGAACTTCGTCACCGACACCACCACGGACTCGACCGGATCGGTGCTGCGCGAGGCAATGGTTTGCAGCGCGCCGACCAACTGGCTGGCGATGACGATCGGGTCGATCGTGCCGTGCGGCATCGCGGCATGGCCGCCGCGGCCCTTGACGGTGATGGTGAATTCGGCGGTCGCGGCCATGATCGGGCCGGGCTTGATGGCGAACTGGCCGACCGGCAGGCCCGGCATATTGTGCATGCCGAACACCTTTTCGATGTCGAAGCGCTCCATCATGCCGTCCTTGACCATTTCGTTGCCGCCGCCGCCGCCTTCCTCTGCCGGCTGGAAGATCACCGCCACGGTGCCGGCGAAATTGCGCGTCTCGGCCAGATATTTGGCGGCGCCCAAGAGCATGGCGGTGTGGCCGTCATGGCCGCAGGCATGCATCTTGCCGCGCACGGTCGAGGCCCACGGCTTGCCGGTGATCTCGTCGATCGGCAGCGCGTCCATGTCGGCGCGCAGCCCGATGGTCGGGCCATCGCCCTTGCGGCCGCGGATGATGCCGACGACGCCGGTCTTGCCCAGTCCCGTCACCACCTCGTCGCAGCCGAAGGCCGTCAGCTTCTCGGTGACGAAGCCGGCGGTCTGGAAAACGTCGAAATTCAGCTCCGGTGTCTGGTGCAGATGTCGTCGCCAGCCGGCAACTTCTTCCTGCATTTGCGCGGCGCGGTTCAGAATCGGCATGGTCGGGTCCATCTCTTGGTTGACTGGCGGCAGTCGGTTCAGAGCCACTGCTCGGCAATTGTGAATATATGGCACTTTGCCATTTTGGCGTCACATAGGGTAAATAGCACCGCAACAATGCGGCTCGGGATCGAGGGTCGGCCCGCATTATGCTGGCGATGGGTAACGAAATCTTACGGAGCCAGCGGCGATCACGGCAAGAGGCGATTTCGGATTTGATCATGCGGCAAAGGCATTTCCTCAACCTGTTGCTGGCAGGCGCGCTGGCGCTTCCGGTGCTTGCAGGCACGGCGCGCGCCAATCCGGTCGTGCTTTTCGACCTCAAGAGCGGCACCGTGCTGGAGCACCAGGACGCGTTCAAGCGTTGGTATCCGGCCTCGCTCAGCAAGCTGATGACGGCCTATGTCGCCTTCCGCGCGATCCAGGCCGGCGAGGTGGCGCTCGATTCGCCGATCAAGGTGACGAAGCATTCGGCCGGCGAGCCGCCGAGCAAGATGGGCTTCAAACCGGGTTCGGTGATGCGGCTCGACAATGCGCTGAAGATGATGCTGGTCAAGTCGGCCAACGACATAGCCATGGCAGTCGGCGAGAATATCGGCGGGTCGCAGGCCGCATTCGCCGAGCGCATGAACGCCGAGGCGGCCCGGCTCGGCATGGTGGGCACGCATTTCGTCAACCCGAACGGACTCTATTCGCCGGAACAGTATACGACCGCGCGCGACCTTGCCGTGCTGGTGACGGCGTTGCGCAATGATTTTCCGCAATATGCCCCGTGGTTCTCGATCGAAGGCCTTGCCGTCGGCAAGAAGGCGCTCCCGAACTACAATCTCCTGATCGGCCGCTATCCCGGCGCCGACGGCATGAAGACCGGCTTCGTCTGCTCTTCCGGCTTCAACATGATCGGCTCGGCGACGCGCAACGGGCGCACGCTCGTCGCCGTGGTGCTTGGCGAGAAATCGGCGGTCAGCCGCGCCGAAGCGGCGGCAAAGCTGCTCGACCAGGGTTTTGATAAGCCGGCGGCGGGTTCGACCACGCTGGCCGCTCTCAAGCCCTATGGCGACACGCTGTCACCCAACGACATGCATGACGAGATCTGCGCGAAAAAGCCGAAGGCGGAACAATCGGAGGCGGCGCCCGAAGTTGCCGCAAAGGATAAGCCGAAATCGCCTTACCAGGTGAAGCTCGCCCATCCTACGCTCATCGCGGTCGGCCTCGGCGGCGCCACGGGACCCGCGCCGAAGGCGTTCGTCGACCAGACTGACCAGAACTATGCCGATGTGCCGCTGCCGATCTGGCGGCCGGACAGGCCGGCGCCGCCCGGCGCCGAGCCGCTGGCGACCGCCGCTGCCGGAGCGCAGGGCGACCAGCCCGTCAAAGCTGCCAACTAGGCAAACCAATGAGCAGCTTTCCCATTCCCGTTTCGGTGCTCACCGGCTTTCTCGGCGCCGGCAAGACGACGCTGCTCAATCGGCTGCTCAAGGATCCGGCGCTTGCCGATACGGCGGTGATCATCAACGAGTTCGGCGAGGTGGTGATCGACCATCTGCTGGTGGAGCAGGCGTCGGACGGTATCATCCAGCTTTCCGACGGCTGCCTCTGCTGCACGGTGCGCGGCGACCTGGTCGATACGCTCGCCGATCTGGTCGACCGGCTGCAGACCGGCCGTATCGCGAAATTGGCCCGTGTCGTCGTCGAGACGACGGGCCTGGCCGATCCGGCACCGGTGCTGCAGTCGATCATGGCGCATCCGGCACTGGTGCAGGCGTTTCGGCTCGACGGCGTCATCACGCTGGTCGACGCCGTCAATGGCGAGGCGACGCTCGACACCCATGTCGAGGCGGTGAAACAGGCCGCGGTGGCCGACCGCATCGTGCTGACCAAGACCGATCTTGCCGGCGCGGCCGAGGTCGAGGCGTTGCGGGCAAGGCTCAAGCAGATCAATCCGGGCGCCGTGGTGCTCGGCGTAAATGAGGGCAGCGCTGCGACGCTGTTCAATTGCGGCCTCTATGGTCCTGAAACCAAGTCCGCCGACGTGCGGCGCTGGCTTGGCGAAGAGGCGGCGCACGACCATGATCACGACCATCACCACCATGACGGCGACCATGATCCCCACCACCATCATGAGCATCGCCACGACACGCGCGTGCGCTCGCACTCGCTTGTCCATGACGGCCCGGTGCCGTTCTCGGCGATCGAGATGTTCCTCGACCTCCTGCGCTCGACGCATGGCGAGAAACTCCTGCGCATGAAGGGCGTCATCGAACTCGCGGAGGATCCCTCGCGGCCGCTGGTCATCCATGGTGTGCAGAAGATCCTGCATCCGCCGGCGAGACTGCCCGCCTGGCCCGACGGCCAGCGCGGAACCAGGCTGGTGCTGATCACGCTCGACATGCCGGATGACTATATCCAGCGGCTGTTCGCCGCCTTCACCAACAAGCCGTCGATCGACACGCCGGACCGCGCGGCGTTGGGAGCCAATCCGCTGGCGATTGCCGGGCTTTAAGCTGAAGCAAGCAGGTCAGCCGCGTTGCCGCGCTCGACCAGGAAGCGGTGGCCGCCAGTGACGGCCGCCGTCTCGAGCAGCTGGTGGCCGGCATCGGCGCAGAAGGCCGGGATGTCGATCACCGCCAGCGGATCTGTGGTTTCGAGCCACAGCCGGGCGCCGGGTCGCATCGCAGCCAGCCGCTTGCGGGCCTTCAGCACCGGCAACGGACAGTTCAGTCCCTTGAGATCGTAGATGGCGGGCGGCTTTGCCTTTTGTTCATGCATGTCGTTATCCCAAAACCGCCTTCCACTTTTGGGCGACATGCATAAAAATCTCAGCCGCCGAACATGCCGAGAAGCTTCTTCTTCAGCTTCGACACGGTGCCCTGGTCGGCGTCGGCGGCGGCCTGCGTTTCCTGCGCCGGCTGGGCGGGCGCGGCTTCGACGCCAGCGGTGACGACCGGTTGCTGCGCCGCCTGCTTGGCGGCCTCCTTCTCGGCCAGCGCCTGCGCCCTTGCCTGTGCCTTGGCGACCTTGGCCGCCTCGATCGCGGCCAGGCGCTGCTCTTCGGCCTTGCGCTTGGCTTCCTTTTCCGCGTCGGCTGCCGCCATCTTGCGGCCGAGCGGGGAATCGATGCGGCCCATGCGGGTCGTTTCGGTCACCGAGCCGTCGGAATTCAGCGACGGCGGGTCGATCGGCACACGCTCGCCGCGGGCGCGGCGCTTCGACCAGTCGGAAACGATGCTGGCTTCCTTGACGCCGGCAATCGTCGGCTTCGGCGGCGGCGTGCTCGAATTCACGGCCGAATTGAAGGCCGCGTCGTAGCTCTTCTCGTAATTGGCATAGGCCGTCCTCAGCGAATCCGGCTGGGTCATCGCGGGGCAGGGGCCGGTCGGGTCGAAGGTCGTGCCTTCGGGCGCGACCTGGTTGAAGACGTAGCGCTTCTCGCAGACGTCGACCTTCGGCGGCACCTTGGTGATCTCGAAATTGTCGTAGCCGACCTTCAGCATCTTCCAGAAATCGTAGTTCGGGTCGTTGCGGTAGCGCGCCATGTTGGCGGCGGTCATGCGGAACGGAAAGGCCTGGATCTGGAACTCGGTCTGGCCGCCCTGGAAGGCGTCGCGGCCGAAGGCATAGATCTGCTCGATCTGGGCATCGGTCATCGAATAGCAGCCGGACGACGAACAGGCGCCATGAACCATCAGGTTCTGACCGGTGCGGCCATTGGCGCGGTCATAGGCGTTGGGGAAGCCGATGTTGAAGGACAGGTGGTAGTTCGAGCGCGGGTTCATCTGCGAGGGACGCACCGTATAGAAACCTTCCGGCGCCTGGCGGTCGCCCTCGGTGTATTTGGGGCCGAGCTTTCCCGACCATTTGCAGATGTCGTAGGTGGCGACAAGATCGTAACGGCCGTTTGTCTTGGCCTTCCAGATCTCGAGCTTGCCTTCCTCCTTGAAGATGCGCGCCATCACCGAGGAGGTGCGCACCATGCCCTTGGCCCTCATGTCGGCGAGGATCTTGTCGGGCAACGGCTTGTTGGCCTCCGGCGCGAAGTCCTTCATCGACGAATCGTTGCAGCCGGCGATGCCGATGGCGGCGATCAGGATTCCGGTGCGGGCAAGCTTGGCAAACATCGATACGGCTACGTCTCTATCTCTCGGGCCAACGGCTCTCGGCATGGCCGGGCCCATAGGCTGAACACCAGTGGACCGTAAGCCCGTTAACCTTGAAAATTCCTTACCGCAAGCCTTGGCAAACCCCTCGCGGCGATTTCCATTGAGCCGAATCCGGCGGCATTTTTGTGGCGGAATTGCTTATTCCGGCCACAGTTGAACGTCTTGCCGGACTTGAGAGGTCAGAGGCTGCGGCCCATCGCCAGGTATTTCTCGCGGCGCTGCTCGCGGAAATCGGTGTTGGCGCCGGCGAAATCCTTCATCGTCCTGGCGATGAGGTCGCCGGTGGACGCAATCACCGTTTCCGGCGCGCGCTGGGCGCCGCCCATCGGCTCGGGAATGATGGCATCGATGATCTTCATCTCGAGAAGATCCTGCGCGGTGATCTTCATGTTGGTTGCCGCGTCCTTCGAGCGCGTGGTGTCGCGCCACAGGATCGAGGCGGCGCCTTCGGGCGAGATCACCGAATAGATGGAATGCTCCAGCATGTAGACGCGATTGGCGGTGGCGATCGCGATGGCGCCGCCGGAGCCGCCTTCGCCGATGACCACCGAGATCGACGGCACTTTCAGCGCCAGGCAGGCCGAGGTCGAGCGCGCGATCGCTTCGGCCTGGCCGCGCTCCTCGGCGCCGACGCCGGGATAGGCGCCGGCCGTGTCGACCAGCGTCAAAAGCGGGATCTGGAAGCGGTCGGCCAATTCCATCAGCCGCACCGCCTTGCGGTAGCCCTCTGGCCGCACCGAGCCGAAATTGTGCTTGATGCGGCTTGCGGTGTCCGATCCCTTTTCTTGGCCGATGATCGCCACCGGCTCGCCGCGAAAACGCGCGAAGCCGCCGACGATCGCCTGGTCGTCGCCGTAGTTGCGGTCGCCGGCCAAAGGCGTGAAATCGGTGAACAGCGTCTTGATGTAGTCGACGCAATGCGGGCGGTCGGGATGGCGCGCGACCTGTACCTTCTGCCAGGGCGTGAGCGCCTTGTAGAGGTCGCGCAAAGCGTCGCGCGAGCGCTTTTCCAGCCTGCTGATCTCTTCGGCGACATCGACCGCCTCGCCGTTCTCGGCAAGCTTCTTCAGCTCAAGGATCTTGAGCTCCAGATCCTGCACCGGCTTTTCGAAGTCGAGGTAATTGTACATGCTTGGGCGGACCGATCCGTCGGAAGGCAATGGCTGGCGGAACCGCTGAAATGCCGGCTCCGGGCGGTGGAACGTCGCCCTCACATAGCGATATGAGGCCTAGTCGGCAAGCGGGTGATGATCGTTGACCAGCCGCACCAGCCGCTCCTCCAGCACGTGGGTGTAGATCTGCGTGGTCGAGATGTCGGCAAGGCCCAAGAGTTGCTGAACGGCTCTGAGATCGGCGCCGTTCTGCAGGAGATGGCTGGCAAAAGCATGGCGAAGCACATGCGGCGAGATTTTCGCCGCGGCGATCCCCGTCCGCGCGGCCAACCCCTTGAGATCGCGGGCGAAAACCTGCCGGGAGAGATGGCCGCTGTCGGAAGAGGCCGGAAACAGGAACGGGCTCTCGGCAAAGGCTGGCCGCTCGGCCCTTGCGGCGAGCCAGGCGCGCATGGCGGCGCGCGCCTTGTTCGAAAGCGGCACCATGCGTTCCTTGTCGCCCTTGCCGCGCACCATGAAGAAGCGATCGTCGCGCAACGCCACCGTGACCGGCAGGCCGACCAGTTCCGACACGCGCAAGCCCGTTGCGTAGAGCACTTCGACCAGCGCGTGCAGGCGCAACGCGGCCAGCCTGTCGCCGTCCGGCCCGGATTCTCCGGCTTCCTGCGCAGCCCGGTCGAGCAGGCGCCCGGTCTCGGCTTCGCTCATCGTCTTCGGCAGCGGCCGGCCCTTGCGCGGGCTGTCCAGCGTGCCGGTAGGGTCGTCGCCGCGCAGCCCTTCGGCATAGAGGAATTTGAAGAACTGGCGGATGGCCGACAATTTGCGCGCCTGCGAGGTCGGCGCGAAGCCGCGCGCGGCGATGTCGTCGAGATAGGCGCGGATGTCGGCCGATCCCGCGCCCGCCAGTCCGCCCTTGATGGCCTCGGAAGCATCCTCCAGGTCGCGACGATAGGACGAAAGCGTGTTCTCGGCCGCGCCTCGCTCGGCGCTCATCATCTCGAGGAAGGCTTCGATGCGGGCGGCGCTGTTCATTCGGCCGGGATCAGCTCTTTGTCGATGTTCGTGGGTCAGTTTTTCTTCGGGTTGAGCTTTTCAGCCGGAATGCGGATGCTCATTTCGGCCTTTTTCGGCTCCACGAACATCGCCAGCGCGAACATCGCGCCATAGGCAATGCCAGCAAGAACCGCCAGCGTCACGACGAAGCGAAACAAAGTCGGCATTCAATTTTCGCCCGTCTTGTTGTTCTGCGTTTCCAAAGCCCTGTGCCCTTATGGGACGCCAATCCGGCCAATTCAAGCACGAAGGATTCCGGTGAGCAGGAGGTTTTGCCGGGGAAGCTTCGAGGCCGTTTGTCCGGCCGTGCTTGACGCAAACAGGCTTTTGATGTCGATACGGCGCAAAGAGGCCCCGATGAACGCTCTGCCACCAAATCCGACGGACGAAGGCCGCGCCGCGCTGATCGAACGGCTCGGAAGCCGGTCGATCATCTTCGTCGGACTGATGGGCGCTGGCAAGACCGCGATCGGCCGCAAGGTGGCGACGATGCTGTCGCTGCCCTTCATGGACAGCGACCAGGAGATCGAAAGCGTCTCGCGCATGACGGTGCCGGAGTTGTTCGAGCGCTATGGCGAGCCGGAATTCCGCGCGCTGGAGCAGCGGGTGATCCTGCGTCTGCTGGAGAACGGACCGCAAGTGCTGTCGACCGGCGGCGGCGCCTTCATGAATGCGCAGACGCGCGAGGCGATTTCCGCGCATGGCGTATCGGTCTGGCTGAAGGCCGATCTGGACCTTTTGATGGAGCGCGTTTCGAAGAAGCAGAACCGGCCGCTCTTGAAGAATCCCGATCCGCGTGGCGTCCTGGAGAAGCTGATGGGCGAGCGCTATCCGGTCTACGCCATCGCCGACCTGACTGTGCCGACGCGCGACGACCGCAAGGAGATCATCGCTGGCGAAGTCGTCGCGGCGCTTTGCGCCCATCTCGGCATCGACACGATCGCAACGGGCGCTACGAGCGCCACAACTGGCGAGATTCAGTCGTGAGCAATGCCGAACCGGTGAAGGTTGAGGTCGGTCTCGGCGACCGTGCCTACGACATATTGATCGGTTCAGGATTGCTGGCGCGCGCCGGCGAGGAGATCGCGCGCCGGCTTCCCGGTACCCGCGCGGCCATCGTCACCGACCAGAATGTCGCCGCCGCGCATCTCGACACGTTGAAGGCTGGGTTGGACAAAGGCGGCATCCAGTCCGCCGTCATCACGCTGCCTGCGGGCGAGAAGACCAAGAGTTTCGTCCATCTGGAGGAAGCGGTCGACGGCGTGCTCGCGGCAAGACTCGAACGCCGCGACGTGGTGATCGCGCTCGGCGGTGGCGTCATCGGCGACCTTGCCGGTTTTGCTTCCGGCATCGTGCGCCGAGGCATGAATTTCGTGCAGATACCGACCTCGCTGCTGGCGCAGGTCGATTCTTCCGTCGGCGGCAAGACCGGCATCAACAGCGCGCGCGGCAAGAACCTCGTCGGCGTCTTCCACCAGCCCAGGCTGGTGCTTGCCGACACCCAGGTGCTCGACACGCTGCCGATCCGCGAGTTCCGCGCCGGCTATGCCGAGCTTGCCAAATACGGGCTGATCGACCGCCCGGCCTTCTTCGCCTGGCTCGAACGGAACTGGCGGGACGTTTTCGCCGGCGGTCCGGCGCGGGTCGAGGCGATCGCCGAGGCCTGCCGCGCCAAGGCCGACGTCGTTGCCCGCGACGAGTTCGAGACCGGCGACCGCGCCTTGCTCAATCTCGGCCACACTTTCGGTCATGCGCTCGAAGCTGCCACGCAGTATGATGGGAGCCGGCTCGTCCATGGCGAGGGCGTCGCCATCGGCATGGCGCTGGCGCATCGTTTTTCGGCGCGTCTCAACCTGGCGAGCCCGGACGACGCGGAGCGCGTCGAAGCGCATCTGCGCGCCGTCGGCCTGCCCTGGCGGATGGCCGATATTCCGGGCGAGCTGCCGGACGCCGAGGCGTTGCTCGGCTTCATCACCCAGGACAAGAAGGTTTCGCGCGGCGCGCTGACCTTCATTCTGACGCATGGCATCGGCCAAGCTTTCATCGCCAAGGACGTGCCGTCGTCGGAAGTGCTCTCCTTCCTCAAATCGAACCATCCCGGATGGCTCGAGGTGAGCCATCCCGGATGAACGGCGCCGGCTGGATCGTCGCCGCCGTCCTTGCCGCCATCGTGCTTTTGGCGCTTTTCTTCCGCGCCCGATTGCTTGCCGCTTGCGGCTATGCGCTGCGGCCGATCGAGCCGGCGCAGCGGTCCGAGCGCAACGGCAAGGATGAAGACGGCGACGAACCTCGCCGCGAGGGCGCGGCTGCCGGTGAGGAGCGCAATCGGCTCGAGGGCCTGTTCGACCTCGATGAGCTCGAAGTCTCGGACGTCATGGTCCACCGCACCAATATGCGCTCGGTCAATGCCGACAATGCGCCGGAGGCGGTGGTGCGCGAGATCCTGCAGAGCCCGCACACCCGCATGCCGCTATGGAAGGGCTCGCTCGACAACATCGTCGGCGTGTTGCACGCGAAGGATCTGCTGAGAGCCCTCAACGAGGTCGGCAACGATTTTTCGCGGATCGACGTCATGAAGATCGCGGCCAAGCCGTGGTTCGTGCCGGACACCACCACCTTGCAGGAACAGCTCAACGCCTTTCTGCGGCGCAAGGCGCATTTCGCCATCGTCGTCGACGAGTATGGCGAGGTCGAAGGGCTGGTGACGCTGGAAGACATCATCGAGGAGATCGTCGGCGAGATCGCCGACGAGCACGACATCGACATGCAGGGCGTCAAGAAAGAGGCCGACGGCTCGGTCGTCGTCGACGGCACGGTGCCAATCCGCGATTTGAACCGCGCGCTCGACTGGGACCTGCCCGACGAGGAAGCCACGACGATCGCCGGCCTCGTCATTCATGAGACGCAGTCGATCCCGGAGGAGAAGCAGGCCTTCACCTTCCACGGCAAGCGTTTCGTGGTGATGAAGCGCGAGAAGAACCGCATCGCCCGATTGCGGATACGTCCCGCCAGCGAGGGCTAAGGCGTGCCGATGTCCGGCGATGCCCTCAAAGTTCCTTGGTCCAACGCTCGCTGAGCATCGCGCCGGTACCGGCATCGATTGCCGCCAGGCTGACATCATAGCCCCAGAGGTTGCGGATATGGCGCAGCGTCGCGTCGCGGCTCTGGCCCTCGAGCATGACGCCATCCTTGACCACGTGCTGGAGCCGCAGATGCCGGTCGCCGAGCAGGTCGACGTCAACCACCTGGATGTCGGGACGGTTGGCGCCGATATCGTAGCTTTGCGCCAACGCCGACCTTATCTTGCCATAGCCGCGCTCATTGTGAATCGAGGCCACCTCATAGTGCGGCTCGTCGGCACCGTCGGCCAGCACGAAGAGCCGCCATTTGCGGATCAGCCTTGGGCTCAGATACTGCCGGATGAAGGATTCATCGCGATGGTTGGCCCAGGCGTCGAGCAAGGTGTCGCGCCAGTCGCCGCGGCCGGCGATGTCGGGAAACCAGTCGCGGTCCTCGGCGGTCGGCGCGGTCGAGATGCGCTGGATGTCCTGCATCATGTCGAGACCCAGCGCATAGGGATTGATGCCGGAAAAGCGCGGGTCGTCATAGGCCGGCTGGAAGACCACGTTCGAGTGGTTGCGCAGGATTTCGAGCATGGCGCCTTCGTTGATGCGGCCACGGTCGAACAGCATGTTCATGAGCGTGTAATGCACGAAGGTCGCGCAACCTTCGTTCATCACCTGGGTTTGCCGCTGCGGATAAAAATATTGCGCGATGACGCGCACGATCCTGACGATCTCGCGCTGCCAGGGCTCGAGGACGAGACTGTTCTTCTCGAGGAAATAGAGCAGGTTCTCCTCTGGCAGATTGAGCGATTTTTTCCGCTCGGCCGCGTCGTCGTCACCGGCTGTTTTGGTATCGTCGCTCTCTTGCGAAGGCGGTAGTGTCCGCCAGAGATCGTTGAACGAACGCTCCTCGTATTCCAGGCGCTCGCGCAGCCCTTCGCGCTGCTGCTCGGACGACAGTCTCGGCGGCCGATGATAGCGGAACACACCCTGCTCCATCAGCGCGTGGGCCGAATCCAGGATTGCCTCCACGGCTGCCAGGCCATGCCGTTCCTCGCATCGGGCTATGTAGCTCTTGGCAAAATCCAGATAGCTCAGGATGCCGCCGGCGTCCGTCCATTGCCGGAAAAGGTGATTGTTCTTGAAGAAATGGTTGTGTCCCAGCGCAGCATGCGCCGTCACCAAAGCCTGCAGGGCCATGGTGTTTTCTTCCATGAGGTAGACGATGCAGGGATTGGAGTTGATGACCAGTTCATAGGCCAGACCGCGTGCGCCCTTACGGTAGAGCAGTTCGTTGTAGAGGAAGTGCTTGCCGAATGACCAATGCCGGTACATCAGCGGCATGCCCACCGACGAATAGGCGTCGAGCATCTGCTCGGAAGAGATGATCTCCATCTGCACCGGGTAGATGTCGAGGCGAAGCTCTTCGAGGCCGATCGCTTCGATCTCGTCATAGACCCGGGACAGCTTGTTGAAATCCCAGTCCGACCCGGAAAACAGCAATTCGGATTTGCGCGCTTGGCTGACCATCCGAGCCCTCAAGCGCTCTTGCGCAGATCAGGTTGCCTGGCGAAGAGCTCGCGGAAGACCGGGTATATGTCGGCCGGCGCGGCGATGCGCCTCATCTGGAAATTCGGCCATTTCCCGTCGACGGCATTGTAGGCGCGCCAGAGCGACGTTCCGTTCTCGGTCGAGCCGAAAATGTGGCTTTCCCGCTCGTCGATGATCTCCACATAGGCGAAATACTGGCAAAGCCGCATCAGCTTGCGGTCGAGCAGTTCTATGCAGCGCTCGGAATCGGTGGCGAAATTGTCGCCGTCGGAGGCCTGGGCGGCGTAGATGTTCCATTCGGCGACCGGGTAGCGTTCCTCGATGATGCGGTGCATTTCCTCGAGCGCGGTGGAGACGACCGTGCCGCCGCTTTCGGTGTGGTAGAAGAACGTATGCTCGTCCACCTCCTTGGCTTCGTGGGTGTGGCGGATGAAGACGACCTCGGTGCGTTCGTAGCGCCGTGTCAGAAACAGATGCAGCAGCACGAAGAAGCGTTTGGCCAGATCCTTCTCGCGCTCTCCCATCGAGCCGGAGACGTCCATCAGACAGAACATCACCGCGCTGGCGTTCGGCACCGGCTGGGGATCGAAGCGGTTGAAACGGATATCGACCGGATCGACATAGGCAATTCGCCTGCGCCTGCGCTCGATCCGGTCGAACTCCTCGCGCAGGGCAGCGATGCGTTCGCTCATCGCCGCGCTTGCCGGTTTCGCTTCAAGCTCGGCAATCTGCAGGGCGATTGCGTCCAACTCCGCCTGCTTGGGACGCCTGAGCGCGATGCGGCGCCCGTGGCTGTTGCGCATCGTGCGTCCGACATTGATGTTGGTCGGCGCTCCGCTTGCCGTGAAGCCCGCCCGTCTCGGCTTGAAGCTCAGTATCTGCTTGAGATTGAGCTTGACCAGATCCGGCAGTTCGAGGTCCTCGAAGAAAAGGTCGAGCACTTCCTCGCGTGACAGCACAAAGCGGAAGTCGTCCTCGGATTCCGTGGTCCCCGGAGCCGATCCATAGCCGCCGCCGCCGCCCGGCTTGGGGATAAGATCGCCAGAGCTGAATGTCCTGTTGCCGGGCAGGATGTGCTGACGCCTGCCGCTTTCCTTGTCTTCGCCGAAGGTCGGTTCGCTGGTGCCCTTGCGAGGCATCGGCACGGCATGCTCGCGGTCAATGTCGGCGATACGACCTGTCCGGACGTGGTCGCGGATGCTGCGCTTGAGCTCATCACGGGCGCGTCGGAGGAAGCGCTGGCGATTGCCCAGGCTCTTGTCCTTCGGGTTCAGGCGGCGGTCGATG
Organism: Mesorhizobium sp. B2-6-2; assembly: GCF_006440615.1. Classification (NCBI taxonomy): domain Bacteria; kingdom Pseudomonadati; phylum Pseudomonadota; class Alphaproteobacteria; order Hyphomicrobiales; family Phyllobacteriaceae; genus Mesorhizobium; species Mesorhizobium sp. B2-6-2. The sequence goes on along the minus strand of NZ_VFUG01000005.1, from coordinate 118,101 downwards.
AAGATCGGCATGGAACCGTCCCGGCTTTGCTCAACCCGCCTTGTTCACGCGCATATACCAGTCGACCAGCCGGCGAACCTGCCGCTGGGTGTAGCCGCGTTCCACCATGCGCTGCACGAATTCGTTGTGCCGCTTCTCCGTGACGCTGTCCTGCTTGGAGCCGAAGCTGATCACCGGCAGCAGGTCCTCGACTTGGCCGAACATGCGCTTCTCGATGACCTCGCGAAGCTTTTCATAGCTCGTCCAGGAGGGATTGCGGCCATGGTTGCGCGCCCGGGCACGCAGTGTGAATTTGACCACTTCGTTGCGGAAGTCCTTGGGGTTGGCGATGCCGGCCGGTTTTTCGACCTGCGACAATTCCTTGTCCAGCACCTCGCGGTTGAGGATCTGGCCGGTGTCGGGGTCCTTGTAGTCCTGATCCTCGATCCAGGCGTCGGCATAGGCGATGTAGCGGTCGAAGAGGTTCTGACCGTACTCGCTGTAGGATTCCAGATAGGCCTTCTGGATCTCATGGCCGATGAACTCGGCATAGCGCGTCGCGAGTTCCGATTTGATGAATTCGAGGAAGGCGGCTTCCGTTTCCTTCGGGAATTGCTCGCGCTTGATGGCCTCCTCGAGGATGTACATCAGGTGCACGGGATCGGCCGCCACCTCCTTGGTGTCGTAGTTGAACGTCTGCGACAGGATCTTGAAGGCAAAGCGCGTGCTTACCCCGGTCATGCCCTCGTCGACGCCGGCGGCGTCGCGATACTCCTGGACCGACTTGGCCTTGGGGTCGATCTCCTTGAGGTTCTCGCCGTCATAGGCGCGCATCTTGGTGTAGAGCGGTGAGTTCTCATGTTCGGCAAGGCGGGTGGAGACGGTGAAGCGGCTGAGGATGTCCAGCACTTCGGGCGCGCAGGGGCTGTTTGCCAGCTCGCTCTCGCGCAGCAGCTTCTCGTAAATGTGCCTCTCCTCGGTAACACGAAGGCAATAGGGAACCTTGACCACGAGGATGCGGTCGAGGAAGGCTTCGTTGTTCTTGTTGTTCTTGAACTGCTGCCATTCCGATTCGTTGGAATGGGCCACGACGATGCCCTGATAAGGGAAGGCACCGAAATTCTCGGTGCCGTTGTAGCTGCCTTCCTGGGTTGCCGTCAGCAATGGGTGCAGGACCTTGATGGGCGCCTTGAACATCTCGACGAATTCGAGCAGCCCTTGGGTGGTCCGGTTGAGGCCGCCGCTGTAGGAGTAGGCGTCCGGGTCGGACTGGCTGAAGTGCTCCAACTGCCTGATGTCGACCTTGCCGACCAGGGCCGAGACATCCTGATTGTTCTCGTCGCCGGGCTCGGTCTTGGCGATGGCGATCTGGCGCAGCCGCGACGGCATCAGCTTGACCACGCTGAATTTGGAGATGTCGCCCGACAGTTCGTCGAGGCGCTTGGCCGCCCAGGGCGAAATCAGTCCGTTCAGGCGGCGGCGGGCGATGCCGTATTTGTCCTCCAGCAGATCGCCCATGCGATCGGGATGGAAAAGCCCGAGCGGAGATTCGAAGACCGGGCTGATCTTATTGCCGACCTTGAGCGTGTAGATCGGGCGCTCCTCCATCAACTTCTTCAGCCGTTCGGCCAGTGAGGATTTGCCGCCGCCGACCGGGCCGAGGAGATAGAGGATCTGCTTGCGCTCCTCGAGGCCCTGCGAGGCATAGCGGAAATATCCGGCGATGCGCTCGATCGTATCCTCCATTCCGTAGAAATCGGAGAAGGAGGGATAGACCTTGATGGTGCGGTTGGAGAAAATGCGGCCGAGCCGCTCGTCCTTGCTGGTGTCGACCAGGTTCGGCTCACCGATCGCCTCGACCATGCGTTCGGGCGCCGACGCGTACATGGATTTGTCTTCGCGGCAGGCCAGGAGATATTGCTGCAGGCTGATCTCTTCCTGAGCCGCGTTGGAATAAATCTCCGAAAACAGATCGAAGACGTCTGATTGGTTCTCGCGCATGGTGCTTTGCCTCGGAGCCGGTGGGCTGCCAATCGGCTCATCGCTGCATCAACTGCCGGAAAGCACTGTTTGTTCCCTTCACATGAAGGATAGCGCATGCAATCTGGCATTGACCCGGGGGATACCCGACGCGGCCGAAAATGCTCGCCCCAGAAATACGTGGTGATTGCCGGCGGAGCTTCAAGGTCCTGATTTGGTTTGCTACCCACAAGTTGTCATTATTAATCCAATCGAGGTGCGCGGCACGCTTGCGCCGTAACCTGGCCGGAGATGACGATGATCGATCGACGCGGCTTCATCGCGGCATCCCTGGGGGCGCTGCTGCCGGCAGGTGCGTCAGCCGCCAGGCGTCCGGGTCGGCAGGCGCCGCAAACCCTCGATTACGGTCCGGCCAAGCTCGACATCTACGCGCCGGACGACGCGAACAACTTGCCGGTGGTCTTCTTTGTCCATGGCGGCGCCTGGCGGTTCGGCAAACGCGGCCAGGTCGGCTCAAAGCCGGACTTCCTGCTCGCCAATGGATTCGTGTTCGTCTCGATCGATTACCGCATGCTGCCGGAAGCCGATGTCGGCACCCAGGCCGGCGACGTCGAAAAGGCCTATGGCTATGTGCGCGCCAACATTGCCCGATACGGCGGCGATCCCAGTCGCATTATCGGCATGGGCCATTCGGCCGGGTGCCACCTTATCGCCCTGACCGGCATGCGCGGCGGGTTGCCCGGTGTCGCCGCGCTGATCCTGGACGATACCAGGGCCTATGATCTTGTGGCGTTATCCAGGAATGGCGGCATGGTGGGCGTCTATGCGCGTGCCTTTCCCGACCCGACACAATGGGCGGCGCTATCGCCGTCGACCCATGTCGACGGCAGGAAACATCCGCCGACCTTCATCGCCTACTCGCGCGCGCCCGGGCGAAGCGAAGCGTCGAAGGCTTTCGCGGGACGCCTGCGCGCCACCGGCGCCAAGGTCACGCTGTTCGACGGCAGCGCCTATACGCATATGTCGATCAATCGCGATTTCGGCCAGGACGGCGACGCCTTGACCAAGGCTGTGTTGGCCTTCCTCAAGGCGAGCGTCGGCTGAGAGCTTACCAGCGCGTCTTCTCGCCGGGTGCCGCCGGCTCGATCGCCAGCGCATGCACGCCGGCCTTCAGTTCGTCCGCGAGCAATTCGTTGACGGCACGGTGGCGCTCGATGCGAGCCATGCCGGCAAAGCTCGGCGAGACGATGCGAACGCGGAAATGCGTCTCGCCGGCGCCGTCGAACGTCGCGTGGTGGCCCGACTCGACGTGATGATGACCGGCGTGAAGGTGGCTCTCATTGATGACCGCTAGCCGTTCGGGCGAAAATGCTGCTTTCAGCTTGTTTTCGATTGTCGACTGTATGGACATCCGGGTTTCCCTTCCCCACATCTGCGGCACAGCCGCAAAATCTTGAATTTCGACCGCTTTTAAGCCGCGATTCAGCGGTTAGGGCGATCATCGGCGAAATGTCAATTCTTGTTTCGCATATGCGAACAGCCCATAAATGGGTGAGATGAAAGCGTATCCCAAATATTTCGAGAAAATTCGAATTCGGCCGGAGAAGGACGCGGAGCTGAAGTCGCGCGCGCCGATCTGCCAGTGGGACGGCTGCAACGAGGCCGGCACGCATCGCGCGCCGGTCGGGCGCCTCAAGGAGGGCGAGTATTTTCGCTTCTGCTTCGACCATGTGCGCGAATACAACAAGGGCTTCAATTACTTCTCCGGCGTGTCGGACACAGAGATCGCCCGTTTCCAGAAGGAGGCGCTGACCGGCCACAGGCCGACATGGCGCATGGGCGCCAATGGCGGCGGAACGCGCTCGGCGCCGGATTTCGCGCAGCAGCGTTCGGGACGGGCCGGCTACTACAACCGCATGCGCGATCCCTTCAACCTGTTCAGCGGCGGAGCACGCGAGCCGCGCGAGCGCAAGGCAAAGCCACTTGAGGCCAAGGCGCTGGAAACGCTTGGCCTTGACACAAAGGCGACTGGTCAGGACATCAAGGCGCGCTATAAGGAACTCGTTAAGCGTCACCATCCGGATGCGAATGGCGGCGACAGAGGTTCGGAAGACCGGTTCCGCGATGTGCTGCAGGCCTATCGCGTGCTCAAGCAAGCAGGATTGTGCTGAGCGGCCCCACGGTACCAAGTCGTTTTTCCAACTTTCATAAGGTTGGAAAAGGCTCTAAGACCGCCCCCGGACAAAATTGATTGCCGGCGAAACGCGGCGTTTCGCCCGTGGAGACGTTGATAGTGATGAACAAGGTCGATCGCGACATCGCCAACCTGCCCGATACGACAGTGCCGGTGAAGGAGAAATTCGGCTTCGATTCCAAGATGGTCGTTCCCGCCTATTCGGCGGCGACGGAGCATGTACCGGACATCGACCCGGATTATCTGTTCGACAAGGCGACGACATTGGCGATCCTCGCCGGCTTTGCCTACAACCGCCGCGTCATGGTGTCGGGCTATCACGGCACTGGCAAGTCGACGCATATCGAGCAGGTCGCGGCGCGGCTCAACTGGCCCTGTGTGCGCGTCAACCTCGACAGCCATGTCAGCCGCATCGACCTCGTCGGCAAGGACGCCATCGTCGTCAAGGAAGGGCTGCAGGTCACCGAATTCCGCGACGGCATCCTGCCCTGGGCCTATCAGCACAATGTGGCGCTCTGCTTCGACGAATATGATGCCGGCCGGCCGGACGTGATGTTCGTCATCCAGCGCGTGCTGGAATCGTCGGGCCGCCTGACCCTGCTCGACCAGAGCCGGGTCATCCGCCCGCACCCTGCATTCCGGCTGTTCGCCACCGCCAACACGGTCGGCCTTGGCGACACCACGGGGCTCTATCACGGCACCCAGCAGATCAACCAGGCGCAGATGGACCGCTGGTCGATCGTCACCACGCTCAATTACCTGCCGCACGACAATGAAGTGAACATCGTGCTGGCCAAGGCCAAGCACTATCGCGACAGCAAGGGCAAGGACATCGTCAACAAGATGGTGCGTGTCGCCGACATGACGCGTTCGGCCTTCATCAATGGCGACTTGTCGACCGTGATGAGCCCGCGCACCGTCATCACCTGGGCCGAGAACGCCGAGATCTTCGGCGATATCGGCATGGCGTTCCGGCTGACCTTCCTCAACAAGTGCGACGAGCTGGAGCGTTCGGTGGTGGCCGAGTTCTACCAACGCGCCTTCGGCGAGGATCTGCCGGAGAGCGCCGCGAACGTGGTGCTGGGGTAGGCGGAGCCCATGCAACCAGCCCTGCGGACATTCCAGTGGGGTTTGCTGATTTTTTGCTTATCTGTCTGTCAGGTAGCTATGGCTCAAACCAACCCGTTCAAAGCCGGGCAGATTTGGACTTACCGCGGAGCGGTACCTGCTTCATCTCGGGTAATCGTCGGTGCGGTTGACAGCTTCGATGGCAATCAACAGGCCATCGTGTCGATCTCTGTTACAGACGCGCCGATACCGACCGGCGAAAAACAACTGCAAACCGTTTCTCATATGCCCATTTCGGCGGAAGCTCTGAGAGCAAGTGTCGTTGAACTTGAAGGCGTCGTTCCGATCCCAAGTGGTTTTGAAAATGGATACCGTCAGTGGCGACAGGCTTATGACTCCGGAAAAGGGGGCTATTTCACAATTTCGGTGAAGGAAATTGTCGGAATTCTCCGTACTCAGTTTGACCAGCCGACACCAATCCAACAGCCGGAACTAAAATAGAGACGTATCATGGCGGGTCCAGGCGACAACACGCGCAACAAGCCGAAGAACGGGTCTGAAGCCGACAGCTTCAAGCGCGCGGTGACCGTGTGCATGCGCGCCGTCGCCGGCGACAAGGACCTCGAGGTCGGTTTTGCCAAGGACCGGCCGGCTTTGGCCGGCAACCGCGCTCGCCTGCCCGAACTGCCGAAGAAAGCGTCCCGCAACGACATTGCGATCACGCGCGGCCTGGGCGATTCCATGGCGCTGAAGCGCGCCTGCCACGATCAGCGCATCCACAACAGGCTGGCGCCGGAAGGCAAGCTGGCGCGTTCCATCTTCGACGCCGTCGAGCAGGCGCGCGTCGAGGCGATCGGCAGCCGCGCCATGCAAGGCGTGGCCGACAATATCGGCTCGATGCTCGAGGACAAATACGCCAAGGCGAACCTCGTCGACGTCAGGGACAAGGCGGACGCGCCGCTCGAGGAAGCGATTGCGCTGATGGTGCGCGAGAAGCTCACCGGACGTTCCGTGCCGAAGAGCGGCGAGCGGCTGGTCGATCTCTGGCGTCCCTGGATCGAGGAAAAGGCGAGCGGCGAGCTGGACGGCCTGTCGGCCAAGCTCGAGGACCAGCAGGCCTTTGCCCGCGTCGTGCGCGACATGCTGGTTTCCATGGAAATGGCCGAACAACTCGGCGAAGACCAGGAAACCGACGACTCGGAGGAAAACGAAGAGAACGAGCAGCAGGGCGAGGAACAGAGCGAGGAAGGCGGCGAGGAGGATTCAGGCTCCGAGCAGTCGCAGTCGGAAGATGCCGAAGCCTCCGCCGACGACGAAGAGTCGGCCGAGACCGAAGCGACCGACGCCACCTCCGACGACCTGTCCGATGAGGACGACGCCGACGCCGAGACGCCGGGCGAGGCCAAGCGCAACGACAATCCGTTCCTGAACCTGCCGAAAGAGATCGATTACAAGGTGTTCACCACCGCCTTCGACGAGACGGTGGGCGCCGAGGAACTATGCGAGGAAGAGGAGCTCGACCGGCTGCGCGCCTTCCTCGACAAGCAGCTCGCCAACCTTTCCGGCGTCGTCGGGCGGCTCGCCAACCGGCTGCAGCGCCGGCTGATGGCGCAGCAGAACCGCTCCTGGGATTTCGACCTGGAAGAAGGCTATCTCGATCCGGCCCGCCTGGTGCGCGTCGTCATCGACCCGATGCAGCCGCTGTCCTTCAAGCAGGAGCGCGACACCAAGTTCCGCGACACGGTGGTGTCGCTGGTGCTCGACAATTCGGGCTCCATGCGCGGCCGGCCGATCACCGTCGCCGCGACCTGCGCCGACATCCTGGCGCGCACGCTGGAGCGCTGCGGCGTTTCGGTGGAAATCCTCGGCTTCACCACGCGGGCGTGGAAAGGCGGGCAGGCGCGCGAGAAATGGCTGAAGGATGGCAAGCCGCCTAACCCCGGCCGGCTCAACGACCTGCGCCACATCATCTATAAATCCGCCGACCATCCGTGGCGGCGCGCGCGCCGCAATCTCGGGCTGATGATGCGCGAGGGCCTGCTCAAGGAAAACATCGACGGCGAGGCGTTGCTATGGGCGCATAACCGGCTGATCGGCCGGCCGGAGCAGCGCAAGATCCTGATGATGATCTCTGATGGCGCGCCGGTCGACGATTCCACGCTGTCGGTCAATCCGGGCAATTACCTGGAACGGCATCTGCGGGCGGTCATCGAGCTGATCGAAACGCGCTCGCCGGTCGAGCTGCTGGCGATCGGCATCGGCCACGACGTCACGCGCTATTATCGCCGCGCCGTCACCATCGTCGATGCCGAGGAACTCGCCGGCGCCATGACCGAGCAACTCGCCTCGCTGTTCGGCGAGGAAAGCGCGCGCGACACGCGGCGCGGCGGATTGCGGCGCGCCGGATGATCCTTTCGGGGCGGTGTGCGCGGCGGACGCTTTTCGCCTGCGTGCTGGCCTGCGCATCGCCGGCAATTGCCGCTCCGGGAACTCCCGTCGAAGCAGTCGGGATTTCGGCGCGGCCGATCGGCCAGTTCCATATCGGCCGCGACGAGACGCGGTTCGGCCCGCTTGAATTCGTCGGCGGGCTGGAGATGACTTCGCCGGCGCGCGATTTCGGCGCGCTATCGGCCTTTCGCTTTCTGAAGCCGGGCAGCGACTTCATCGGCGTCGCCGACACCGGCTTCTGGTTCTTCGGGACGATCACGCATGACGCCGACCGACGTCCGTCGGGTGTTTCGAACTTCCGCCTGCAGCAGATGGTCGACGCTTCGGGCCGGCCGATCGACCGCAAATGGGAGGTCGACGCTGAAGGGCTCGCGGTCAGGGACGGCATCGCCACCGTCGGCTTTGAGCGCGACCAGCGCGTCGCCCAGTTCAAGATCGATCCCGACAATATGAGAGGCCCGGTCAGGCAGCTCGACTATCAGGTACCCGCCGAGGAGCTGCGCCAGAACCGCGGCTTCGAGACCGTCACCCATGCCAATCCTTATGGGCAGCACGCGGGCGGCCTGGTCGTGGTCTCGGAGAGGAGCCTCGACGAAGCCGGCAACGTCTATGCCGCCATCATTGAGGGGCCGCATAAGGGCATCTTCACCGTGAAGCGCGACGGCGATTTCGACATAACCGACGGCGCCTTCCTGCCGGATGGCGACCTGTTGCTGCTGGAGCGCAGTTTTTCGATCGCGCGCGGGGTGAGGATGCGGCTGCGGCGCATCTATGGCGAAAGCGTCGCGAAGGGCGCGGTCGCCGACGGGCCGGTGCTGATGGAGGCCGATATGGGCTACCAGATCGACAATATGGAAGGGCTCGACGTCTGGACCCGCGACGACGGCGCGCTGATGGTGTCGCTGATATCCGACGACAACCATTCGATCCTGCAGCGCAACCTCTACCTGGAATTCATCCTGCACCAGGATTGACGACGGCTGGCCGGCATGGATTCAGCCGTGCCGACGGCGGGCGCCAAGAGATTACCGGCCGACGTGACGGACTTCGTTCATCACGAAATTGGCCGCGCGCTTGCTCCGGTTGCGGATCTTGAGCGTCGCGGTGTTGTCCACGAAATAGGTGTGAAGAATGCTGTCGCGGGTGCGGACTTCCGGTCCGACGGTGTCGACGGCGTGCCAGGTGTCGGTGCCGACCGCAAAGGCGTAGCCGGTGTTCGGCGAAAACGACATCCGGTGCGAATTCTCGAAACGCCCGTCCGGCATGCGCTCGGCGAAGCGGGTGCCGATATGGTTGATCGAGTCGTCCTCCGGCAAGTAGAACTGGACCGTGATCCCTTTCCATTTCGTGTCGGTGTGGAAGCCGATCTTGTAGCCCGCCACGTCGCGCGTCAGCATCGGCACCGGATACATGCCGACCTTCATGAAGTCCGAGCCGAACCGGCGCTCCAAGCCCGGGGCAAGGCGGCGCATGAATGCGTCCTTCAGCTGCGGCGCATGCAATGCCTTGCCAACCAGGGACCAAATCGCCCGCTTCTCCTGCGGCAGATGGCGGATGTATTCGGGGTAGAGGTCGATCTTGATGCGCGTCGGGGTGCCGTCAGCCTTGATATTCACATTGTTGCGTCCCTTGAGCGCACGATATTCGCGCGCCTCCGGCATGGCGGCGCGCATGCGTGAATAAAGATCCGCCGGGAAAACATCGGTCATTTCCAGATGCCAGAAAGGCTTTTCCACAAAGGCGGCGCGGTTCACGGCGTCCACCATGTGGGAGACAACATGCTGCAGTGCGGCTGATGCTGGCGCCGCCGCGCCGTCTATGGCCGACATGGATGTCTTCTCCCCAAGCTAAAACCCCGAATTCAAATTTCTTGAATACATATATCGCCGCCCGAGCGAAATGCTAACCAAAGCACAGGCTGGATTGCAACGATCCACGGGACTGATTTCGATAGCGGTTTTCTAAATCACGCAGTGAAATTGCATCAGCGCAAAGCAGGCGTGTTGCGAAGGGCGTTGTCGACGATGCTGACATGGCCGCGGGTCGACATTCAACGGACCTTGTAGATCTCGATCGGCTTTCCAGCTGTAGACGGTTCCAGTTCGAGCCATTCAGGCAGGTCGTCCCGCAGCAACGCCGCGACAAGGCTCTTCGGCGCGTCCAGAGCCAGCGATATCTCTTCCGTGTTGCCGCGGCAGATCGCGACCAGCCCGACATGCTCGCGTTCGATGACGGCGCGGGCGGCGTCCGGCGTTCCCATGAAAGCGTCGAGCATGGCGAGATTGCCGCCGACGTTGCGATGGTAAGGGCCGGCCAGCGCCCGATGGCCGGTGAACGTCAATATTCCCGAGCCGAGATTGGACGAGGCAAGCACCGTCGTCGCCGGCATCGCGGCAAGATCGTGGAAGTCGCCCGGCTTGCCGCAGGTCACGGCATGGTCGGGGTCGGAATTAACCCGCTGCGGCGCCTGCTGGACGACGGACTGCGCCGCCACCGCGACCCCGGCCCAGGTCGCGTTGAGCGAGACCAGCCACGCCATGATGATGCCGGTGGAAATGCGCCACGAGGGCGCGGCGTCCGCCCGCAGGCGGATTCTCGCGATCCAGGCCGAGAGCGGCAGCACGGCGAAGGCGACGGAGAAGGTCGAGCCGCGCACCTGCCAGAGGCTGACGCCGAAGGCGGCGACGAGCAGGATGGCGGCGAGCATCTCGGCGCGGCGCAGGCGACGGGTTCGGAGCTGAAAGCCGACCAGCAGGATCGCGATGAAGGGCGTCACATAGCGCGCCGCCATCAGCTTCGGCTGGTGGATGGCGACGCTCCAGAAGGGCTGCGCTTCGACCACGTCGGCCAGCCAATAAGTGCGGATACGTTCGTCCATGCCCGCATAGGGCGATGCCAGGCATTGCGGGAAGAACACGATCACAACGACCGCGACCACCGCCATTAGCGCCAGCATCGAAACCAGCCGCGCCCGGCGGCTGGATGCGGCAAAGGTACTGGCGATCACGAGGCCGAAGCCGGATAATGCGGCAACGGCGAACTGGAAAGAGGAGAAGGCGTCGCATTGGGCCACGCCCCAGTCGGCCGGCCGGATGGTCGCCACGAAGACCAGGGAGGCGATGCCGGCAAATCCGAGACCGAAGCCTCGCGCCGTGACGCGCTCCTTGTCGTCGAGGATGAACAGGACAGCGGCGCAGATGCCGAGCACCGCCACATAGGGAGCGGTCTCCATGCCGATGGCGAGCGTCAGCCCAGCGCAAATGCCCGCCAGAAGGGCAGCGGGGCGCCAGGAGGGCGCTTCCATCAGGAGCCAGAGGCTGGCCGCAGTCAGCAGCAGCTGGACGTTGTGGTGATCGATTACCCCCGGGCTGTAGATCACCAGGAAGAAAAGCGCCGCCGTCGACAGGATGATTGCCGGCATCGCAACATTCGCAGCGGCAAAGCGCTGCGAGGCGCGCATGAGCACGAATATGGTCAGCCCGTAGAGGAGTGTCGGCCAGATGATCTGCGCGGCGCGTTCGGCAGCGGCCGTGCCGGTACCCAGCGCATCGAAGGCCATGATGATCAGCGCGAGCGGCGTATCGACAAGCCGCGACCAGTGCATGACGAAGCCGCCCGAGGTTCCCATCCTGTATTGGTGGAGATCGAACCAGCCCTGCCCGCCGAGCAGGTCGCGAACCTCGACCAGCCGCAGCATGCTGTCATTGTCGGCGCCGTAGTCGCCGAGGGTTGGAAAACCGGAAACGGCGTTGATCGTCAGCACCACCAGCGTAGCGCACAGCGCAAGCAGAAGGTCGTTTTTCCAACCGTTGCCTGGCATGGTCATGCTGGTCGCGATGCCCTGGAGAATTTTCGCGATCCTGCACGATCGGGCGTAACAAAGCGTAAAGCCGCCGCGGCTGTAGCTGAAGGGGTCAGGCCTGGTTGGCTGCGATCCAGATCACAGCCCCTTGGCTGCGATCCAGATGACGTGGCGGGCGCCGCGCTTGCCGTTGGCCCGGATGTTGATCTCCTCGACCGCGAAGCCGGCCTGTTTCAGCCGCCGGGTGAAACCACCGTCCGGTCCCTGCGACCAGACCGCCAGCACGCCGCCGGGCTTCAACGTGGCGCGCGCGGCCGCAAGGCCGGCGGCGCCATAGAGCGTGTCATTGCCCTTGTGGACGATGCCTTCGGGACCATTATCAACATCGAGCAGGATCGCGTCCCAGGCGGCTTTCTCCGCCCCTATCACCTGGCCGACATCGGCCTCGCGAATGGTGACGCGGGGATCGTCGAGGCAGCCACCGAAGATTTCCGCCATGGGGCCGCGTGCCCAGGCGACGACCGCGGGGACGAGTTCGGCCACGGTGACGGCAGCATCGCCATTGAGCGCGGCGAGAGCGGCGCGCAAGGTGAAGCCCATGCCGAGCCCGCCGATAAGGATGCTTGGCCGCTCGCGTCCGGCGATACGCTGGCAGGAAAGCCTGGCCAGCGCTTCCTCGGAGCCGCTGAGGCGGCTGTTCATCAGCTCGTTGGTGCCGAGCATGATCGAGAATTCAGCGCCGCGCCGCTTCAGGCGCAGTTCCTGCACGCCATCGGGCGTGCGGGCGGAGTCAAGCTGAACCCAGGGGATCACGGCCTGATTCCACTTGCTGGGCTCATGGCCTAGAGCGCGACTGCCGGCTGGCTCCAGCGCGCAGCGAGCAGCCGGTAGGGGATCAGCGCCACCACGGCGATGATCAGCTTCACCGAAAGGTCGCCGAGCGCCCAGGAGACCCAGCGCATCGTCTCGACCGGCAGCACACCTGCCAGCGGCGCGGTCTCCAGCGCGAAGCTGTCGTTGGGACCGGCAAAGGCGAAGGCGGCGGAGAAGGCGACGCCGAAGAAGACGACGGTGTCGAAGATGGAGCCGACCAGCGTGCCGACGATCGGCGCGCGCCACCAGCTCTGCCGGCGCAGCCGGTTGAAGACGGTAACGTCGAGCAATTGCGCGGCGAGGAAGGCAGCTCCCGAGGCGGCTGCGATGCGCACCAGCCGGTCGGCGGCGGTTTCGAACTCGATCAGCCCATGACGGAACAGGAAAGGAGGGATCAGGATCGAGCAGGTCACCGCGGTCATGAAGCCGACGAACACCACCTTGCGCGCCACGGCCGGCCCGTAGCGGCGGTTGGCGAGATCGGTGACCAGGAAGGAGAAAGGATAGGTGAAGGCGCCCCAGGTCAGTAGGTCCGCCAGCGACAGGCCGCCGACTTGGCCCTGCATCGGGAACTGCACGAGGATGTTCGATGCCACGACGACAAGCGCCATGGCGGCCACGAAGGGCAAATATCGCGTCAGGAAATACATTTTTTTATCCTGGGTAATGGAACCAGCCGAGCGTCATGCCGACGCTCGCTCTTGTTTCGAGCACCGGTCTGGCCGGGGCTCGAGGCGGTCGTCCCCCGCCTGAAAGCTGCTGCTTTAAGCGGCCGACTGCTCGGCCAGCTTCTTGGCGATCTGCTTCTTGAGCAGACGGGCGCGCTGCGACAATTCCTTGACGTCGGCCTTGGCCAGGAAAGCGTCGAGGCCGCCGCGGTGCTCGACCGAACGCAGCGCGTTGGCCGAAATGCGCAGGCGAACATTCTGGTTCAGCACTTCGGAAATCAGCGTCACATTGACCAGGTTCGGCAGGAAGCGACGCTTGGTCTTGTTGTTGGCGTGGCTCACATTATTGCCGGTCTGGACTGCCTTGGCAGTGAGTTCGCAGGTGCGGGACATCTTGTCTAACCTCAGTTCTAAGCCTGCCAAACCATTCTGCCCGCGCCGGGCGGCGCGCGGTCTCGGTCAGGCGGCCTTTGGAAAAGTTGGCGTTCCATAGTGGCATTTCACCACTGCGTCAAGCTCCGGCACGCGCCCCGTTGTCAGGCACGCTCCATATAAAGGCCGGATTTCACAGTATAAGCCCATCGCGAAGGGAAATGCCAGGCTGGAGCCTCTGCGTTCCGGCCGAACCGCCAGGGATCAGTCAGCCGCCATGCTCCGTCCTTCCCATGCATTCGCCGCCCTGCTTTCCGTTGCCGTGCCGGCACCGAGCTTCGCCGCCGCGCCGCCGCAGTCGTTCAAGGGCGAGTATACGGTGTCCTTTCTCGGCCTTTCGATCGCCAGGGCGACTTTCTCCAGCCGCTACCAAGGCGACAACTATGCCATCGATGGCACCGTCTCGGCCGCCGGCCTCGGCAAGTTGTTCGACGATACGAAAGGCACGATTTCCTCGAAAGGCACCATTTCCGGCAAGCAGATGCAGCCGCATGCATTCCGGGCCGACTATACGTCCGGCAAGAAGGCCTCGATGGTCGACATCCGCTTCAACAACGGCGCCGTCACCTCCACGCAAGTCGTCCCCGCGCCAAAGAAGCGCGATCCGAATAGCTGGGTGCCGCTCGGCGATAGCGACCTGAAATCGGTGCTCGATCCGATGGCCGCGACCGTGATCCACGCCGACAGCCTGGACAAGGTCTGCGGACGCACGGTCAAGTTCTATGACGGCGAGATGCGCGCCGACCTGACCTTGACCTATGCCTCCAAGGGTTCGATCTCGGTGCCGGGCTACAAGGGCGACACGGTGACCTGCAAAATGGGCTTCGAGCCGGTGGCGGGCTATCGCAAGGGCCGCAAAGCATTGAATTTCCTGAAGAACAAGAGCCGCATGCTGGTGACGTTTGCACCGCTCGGCCAATCCGGCGTATATGCGCCGATCCGCGCCACGGTCGGGACTCAGATCGGTCCGCTGACCATCAGCGCGAGACGGTTCGAGGCGGTAAATTAGGACAGGCGCCATCGCGCGCCGGCGGGGGGAAACATGGGGCGCGCAACGCTGATCGGGTTTTCGGCGGTCGCCATGTGGGCGCTGCTGGCGCTACTCACCAACGCTTCCGGACAGGTGCCACCCTTCCTGTTGTCGGCCATCACCTTCGCCATCGGCACCTGCGTCGGGCTCGTGGCGCGGCTGGTGATGCCGGCTTCCGACCGGGGCCGGAAGATCCCTCGCCAAGTCTGGGTGATCGGCATTGCCGGGCTGTTCGGTTATCATTTCTTCTACTTCACGGCACTGCGCAATGCGCCGGCGGTCGAGGCGAGCCTGATCGCCTATCTGTGGCCGCTGCTGATCGTGCTCGGCTCGGCGCTGATGCCGGGCGAGCGGCTTGCCTGGAACCATGTCGTCGGCGCGCTGCTCGGCCTTGCCGGCACCTTCCTGATCGTCACCAAGGGCGGCGGGCTGGCCTTCGACGCGCGCTACGCCTTCGGCTATGCGATGGCGGCCGTCTGCGCGCTGTTGTGGTCGTCCTATTCGCTCTTGTCGCGGCGTTTTCCGTCGGTACCGACCTCGATCGTCACCTGGTTCTGCGCGGCGACGTCGGCGCTGTCGCTGGCCTGCCATCTGCTGCTTGAGAAGACGGTGCTGCCGGACAGCCTCGGACAATGGCTGGCCGTCATCGGGCTCGGCCTGATGCCGGTGGGCGCGGCCTTCTATGCCTGGGATATCGGCGTCAAGCGCGGCAACATCCAGGTGCTGGGCGCCGCGAGCTACGCCGCGCCGCTTCTGTCGACGCTGGTGCTGATCGCCGCTGGCGTCGCCGAGCCGTCGCTGCGCATCCTCGCGGCTTGCGTGCTCATCACCGGCGGCGCGGCTCTTGCGGCGAAGTCGCTGCTCATGCGCAAGCCGGCGGCCAAGGAGGTCAACGCATGATGCCGTTTTCCGGCGGCATCGACGGCAATGCCAACGCGACGCTTTTGTTCTCGTTCGTCGCGGCCGCGATCTACGCCTTTGCGCTCGACATGCCGCCGAAGTGGACGCGCACGGCGGCAAAGACGCTTGCCGTGGCCTTGCTGGCCGTGCTTGCCGCCATGCAGGGCGGTCCGCTGCTGCTGGTCGCGGCGCTGGCACTCAGCGCCGTCGGCGACGCCTTTCTGTCACGCGACGGCGAAAAGGCCTTTCTCGGCGGGTTGGCGAGCTTTCTCGCCGGTCATATCGCCTATATCGCGCTGTTTTCGCAGGCAGGCGGCGGGCTCGGCCTGTTGAGCGCCGAACCCTGGCGCGGCGCGATTGCCTTGGCCATGGCCGCATTCAGCATCGTCATGCTTGCCGCGCTCTGGCGCCGCGTCGGCCCGCAACTGCGCGCGCCGGTCGCCGTCTATGTCGCGGCGATCCTCGTCATGGGCATTTCGGCCCTCACCACGGACCATCCGTGGGTGATTGCCGGCGCGGTGCTGTTCATCGCCTCGGACGGGCTGCTGGCGGCCGAGCGCTTTCTGCTCGCGGCGATCTCGCCGCATCGCGTCTGGATGCGCTATGCGGTCTGGGTGCTTTACTATGCCGCCCAGTTGGCGATCACGCTGGGGTTCTTGTTGGGTTCGTCTTGATCTTTGGTCCTGAGTTCGATGGATGGCAGCAAACTGATGCTCATCGCAGCAATATGGAACGGAGTGTCAGGTATGTCATGTATAAGGATGCACCGAGGGCGATGAAAAAAAGCGCAGCGGACAAGCGCTTTTGAAGCGTTGGAGATTGTTTCCATTCTTGAAACAGTCTCCAGAACCAGAAGATCAGGTAGGCTTCAAGGAACGTGCTCATTGCAAGCAGCGCGACAAATATGCTCTTCGGAAAAATAGGTCGCAACAGAAGACCTGCTACGCCGATCGCGACGAAGGCAGCAATGAGTGCTTTGTTTCGCCCGGGCAGCCGATGGTCATTCATCTCGACACGTCCCTGGCATTCTTTTAACGATGGGTATCCGGATCATCCAACATGCTGGCAAGCACTGGTTGCACCACAGTTAATGGGGCATGTCTTTCGGTATCATGTCTGCGGCTGCCAGCCAGACTGGGCCAGCTCGAAAGCGGCGAAATCGAAACCGGGCGCCACGGTGCAGCCGACCAGCGTCCATTCGCCGAGGCTGCGCGCCGACTGCCACCAGCCGGCTGGCACGATGGTCTGCGGCCGCTCGCCGGCGGTAAGCGCCGTGCCAAGCACCTGCTCGATGACGGCGCCTGCGCCTTCCTCATGCATCGACAGCGCCAGCGGCGCTCCGGCATAAAAATGCCAGACCTCGGCCGCGTCCTTTACCCGGTGCCAGGCCGAAAGCTGGCCGTGCTCGAGCAGGAAGTAGATCGCGGTCGAATGACCGCGCGGGCCGCCCGCGGCGTCTCGAAAGGTCTCGGCGTACCAGCCGCCCTCGGGATGCGGCTTGAGGCCTAGCGTTGCGATGATCTCGGCAGCGCTGGTCATTGGCGGCCTTTGCTGCGACGAACGTCGAGCCTTTTGGTCGACATGCGGTGGAACTAAAAATTATCCTTGCGCTTGCGGATCTCGGCAAACACCTCGGCGTCCGAGGCTTTCTCCATGCCGAGATGCTTACGGATCGCCGGGTCGTGCCAGCGCAAGAACGGGTTGGTCGACAATTCCTCGCCGATGGTCGTCGGCAATGTCGGCTTGTTGTCGGCGCGCAGCGCCTCGATCCTCGCCGCGCGCTGCTTCAGCGCCGGGTTGCTGGGGTCGACCGTCACGGCGAAACGGGCATTGGCCAAGGTGTATTCATGGCCGCAATAGATGGCGGTTTGCGCCGGCAGCGCCGCCAGCTTCTTCAGCGATTCATACATGACCGGCGGCTTGCATTCGAACAGGCGGCCGCAACCCAGCGCAAACAGCGTGTCGGCGGTGAAGGCCACTTTCGAAGCCGGCAGATAGTAGGAGACGTGGCCGGCGGTATGGCCGGGCGTCTCGATGACCTCGATGCGTTCCTCGCCAAGGAGCACGACCGAGCCTTGGCTGACCGTCTCGTCGATGCCCGGGATCTTCGCCTTCTCGGCTTCCGGGCCGACAATGCGCAATTTGAAGCGTTCCTTCAGCGCCAGATTGGCTTCGACATGGTCGGCATGGTGGTGCGTGGTGAGGATCAATGTCGGCGTCCACCCGGTGCGCTTGATCGCCGCCAGGATCGGCGCTTCTTCCGGCGCGTCGACGATCGCCGTCTCGCCGCTTTTCGGATCATGGACCAGCACGCCGAAATTGTCGGTGCGGCACATGAACTGCTCGATTTCGACCGGCATCGCATGTCTCCCTTTGTCGTCGCAGACATAGGGCGGCCGGCCGCCGATGTCATCCGGGTTTGTTGAACTCGGCGCCTTTGTTGAACTTTCAGCCTTTGTTGAACTTGGGCCCCTTCACAGCTACCGTCGCGCGCATGCATTCGGATATCGTCGACCTGCGTTCCTTCTATTCGACCACGCTCGGGCGCCTGGCCGAGCATTCGATCACCATGGCGCTGTCGTCCGTATGGGCGACCGTTCCCAATGAGCGGCTGGTCGGCCTCGGCTATGCGCTGCCATGGCTGGAACGCTTCGGCACCGATGCCGAGCGCGTCTTCGCCTTCATGCCGGCAACGCAAGGCGCGGTGGTGTGGCCGGTGTCGGGGCCGACGGCGACAGCGCTGGTCTTCGACGAGGAGCTGCCGCTGGTCGATTCCTGCATCGACCGCGTGCTTTTGGTGCATTCGCTCGAACATGCCGAAAACCCGCGCGAGACGCTGAACGAGATCTGGCGGGTGCTGTCGCCGGCGGGCAGAGTGGTCATCGTCGTGCCCAACCGGCGCGGCGTCTGGGCGCGGTTCGAGCACACGCCCTTCGGCAATGGCCGGCCGTTCTCGCGCGGCCAGTTGACCGAGCTGCTGCGCGAGGCGAATTTCACCCCGGCGACATGGAGCGATGCGCTGTTCTTCCCGCCGTCGCCGCGGCGTTTCATGATGCGCTTCCACAATGTGCTGGAGAAGGCCGGCCGGCGGTTCTGGCCGATCTTTTCCGGCGTCATCGTCGTCGAGGCGCAGAAGCGGCTCTATCAGGGTGTGCCGGTCGCGCAGCGTGCCTCTCGCCGCGTCTTCGTGCCGGTCTTCTCGCCGCAGGGCGCAACGCGGCTTGGCCGGCGTGCGGCTGACGCCGCGCCTGGCCAAGTGACGCGTTCGTGATCGCCGCGCCTTGCATCGCGCGGCAATCGTCACCCTATCTGAGGCATGCCCGAGCTAAGGCATGCTCGCTCGGCGCGGTATTCATGACCGCAGCGGAAACCAGGAATATCCTTCATGGACGACCAGACCGATAAAAAGCCGGGGCCGCAGAAACCCGTTGTCTCGGTGGAGGCGAGCAGCCTCGCCGACCAGGTGGCGACGATCAAGCTGGGGCTGAAATCCTCGCCGGTGCGCAGGCAACTTGCCTGGGTCTCCATCGGTATTGTCGCGGTCATCGTCGCAACCTCGGTCGGACAGATCCTGCTCAATCGCTGGAACCAGCCTTTCTACGATGCGCTGGCCCGGCGCGACATGACGGGTTTCCTGCACCAGCTTCTGGTCTTTGCGATGATCGCCGGAGGGCTTCTGGTGCTCAATATCGGCCAGACCTGGCTCAACCAGATGATCCGTCTGAGGCTGCGCGAGGCGCTGACGCTCGACCTGATCGATCAATGGATGCGCCCGGCGCGAGCCTTCCGGCTGGCCAATGCCGGCGCCATCGGCGTCAATCCCGACCAGCGCATGCAGCAGGATGCCGCTCATTTGTCGGATCTGTCGACGGATCTGGGCGTCGGCCTGCTGCAGTCGTTCATCCTGCTGGTCCCCTTCATCGGCGTGCTGTGGGAGCTGTCTTCCGGCTTCGTGTTCCATGTCGGCGGCCATTCGCTGGAGATACCGGGCTACATGGTCTGGGCCGCGTTCCTCTATGCCGGCATCGCCTCGTGGCTGAGCTGGCTGGTCGGGCGTCCGCTGATCGGCCTCAACAGCGAGCGCTACACCCGCGAGGCGGAGCTGCGCTCCTCCATGATGCGGATCAACGAGAATGTCGATGCGATCGCGCTCTATCATGGCGAGCCCGACGCAAGGCGCCGGCTGGAGCTCGATCTCGGCACGGTGCTGGGCGCCATGCGGCGCATCTTCATCGCGCAGATCAACCTGTCCTGGGTGACCGACACCTATGGCTGGATAACGGTGGTGGCGCCCATCCTGGTGGCTTCGCCGGTCTATTTCTCGGGCGACATCTCGTTCGGCGGGTTGATGATGGCGGTCGGCGCCTTCAACCAGGTTCATTCGTCCCTGCGCTGGTTCATCAACAACATCGGCAGCATAGCCGACTGGCGCGCGACGCTGATGCGGGTGGCCGATTTCCGCATCGCGCTCACCGAAACCGACGCGCTGCATGATACCGAAAAACACATCCAGTTCGGCGAAAACGCCAATGGCAGCCTGACCTTCGACACGCTTCAGGTGGCTTCGCCGGAAGGCTGCACCAAGCTTGCCCAGACGGATGTCGAAATCCACGCCGGCGAGCGCGTCATGATCACCGGTGAGCCGGGCGCCGGCAAGACATTGTTCTTCCGCGCCATTGCCGGCCTGTGGCCGTGGGGGAGCGGGCGGATCGGCCTGCCGGCCGGCGAGACCCCCATCTTCGTGCCGCGCGTGCCCTATTTCCCGGCCGGCACGCTGCGCGAGGTGCTCGATCATCCGAACGGGAAGGCCCCGGCCAGCGACGCCGAGATCGCGGCAGTGCTTGGCGAGGTCGGCCTCGATCCACTGGCAACCACCCTTGACCGTCCCAGGCGGTGGGAACGCGAGCTCGGCGATGACGAACAACGGGCGCTGGCTTTCGCCAGGCTCGCCTTGCGCAAGCCGAAATGGGTGATCATCGACGAAGCCCTGGATGCGTTCGACGGGCCGACGTTGCGGCGGGTGCTGGCCATGCTGCAGAAGCGCCTGCCCGAAACCGCGATCATCAATATCGGGCGGGGCCAGCACAACACTCAGTTCTTCCCGCGCGCGCTGAATATCGTGAAGGATACCGGCGCACCGGCTTTGAAGCCGGCCCGTGTCCGCGCCGGCGCGATCGAGCCGCCACCCATCGCTGCCCGCCACGGGAAGAAATAGCTTTATTTTCGCCGCGATCGCCGGGAAAATCCGCTGGGTCGTTCGAGGCTGCCATGCTTGCGATGCTCGGCCTGCTTGTGTGCCTTGCCTGCGCCGAGGCGGCGCCATTGCCCATGCCGGGCAAAGGCACGCCGGTGGACGTGGAACTTGTGCTTGCCGTCGACATCTCGCAGTCGATGGACCAGCGTGAACTCGCCCTGCAGCGCGCCGGCTATGTCGAAGCGCTGCGCCACCCCGACTTCATCAACGCCGTACGCTCGGGTCCACATGGCCGCATCGCGCTCGCCTATTTCGAATGGGCGGGCGTCGTGCGCGAGGACGGGACCATTGCCTGGCAGATCATCGACGGCGAGGACAGCGCCAACGCCTTCGCCGACAAGATCGCCGCGCGGCCGTTCCGCAGCTTCCGCGGCACCTCGATTTCAGGTGCCCTCGGTTTCGGCGCCGGGCTCCTGGAGAGAACCGGCTTTTCGGCGCTACGCCGCGTCATCGACATATCGGGAGACGGGCCCAACAATACCGGGCTGCCCGTCACGGTAATCCGCGATGCCGCCGTTGCCAGCGGTGTCGTCATCAACGGCCTGCCTATACTGATCAGTCCGTCGCCGAGTGTCGGCCGTCTCGACCGCTACTACGCCGACTGCGTGACCGGAGGAGCCGGTTCGTTCGTGCTGCCGATCTACGCGGCGTCCGAATTCTCGACCGCCGTCCGCCGCAAGCTGGTCCAGGAAGTCAGCGGCCTGACAGACGCCAGATCCCTCCATGTCGAGGATGCGACGCCGGTCGATTGCCTGCTGGGCGAGCGCCTGCGGCAGCGGTTTTCCGATCCTTATTTTCCGGAACTCGACAGATAGCCGTCTTGCGGTTTTCTCAGACCGCCCGGGCGCCGTATTTGGCACGGAACTCATCGTAGCAGTCGCGCCGCCAGCGGCGGCCGACGACATAGCCGCGCAAGAGTTCGGCGGGCGAGTAGCCGAGCGACTTGGACGACCGGTTGGCATGATAGCCCGAAAAGGCCTGCGGCAACCTGCCCTTGAGGATATCGGCGATGATCTGGCGCGCTATCATGTAAGGCGGAACGTCGGGATAGCGGTCGGCGATATAGGGATGCTTGTCGATCAGACTGGCATAGGCCTCGACATAGCCATCGCGGCGGCCGGAGATCGAATTCTCCGAATTGTACTTCTTCCAGTCGATGTCCTCGGACAGCAAGGCGCCGCCGCGTTGGGCAAAGCGCAGCAGCAATTCGCGATCCTGCATGCGCGTGATGTCGCTGTCATAGCCGCCGATCGCGAGCAGCGACTCGTGTCTTGCGGTGATCGCCGAGCCGGCAATGAAGATGGTCTGCGAGACCAGGGCGCGCTGCAGCGTGCTCTTGTCGAGGAAGGCGTCGCGATTGATGCATTTGGTGCTGCGGCCGCCCTTCAGCGATACGAACGAGCTGATGAGGACTTCGAGCGAAGGGTTCCCGTCGAAGCGCGCCAGCGTCCGTTCCAGGCGGTCCGGCAGATAGACGTCGTCGGAATCGAGGAACGTCACGACCGGCGCCCGCGCGCGTTCGATGCCTGCATTGCGCGCGGCATTGGCGCCGCGCCATTTGGCGCCGACATAGATCAGCCTCGGGTCGCGGATTTCGGTGAGCGCTGCGGCCGTCCCGTCGGTCGAACCGTCGTCGACCACAATGTGCTCGAAGCGGGTAAGTGTCTGCGCCAGAACGCTTTCCACCGCACGCACGACCTGGCTGCGGCGGTTGTGGGTCGGCGTGATCACTGAGATCAGCGGAACCTCTTGGTTCGGCATCGAGCTGCCACCACCGGTCGGATCTGGCGTCGGATAGGTCTGACGGCTATCTTCGTGTCCACCTCTGATTTGCGGCCGACGCTACAGAAAAGCCACCTTTGTGTCACGCCAGGCCGGCCCAGAAATGCCGAAATTGGCGGTTTTTCCGCAACATTGCGGTCTGATGGCAACACAACTGGCCTTCCTGTTAGCTCGGCGGCCCGCCAACAGGAACCAACGGGCGGCTTTGTCCCGATGACGTCTGAGGTAATCGACCGAACTACCTGGTTCCCGCATGGTGATCTCCAAGAAGCCGACCGATCGGCTTTGTTTCACCAAGGAGCAGGATCATGACCGCTTACGCCGTTGCCCATATGCGCCAAGTCACCCCGGGTCCCTGGATAGTCGAATATCTTGAGAAGATAGACGCCACCCTGGCGCCGTTCGGCGGGCGCTTCGTCGTCCATGGCGGCGACGTCGAGGTCGTCGAGAACAGCTGGCCCGGGCACCTGATCGTCATCGAATTCCCCGGCAGGTAGCATGTGCGGGACTGGTACAATTCACCGGCCTATCAGGCGATCCTTTCGCTGCGCACCGAGAGCTCGCAGTCCGACGTGATCTTCGTCGACGGCGTCGAGCATCCGCACAAGGCTACGGATGTGCTTGTCCAGCGGGAAAAGATTGACGTTAGCTGTGCCCGATATAGTCCGGCACCATTTCGACCTCGTCGCGAACAAGGCCGGCCGCCAGGCTGAAATGGCCGAAAAACGCCAGCGTATAGAACGCCAGTCCGACAATGACAGCAAACGGGATTTGCCAGAACTGCATGCCGGTCTGCCGCGCATGGCCTGTCACTCGCCGGATCGTGCGCCAAGACATAGTCCCCCACCGCGTGACGGATTTGACGATACGCTGAGCTCTGCCAGGTGCATGAAGCTCGACGAATTTTCGATCGGCGTCCCTGCCGGTTACCAGCGCGCGCCAAAAGAAGAACCCCCAGCCCCGCGGCGAGTAGTGGTGAACGCGTGCGTCCACGTTGACTATCTTGTGGCCTTCGCTCCAAAGCTGGTGCATCAGCAACGTGCACGAGACCTTAAAGCCGTTGTGGGCTGGAAATGGGTGACTGGATATCCAGTCGTGCCGAAAGGCGATGTTGTTGGCGTTGAGAGCGCGCTTCGAGGCGAATCTCTCGTCTCCCTCAGCCATCGGGAAAAACCAGATCAACGCGAAGGTTCGCGAGAAGAAGTCGTCGTATGAAAGATAGGTGTGTCCATTCACACAGATGGTTTCAGGCTGGTCGACGAAGGGTTTCAGTAGAGTTGAGAGCCAGTTCCGTTCCGGAACTGTATCGGAATCGAGAAAAACAAGGACGCTCCCTTCGCACGAGGGAATGCCGTTGTTCTTGAGGTCGTAATATCTGCCGCCAGGGCACGACGCGAAGGCCAGATCGGCAACTTGCTCCAGTTGTGGCGCTTCAGCTCCAATGCTGCTTCGCAGTGAGACTGCATCAGTTTCGACGCCGCCATGCGAGATTATGACCTTCGGCTTCGAAAATCCGGTAGCGGAAGCCTGGGCGATCTCGCGCGCCAAGGCCTTCAGGCCAAGGCCAATCTCATCCCAATCGATGGATTTG
The DNA here is from genome assembly GCF_006440615.1 of Mesorhizobium sp. B2-6-2. Taxonomy (NCBI): domain Bacteria; kingdom Pseudomonadati; phylum Pseudomonadota; class Alphaproteobacteria; order Hyphomicrobiales; family Phyllobacteriaceae; genus Mesorhizobium; species Mesorhizobium sp. B2-6-2. The sequence goes on along the minus strand of NZ_VFUG01000005.1, from coordinate 94,100 downwards.
GCATTCTCCATCTCCAAGACGATAGAATAGGTGGGATGTCCAGCCATCGCGGCACACCGGTTAATCAAACCAGTGGCTATAGCCCTGACGGCATGCTGTCAAACGATCGGGATCCAATTGTGCGCTGCGAATTTGTCAGATGAGCTATCTTATCATTCGGTATCGGAAGCTGGACGGGTCGGCATATTCGGACAGGAAACGCTTTCGCCATTCTTTATTGATTGCATCGCGCTGGATTTCGAGACCCGATCGCAGGTCGGTCTCCCAGTTGGGTTCCACATCCACCAGCTGCGCGAGTTTCGTCAGGCTGTCTGCCGGATCGCGTTGAATCTGCTCGTAAGTCAGGGAAAGGCAGGGCAGGCCGTTCTTCGCGAACCAAGCATCCCATGCGAGGTTCTCCATCAGAATTTTATCCAGAGACTCCACGATTGCCCGGCCGTTATAGCGTGGCGGCAGATGACTGATCTCGGTGGATCGGAATTCGCGGGTTTGACGCGCACGTGCCCATGAGATCGCCTGGCCGAGCAGATCGTCACGTGTTAACCGCACATAGCTCAAATTCGGAAGGCTGGCTGGCAGCTTCACCTTCTTGGCAAGTTGTGCGAACTGGCTCGCAAAGAGCTTGATTGCGTAGACGCCGGTAGAGGACCGCCCCTGTGTCAGCGCACGCAAAAGCTGGGCGCGGGGATCTCGCGGATAATCCGGCAGCTCCAGCAGACGTCGCCCGCCGAACCATTCCAGCGGATGTCCCAGCCCGGCGGAAACCATCAAACCTGCAAGATGATTGCTACCGCTGCGCGGCGATGTGCAGACGAGAATTCCCGCCCGTATTTCGGAAAGAATGTTCGGGGGGATTTCCACCACTGCCGGCGACCGACGAAAGAAACGCATTTCCGTCATCGCCTCAGCAAAAACACCGCCTGCTGGCCGAAGAAATTCCAGAACCACCAGGGCATCGACAGACCGATCTTCTGGCCGTTGGCGTCGAGCGCGGTTGCCTTCTCGACGGTCGCGCCAAGCTCCTCGCACAGGTTGACGAAGTCGCGGATGGTGCAGAAATGGATGTTGGGCGTGTCGTACCAGGAGTAGGGCAGGTCCTTGGTGACCGGCATCCTGCCCTTGACCAGCAGCGAGAAGCGCACGCGCCAGTGGCCGAAATTGGGGAAGGAGACGATGGCGCGGTTGCCGATACGAAGCAGCTCGTCGAGCACCAGCTTCGGGTTGCGGGTCGCCTGCAGGGTCTGTGAGAGCACGACGAAATCGAAGCCCTTGTCGGGATAGAATTCGAGGTCCTTGTCGGCATCGCCCTGGACGACGGAAAGGCCGCGCGCCACGCATTCGTTGACGCCGCGCTGAGACAGTTCCAGCCCGCGGCCATCGACCTGCTTGGTCGCCTGCAGGAGCTCCAGAAGCAGTCCGTCGCCCGAGCCGACATCGAGGACACGCGAATTGGCCGGGATGAGATCGGTGACGACCTCGAGGTCGACACGCTGGGCGCGATTGACGCTCATGGCTTCGCCTCCTGCATGGCGCATGATCCCGGTCCGAAAGCTCCGCGACTTGTCGGGGTCATAGGCTGAGCCCCCTGGCGCGGGCGGCGGAGGCGATGAAGCCGTTGATGGCCGCGAACAGTTCCGGCTCGTCGAGCAGGAAGGCATCGTGGCCGCGATCGGTCTCGATCTCGACGAAGGAGACGGAAGCGCCCGCCGCGTTCAAGGCATGCACGATCGATCGGCTTTCCTCGGTCGGGAACAGCCAGTCGCTGGTGAAGGAGACCAGGCAAAAACGCGTCCTGGTGCCGGCGAAGGCGTCGGCGAGGCGCCCACCGTGATCGGCGGCAAGGTCGAAATAGTCCATCGCGCGGGTCAGATAGAGGTAGGAATTGGCGTCGAAGCGGTCGACGAAAGTCATGCCTTGATGGCGCAGATAGCTTTCAATTTGAAAATCGGCGTCGAAGCCGAAGGTCAGTGCCTCGCGGTCTTGCAAATTGCGGCCGAACTTGCGGTGGAGCGCGGCTTCCGAAAGGTAGGTGATGTGAGCGGCCATGCGCGCGACGGCGAGCCCTTTTTCCGGCCGCTTGCCGAAATCGAGATATTTGCCGCCATGCCACTCCGGATCGGCCATGACGGCCTGTCGGCCGACTTCATGAAAGGCGATGTTCTGTGAGGAATGGCGAGCGCCGGTGGCGATGGGCAGGACGCAGAACACGCGCTCCGAATGGCTCGCCGCCCATTCAAGAACCTGCATGCCGCCCATCGAGCCGCCAAGCACGCAAAACAGCTTCTCGATGCCGAAATGATCGACCAGCATCGTCTGCGCGCGCACCATGTCGCGGATGGTGATGATCGGCAGGTCGAGCCCGTAGGGCTTGCCGGTCGTCGGATTGGTGGAGGCCGGACCAGTCGAGCCGAGGCAGCCGCCGACGACGTTGGAGCAGATGACGAAGAAACGGTTGGTGTCGATGATCTTGCCGGGACCGATCAGCACCTCCCACCAGCCCGGCTTGCCGGTCACCGGATTGGTGTTGGCGACATGCTGGTCGCCGGTCAGCGCGTGGCAGACGAGGATGGCGTTTGAACGCGCGTCGTTGAGCGTGCCGTAGGTCTGGTAGGCGATCTGGAAAGGCGCAAGAAAGGTGCCGGCGTCGAGCTTCAGCGGCTTGTCGGGGCCGAACTGCAGCACCGGGCTCGACGGATGGTCGGCCTCGTCGTTGGTTCTTGCAGCGCGCTGAGCGGCCATGTCCGTCCTCATCCTGTCCCGCATCGGTCTCGTCCCGACGCGGTGTCCGGCCGGCAGCGGACAACAAAAAACCGGCATTGCCGTCGCAAAGCCGGTTACAGGTTGCAAACGGCCCTTTAGCGAGTTGTTTAACGTGGCTGCAAGCCGACCGGCCAAATCACCACGGGAGTCTGGCAATCCTTCTAGGACCAGCGCCGCGCTTCGTCAACGGGTGGCCTCCTCGCGACCGGATGCGGGTGCCGAGCGCCGCCACTCGACATTCCAGCCCGCGGCCTGTATTTCCGCTGCGGCCTTGAAGGCCTTTTCGACGGATTTGTGACATGAAGCAGGATCAGCCCCGTCCGATGCCCCGCGCGGGCATCATGGACATCGAGGCCTATGTGCCGGGAAAAAGCACCGCGCCGGCCGGCGTGACGAAAGTCTACAAGCTGTCGGCGAACGAAAACCCGCTCGGGCCCTCGCCGAAGGCGATCGAGGCGGCGCGCGAAGTGGCGGCGAAGCTCGATGTCTATCCGGATGGCTCTGCCCGCCGGCTGCGCGAGGCGATCGCCGAGGTGCATGGGCTGAACCCGGCCAACATCATCTGCTCCAACGGCTCCGACGAGATCCTGGGGCTGCTGGCGCAGAGCTATCTCGCGCCGGGCGACGAGGCCGTGTTCACCGAGCACGCCTTCATGGTCTACAAGATCTATATCCAGGCGGCGGGCGCCAAGCCGGTAGCGGTGAAGGAGACCGACGAGCGCGCCGACATAGACGCGATTTTGGCCGCGGTGACGCCGGCGACGCGGATCGTGTTCCTCGCCAATCCCAACAATCCGACGGGCACCTATGTGCCGTTCCAGGAAGTGCGCCGGCTGCACGCTGCATTGCCGAAGAACGTGCTTCTGGTGCTCGACGCGGCCTATGCCGAATATGTGCGGCGCAACGACTACGAGGCCGGCATCGAGCTCGCCGGCAGTTCCGAAAACGTGGTGATGACCCGCACCTTCTCCAAGCTCGGGCTCGGCGGCGCGCGCGTCGGCTGGATGTATGGGCCGGCGCATATCGCCGATGCGATCAACCGCGTGCGCGGCCCCTTCAACGTCAACGCCACAGCGATTGAGGCAGGCATCGCCGCGATCCGCGACCGCGCCCATATCGAGCGCAGCGTGGCGCATAACGAGAAATGGCTGGCCTGGCTCAGCGCCGAGCTGACCGGGCTCGGCCTGCGCGTCACGCCGAGCGTCGGCAATTTCGTGCTGATCCATTTTCCCGACGGCAACAAACATTCGGCGGCGGCCGCGGACGAATATCTGAGCGCACGCGGCTACATCCTGCGTCGCGTCACCGGCTATGGCTTTCCCAACGCGCTGCGCATGAGCATCGGCATCGAAGAGGCCAATCGCGGCGTCATCGATGCGCTGAAGACCTTCCTGAAAAGCTAGAACGCCATGGCATCACCGATGTTCGAGAAAGTAGCGCTGGTCGGCATCGGCCTCATCGGCTCGTCGCTCGCCCGCGTCATCCGTCGCGAAGGGCTGGCCCGCCATATCGCCATCGCGACGCGCAGCGCATCGACGCTGAGGCGCGCCGAGGAGCTTGGCCTTGGCGATTCCTACAGCACCGACGCCAGCCAAGCGGTGCTTGACGCCGATCTCGTCATCGTCTCGGTTCCGGTCGGCTCGTCCGGCGAGGTCGCGGCCGAGATCGCGCCAGCGCTGAAAAAGGGCGCCATCCTCACCGATGTCGGCTCGACCAAAGCCTCCGTCATCGCGCAAATGCAGCCGCATGTGCCGGAAGGTGTGCACTTCATCCCCGGACATCCGCTGGCCGGCACGGAAAAGTCCGGACCCGATGCCGGCTTTGCCGATCTCTTCGAGAATCGCTGGTGCATCTTCACGCCGCTGCCGGGCACCGATCCCGCCGCGCTCGAGACGCTTTCGGAATTCTGGCGGCGCTGCGGCTCCAACATCGACACGATGGACCCGCAGCACCACGACATGACGCTCGCGATCGTGTCGCATCTGCCGCATATCATCGCCTACAACATCGTCGGCACGGCGGACGATCTGGAAGCGGTGACCAAGAGCGAAGTCATCAAATATTCCGCTTCCGGCTTCCGCGACTTCACCCGCCTTGCCGCCTCCGATCCGACCATGTGGCGCGACGTGTGCCTGCACAACAAGGACGCGATACTGGAGATGCTGGCGCGGTTCTCGGAGGATCTGGCCTCGCTGCAGCGGGCGATCCGCTGGGGCGACGGCGAGAAGCTGTTCGACCTCTTCACCCGCACCCGCGCCATCCGCCGCTCGATCATCGAGGCCGGCCAGGATATTGATGTGCCGGATTTTGGTCGACAGGCCGTCGAACACCCAGCTAAGCCCTAGGCCTTTCCCTGGTTCGCCGGCGTGGATTTGACCTGCCGCTCGGCCAGCCTTGGCAGGTGCAGGCGCTGAAGATTGGCCGAAACACCCGTCGCGATCGTCATCCACGGGCGGAGCAAGGAGCGAAGCGACGCGCGCAGACCCGAGTATCCATTCCGTGACTTCCGAGCGCTGTCGCGGTGCAGAATTCTGCTCCGCCGCATTCCATGGCTCAGGTCACGGAATGGATTCCAGGGTCTCCGCGACGCCGCTTCGCGGCTGCTCCGCCCTGGAATGACGAGGTTGAGCGGCTTCCGCCGCGTTTGTGCCGATTTCGCGGAAATGGCCGAGATAATCTTGCGTTCTAGCCCTGGGCTGGCGGCCAGTGCGCCGCCATCATCGCCAGCGTCTCGGCCCGATCCGGCGCGCCCAGGCGGCCGCCGAAGCGCAGGCATTTGAGCGCCGCGGCGGCGCTGGCAAAGCGCAGGGCTTCCTCCATGGGCATGGCCTCGGCGAGGCCGACGGCGAAGGCGCCGTGGAAGACGTCGCCGGCGGCGAGCGTATCGATCGCCTTGACCTTCGGCGCCTCGACATGGCGCACGTGGCCGGTCGCCCGGTCATGCCACCAGGTGCCGGCGGCGCCCCCGGTCACCGCGACAAAGGCGTCGGTGCGCGAGGCGAGGTCGGCGCAAGCGCTTTCGGGGTCGAGCGCGTGGCCGCAGACGATGCGCGCAGCCGGTTCCGACGCGACGATGTGCGAGCCCAAGGGCAAGAGCCGCTCCAGCACCTCGACCGGCGCGGTGTCGGCATCCAGGATCGCCGGGCGGCCGATCGATCTGGCCGCGCCCAAAGCCAGCGCCGCGGCGCCCGGCCAGCGGACATCTACCAGCACGGCGTCAAAGCCGGAGAGGTCGGCAAGCGGCAGCGCCTCGGGATCGGCTTGCGCCTTTTTGTCGTAGAAGGGGACGATGACGCGCTCGCCATGCGCATCCACCAGGATCGCGGCCAGCGCCGATCGCGCGCCGGCGACGCGACGGATGAGGCTGCAGTCGATACCTTCGGCCTGAATGTCGGCGATAAGCTGGTCGCCGACCGGATCGTGGCCCGCGCTCGCCCACAGCGAGACTTCGGCGCCGAGGCGCCGAGCGGCGCAGGCGGCGCTTGTCGCCATGCCGGAAGCGATCTGGACGCCGTCGCTGGCGATGAACTTGCCTTGATGCGCGGGCAGCGTTTCGACGCGAAGGATCGTGTCGAGGGTGAAGGCGCCGACGCTGAGCACTCTGACTGGCTGCGGCATCGTTGCGTTACTCTTCTCAGTCGGCATGGTCTCACCCGAAAACCGGTTCCCACCTTTTGCTACGCTGACCTTCGGTTCGGGACCATGCTTTAATCAAGCGGCTTGATCTTGCCGAGCGGGATGAAGCCCAGCGAGGCCTTGCCCTTGACGATCTTGAGTGGCAAGGACGGTTCCTTGCCAAGCATGGCAATTGCAGAAAAACCCTGCTCGATTTCGCTTTTATGCTCGGGAATCGCGCCGGCAAGGATAGATGCCACCGCTTTCGGGTCCTTGAGCTTGATCGTCAGGTCCCCGTCGACCAGCCCTTCCGCGTCGATGGAGACCGGTCCGGACACGGTGATGCGCGCCGTCCCGGACGACAGGTCGAGCTTAGCGATCTCGATCGACTGGCCGCGCAGGCTCTTCGGGGGCACTGCGATCAGCGCTACGCCGTTCTTCAGCGTCACGTCGCCGCTGCCGTCAAGCGCCGGCAGCACGCGTCCGTCGATGGCATCCGCGTTGATCTCCAGGTCGCCGAAGCCGCCGACATAATTGATGTCCTGGCCGGCCGGCTGCAATTGGCCGGCCGCCTTGCCGGCGCTGAACAATTGCATCGGATCCGTGTCGTCCTGCGGGTCGGTCTGACCGTTCAGGCCTTCAGCCTGCACGGAAAGGCTCCTTGGCAACGGCCACCACACTTTGACATTGGCCTGCAACCGGTCCCAGTCGATCCAGAGCGGCGGCATGCCGGGCGCCATCGTTCTCAGCGGCCCGCGCAGGTCGGCGACCGGCGACAAGGGTCCGGCGATCCCGGCGACGGCATTGAAGCTGCCGGTGGAGGCGGCGACCTTCCGGGCGTCGTCTTCATAGGCGATGTTGTCGCAGGAGACCGTGAAGCTCATTGGGTAGCCACTGACGGCGAGGTTGGCGCAGCCGGCTGCGATCCCTTTGCTGCCCAGTCTTGCCACCGCCTGATCGGCCTCGGTCTTGAGCCTGTCGGCGAGATAGAACCAGCCGCCGCTGTAAATGGCGAACAGCACGAGGATGAACGCCGCAAGCCAGAACAGCCGGCGGCGAAGTTTGGGCGATCGCTCGTCACTTGACGTCATGCTGCGGCTCTCGTTAACCCGGCGAGCGGGCATTTACCAATACGAAACAAGCGGGGGCCAGAAGAAGCACCTTGGCGATGCGGTGTCGTTCACTCGAATGCGATCAGGCTTGGCGATATGGGCGATTTTTGGGTTTTTGGCTATGGGTCGCTGATCTGGCGGCCCGGATTTGCCCATGTCGAGACGCGCCGCGCCCGGCTTTACGGCTATCGCCGCTCGCTTTGCGTCTATTCCTTCGTGCATCGCGGCACACGCGCGCGGCCGGGCCTGGTTCTCGGCCTCGACCGAGGCGGCTCCTGCATCGGCCTCGCTTACCGTGTTCCGGGCAATCTGCGCGACGAGGTGCTTTCCTATCTGCGCGAGCGCGAGCTGGTCACCAGCATCTATCTCGAACGCATTCTCGATGTCCGGCTGGATGGCGGCGGCTCGGTCGAGGCGGTCGCCTACACCGTCGACCGCCAGCACGAGCAATATGCCGGCGCGCTCGATGCTGATCACGCGGCAAGGATCGTTCGCGGCGCGGTCGGCCAATCCGGCCGAAACGAGGACTATGTCTTGAGCACGCTCGAGCACCTTGAGGCGCTCGGCATCCGCGATCACTGGCTGGAGGAGGTGGGCCGTCGGGTCGCGTCTTCGTGAAGCGCATTTTCGGCGAAATAATTTCGCCTCCAATGCTCTATCTCTTTGTTTTTAGGCAATTCCAGACGCAAAACCGCGACGCACTTTTGCTGGAATTGCTCTGGTCCGGTCAAAAAGCAAAACCATGCCTTTGACCGCGCCCGGCCGCGACCTAGCTTAGCGGCATCGCATCCTTGGGCGTCAGGCCCGTTCCAGCATCACGGAGATCAGTCTTGCAGAAACGTCGTCTCGGTCGCACCGACCTTTCCATCGCGCCGCTGGTCCTGGGCGGCAACGTCTTCGGCTGGACCGCCGACGAGAAAACCTCCTTCGACCTGCTCGACCGGTTCGTGGCTGCCGGCTTCAACGCCATCGATACGGCCGATGCCTATTCGCGCTGGGTTCCCGGCAACAAGGGCGGCGAATCGGAAACCATCATCGGCAGTTGGATGAAGAGCCGCGGCAACCGCGATCAGGTCATCGTCATCACCAAGGTCGGGTCGGACATGGGCCAGGGCAAGCGCGACCTCTCCGCTGCCTATATCGAAAAGGCGGTCGAGGCGTCGCTGAAGCGGCTGCAAACCGATGTCATCGACCTCTATCTGTCGCACTGGCCGGACCCGGCCACGCCTTACGAGGAAACGCTCGGCGCCTATCAGCGGCTGCTCGAAAAGGGCAAGATCCGCTATCCCGGCTGCTCCAACCTCGATGCCGGCCAGCTGCGCGCCGCGCTCGACGTCGCCAGCTTGCGCAGCCTGCCACGCTACGAGGTGCTGCAGCCCGAATACAATTTGTACGACCGCTCGTCGCTCGACGGACCGCTGCTCGACCTCTGCAAGGCAGAGGATGTCGGCGTCATCACCTATTTCAGCCTCGCAAAGGGATTCCTGAGCGGCAAGTACCGCAGCAAGGCCGATCTCGGCCAGAGCGCGCGCGGCGAAGACGTCGCCGAATATCTCAACGAGCGTGGCATGCGCATCCTTTCCGCGCTCGATGCCGTGGCCGAGCGCCATTCGGCCAAGCATGCCGAAGTGGCGCTGGCCTGGATCATCGCGCGGCCGGGCGTCACCGCGCCGATCGCCAGCGCCACCACGCCGGCCCAGATGGACAGCCTGATCCGCGCCGCGTCGCTCAAGCTTTCGGCCGACGACATCGCGGCATTGGACCGGGCCAGCGCCTGACAGCGCACTGCGCACGATCGTCCAAGACGGTCATGACAAAACCCGCTTAAGTCCTGTCGCGTCGCGGCGGCAGGAGGGTTCGGCATGGCCGATGGCATCTTGAACGAGGCGCAAACCTGGCAGCAAATGCTGGCGCTGGTCCTGGCGGCGACGGTCGTCATGGGCAGCCCGGGACCGGCGACGATCAGCGTGACCGCCGTCGGCGCGGCTTTCGGTCTGCGTCCTTCCCTGGGTTACACGTCTGGCGTGGTGCTCGGCACGATCGCCGTGCTTCTGGCGGTGGCGGGCGGGATTTTCGGCATGCTAACCTCGGTGCCGGGAGTGGCGCCGGTGCTGGCGGTCGCCTCGGCAGGCTACATCCTTTATCTCGCCTTCAAAATAGCGACAGCGCCGCCATTGGCGGAGCGCGGGAGCACGGGGACGAAGCCCGATTTTCTCGGCGGCTTCATGCTCGCCGTCGCCAATCCAAAAGCCTATGTGGCGATCGCAGCGGTTTTCGCCGGCGCCGCGTCGCAGGCCGATGCGCTCGGCGTCTCCACCAGGCTGCTGGTGCTTGCCGCAATGATCGTCGCCATTCACGTCGTGTGGCTGCTCGCCGGAACGGCGTTCGCGCGCGTCCTGCGCGATCCGCTGGCCTCGCAGATCATCAATCTGGTGTTTGCCGCCACGCTGGTGCTGACGACCCTGCTGGCGGCTCTGCGGTAGCCGATCAGGTCTTCGCGGTCACGCCGAGTTCCGCCAGCCGCTTCACCGACGTCGGCGGCATGGGCGGCGGGTTCGGCGCCTGCGCGGCCTCGATAAGCATCTGGTCGCAGGCCGCCTCGGTCTCGCCGATCAGCCGCTGCATGAATTCCTCCTTCTCGAGGCCAGGCGGGATCGGCGGCAGGAAGCGGGCCTTGATGGTGCCCGGATAGCGCAGGAACTTACGGCGCGGCCAGTAGAGGCCGGCGACATGGGCGACCGGCACGACGGGAACGCCGAGCTGCGTGTAGAGCTCGACGATGCCGTATTTGTAGGACGGCTCGGCGCCCGGCGGGCGGCGGGTGCCTTCGGGATAGATGATGAGCTGGCGCGGATTGCGGTCCATCTCCTGCCTGGTGGCGGTGACGACCGCTTTCAGCGCTTTCGAGCGGCTGCCGCGATCGACCGGGATCATGCGCATCTTCAAGATGTACCAGCCGAAAAAGGGGATCCAGGTCAGCTCGCGCTTCAGGATGTAGAGCGCATCGTCGAGATAGGGGAAGAAGGCGATCGCGTCCCAGAAGGACTGATGCTTCGGCGCCAGGATGAAGGAGCCTTCGGGCAGGTTCTCGACACCGGTGATCTCGCTCTTCGTCGCGGCGATCTTGTCATAGAGCCACATCGAGGTCCGCGACCAGAATTTCGGCACGAACCAGGCGCGGTGGCGCGGCGATAGGAAATAGAAAGGCGTCCAGAAGATCATCTGGACGATCAGGCTGAGATAGAAGACGAAGTTGAACGCCAGCGAGCGGATGATGAGCATGCAAGGGGCCCGTGAGGAAGTGTGCGTTGGTTACACCAAGCGGCGGCAAAAAGGAAACGCCGCCATTGTCGAATGGTGCCGCTAGAGTGACCTGGCCAGCCGTTCCTTGAGACGCGGCGCGGCGAAATCGAGGAAGGCGCGCAGCTTGACCGGTAGCCGGCCCTGGCCGGCATGGACGAGGCTCACCGGCCAGGGCGGCGGTTCGAAGGCCTGCAGCACCAGCCGCAGCGCGCCGGCGCGCACCGCGGCATCCGCCTGGTAGGAGAGCACTTTCGTCAGCCCGAGCCCGGCAATCGCGGCATCGATGGCCGCTTCGGCGGTGTTGACCTGCAGGCGCGAGCGAACAGGGGTTATCGTTTCCGCCTTGCCGGTTCCGAAGCTCCATGCCGCGGGAGCGGCGAGACCTTCGAAGGTGACACAGTCGTGGCCGGCAAGGTCTTGCGGGGTCGCCGGCGTGCCATGCAAGGCGAGATAGGCGGGGCTTGCGCAGACGATACGGCGGATCGAGCCGACGCGGATTGCAACCATGGCGGAATCCGGCAGCTCGCCGATGCGCAGGGCGAGATCGATATGCTCCTCGACCAGCTGGGCGATCCGGTCCGACAGGGTCAGGCGGACATCCACTTGCGGGTAGACGGCGAGAAAGCCGGTGATCACCGGCAGCACATGCAGGCGGCCGAACACGACCGGCGCCGTGATGACCAGCTCGCCGGTCGGGCTCGAATATTCGCCGGCAGCATCGCGCTCGGCCTCGCTCACCTCGTCCAGGATGCGACGGCAGGCGGCAAGATAGGACTGGCCGGCATCGGTCAGCGTCAGGCGCCGTGTCGAGCGGTTGAGCAGGCGCGTCCCCAAGTGCCTCTCCAGTTCGGAGAGCTTGCGGCTCACCGTCGGCAGCGGCACGCCGGCGCGCTTGGCTGCAGCGGAAAGGCTGCCGGCCTCCACCGTGGCGACGAACAGGGACATAGCGTCGAGGCGGTCCATCATTCTTCCGAAATGTGGAAAGATAGATTGCAATCATGCTCTCTACATCCGGTTTTCGGAAGAGCCTAATTGATGTGCGATTCTGTCCGCGGAGCGCCAGCATGAATGAATTCACCAGCGACGTCGCCTTCACGCCGACCGTCAAGGCCATCCAGTCCCGCAAGGGGTCGCGCGATTCCTATGCGCGCGTCGAGCATCGCGGCGGCTGGCGGGCAACCATCACACCGGACCTAGCCGCCTTCATCGAAGCGCAAACCAGCGTGTTCTTGGCGACGGCCAACGCCGAAGGCCAGCCCTACATCCAGCATCGCGGTGGGCCGGCCGGTTTCCTCAAGGTGCTGGACGAGCACATGATCGGCTTTGCGGATTTTTCCGGCAATCGGCAGTTCATCACCCAGGGCAATCTCGAGGACAATGACCAGGCCTTCCTGTTCCTGATCGATTACATGCTCCGGCAGCGCATCAAGATCTGGGGCAGGGCGCGTGTCGTCGAGAATGACCCGGAGCTGACGGCGAAGCTGATGCCCGCGGACTACAAGGCGCGGCCCGAGCAGGCGATCCTGTTCACGGTCTCCGCTTGGGATGCCAATTGCCCGCAGCACATCCCGCAGCGCTTCGAGGCGGCGGATGTCGCGGCCGCACTTGCCGAGCGCGACCGGCGCATCGCCGGCCTGGAGCAGGAGATAGCCCGCTTGCGCGGGAATGAGGCGGCTGAGGTTTAATTCTTCACCACGGTCGATGCTTCGGCGAGCGTGACGCCTTCGGGCGTCGCGCGCAGCGGCAGGAAGCCGCGCGCCAGAGACAGCACATATTTGCTGTATTCGGTCAGCAGCACACGCAGCGCCTCCGGCTTGGTCAGCCAGCCGCCATTGCCGAGATTGGTGTTGACCACCGGATAAGGCTCGAGGCGCGCGCCATGCAGAAGCCGGCCCATCTCAAGCAGGCTGCGCGGCATGTGGTAATTGTTGGTGACGATGATGATGCTGCCATAGGCGTGGTTTTCCACCCATTTGGCGCTTTCCTCGGCATTGCCGATGGTGTCGAGCGCGGCGCGGTCGATATCGACGCAGCAGGAAAAGAGCTGCTTGTCGCCGCCCATTGCTGCCTGCAGCTGGCGCTTGGTAGCCGACGGATGGACGCCGCTGATCAGCAGCCGTTCGCCTTTGCCGGAGGCCAGCAGCTCCATCGCCGCGTCAAGCCGCGACTGCCCGCCGGTGAGCACGATGATGGCGTCGGCCCTGGCCGGATTGGCCGGAGTCGTCATATGGCTGACCTTGTCGGCAAACCAGCCGAAGCCGCCGGCAAAAAGCACCAGCGCGGCGAGAACCACGAAACCGCAGACGCGCAGGGCGAGCCTCAAACGACCGAACCCGGCGAAGGCAGCGCTGCGCACGCGCATCGCCGGCATTCGTCCAGCCGTCTCGATCGAATCCCGCGCTTCCATCATCCTCAGGTTAATCCTGAAAGCCTCTAATGGTTAACTCCGAAATGCAGCCGTTGATAGGTAAGACGGCGCACATTGCGTTACGGCAAGTGTCCCGCGTGTGATCGTTGTCTTGTTTGTTTATAGCGCTTTGCGTCAGTTTCCGGATTGATCTCATGGGTCAGCCCGCATCCGGCTGGCGAACGTCGATGTCGCTGAGATAGGCGACGACGGTCGCATGCGAGGTGGCCGCGGTCAGCGCGCCGATCACCAGCACCATCAGGCCGACGCCGAAATAGCCGGCTGAGCCGATGGCGAAATTGCCGAACAAAGCGGTTGCCTGGTCGGCCTGGGGCGTCGCCATGTTGCGCGACGACCACCAGGAAAAGACGATGAAGACGGCGATCGCCAGGGCGCCGCCGGCGGCCGCGCCCTTCATGCCGGTGACCAGGAAATGCCAGCGGAACTCGCGCGCGATGAAGCGCGCCTCGGCGCCGACGAAATGCAGCACCTCGATGATGTGCCCGTTGCCGGCCATGGCGCCGCGCGTGGCGAACACCACCGTCAGCACGGTTGCCGACAGCATCAGCACCAGAACGGCAATGCCGATCGTCACGGTCGTGCGCGCCATGGCGACCAGCCGGTCGACCCAGGTGCGGTGATCGTCGAGTGCCGCGGTCGGTATTTTCGGCGTGATGGCGGCGCGCATGGCGGCAAAGTCGGGCGGGCTGGCCTCGTCGATGGTGACGATGATGAGGCGCGGCACCGGCAGTTCGTCGATGTTGAGGCCGCTGCCCAGCCACGGTTCCAGAAGACGTGCGGTCGCGTCGCGGTCGATGATCTTGGTGCCCTTCACGCCGGGGAAGTCGCTGGCGATCTGCGAGGCCTGCGCAAGGGCCGCCTCCATGTCCAAACCGTCGGCCGGCTTGATCTGGATCGTCGCCTCGCGCGATATCTGGTTTTCCCAGACGGAGGCGGTATCGCGCACCAGCGTCACGGCGCCGAAGGTGAGGCAGGACAGAAAGGTCATGATGGCGATGACCAGCACCAGCGCCCGTCCAGCGATGTTCTGCGCCGGCACGATCGGCGCCGTCTTGCGCTGGACACGCCGGACCGTCGTCGTCTCGAGCGCTTCGTGCTGGAGGTGATCGGCCGGAAGGTCAGTCATAAACGTCCAACCTTCCACCGGCCAGGATCATGCGGCGCGCATCGACCTGTTCCATCAGGCCGAGGTCGTGGGTGGCGATCACCACGGCGGTGCCCAGCCGGTTAAGCTCGATGAAAAGTCTGAGCAGCCGGCGCGCCAGCGGCGGGTCGACATTGCCGGTCGGCTCGTCGGCAAGCAGGATCTCCGGCTGTTCGATCAAGGCCCGGGCGATCGCGGCGCGCTGCTTCTCGCCGCCCGACAGCACGGGCGGCAGCACATGCATGCGGTCGCCGAGCCCGACCCATTTCAGCAGCTCGGTGACGTCGGTGCGGTAGCTCGCCTCCTCGCGCCCGCGCACGCGCAAGGGCAGCGCGACATTCTCGTAGGTCGTCATGTGGTCGAGCAGGCGGAAGTCCTGGAACACCACGCCGATGCGGCGGCGCAGCAGCGGCAGTTCGCCGCGCGATATGCGCGAGCGGTCCTTGCCGAAGATGGTGATCAGGCCGCGTGTCGGCTTCAGCGACATGAACAAAAGGCGCAGCAAGGTCGTCTTGCCGGCGCCCGAAGGGCCGCTCAGGAACTGGAAGGAGCGCTCCGGAATGTGCAGGGAGATATCGCGGAGGATCTCCGGACCCATGCCATAGCGGAGGCCGACATTTTCGAAGCGGATCACGTTCGGCGACCTGAAACTCTCGGCGGCGACGCGCCACAATCTACTTTAACAGACCATCGGCCGGCATGGTTAACCGGCGGTTAATTTTGCAACGCCCAGCATGCATCAAAGCCATTCCGGTGGGGAAGCGTTAACCAATTGCGTTTACGCAAAAGAAACGAAGACTGGACTGGTGCCGTAATGGCTGACGAGAGAACCGCGCGCCCTGTTTCCGGCGAAATCATGACCGCCACGGCAACAAATGCCGCGCCGGAACGCATCATGTTCGATGCGGCCGACATCGTCGATGCCGACTATGTGGTGCTGCCGCGTTTTGCCGCTTATCCAGAATCGGCACCGCCGCCGCAGATGCCGTCGACGCCATCGATCGGCGGCATGGGCATGCTGCGCAGACCGGAGGCGGCGCCGTCGCGATCCTCGCGTGGCGGTCCATTGTTTTGGATAGCCGGCGTCGGCATAGCGCTGATCTCCTTCTGGGTGTCGGGCGGCCACGCGCTGGTCCGGCAGGGCCCATTCTGGGCGACCGCCGCGCCGGCGAGCGCGCTCACCATCTCAGGTGTGAGGTCGCGCATCGATGCGTCGGGATTGAAGCCGGTGCTGTTCGTGGATGGCGAGGCCGCGAATGATGGCATGGGGTCGGAAACGCTGCCGCCGCTCGAAATCCGCGTTACCGACAACAATTCCAACATCATCCGCTACAGGCTGGGGACATCCAACCGTTCGCTGGGCCCGGGCGAAAGATTCGGCTTTTCGAGCCGCCTCGATGTGCCTAAAGACGGCGTCAGAACCGTCGCAGTCATCTTCGCCGGCTAGACGGGTCGATATTCAGGTGAGGCCGGCCTGCAAATAGCGGCTTCCTACGCTTCCGGTGCTCACGTACTGAAATGTACGCTCCGCTCCGGTTCTCGGCAGCCGCTATTTTCGGCTCGGCCTGACCTGAATCTCAACCCGTCTATCGACACCGCTGCCGTTTTTTTGAAGGAAAAACTATGCCAGTTGTACGCGGCAAGGACATCGAGGTCCTGTTTTCGGCGTCGGCGATCGCGCGCCGCAATCTCGAGCTCGCCAAGGAGATCGCCGGGCGCGATTACCATGACCTGCTGGTGATCTCGATCCTCAAGGGCTCGTTCGTCTTCGCCGCCGATCTCATCCGCGCCATGCATGATGTCGGCCTGTCGCCGGAAGTCGAGTTCATCTTCATCTCCAGCTATGGCGCCGGCACGACCAGCGGCGAGGTCAGGGTGCTGCGCGACATCGACAACGAGGTCGCCGGCCGCGACGTGCTGTTGATCGACGACATACTCGAATCCGGCAAGACGCTTTCCTACACCCGCGACCTGATGCTTTCGCGTGGCGCCAAGAGCTGCGCCATCGCGGTGCTGCTCGACAAGCGCATGCGCCGCCAGACCTCGCTCAACGCCGACTATGTGGGCTTCGACTGCCCGGACTATTTCGTCGTCGGCTACGGCATGGATGTCGCCCACGCCTTCCGCGAGCTGCCGTTTGTCGGGGTGGTGAAAGGCGACGCCTGAGGAGGCAGTGGCCATTGCGAAAAGCCGCCGATCGTTAGAATTTTCAGAAAACATCAACGTTTCGGCGGCATCAATCTCGGCATGGCAAAGCTTCTGATCGTCGAGGACGATGAGTCCGTCCGCACCCTCGCTGCCCGCGCGCTCGAGCGCGATGGCCATAATGTCACCATCGCCACCGACGGCGCGCAGGGGCTGGACATGATCCGGCAGGCGCGCGGCGGTTTCGATCTGGTGTTGTCCGACATCCGTATGCCGGAGATGGACGGCATCGAGATGGCGACGGCGGCCGCAAAAGAGTTCCCGACGATGCGGATCATGCTGATGACCGGCTATGCCGACCAGCGCGAGCGCGCCGAGGAACTCGACGGCATCATCCTCGACGTCGTGCAGAAGCCGTTCACGCTTGCCGAGATCCGTGCCCGCGTCGGCAAGGCATTAAGCTGCTTCGCTTGAGACCGCATCGGTCGTGACAGGCGCGGCCGGCGCTGCATTTCGCCGACGCCCGCCGCTCAGCGCAAGCAGGCCGGCGCCGATGATCAGCGCGGCGCCCAGCACGGTGGTTTCGCGCGGCACTTCGGCGAAGAACAGGAACCCCCACAGCGGCGACCACAGGATGCCTGTGTATTCGAAGGTGGCGACGCGGTTGGCCGGCGCCATCCGGTAGGCCTGCGACAGCAGGATCATGCCGGCGGAAGCGACGAGGCCGCAGGCGGCCATCTTCAGGAAGTCCGGCATTGTCGGCCATACCCATGGCCGCACCAGGAATTCGACGCTCGGATGCGCCGCATGGGTGATGCCGGCGAGATGAAAGACGGCCGCAACGGCAACGGCGCCGCTGAGATAGGCGCCGTTCTGGTAGAAGGCCATCACCGTCGATGATTCGGTGTCGCCGATACGGCGCGCCATCAGTTGCGAGAAGCCGTAGAGGAAGGCCGAACCCAGCGACAGCAGCGCCGCCCAGTCGAACACGCCGCCGCCGGGACGCACCATCACAAGCACGCCGACCAGGCCGATCAGCACCGTCGACAGGGTTTTCCATGAGACGCGCTCGCCGAGATAGGGACCGGCCATCGCCATGATGAACAGTGGCGCCATAAAATAGAGCGCCACCGCATCGGCCAGCGGCAAGGCGGCGATCGCCAGATAATAGACCGTGTAAGACGAGAACTGGATGAAGGCGCGCAGCGTCAGCATGCCGAAGCGCTTCGACAGCACCGCCTTCAGGCCGACATCGGCCTGGACGAGCACGATCAGGATCGGCAGCGCGACGATGGCGCGGATCGCCATCACCTCGGTCACCGGATAGCCGCCGGAAACCGCCTTCACCAGCGGATCCTGCAGCGAAAAGACCAGCACGCCGAGACAGAGACTCAGAATGCCCAGCACCATCCGGTTCTGCATGATCGATCCAGCGAAAAAGAACCCGCCGCCATTTTCAGGCAGCGGGTATGAGTGAGGACTCTTCGATTGGTCCGCGACCGATTTCGCGGCCGCATATCCAATGGGTGTCATGACTATCCTGCGGCGTTTGACATCTGGCAAACGAATTGGAATGATGCCAGCAATCAACTTTTCTTATGGCGACCTCGATGCGACCAGTCCTCGACAGCGATCTCTTGCGCACCTTCGTGGCGGTGGCCGAAACCGGCAATTTCACCCGCGCGGCGGAGAAAGCCGGGCGCACGCAATCGGCCGTGTCCATGCAGATGAAGAAGCTGGAGGACATGGTCGGCGACAATCTGTTCGAGCGCGGCTCGCGCGGCGTGGCGCTGACGCGCCGCGGCGGCGAGCTCATCGCCAACGCGCGCCGCATCGTCTCGCTGCTGGACGAGACCGCTGCCTCGCTGGTGGCGCCACCGCTGGGCGGGCTGGTGCGCATCGGCATTCCGGCCGAGTACGGCCGCTCGATCCTGTCACGGGCGCTGGGCGAATTCGCCAAGCGCCATCCGCGCGTCGAGGTCACAGTGCGCTACGCGCATTCGGATTCGCAGGTGCGGGCGCTCGCGGCCGGCGAGCTCGACCTCGCCGTGGTGTTCGAATGGGAGGGCTCTTCCGGCGGCGAGGTGCTGATGCACGACCCGACGGTCTGGGTTACGTCGACGCTGCACCACATGCACGAGGAACGGCCGGTGCCGATCGCGCTTTACAGCCGCAACGGCTGGTGCCGCGACTTCGCCATCAAGTCGCTGCAGCAGCGTGGCCTCGACTACCGCGTGGCCTACACCAGCGACACCAATGGCGGCCTGACGCTCGCCGTCACGTCCGGCCTGGCGATCGCGCCGATCTCGCGCAGCAACATCCCGGACGATTGCCGCGAATTGACGGCTGCCGACGGCTTCGGCGACATCGATTCCTCCAACGTCGTCCTGCACCGCAATCCGCTGGCGACCGGCGAAGCGATCGACGGCATGGAGAACGCCATCCGCGAGGCGTTCATGCTGACCAGGCAGACGGGCGTGGCGGTCGGAGCCTAACGGCGGCAACGGCCATCCGACGATGGCGAGGCGCTAAAGCCGACTCTATATGACTATTTCAGCTCCAGCAGCCGCTCGAGATAGCTGCGCTCGATATCGGGGCTGAGCGCGTTGCCGAGCCGCTTGCGGATCGCGTCGAGGATCTGGCGGGCACGCTGGACGTCGATCTCGTCGGGAACTTTAACCGAGGTGCCGTCATCGGGACCGTTGGTGGCGCGTGGCCGCCCCAACGGGTCGCGATCGGCATTCTGCTCGCGGCCGCCCTGCTCGCTGCCGCCCTGGTCGCCCTGCATGGCCTGCATCTGCTTCATCATTTCCTTGGCGCCGCGGCGCAGCGCCTCCAGCGCGCGGCCCTGGTGGCCGACGGCCTGGTCGCCGTCGCCCTGGCCAAGCGATTGTTCGGCATTGCCCATCGACTTGCCGGCCTCGCCGAAGCCCTCATTGGGCTCCATGCCCATGCCTTCGAGGCCTTTCTTCAACTGATCGAGCTCGCTCTGCAACTGGCCCTGGCCTTCCTGCAGCTGCTTCAGCGCATCGGCCAAATCCTTCGGCGACATTTTCGGCCGGCCCAGCGGATCGCGGTCCTGGCCGGGCCCGGGCCGCTGCTGCTGGTCGTCGGACTGGCCCTGTTCGCCATCCTCGCCAAGCTGCTGCTGCTCGCCGCCTTCGCCACGCTGCCCGCGCTGCATCTGGTCCAGGCGGAAGGTGTCGTTCATCATTTCCTGCTGGCGGCGCATGATGTCGCCGAGCTTGTCCATCTGCTGGCGCATCTCGCTGTCCTGCTCGCCGCCCGGCTGCTGGCGGCCGGCTTGCAGATTGTTCATCATGTCCTGCAGCTCGGAGAGAAGCTGCTGGGCCTTGTCGCGATCGCCCGATTTGGCCAGATTCTCGATCTGGTCCATCATGCGGTCGATATCGCTCTGGCGCAGCTCGCGGCCGTTCTGCTGCATCTGCGGCGCGTTCGGGTTCTGCTGCGCGCGCTGGGCGAATTCCTGCAGGAACTGGTTCATCGCCTCGCGCAGTTCCTTCATCGCCTTTTCGATCTCCTGATCGCTGGCGCCGTTCTTGATGGCGTCCTGCAACGCCTGCTGCGCCTGGCGCAGCCGCCGCTCGGCGGCCGACAGATTGCCTTCCTCGATGCCGAGCGCGATCTCCCACAGATAGGACACGACGTTGCGCAACTGATCGTCGCTCTCGGAGAGCTTCAGTCGGCTCCTCGCGCTCATGATGGCAAGATAGTTCGACATGTTGTCGAACGTATCCTCGGGACGTAGCGTGACCGCATCCATCAGGTCGAGAACGCGCGGCTTGGCATTGGTGTCGAGCGCCACCAGCCGGCGCTGTTCGATCACCGCTCGAGCCAGCGGATTGGCGAAGGGCCGCTCCGGCATGACAAGCGTTTTGGTTTCGCTGGTCGCGGTGTGGCCGGCGTCGTCCGTGGCAGTGAGCGTCAGCTTGATGTTGCTGCCGGCCCAGACATTCTCGGTCAGGTCCTTGGTCGTCTTGGCCGCGCTCGGCTTGCCGCCGCGGCGCGGCAACGTCAATGGCATGTCGGGCGCGCCGTAGAGCGGATGTGCGTTGGCGGCGGGCGGATCCGACAGCTCGAAAACGGCCTTGGCGGAGGCTGCACCATAGTCGTCGGCGATCTCGTAATTGAGCTCGATGGCGCCGTTGACAGCGCGCTTCGGCTCGCCGACGAAGCGGATCGTCGGCGGCTTGTCGGGAATGACGGCAAAGGCCCAGTGGCCGAGATCGCCTTCGCCGGATTTCAGCGTCAACGTGCCATTGGTGTTCAGCTTGCCGGAGAACTGGCGCACTTTTGGTGCGGTCTGGCCGGCGGCAGGCGCGGGGCCTTTGGGCGCGGCGGGCTCGATGGCGCGGTCATTGCCGCCTTGATCGGCATAGCTCAGCGTCTCCTCGCCCGAACCGCCGGTGACGCGCAGCGCGATGTCGCTACCTTGCGGAACGGAAAAGGTCTGGACGGCCTGGTTGGCATCGGCCGTCAGGAACACCGGCGCCTTGCCGGTATAGGCGGGCGGCGTCACCCAGGCGTCGATGCGCGGGGGCACGACATCGTGCGAGGCGCGGGCGACAAAACCGTCGCTGATCCTGCCGCCAAAGGGTCCGAAGGAGAAGGCAAGCGCCGTGACGAACAGCAGCCCCGCCACGGCGCGCAGGCCCCAGCGGTCGTAATCCGGCACGCCGGTGCGCGGCCGGTCGGCGCCGAGGCTCGAAAGCCGTTCGGCCATGCGCTTCTGGTGCTCGCGCCACAGCGCCTGCGAGAAGATGCTCTCGGCGCCGCTCGGCCGGTCGGTCTGCACCTGCACCGGACTGTGCAGCAATTCGTTCGCCGCCTCGATGCGCCGGTCGATCTCGGCTGCCGAGGGCATACGGAAAAAGCGAAGCGGGTAGAGCGCGGCGACCGCCGCCAGCGCGAACAGAATCAGAAGGCCGATGCGTACGGTGTCCGGCAGGCGCGGGAACAGGCCGAACCACGAAAAGCTGAAGAACAGGCTGGCGACGACCAGCAGCGGCAGCACGAGCGGCCAGGCGCGCTCGAAGGTCATCGAGGCCCGCGTCGCCAACCGGCTGAGCGCCAGGCGCCCAGCAAGGCCGCGTCCATCGCTGGCCCGGCTGCGTTCGCCGCTGGAAATGGGTCGTTCGGTCATCGGCCCTTCCTGCCCGGGCACGATAGCTCGGACGTCATCGCCAGAAGGATACCAGCAAACACGGCAAAGGCGAGGCGGGTTCCAAAAAACGTGAAGCGGTTTGGCCGGGTTATGATCAGAAATTGGCGAGATTCGTGTTCGAGCCGCAGACGAGGACGGCCACGCGCTCGCCGTCTCCGGGCACATAGCGTCCGGAAAGCATGGCGGCGAAGGCGGCGGCGCCACCCGGCTCGGCGATGATTCGCACGCGGTCCCATAGTGCCTTCTGCGCCGCGACGATGTCGTCGTCGCTGACCAGGATCGAGCGCTCGACGAAGGCCTCGGCGATCGGAAACATCATTTCGCCGACGCGCTTCGGCGCCAGCGAATCGGCGGCGATGCCTTCGGCGGGCGCATCGACCGGCTTTCCGGCCTCCAGGGCGCGGTAAAGCGTCGGCGCCCCTTCCGGCTCGATGGCGACGATGCGGATGCGGCCAGCGAACCAGGCTGCGATGCCGCCGATAAGGCCGCCGCCGCCGACCGCGACCAGCAGCGTGTCGATCCCAGGCAGGTCGGCCTCGATCTCCAGGCCGAGCGTGCCCTGGCCGAGCAGCGTTTCCTCCTGGTTGAAGGCGTGGATCTGCAGGGCGCCGGTCCTGGCCGCGAAGTCTTCGCTGGCGGCCAGCGCTTCGGCATAGCGGGCGCCGCCGACGATCAGCTCGGCGCCGTAGCCGCGAATGCGCATGAGCTTCGCCGGCGGGCTGACTTCGGGCACGAAGATGGTCGCCT
The DNA here is from genome assembly GCF_006440615.1 of Mesorhizobium sp. B2-6-2. Lineage (NCBI taxonomy): Bacteria > Pseudomonadati > Pseudomonadota > Alphaproteobacteria > Hyphomicrobiales > Phyllobacteriaceae > Mesorhizobium > Mesorhizobium sp. B2-6-2. The sequence continues at coordinate 71,661 of NZ_VFUG01000005.1, read as the reverse complement.
TGTGCCCGAGCTTCATGGCGGCGTAAGCGACGGCGGCGCCATGATTGCCGCCGGACGCGGCGACCACGCCGGCTTCCGGCACCTGGCGTTCGAGCAGATTGGTGAAGGCGCCGCGCGCCTTGAACGAGCCGGAATGCTGCAGGCATTCGAGCTTCAGGTCGACCGGAAAGGCGGGCCGGTCGAAATCCGACATGTCGACGCGCATGACCGGCGTGTGGCGCACATAGGGGCGGATGCGCGGCTCCACGGCGGCGATGCGTTCGCGCGTGATCGTCTTCTTTTCCAGCATGGCCAGCTCCTTAAGGCGCGCCGCTCGGTTACTTCAGCCAGTCGGGGACCGAATCCAATCCAATCAGGTCCTCATAGGTCTGGCGCGGCCGCACGACGTGAAAACGGTCGCCGTCGACCAGCACCTCGGGCACCAGGAGCCTGGTGTTATAGGTGCCGGCCTGCACCGCGCCATAGGCGCCGGCGGTGGAAACCGCGATCAGGTCGCCCGACTCCAGTCTCGGAAGGTCGCGGTCGAGGCCGATGAAATCGCCGGTCTCGCAGACCGGCCCGACGACGTCGACCTTCATACGCGGCGCCGAAGCAGGCGGCTGCACCACCGGCCTGATGTCGTGGAAGGCGTCATAGAGCGTCGGCCGGATCAGGTCGTTCATGGCGGCGTCGACGACGAGGAAGTTCTTGGCGTCGCCTTCCTTCACGTAGATGACCTCAGACACCAGGATGCCGGCATTGCCGACGATCAGGCGGCCGGGCTCGAACATCACCTTCAGGCCGAGCCTGGTGACGTGCTTCCTGACGATCTCGGCATAGGCGTCGGGCAGCGGCGGCGGGCTGTTGTCGACGCGGTAAGGAATGCCGAGGCCGCCGCCGAGGTCGACATGCTCGATCGCATGGCCGTCGGCGCGCAGCACGCCCACCAGTTCGACCAGCAATGCGAAGGCATCATCGAAAGGCTGCAATTCGGTGATCTGGCTACCGATATGGGTGTCGATGCCGGTCACCTTGATCCCGGGCAGTTCAGCCGCGCGGGCATAGACCTGCCGCGCGCGCTGCCAGGGAATGCCGAACTTGTTCTCGGCCTTGCCGGTCGAGATCTTCTTGTGCGTCCTTGCATCGACATCCGGATTGATGCGCAGCGAGACGGGCGCCACCTTGCCGAGGGCCACGGCGCGCGCCGACAAAAGCTCCAGCTCAGGCTCGGATTCGACGTTGAAGCAGAGAATGCCGGCATTGAGGGCAAAGTCCATTTCCCGCGCGGTCTTGCCGACGCCGGAAAACAGGATCTTGCCGGCCGGGATGCCGGCGGCCAAAGCGCGGCGCAATTCGCCTTCGGAGACCACGTCGGCGCCTGCGCCCTGCCTGGCCAGCGTCCTCAGCACGGCCTGGTTGGAATTCGCCTTCATGGCGTAGCAAACCAGCGCGTCGAGGCCGGAAAAAGCCTCCTTGAAGACGCGGAAATGCCGGGTCAGCGTCGCCGTCGAATAGCAATAGAAGGGCGTGCCGACCTCGGCTGCGATGTCGGGAATGGCGACGTCCTCGGCATGGAGCACGCCGTCGCGGTAGTCGAAATGGTTCACGGGGTTCGGTTCCGAAAGGTTGAAGCTCGATGGGACCGGGTCGATCTCACCGGCTCTAGAGCAGGGGATCGAGGATGAATTTCCTGTCCTTGACGGGTTTTTCCGGCTCGGGCGGCACCGGCTGCTTGGCGCGTTCGGCATCCTTGCGCGCCTGCTCCGCCGCCTCATAAGGCGTGTCGAGGCCGGTCTTCCTGCCGCAGGCCGTGACGGTGACTACCGCAGCCAGCAGCGCCAGCGTCACCAAAATCCTGCTACGGGTCATCGATCCATCCGTTCGAAACTGATTGCGTGCTGCGCTTTTAGACGAGTTTTCAGCGCTTTGCATCCCGGCAATTTAAAGCGCGACGCGCTTTAAATCTTTGTTTTGATGCATGTCGTTGTCCCAGAACCGCTGCACACTTCTGGGCGACATGCATTAAGCCTTGGCGAGCCGCTTTTTCCAGTAGCGGGTCTGCTTTCGCACTTCCGACGGCGCGGTGCCGCCGAAGCTCGTGCGGCTCTTCACCGAATTCTGCACGGCAAGCACCGAGAAGATGTCGTCGGTGATGCCCGAATGGATCGAGCGCAGGTCGTCCAGCGAGAGCTTCTCCAGCCCGACCCTCTTCTCCTCGGCCAGCGCCACGGCGCGGCCGGTGACATGATGGGCTTCGCGGAAGGGGAGGCCCAGATTGCGCACCAGCCAGTCGGCCAGGTCGGTCGCGGTGGCGTGACCGGCGCCTGCGGCCTTCTTCATGGCGGCGGCGTTGACGGTCATGTCGCGCACCATGCCGGCGGTCGCCGCCAGCATCAGGTCGAGCGTCTCGGCGGCGTCGAAGACCGCTTCCTTGTCTTCCTGCATGTCCTTGCCGTAGGTCAGCGGCATGCCCTTCATCACGGTCAGCAGGCCGACCAGATGGCCGTTGACGCGGCCGGTCTTGCCGCGCACCAGCTCGGCAGCGTCCGGGTTCTTCTTCTGCGGCATGATCGAGGAGCCGGTGGAGAAGGAATCCGATAGGCGGATGAAGCCGAATTGCGGCGTCGACCAGATGATGATCTCCTCGGCGAGCCTGGAGAGGTGCGTCGCGCAGATCGCGGCAAGGCTCAGGAATTCGAGCGCGAAATCGCGGTCCGAAACGCTGTCGAGGGAATTGCGCGTCGGCTCGCGGAAGCCCAGCGCCTTCGCCGTCATGTGTCGGTCGATGCCGAAGCTCGTGCCGGCAAGGGCCGCCGCGCCCAGCGGGCTTTCGTCCATGCGCTCGATGGCGTCGCGGACGCGCGAGAGGTCGCGGCCGAACATCTCGACATAAGCCATCAAGTGGTGGCCGAAGGTCACCGGCTGCGCCGCCTGCATATGGGTGAAGCCGGGCATGACGGTCGCCGCATGCTCCTCGGCGCGTTCGAGGAACGCGGCGATCAGGTCCTTCAGCGCCCGGGCGACGCGCTGGGATTCCTGCTTGACCCAGAGCCGGAGATCGACCGCCACCTGGTCGTTGCGCGAGCGGGCGGTGTGCAGGCGTCCCGCCGCCGGGCCGATCAGGTCGGCAAGGCGGGCCTCGACATTCATGTGGATGTCTTCCAGCTTGGTCGAGAATTCGAACGTGCCGGCCTCGATCTCTTTCAGGATCGTGTTCAGCCCGTGAGCGATTTTTTCTTGATCGGCGGCCGAAATAATGCCCGTTTCAGCCAACATCTCGCTATGGGCGATCGATCCGCTTATGTCCTGCGCATAGAGCTTGCGGTCGAAGCCGATCGACGCGTTGATCGCTTCCATGATCGCGGCCGGACCCGAGGCAAAACGTCCGCCCCACATCTGGTTGCTGGCCTTCTTGTCGCTCATCGCTATAACCCGTGCTCCGGAGCAGTTTTGAAATGGCAGACGGCAAGAGGTTCTTTTTTCCGGCTACGCGCCTCATCCTCGCCGCTTTGGTGGCGGGCGTGCTGGCCGGCGCGGTCGCGGTATATGTCAGCGAGAGCGGTTCTGGCAACAACGCTCCCGAGAAGGCCGTCGCGGTCGCCGGCAAGGACGATGCCGCCTGCGCGGCCAAGGCCGACCGGGCCAAGCAGGTCGCCGCCAAGGCCGTCGGCCAGATCGCGGCGCTGCAGCCGGCCGATCCGCCGCAATCGCTGAAGAGCTTGGCCTTCAACGGCCCCGACGGCAAGCCGATGACAATCGCCGACCATGCCGGCAAGACCGTGCTGCTCAATCTGTGGGCCACATGGTGCGCGCCATGCCGCGCCGAGATGCCGGCGCTCGACGCGCTGCAGAAGGAGAAGGGCAGCAAGGAATTCGAGGTGATCGCGGTCAATGTCGATACCGGCGACGACGCGAAGCCGAAGAAGTTCCTCAAGGAGATCGGCGTCGAGACGCTCGGCTTTTACCGGGACCCGACGATCGCCCTGTTCAATGAGGCGAAGACGCGCGGGCTGGCGCTCGGGCTTCCCGTGACCATGCTGATCGACGCAGATGGCTGCCTGATCGCGCATATGAACGGCCCGGCCGAATGGTCGAGCCCTGATGCCAAGCGGCTGGTGGAAGGGGCGCTCGAACCCTGATTGCGGCCGCTATCTTACCCGCACTGTAACCACCAGCGCCTCGTGGTCGGCGCTCGGGCTGCCGTCCGGCAAGACCGCTGGCAGTGTCTCCGGTGCGCTTGCCGCGAGGCCACGGGTGAAGAACCAGTCGATATGGCCGGTGGGCGTGGTGTCGCCCGCCGGGCGCCGCTGCGTCGGTTTGTCCAGCGCGTTGGCGCCGCGCCAGTCGTATCCGCGTTCGGCCATGATGGCGAAGAGGGGCTCGTGGCGGTCGGGGCACATCAGCCGGTCCGGTTCGGCGTCGATGCGCGCCTGCCATGCGGCCGGATCGGCGTGACGCTCTTCATAGGTGGCGGTCAACGTGTTGAAGTCGCCGCCGATCAGCACCGGCGCTTCCGCGTCATATCTGTCGATGGCGTCGAGGAGGTGGCGCGTCTGGTCGGCGCGGCCAGCAGGGGTCGTACGGTTCTCGAGGTGCACCGAGACGACGGTGACCCGATGGTCGCCGACCGTCACCTGGCCGCCAAGCGCCATGCGGCCGCCGACGCGCGGCTGGCCGTGCTCCGGCAGGAACCATGCGCCAGCCGCGTCCAGCCGAACGAGGAAAGGCCGCAGCAGCGGGACGGCGCTGGTTATGGCGTTGCCATGGAAGCCCTCAAGGTTCTCGGCGCCGCCATTTGCCGCCTGCTCGGCCTCATTGCCGGCGCCGAGTTCGAGGAACTCGACGCCATAGGCGTAGGAATGGCCTAGACGATCGGCAAGCCGGCTCAAAAGATGGCCGTTGCCGGAGCGCGCCATGCCCTTGTCGACTTCCGAAAGCAGCACGACGTGCGGCGCCCGGTCGGCGATCGTTGTGGCGATGGCATCGACATGGCGCAGCCGCTCGACGTTCCAGGCCATGACGGTCAGGCTCTCGCCGGCGCTCTCGCGCGACGCCCGGCCGCCGATCTCGATCTCGCCGAGGGCGGGAACGGCGGCCGCGTGGCGCAGATGGGTGGCGCTGTCGCGCGGTCCGTCCCGCATCGCGTTGCGGGCGGCGACGGGCACGTGCGTGAGCTGCGGGACCAGCATGTCTCTTCTCATCCAGTTAGCCGGTTAATCACGGAGGTCTTTTCGCCGCTTCGCAGCGCCCTAGCTTCCTAGAGCGCCGATGTGACGTTTTCATGCCGGCGCGACCGCTGCCGGGGGAGGAGAGACTGGCTGTCCACAGGGGCTTCGGGCCCACAACAGAACTGTCACATACCTTCTCTATGAGAGCGGGCAAGGACTTGCGCAAAACCTTGTCACACTGCCACTCAAGAGGGAAAAACCATGACGATCATCAAGCGGGGCTTTGCCGCCCTTGCCGCTGGCGCGCTCAGCACCGCGCTTGCGATTCCTGCTTTTGCCGAGCCGGTCAAATTCGATTTCTGGTTCGGTCTTTCGGGCGACCTCGCCCGCGTCGTCGACACGCTGTGCAAGAACTTCAACGATTCCCAGAAGGACTACCAGGTCGTCTGCACCAGCCAGGGCAATTACGACGCCACGCTGCAGAACACGATCGCCGCCTTCCGCGCCGGCAAGCAGCCCACCGTTGTCCAGGTCTATGACGTCGGCACCGCCACCATGATGCTGTCGGGCGCCTACAAGCCCGCCGACAAGCTGATGGAAGAGAACGGCTACAAGATCGACTACAGCGACTATTTCCCGGGCATCGCCCGCTACTACGCGACCTCGAAGGGCGAGATGCTGTCCTTCCCGTTCAACTCGTCGACGGCGCTGATGTACTGGAACAAGGACGCCTTCGCCAAGATCGGCAAGACCGAGGCGCCGAAGACCTGGGAAGACGTCGCCGCCGACCTCAAGGCGCTGAAGGACGCCGGCTATGATTGCCCGATGGCGATCAACATCTCGGCCAACGAAAGCTGGCAGCTGATGGAGCAGTTCTCGGCGCTGCACAACCAGCCGATCGCCACCAAGAACAACGGTTATGACGGTCTCGACGCGCGTCTGGAAGTCAACAAGACCAAATTCGTCCAGTACGTCACCGACCTCAAGAAGTGGTATGACGCGGGCCTGGTCAAGATCAAGTCCAAGGACCTCGGCCAGGACATGGTTCAGGCCTTCGCCACCGGCACCTGCCAGCTCATCCTGACCTCGGTCGGCGATCACGGCACGGTCGGCCGCACCCAGAAGGAAGGCATGAAATGGGACGTGGCCGAGCTGCCGGTCTATGCCGGCACCGAGCGCAAGAACTCGCTGGTCGGCGGCGCTTCGCTGTGGGTGCTGTCGGGCAAGTCGGACGCCGAATACAAGGGCGCGGCCGCGTTCCTCAATTTCATCCACGACCCCAAGACCGCTTTGTTCTGGTCGACCAACACCGGCTACATTCCGGTGACGAAGTCGGGCTTCGATTTCATGAAGTCCGACGGCTTTTACGACAAGGCGCCCTATAAGGGCCGCGAAGTGGCGATCGCCAGCCTGACCGCGTCGGAGCCGACCGAGATCACCCGCGGCATCCGCCTCGGCAACTTCACCCAGATCCGCGCCGAATTCGGCACGCAGATGCAGGCGATCTTCGCCAACAAGGTCAGCGTGCAGGAAGGCCTCGACGCGCTGGTCAAGAATGGCGACGCGATCCTCGAGCGCTTCCAGCAGACCTATCCGGGTAAGACCCTGCCCTGATCCCGGATACTGGAACGGCCGCCCGCCGAGCATCGACGGGCGGCCATTTCATAGGGGTTTTGATTTGGGCACGTCTTTGTCGCGAAACCGGTTCCCACTTTCGGGAGACATGCCTTAGTCTTGTGCCGCGCGAGCGGGTTGGCGGTTGAACGACATCGGCGGATCGATGGAAAAACGCGTCACTTTCAGCAAATGGACGATCGGCATCCTGTTCGCGGTGCCGCAGCTTATTCTGATCTTCACCTTCTTCTACTGGCCGGCCGGGCAGGCCGTGTACTGGTCGCTGACGCTGCAGCAGCCCTGGGGCGGCGGCAATATCTGGGTCGGGCTCGACAATTTCCGCTCGATCCTGTCCAACGCCAGCTACTGGGACTCGATCACCGCCAGCATGATCTTCGCCGGCATCAGCACGGGACTTGCGATGACAATCGCGCTGGTTCTCGCCGCCTTGACCGACCGCCAACTTGCCGGCTCATGGCTTTATCGCGTGGTGCTGATCTGGCCCTACGGCATCGCGGCACCGGCGCTGGCGCTGGCGTTTCGCTTCATCCTGGCACCGGAAGCCGGCTTCATGGCCGTGGTCAACCAGGTCTGGCCCGGCTTCTGGGACCCCGGCCTCGACGGCACCGACGCCATGGCCTCGATCATCATCGCCTTCTCGTGGAAGTATGTCGGCTACAATTTCATCTTCTTTCTCGCCGCCTTCCAGTCAATTCCGCGCTCGCTGATCGAGGCGGCGGCGATGGACGGCTCCGGCGTCATCAGGCGCTTCTGGGATATCCAGTTTCCGCTGATCACGCCGACCATCTTCTTCCTGCTGGTCATCAACATCACCGAGAGCTTCCAGGATTCCTTCGGCATCGTCGACATCATGACCGCAGGCGGACCGGCTAACGCCACCAATCTGATGGTCTACAAGATCTATTCCGACGGCTTCAAAGGTTTGGATTATTCAGGCGCCGCCGCGCAGAGCATCATCCTGATGCTGCTCATCATCGCGCTCACCATCGTCCAGTTCCGCTTCATCGAGCGGCGCGTGCATTATCGTTGAGGCGGGCCATGGTCGAGCGCACCCCGATCCTCAATTTCTTCACGCATCTGATCCTGTTCGTCGGCTTCGTATTCTGCGTGGCGCCGTTCGTCATCGTAGCGATCGCCGCCTCGCATAATCTGAAGGACGTCAACGACGTGCCGATGTCGCTGCTGCCGGGCAGCGATTTCTGGGTCAACATCAAGACGGCCTGGACCACCGCCGATCTCGGTCCGAAGCTGCTCAACTCCTTCATCATGGCGTTCGGCGTCGCCGCCGGCAAAGTCATCATCTCGGCGCTGACCGCCTTCTCGATCGTCTATTTCCGCTATCCCGGCCGCATGCTGATGTTCTGGCTGATCTTCATCACGCTGATGCTCCCGCTCGAGGTGCGCATCGTGCCGACCTACGCGGTGGTCGCCAACGTGCTCGAGCCCTATCAGGCGATCATGGACCTGACCGGCTTCTCCTGGCTCATCGAAAAGGTCTCGGGCGTGCAGGTTTCGCTCAGCCTGGGATTGCTCAATTCCTATAGCGGCCTGATCCTGCCGCTGGTCGCGACCGCCACTGGCACCTTCCTCTACCGCCAGTTCTTCCTGACCGTGCCGGACGAATTGACCGAGGCGGCGCGCATGGACGGCGCCGGTGCGCTGCGCTTCTTCGTCGATATCCTGCTGCCGCTGTCGCGCAACAACATGGCGGCGCTCGGTACCATCATGTTCCTGTGGGCCTGGAACCAGTACCTGTGGCCGTTGCTTATCACCACCGACCAGTCGCATGCGATGGCGGTGACAGAGCTGAAGCAGCTGATACCCAATGTCGGCGGCGCGCCGGAATGGCATATCGCCATGGCCGGCACGCTTATCGTCATGCTGCCGCCGCTGATCGTCGTTGTGCTGATGCAGCGCTGGTTCGTGCGCGGCTTGATCGCCACCGAAAAATAAGGAGACGGGAAATGGCCTCCATCGCCATTCGCGGCGTCAAGAAGAACTACGCCAAGACGCAGGTCGTGCACGGCGTCGACCTCGACTTCGCGTCGGGCGAATTCGTCGTCATCCTCGGGCCGTCTGGTTGCGGCAAGTCCACGCTGCTTAGAATGATCGCCGGGCTGGAAGAGATTTCCGACGGCACGATCGCGATCGACGGCACGGTGGTCAACAAGCTCGAGCCGCGCGAGCGCGGTTGCGCCATGGTGTTCCAGAACTACGCGCTCTACCCGCATATGAGCGTGGCCCAGAATATCGGCTATTCGTTGAAGGTGGCCGGCGTTCCGTCGGCCGAACGCGCTCAGCGCGTCCAGGCGGTGGCGCGCGTCCTGGAGCTGGAGCACCTGCTCGACCGCAAGCCGATGGCGCTGTCCGGCGGCCAGCGCCAGCGCGTCGCCATGGGCCGCGCCATGATCCGCGAGCCGAAGGTGTTCCTCTTCGACGAGCCGCTCTCAAACCTCGACGCCAAGCTGCGGGTGCAGATGCGCTCCGAGATCCGCAAGCTGCACCGGCGCCTCAGCGCCACTTCCGTCTTCGTCACGCACGACCAGGTCGAGGCGATGACGCTGGCCGACCGGCTGGTGGTGATGAATGGCGGCCGCGTCGAGCAGGTGGGCACACCGGCGGAAGTCTACAGCCGGCCGGCGAGCCGCTTCGTGGCCACCTTCGTCGGCGCGCCGGCGATGAACATGCTCGAAGGCACCGTCACGCTCGACGGGCTGTCATTGCTCGGCGGCAGCCGCAAGCTCAACGTGTCGCGCACGGGCCTGCCGGTCGGCGCGAAAGTCGCTGTCGGCGTCCGGCCGGAGGCTGTGCGCATGGTGGCGCCGGGCACGCCCGGAGCGCTCGCGGCGACCGTCGACCTCGTCGAGGAATTGGGCGCCGGCCGCGTCGTCTATGTCGATCTCGACGGCGCGCCGTTCTCCATCGTGACGTCCGAGACCGTCCATCCCGAACCGGGCAGCACGATCGGCCTGCAGTTCGCCGAAGCGGACCTGCACTTCTTCTCCTCGGAGACGGGCGCCAGGCTCGACGTGTTCAAGGCCTCGGTGCCGGAACCGGTGCTGTAAGGCGGGCCTTGCAAGGCTGACTTTGCAAATTGCTTGAGGGTTCACGGAATGAAGATCATCCAGGTCACCGACATCCATCTCGATCGTCGGCGCCAGATGCGCTACGGCGCGGATCTGAATGAGCGGCTCGATCGTTGCATAGACCATATCAATGCGCGGCATGGCGATGCGGCGCTCTGCATCTTCACCGGCGATCTGGCCGACGACGGCGAGGCCGAGAGCTATGCCGATTTGAAATCGGCGCTGAGCCGGCTCACTGTGCCTTGCCAGCTGCTGCCTGGAAACCATGACCGGCGCGCCAATCTGATCGCCGCCTTTCCGGATAACGGGACGGACGGCAACGGCTTCGTGCAGTCGGTGCTCGACACGCCGGAAGGGCGCCTCGTTTTTCTCGACAGCCTGGCGGAAGGCCGCGTCACCGGCGAGTTGTGCGACAGCCGGCTTGCATGGCTCGACGCACGGCTTGGCGAGGCGGCAGGCAAGGCGGCCTATATTTTCCTGCATCATCCGCCCGTCGAGCTCGGCCTCACGCTGCTCGATCCGCTCGGCCTCGAACAGCCGCACCGGTTGATCGACGTGCTGACCCGCCACGGCAATGTCCGCTACATCTTCTTCGGCCATGTCCATCGCGACATCGCCGGCACCGTCGCCGGCATTCCGTTTTCGGTGCAGCGCGGCCTGCATGCCCGCTTCATGCTCGACCTGGTCGGCGACGAAGTGGTCGAGCAGGCTCCGCCCGCCTATTCGATCATCCTGATCGATGGGCAGCGCGTGGTCATCCACAGCGTTGATTTCCTGGAGCAATGGCCGCTTTGGTCGCCTGCGACCGGGCAGCGTGTGCGGTAGAAATCACCCGAGCAACAGCGTGGGCGTTCCCAACCCTTCGACGAGCTTTGCCGCTTTCCTGTCGAAGGACACGAAGGTTTCGCCGCCGAGCCACTGGCCGTCGAACGCGATCACGCCATCCGCGAAATCGCCACCGGCGTCGAGCACGGCCAGGCCCGCTTCGATCGTTGGTCGGTTGGCTACGACGTTGCGCATATCGAGGATGCGGCGGATCGAGGCGGATATGTCGGACCGCGCGACCCGGTAACTTCTGTCCAGCACCCAAACAAATTCACAGAGCGCTTGAACGCTGATCGCGACCAGCTCGGCTGCTTCCAGGGTCTCGGCTGCGGTCCGTTGCTGCGCTTCGTCGTCCCCGACGACAAGGCGCAACAGCACGTTGGTGTCGAGGCCGATCTTCATTTGCGCTCGATTCCGCGCATCCCGCTCGAAGCGCCGGCGTCGGCGATCGCATCGTTGATCTCATCGATCGAAAGCCGTGCACCGTTCGTCTTGGCCTTGAGCATCCCGCTCAGCTCTTGCCAGGAGCCCTTGCCCTGGTCGGCTTTCAGCTCCGCCCGCCCGCCGGGTAGAAGATCAAGCCTGATCTTGTCGCCGGGCTGGATGCCGAGATGCTTGAGCACGTCCTTCCGGAACGTGACCTGACCCCGCGCAGTAACAGTCAGTGTCGTCATAATGGCCTCCTAGCTCAATAATAATGCAGAATTGCATTATTCTCAAGGTGGAGATCAAGCAAAGACATGCGCCTTGCCGGTGACGGTCAAGCGCACGATCTCGCCGATCTCCGGCGCGTCCATGCCTGTTCTGCGCAGGATCAGCGGCGTGTTGCCGATGGCGGCCGCATCGGGCGGGTCCGGGCTGTTGAGCAGCCGCACCGCGACGGTGCAGACCGAGCCCGCGAACTCGCAGTCCGTCACTTCGCCGAACAGCATGTCGGGTGTGCCCGACATGCCTTCGCGCGAGGTCCGTTTGAGCAGGATCTGCTCGGGCCGCAGCATGATGCGGGCGACATCGCGCCGTCCCTTCGTGTCGACGGCGATGCGGCCGAGCCGCGATACGGCGAAGCCGTCCGCAATCCTGGCCGGCACGATGATGGCGTCGCCGAGGAACTCGGCGACCATCCTGTCCCTGGGTTGGAAATAGAGCTCGCGCGGCGTGCCGACCTGCGAGAACAGCCCTTCGCGCATCACCGCCACCTGGCTGGCGAAGGACAGCGCCTCGGCCTGGTCGTGCGTGACCAGTATGGTGGTGATGCCCGCCTCTTCCAGAAGCTCGGCCACCGCCTTGCGCATCGAAGCGCGAAGCCCGGTGTCGAGCGCCGAAAATGGTTCGTCGAGCAGCATCAGCCTGGGCTTCATCGCCATGGCGCGGGCAAGCGCCACGCGCTGCTGCTGGCCACCGGAAAGCTCGTGCGGCCGGCGCTTCAGGATCGCCTTGTCCAGCCCGACGATGTAGGCGAGCTCGACGATATGCTCGGTTCGCTTGTCGGCATTCCGCGGGATGCCGAAGCCGATATTGTCGGCGATGGTGAGATGCGGGAACAGGGCGCCGTCCTGGGCCACCACGCCGATGCCGCGGCGGTGCGCCGGCACGGCCGCGCCGCCATTGGCGAGCACCTTGCCGTCGAGCGCGATGCGGCCGCGGTCCGGCGCCTCAAAGCCGGCGATCAGCCTGAGCAAGGTGGTCTTGCCGCAGCCGGACGGCCCGACAATCGCGGTGCGGCTGCCGCTTTCGACTTTCAGGTCGACGCCGGCGAGCGCCGTCACCGGGCCGTAGCTTTTCGCGACGCCGCTGAGTTCGAGAAAGCTCATCGTCCGGCCATCCGCTTCGACTGGATGTAGAGCCACCAGGTCATCGGCAGCGACATCGCCACCATGATCAGCGCGTAAGGGGCGGCGGAGGCGTAGTCGATCTCGCCGCTATAGGACCAGAATGCCATCGCCAGCGTGCGGGTGCCGTTGGGCGCCAGCATCTGGGTGGCGGTGAGCTCGTTGGTGATGCCGAGCGCCACCATCGCCATGCCGGCCGCGGCGCCCGGCGCCGAAAGGCGGATGGTCGTCGACCACAGCGCCTTGACCGGCGGACGGCCGAGGCTGGAGGCCGCGCGCTCCAGCTCCACTGGCGCCTGCGCGATCGAGGCACGCAGGCTTATCAGCGCGCGTGGCAGGAACATCAGCGCGTAACCGAACAGGATGGTGAACAGCGTCTGGTAGAGCGGCAGCGCGACGCGCACCGTGATGGTCACCAGTGCCAGCGCGATGACCACGCCCGGCAACGCGCCGACGATATAGTTGCAGCTCTCGAGCAGCCGTTGCAGCGGCCCCGGCGCGCGGATCGAAATCCAGGCCATCGGCATGGCGGCAACCGTTGCAAGTACCGCGCCGGCGATGGCGAGGAACAGCGTCTGGCCGAGCGCCAGGCCGATCTCGTCCCAGCGCCAGACTTCCATGCCGCCGGCGAGCAGCCAGCGGCTGACCGTGACAAAGGGCACGCCGAGCGACAGCAGCGCGACGCCGGCCGGCAAAAGCAGGCATGGCAAGGCGGCGCGGCCGAGGCGAGCACGCTGCTGCTTGCGCGCGGCGCCGGAACCGACGCGGGCATAGCGCTCCTCGCCGCGGATCATCACCTCGAGGGTGAGCAGGAAGAGGCAGCAGACCACCAGCACGGCGGCCAGCATGTTGGCGGCCGGACCGTTGAAGGTCGACTGGAACTGGTCGACGATCGCGGTGGTGAAGGTGTCGAAACGGATGAAGACATAGAGGCCGTATTCAGCAAGCAGATGTAGGCCGACCAGCAGCGAGCCGCCGCAGATGGCGAGCCTGAGCTGCGGCAGCACGACGCGCGCGAAGACCCGCCACGGGCCAAGACCGAGCGCTGCGGCCGCATCCTCCAGCGCCGGATCGAGGCGGCGCAGCGCGGCGGCGATCGGCAGGTAAAGGAATGGGAAATAAGCGATGACGGAAACGAGCACGCCGGCCCACAGCCCGTGCAGGCCCGGAACGAAGCTGATCCAGGCATAGGAGTGCACGAAAGCGGGGATGGCGAGCGGCGCGACCGAAAGCCACGACCACCAGCGATTGCCGGGCAGGTCGCTGCGCTCGGTCAGCCAGGCCAGCGCCACCGACAGCACGACGGCAATCGGCACGGTGACAGCGACGAGGAGCATGGTGTTGACCAGCAGTTCGCCGACGCGCGGGCGGAATATCAGCGCCACCACGGTGTCCCAGCCGGTCTGGATCGCGACCCAGACGATGAAGGCGAGCGGCAGCAGCGCGATGAGCGAGATCAGAGCGGCGGCGAGCGTGATCCACGAGATGGACCGGCGTTTCTTCATTCCCGCCGCCGCCAATCTTGCCGGCGTCATGTCGAGCGCCGATTGCATCAGGCAGGCCGCTGGGCCGCCTCCGCCTGCCGGCGGAAGCGGTCCGATGCGCCACTCAGGCGGCTCGAAGCGCAGTCGATGGTCATCGACGAAGCCATCTCCAAACAAAAACGCTCCCGCGGAAGGCAAATTCCCGCAGGAGCACGGTCGTTTGCCCTTTTAGGACGAACGCGAACTAAAGCAAGCCGGCTTGCGTCATCAGGTCGATGACCTTCTTGGAATTCAGCTTCGCCGGATCGACTTTCGGCGCTTGCAGGTCGATCAGCGGCACCAGCTTGGGATTGGATTGGGCATCCTTGCCGATCGCATATTCATAGGACGTTCCGGTCTTCAGCACATCCTGGCCGCCCTTGCCGGTCACCCACTTCAGGAATGCCTGGGCTTCCTTCGGATGCTTGCTGGAAGCCAGCACGCCGCCGCCCGACACCGAAACGAAGGCGCCGGGGTCCTGGTTCTTGAAATAGTGCAGGCCGACATTCCCGCTGTTCTCGCCGGTCTTGCCCTGATCGCCGAAATAATAATAGTGGTAGATCACGCCGCCATCGATCTCGCCGGCATTGACCGCCTTCATCACCGTTGAGTTGCCCTTGTAGGCGGTGAAATTCTCCTTCATCGCCTTCAGCCAGTCGGCGGTAGCGGCCTCGCCCTTGAGCTCAAGCAGGGCGCTGACAATGGCCTGGAAGTCGGCGCCGGACGGCGAGGCGGCCCAGCGGCCCTTCCAGCTCGGATCGGCAAGATCGAGCAGCGACTTCGGCAATTGGTCTTCCTTCAGCTTGTCCTTGTTATAGGCAAAGACGGTGCTGCGGGCGGCAACGCCGACCCACTTGCCAGTCGACGGCTGGTATTCCTGCGGCACCTGCGCCAGCGTATCGGCGTCGACCGGCGCGAACAGGCCGGCGGCCTCGACCAGCGCCATTGCCGGCGAATTCTCGGTCAGGAACACGTCGGCCGGCGAGGCCGCTCCCTCGGCGACGATCTGGTTGGAGAAGTCGCTGTCGCCGCCGTTGCGCAGCGTGACCTTGATGCCGGTTTCCTTGGTGAAGCCCGCTGCCCATTCCTTGGCGAGGCTCTCATGCTGGGCATTGTAGACGACGATGCCTTGATCCTTGGCCATGGCGGAGCCTGCGGTCAGGCCGAGCGCCAGCGCGGCGCCGGCGAGCGTGGATAGGGCAATTTTCATGGGCATCGTCCTCAATTCGAGACAGGGGTTTTGGGCACGGCTGCACCTATCAATACATGATTGTAATAGTCAACATTGTGACCCTGCTTCAATCGGTCGCCGTTCCGCAAACTTTCGTGATTTTGCGGCAGTTTGGCTTGGACATTATTTCGTCGGCCACGTAACAAACCAGGGCCGAGACGCGAACATTGGGGGTGAACTCTTGTGACCGGCAAGGACGAGGCCGAGCTTTCCCGGCTGCTCAGGGCCGCGATCGCGGGAGACGAAAGGGCTTATGCCGACTTTCTGCACGGGATCGCCGCCCTCGTTCGCGGCTTTGTCCGGCGCAAGATCGTTCAAGGCGGGGTCGATCCCGAGGATGTCGTGCAGGAAACCTTGCTGGCCATTCATGTAAAACGCCACACCTGGCGGCCGGATGCGCCGGTGCTGCCCTGGGTCTATGCGATCGCCCGTTTCAAGCTGATCGACGCGTTCCGCCGACGCGGGCGGCGCATCGAGGTCGAGATCGACGAGATCGCCGAAACCTTCGCCGAGCCGGAGACGGAAACGGTGAGCGAGCGCGACATCAACCGGGCGCTAGACGGCCTGCCGCCGTCGCAACGCTCCGTGGTCTCCTTGATCTCGGTCGACGGGCAGTCGATCGGCGAGACGGCGGCCAAGCTCGGCATCAGCGAGACGGCGGTGCGCGTTTCGCTGCATCGCGGCCTGGCCGCGATCGCCAAAAGATTTGGACGAACAGCGACATGAGGACAGAGGATCTCATCAAGGCGCTCGACGCCGATGCCCGCGACGAGGCGATGCCGATGGGCAAAGCCTGGTGGCTGGCGGTCGGCGTGGCCATGGTGATCGCGGCGACGGTCTTCTTCGCGACCATCGGGCCGCGTCCCGACATCATGCCGGCCATGCACACGATGCGCTTCATGTCCAAATTCGTGTTCACGCTGACGCTCGCGGTGAGCGCCTTCGCGCTGATCCGCGCGCTGTCGATGCCGGGCGCCTCGACCAGGCGCGCAATGGCCTGGATGATTGCCGCGCCGCTTCTGGTGGTGCTGGCGGTGGTTCTCGAGCTTTTCGTCGTGCCCGAGGCCGATTGGGGCAAGCGGCTTATCGGCTCGAACATGATGATCTGCATGAGCTTCATTCCGCTGATCGGCATCGGCCCGCTGGCGATCTTCCTCGGCATGCTGCGCTATGGCGCGCCGACGCGGCCGGTGTTGGCGGGCGCGGTGGCGGGCCTGCTCGCGGGCGGGCTCGCGGCTACCTTCTACGCCGCGCATTGCTTCGACGATTCGCCGCTCTTCGTCGCCACCTGGTATACGGTCGCGATTGCTTTTCTCACCGCGCTCGGCGCGCTTGGCGGGCGGTTTTTCGTCCGCTGGTAGGATTACACACCGATCCGTCGGTACAGTTTGAAACAGTACCTTAATCATACCGGCAATTGTTTGCCGGTTATCGGAGCGGCCGCTGCCGCTCGTGCAACCATTCCTTAAAATCGATCCGCCAGGGTGTGGCAACGCGCAGTCGCGCATTGGGTGGGATCGCATTGTGGCGTGGTTGAGTTGGAAAAGTCCGCGGGCCGGCAAGCGCGCCGTGCCCGTCTTGATGGCAGCCGGACTCGTTACCTTGACGGCATCGGTCCTGTTGCCGGCGCTGGAACTCGGCACGGACGCGCTGAAGGTCTGCCTGCAGATATCCGTCGCCGTCACGGCCGTCACGCTGTTTGTCTCGGCGCTGTTCATCCGCAAGATCATCGACGATCGCCGGCAGATTGCCGAGAGCGAGCAACGCTTCCGCCGGGCCATGGAGGATTCGGCGATCGGCGTCGCCATTGTCGGCCTCGACGGCCGCATCGTTCAGGCCAACCCTGCCTTCGCCGACATGCTGGGATACACCCGCGCGGAGATCGAGGCGCTGACTTTCTTCCAGATCACGCATCCCGACGACCTGCAGATCGGCCGCGAGACGATGACGAGCCTGAAGGAAGGCAAGATCCACTCCTTCCATTTCGAGAAGCGGTATCTGCGCAAGGACGGCACCCCGGTCTGGGCGCAGCTCGCCGGCTCGGTCATCCGTGAAGAGGAGACAGGTCGTCCGCTCTATCTGGTGTCGCAGATCGAGGACATCGATGCGCGCAAACAGGCCGAAGCGCGCATCGCCGAGGCAGAGGACCGGTGGAATTTCGCGCTCACCAGTGCCGGACAGGGTATCTGGAGCCTCGATATGCGCAGGGGCGGCACCACCTATTCCGATACCTGGGTGAAGATGCTGGGCTATGCCGATGGCGAGCTCGACGGCGACCCCGATCGCTGGCTGACCATGATTCATCCCGACGACCAGGAACGCGTCGCCGAGGCGGATCGCGCGCATCTTGCCGGCGAGACGCCCTTTTTCGAGGCCGAGTTCCGGATGCGGCACAAGGACGGCCGCTGGATCTGGATTCTCGACCGCGGCAAGGCGATCGAGCGCGACGGCGAGGGCCGGCTGATCCGGGCAATCGGCAGCCTGACCGATATCACGGAACGCAAGGAGGCCGAGGCGCGGCTGATGGTTTCGGCGGCTATGCTAGCCGACGAGAAAGAGCGTCTCAGGGTGACGCTGCAGTCGATCGGCGACGCGGTGATCTGCACCGATGCCGCCAACCGCATCACCTTCATGAACCCGGTCGCGGAAAAACTCACCGGCGTCGTAGTCGGCGAGGCTCTGGGCAAGCAGCTCGGCCATGTCTACTGGGCGGTCGACGAGGAAAGCGGGCAGAAAATCGGGCTCTCGCGCCCTTCCACGAGCGAGCAGCCGCACTGCGACCAGAACACGCGCGCTGTCCTTGTCCGGCGCGACGACACGCGCTGCAGCATCCGCCAGGTGGTGTCGCCGATCATGAACGACCGCGACGAGTTCTGCGGCCTCGTCATCGTCTTCCAGGATTTCAGCGACGCGCGCGCCCTGCAGCGCCAGCTGGCCTACGCCGCCGCCCACGACGCGCTGACCGGGCTCGCCAATCGCTCGAGCTTCATCCGCATCATGGAGGACCTGGTCGACCAGTGCCGCCTCAATGGCGGCGAGCATCAGTTCATGTTCGTCGATCTCGATCACTTCAAGGCGGTCAACGACACCGGCGGCCATGCCGCGGGCGATGCGCTGCTCAAGCGCGTGGCCGACGCCCTGCGCAATGTGCTTGGCCCGGAAGACATTGTCGCGCGGCTTGGCGGCGACGAGTTCGCCGTCGTCCTCAAATCGGGCGCCGCTGCGCGCGGGCCGATTGCGGCGCGCTCGATCATCGACGCCATCGGCAACCTCGACTTCAGATGGGACGGGCGCCCACATTCGATTGGCGCCAGCATCGGGCTTGCGCCGATCCGCGCCGGTTACGGCGAAGTGGACGAGATCATCGCCCGCGCCGACGCCGCCTGCTATGCCGCCAAGGCGGCCGGGCGCGGCTGCGTTTCCGCCGCGCCCGACGAAGACGAAATTTCGAAAGGCGGCCTGCCGCCTCCGCCGCTCGCCGCGGCGTCCTGAGCCGTTTCGAAAGGGTTCAGCCGGGGAAGGTCAGCGCGTCGGCACCGGATGGTCGCCGCGATAGTCGTAGAAGCCGCGGCCGGTTTTGCGGCCGAGCCAGCCGGCCTCGACATATTTCACCAGCAGCGGACAGGGGCGGTACTTCGAATCCGACAGGCCCTCATGCAGCACCTGCATGATCGACAGGCAGGTGTCGAGGCCGATGAAGTCGGCAAGCTGCAGCGGTCCCATCGGGTGGTTGGCGCCGAGCCGCATCGCGGTATCGATGGCGTCGACCGTGCCGACGCCCTCATAGAGTGTGTAGATCGCCTCGTTGATCATCGGCAAAAGGATGCGGTTGACGATGAAGGCCGGGAAATCTTCGGAAACGGTGATCGTCTTGTCGAGGTGCTTCACATAGCTCTTGGCAGCCTCGAAGGTCTGGTCCTCGGTGGCGATGCCGCGCACCAGCTCGACCAGCTTCATCACCGGCACCGGGTTCATGAAATGAATGCCGATGAAGCGTTCCGGCCGGTCGGTCTGCGCGGCAAGCCGGGTGATCGAGATCGACGAGGTGTTTGTCGCCAGGATCGCTTCGGGGTTGAGCTGCGGGCAAAGCTGCGCGTAGATCTTGCGCTTGACCGTCTCGTCCTCGGTCGCCGCTTCGATCACCAGATCGGCGGCCGCGAGATCGGCCATGGTCGGGGCGGCGGAAATACGCGCCATCGCTTCGTTGCGCGCCTTCTCCTCGAGCTTGCCGGAACCGACCTGGCGTGCCATGTTGCCGCTGATGGTGGCGATGCCCTTCTCGATACGGTCGGGCGACACGTCGTGGATCAGGACCTTGTAGCCGCCCAGCGCCGAGACATGGGCGATACCGCCACCCATCTGACCCGCGCCGACAATGCCGATCGTCTCGATCTTGCTCATGACCCCGATCCCGTCCGGAGCATCTTCCGCGTCTTGAAGCGCGGAAACGCTCCTGTTGTTTATTTCCTGCAATCCGGACGCAAACCGCCGGATTGGCTTCAGGCCTTGACGGCCCGCTTTTTGTGCAGTGCAAACTAAAAGGGCGGGGCGACTTCGTCTACCCCACCCTTCCGATTTTAGTATGCCAGAACCGGTGGCGTCAAAGTGCCTTTTGCAGCTCCGGCAGGATGACGAAGAGATCGCCGACCAGGCCGTAGTCGGCGACCTGGAAGATCGGGGCTTCCTCGTCCTTGTTGATGGCGACGATCACCTTCGAATCCTTCATGCCTGCCAGGTGCTGAATGGCGCCGGAAATGCCGACGGCGATGTAGAGGTCGGGCGCGACCACCTTGCCGGTCTGGCCGACCTGCCAGTCGTTCGGCGCGTAGCCGGCGTCGACCGCGGCGCGCGAGGCGCCGACCGCGGCGCCGAGCTTGTCGGCGACCGGCAGGATGACTTCCTGGAACTTCTCCGAGGAGCCGAGCGCGCGACCGCCCGAGATGATGATCTTGGCCGAGGTCAATTCCGGACGATCGTTCTCGGAGAGCTTGTTCTCGATGAAAGACGACAGGCCGGGGTTGGCGGCGGCGCCGACCGTCTCGACCGCGGCCGAGCCACCTTCCGGCGCCGCCGCGAAGGACGCGGTGCGCACGGTGATGACCTTCTTGGCGTCGGTCGACTGCACGGTCTGGATGGCGTTGCCGGCATAGATCGGCCGCTTGAAGGTATCCGGCGAGACAACCTCGATGATCTCGGACACCTGGGCGACGTCGAGGAGTGCCGCCACGCGCGGCGCGATGTTCTTGCCCGACGAGGTCGCCGGCGCGACGATCGCGTCATAGGAGCCGGCGAGCGAGACGACCAGCGCCGCCATCGGCTCGGCGAGACGCTCGGCTAGCTCGTCGGCCTCGGCGAGCATCACCTTGCGCACGCCTTTCAACTTGGCGGCGGCATCGGCCGCGCCCTTGGCGCCCTTGCCGGCCACCAGCACGTCGACATCGGAGCCGATCTGGAGAGCGGCCGACAGCGCCTTGGCGGTCTGCTCGGAAAGGCTTGCGTTGTCGTGTTCGGCGATGAGGAGAATTGCCATTTTCTTTGTCCTTTCCCGATCGCTTTAAAGCACGCCGGCTTCGTTCTTCAGCTTCTCGACCAGCTCGGCCACGCTCTTGACCTTGACGCCCGCCTTGCGGCCGCCTGGCTCCTCGGTCTTGATCACCTTGAGGCGCGGCTTGACGTCGGCGCCGTAGTCGGCCGGGCTCTTCTCGTCGAGCGGCTTCTTCTTGGCCTTCATGATGTTGGGCAGCGAGGCATAGCGCGGCTGGTTGAGGCGAAGGTCGGCGGTGACGATCGCCGGCATCTTCAACTCAACCGTCTGCAGGCCGCCGTCGACCTCGCGCGTCACCTTGGCCTGATCGCCTTCGAGCACGATCTTGGACGCGAAGGTGCCCTGCGACCAACCAAGCAGTGCCGCCAACATCTGGCCGGTTTGGTTCGAATCGTCGTCGATCGCCTGCTTGCCGAGGATGACGAGGCCGGGCGCCTCCGCCTCGACCACGCCCTTCAGCACCTTGGCGACGCCCAGCGGCTCGGTCTGCTCGTCGGTCTTGACCAGGATGGCACGGTCGGCGCCCATGGCGAGCGCGGTGCGCAAGGTTTCCTGCGCCTGCTGCGGGCCGATCGAGACGACGATGATTTCTTCAGCCTTGCCGGCTTCCTTGATGCGGATGGCTTCCTCGACCGCGATCTCGTCGAACGGGTTCATCGCCATCTTGACGTTGGCAAGCTCGACGCCCAGTCCGTCGGCCTTCACCCGGACCTTGACGTTGGCGTCCACAACCCGCTTCACGGGCACAAGGATCTTCATTTTCCTGTCACCTCTCCTGAGATAGTCGGGGCGCTATAGCAGCGTGCGCCCTGTCAGAGTTGTCGAAAGCCGACATCACGGACGGAATATCCGCCCAACTGTGCCGTTTCCGTAGTGGCGACAAATCGGCGCGTCAATATCCCACGACGCACCCAAATCGGTTCAGTCCCGGGGCGCCGCTGCTCCACGGCCCCATCGCGCCGCCGGCTGCGCCGGATCGCTCGCGGTCGGCTCCACAGGAACAGGCGGCTGCTGGACGTTGGGCGTCGGGTCCGGCTCGCCGTCGGCGCCAGCCAGCAGCGGCACGCCGCGGCTGCGCAGCACCAGCACCAGGATCGATCCGGCGATGATGCCGCCGATATGGCAGGCCCAGGAGATCTGGTCCTCGCCGCCCGCCGCAAACATCACGATCTGGAACAGGATCCACAGGAGCAGCGGGATGAAGGCCGGGATGCGCAGCGGAATGCGGGCAAAGGCCAGTACCCAGACCTTCACCCGGGGGTAGAGGATCAGGTAGGCGGCGACGACGCCGGCGATGGCGCCCGAGGCGCCGATCAACGGCACCTGCGAATCCCAGGCCACCAATCCCTGAAAGAAGGCGCCGGCGACGGCGCAGGCGAGGTAGAAGATCAGATAGCGGATATGGCCGAGAGCATCCTCGACATTGTCGCCGAACACCCAGAGGAACAGCATGTTGCCGCCAAGATGGAAGATGTCGGCATGCAGGAAGGAATAGGTGAGGTAGCTCAGGCTCTCGGGGATGACGACGAATTCGGGCGAGAGCTCGACCTTGTCGTGAACCACCGACGGGATGAAGCCGAGGCCGAGAACCGCGGCATTGGTGAAGTTTTCACCGCCGAGCGTGGTCGCCAGATAGACCAGCACGTTCGCCACGATCAGGCCGATCGTCACATATTGCAGCCGGATGTGGCGCAGCCTGTTGGTGTCGTAAAGCGGGATGAACATCGGACCCTCCCGCCTCCGGATTCAGCGGTTCTTGCCGGGAACCCATAGCACGTCGGCCTTTCCATTGTCATTGACCGCGCGGGCGGCGACGAACAGGAAATCCGAGACGCGGTTGATGTATTTGAGCGCCTCGCGGCTGACATGCTCGGCCGGATCCTGCGCCAGCGCCACCATCAGGCGCTCGGCGCGGCGCGCCACGGTGCGGGCAAGATGGAGGGCGGCCGCGGCCGGCGTGCCGCCGTTCAGCACGAAGGATTTCAGCGGGTGCAATTCCTTGTTGAGCGCGTCGATGTCCTGCTCGACGCGATCGGTCTGGGCGGCGACGATGCGCAGCGGCTCGTGTTCCAGCGGCTCGCCGTCGTCCGGCACGGCGAGGTCGGCTCCCAGATCGAACAGATCGTTCTGGATACGCGACAGCATGGCGTCGATCGCCGGATGCTCGGCGCCGGTGTGGACGCGGGCCATGCCGATGCAGGCATTGGCCTCGTCGACGGTGCCATAGGCGTCGACGCGCAGGTCGGATTTCAGCCGCCGCTCGCCGGTGCCGAGCCCGGTGGTGCCGTCGTCGCCGGTGCGGGTGTAGATCTTGTTGAGCTTGACCACGCCGTCCCCTCTGAGATCCTCTATTTGCGCGTGAAATAGACAACCAGCAACAGCAGCGCCAAGGCCACGGCCTGCAGCATGATGCGCGCCTGCATCAGCTTGTTCGAGGTGAAGCCGGAGCCGCCGCGCATCATGTTGATCAGGCCGCGGACCAGCACGATCACCACGGCGGCCATCGCGACGATGGCGAGGATCTTGAAGATGATGAGCATCTGGCTGGCTCCGGTTCAGGTTCGGTCACGCTCGCCTGGCGAGCACGCGGTAGAGCAGGGAGGCCGGCAGGATGCGTTTCAGCGCCGCGCCGATCCTGGCCGGCACCGTTACCACATAGTGCGGGCGCGGGCGCTGTGACAGAAGCGCGTGGCGCAACGCCCTGTGCACGATCTCCGGTCCCGGCTTCAGCTTCGACACGCTGCCGCCCGCCTGAAGCCTTGCGAGCTGCGCCTGATAATCGGCGCGGTGGACGGAATTCTCGACGTCGATATTCTTCAAGAACCAGGGCAGGCCATTGCTGGCGATCTTCGACCTCACCGGTCCCGGTTCGATGAGGGAAAGGTGGATGCCGCTGCCTTCGAGCTCCTGGCGCATGCACAGCATCAGGCCTTCGATGGCGTGCTTGGAGGCCGAATAGGCGCCGCGGAAGCGGACCGGAGCCAGTCCGAGGATCGAGGAGCAGTGGACGAGCCGGCCGTGCCCCTGGCGGCGCATGACCGGAACGACGCGCCGGGTGAGATCGTGCCAGCCGAAGAAATTGGCCTCGAACTGCTCGCGAAGTGCTGCGACCGGCAGGTCCTCGACGGCGCCAGGCTGGGCGTAGGCGCCGTTGTTGAAGAGCGCGTCAAGCGTGCCGCCGGTCCGCTCCAGCACCGCATCGACCAAGGCGGCGATGGATTCGGGCTCGCGATAGTCGAGATAGAAGGCCTCCAAGCCGTCGGCCTCGAGGACCGCAATGTCGGCCGGCTTGCGCGCCGTGGCGAAGACCCGCCAGCCTTCCGCCTTCAACGCCCGCGCGCAGTAGGCGCCGATACCGGAGGAGGCGCCGGTGACAATGACGGTGCGCAACTCTTCTGCCGCGGGGCGCGTTGTGAGACCTGGGGTTGCCATTTACCGCAATCACTTCCCATATTCGCGGCGTCGACACAATCGAGCGGAGCGCGGGTCCTTGCTGCGGAATATCGTTGCCCTCAAGCGCGTGCTCTACGATGCGATTGGCCACTTCAATACCGATGACGGCTGGGCGATGGCCAGCCATCTGGCGATCACCTCGCTGATGGCGCTGTTTCCGTTCCTGATCTTCGCCACCACGCTGGCCAGCTTCCTCGGCGCGCGCGCCTTCGCCGACACGGCCGTGCATCTGGTCTTCGACACATGGCCGGAGCAGATCGCCAAGCCGATCGCGCATGAGGTGCTGAACGTGCTCACCGTACGTCGCACCGACCTTCTGACCTATGGCGTGCTGCTGGCGGCTTATTTCGCCTCGAACGGCATCGAGGCGCTGCGCACCTCGCTCAACCGCGCCTATCGCGTCACCGAGACGCGCGGCATCGTCCACCGCAGGGTGCAGAGCATCATCTTCGTCCTGATCGCCACCGCCTGCTTCCTCGCCATCAGCGTGCTTCTGGTGTTCGCGCCGCTGCTGGCGCGGCTGGCGGAAGCGCATCTGGAATGGATCAAGCCCTATATGGGAACGATCACCATCTGGCGTTACGTGATCGCCTCGACGGTCATCGTCATCGGGCTGTTCTCCGTGCATATCTGGCTGCCGGCCGGCAAGCGGCGCTTCGTCTCGATCATACCGGGCATCGTCTTCACGCTGGTCGCCTGGCTGGTCGGGTCGACGATCTTTGCCACCTATCTCGACCATTTCTCGTCCTATGTGACGACCTATGCCGGGCTCGCCTCGATCATGATCGCGGTCGTCTTCCTCTACATCATCTCGGCGATCTTCATCCTCGGCGGCGAACTCAACGCCGCGATCAGCCGTTATCTCGAAGCCCGAGCGCGGGTCGGGTGAGTCGATGCCGGCCAGGAAGAGGAACTGAGGAACTAAGGAACTGGGGAATTGAAGAACTGAAGAAATGAAGAATTGGGGAATTGAGAACTGGGGAAAAGGCGCCGACGCTTGGCTCCGCGCGTCTTCTTCAATTCTTCAATTCTTCAATTCTCCAATTCTCCAATTCTCCAGTTCCTCAGTTCCTCAGTTCCTCAGTTCCTCAGTTCTTCAGTTCTTCAGTTCTTCAATTCCCCAGTTCCCCTTTCCTCGCCTGCCGCGCCGTCGCCAGGGCGACGCCGAGCGTGGCGATCGCCATGCCGGCGATCTGCAGCAGATTGAGCTGTTCGTTGAAAAGCAGCCAGGCGATGACCGCCGTTACGGCCGGCACCAGGTAGAACAGCGAGGCGACCTTCGACATCTCACCGTCCCTGATCATCACCATCAACAGAAATATGGCGCCGATCGACAGCACCAGGACCAGCCAGGCCATGGCGAAGATCAATTCGCCATTGACGGTGACGGCGCGGGTCTCGAAGGCGAGCGAGCCCAGGATCATCACGGCGGAGCCGCCGACATACTGCCACATCGTCGCCGACACCAGATCGCCGCAGGAGGCATAGCGTTTCTGCCAGAT
The DNA here is from genome assembly GCF_006440615.1 of Mesorhizobium sp. B2-6-2. Lineage (NCBI taxonomy): Bacteria > Pseudomonadati > Pseudomonadota > Alphaproteobacteria > Hyphomicrobiales > Phyllobacteriaceae > Mesorhizobium > Mesorhizobium sp. B2-6-2. The sequence continues at coordinate 45,885 of NZ_VFUG01000005.1, read as the reverse complement.
GGTGCCGGCGCTCATGCCGAGCACGGAGACAAGCGAAGCCGTCAGTGTCGCCGGCGTGACGCCGCCGCCCAGCGCGCCCAGCTTCGGCCACAGCACGATGACGACGCCGAGAAGGCCGACGGCGAGGCCGGCCCAATGGCGCGGCAGGATCGCTTCGCCGAGGAACTTTCCGGCGAGCACGGCGGTGATCAACGGCTGCAGGCCGACAATCAGGGCCGATAGGCCGGCCGGCATGCCCCTGTGGATCGCCCAGAAGACGGCGCCGAGATAGACGCCGTGCATGAGGACGCCGGCCACCGTTGCGTGCAGCGCCTCTTCGCGCGTCGCCTTGCGCGAGCCAAGCAGAACGGTCAGCCCCGCGAACAGGATCGCCGCGATCACGAAGCGGATGGCAAGAAAGGTGAAGGGTTCCGCCCAGGGCATGGCATAGCGCGCGCCGATGAAGCCTGTCGCCCACAGAACGACGAAGGAGGCGGGAATGAACCGCTTGATGCTCTGCATGGGGGAGGCTGCCGGGATGAACGGTTGATGACGCCAATTGCTCTAATGCCGTTCAATCCCGCAAGCAAAACGAAACGGTTGATCCATAAGCTAAGTTGAATTCATCAAACCGTGCCAACAGGGGCATGGCGCGTCGCCGCGCCATGGTGAGGCATGCCTTTGCATCTGGACACGACCTGGCTCTTGTTCGCCTTCGCGATCATCGCCGCCTTCGGCTTCTTCTTCGGCACGGCGCTCGACGCAATCATGAAGGAGAGCGGCTTCGGCCCGACAGGCAACACGCTGCTGTTCATCTTCGGCTTTTTCGTCGCGGTAGCGGTCGCCAGCAAGCATGGCATCAGCCTGAGCGATCTCAAGCTGGCGGTGGGCTGCGGGCTGGGCGGCGCCTTTGTCTTCATCAGCGTGCTGGCGTTGATCAAGGCCGGGATGGCGCGCCTCTAGCCGGCTAAAAACCGACCAATCTTCTGACGTCCTGCGGCGACATGCCGGCCTCGCTGAGGGAGGCCAGGCCGGTGTCCTTGAAGCTCTTCGACAGTTTCCTGCCGTCCGCACCGAGGATCAGGCGGTGGTGGAAATAACGCGGCTGCGGCAGGCCGAGCAGTTGCTGCAGCAGGCACTGCACCCCGGTCGCCGAATAGAGGTCCTGGCCGCGCACGACATGGCTGACACCCTGCAGCGCGTCGTCGACGACGACGGCGAGATGGTAACTGGTCGGGATGTCGCGGCGGGCGACGATGACGTCGCCCCATGCCCGCGGTTGTGCTTCGATTGCTCGCGTCGCCGACATCGTCTCGTCGGTGAACTCCACCCAGGACAAGCTGGCCGTGACGCGCGCCATCGCCGCCTCGACGTCGAGCCGCCAGGCGAAGGGCACGTTGTCCGCGATCCGCCGCTTGCGCTCCTGCACCGGCAAGTGCTTGTCGAGCGGCGGATAGAGCGGCACGCCGTCCGGATCGCGCGGCCAATCGCGGCCGCCGGTCTCGGCGATGAAGGCGCGGATCTCGCCGCGACTCATGAAGGCCGGATAGACGAGTTCCTCGGCGATCAACCGCTCGAGCACCTCCCGGTATTCGGCGAAATGCTCGGACTGGCGGCGCACCGGCAGTTCCCAATGCAATCCCAGCCATTCAAGGTCGCGAAAAATGCCGGCTTCGAATTCGGGCGTGCAGCGGGTGACATCGATATCCTCGATGCGCAGCAGCAGGCGCCCGCCGGTCTGCGCCGCCATCTTTTGGTTGAGCAGAGCCGAGTATGCATGGCCGAGATGCAATTCGCCATTGGGGCTCGGCGCGAAGCGGAATGTCAGGAGTGTCATATCTCGGGCGGTATTCGGGTTGAAAGGCGCTTCCGCCGGTTGCTAGTTAGCCATCAATTGCCATTTCGCGGGCGCCCTGGGAACAAGCAACGTGCAACGCATCGCCTCGCTGGACGACATTGCGACAGGGCTCGACGCGCTCTGCCGGATCGATCCGCGGCTGGCGACCGTGCGCGGCCGGGCGGGCGAAGTGCCGCTGCGGCTTTCGGAACCTGGCTTTCAAAGCCTCGCGTCCATTATCGTTTCACAGCAAGTTTCCCGCGCCAGCGCCGACGCCATCTTCGGGCGGCTGGTGAAGCTTGTCGATCCGCTGACGCCGCAGGCAATCCTTGCCGCCGGCGAGGGCGTGTTTCGCGAGGCCGGGCTGTCGCGGCCGAAGCAGCGCGGGCTGCTCGCCGTCGCCGAAGCGGTGGCTGGGGGGCTGGATCTCGATCACCTGTGCACGCTGGACGCCGGCGAGGCGATCGCAGCGATGACGGCCGTGCCCGGCATCGGCCCATGGACGGCCGAATGCTACCTTTTGTTTGCCGCCGGCCACCCAGATGTGTTTCCCGCGCGCGATGTCGCTTTGCAGACGGCGGTCGGGCATGCGCTCGGCATCGACCCGCGCCCGCCGGAGAAAATGCTTATCCGGCTGGCCGAATCATGGAGCCCGTATCGGGGTGTCGCGTCGCGGCTTTTTTGGGCCTATTACCGGGAATTGAAGGGCAGGGATGCGGCGCCGACTGTCGAAATGGCCAAAAAAGCCTGAAAATCATGCGGTTTTGGCGATTTCGACGCACGACAATCCGCTTCACATCCCTGTCATGTCGGGCTTACAGTATCCGCGCCGTTCGGTTCTAGAAGCAAGGAGGCGAAGGACGTGACGGTTGCCGTATCTCCGGATGGGCTTCCCGCGCTGGTGCTGAACGCGGACTACCGTCCGCTCAGCTATTACCCCCTGTCGCTCTGGTCGTGGCAGGACGCCATCAAGGCTGTGTTCCTCGACCGGGTGAACATTGTCGCCGAATACGAGCACGCCGTCTCTTCGCCGACCTTCTCGATGAAGCTGCCGAGCGTGGTCAGCCTGAAAGCCTATGTTAAGCCGTCCAGGCATCCCGCCTTCACGCGCTTCAACGTGTTCCTGCGCGACCGCTTCCAGTGCCAGTATTGCGGAACGCCCGAGGATCTGACGTTCGACCATGTCATCCCGCGCCATCGCGGCGGAGCGACGACCTGGGAGAATGTCGTCGCCGCCTGCTCGCCCTGCAATCTTCGCAAGGGCGGCATGATGCCGGCCCAGGCCAAGATGTGGCCGCTGCAGAAACCCTATCAGCCGACGGTGCACGACCTGCACAACAACGGCCGCCTGTTCCCGCCCAACCATCTGCATGAAAGCTGGATGGATTATCTGTACTGGGATGTCGAACTGGAGCCTTAGAGTTCGGCACAAATTCGCCATGCTGGTCGCCTGCCGCAGCTTTCTGCGCTTCCGGTGCTCACGTACTTAAGTACGCTCCGCTCCGGTTCTCGAAAGCCGCGCCATCCGACTCAGCCTGCCGAATTTTTGCTCGAACTCTGCGTCGCGTTTCTCGATCAATTGGCTCAATCCCGCGCGAGCGCGCTGCGGAAGGCGACGGCGGCGAGGACGAGGCTGGCGATGGCATTCCAGCCGGCGAGCGACAGGCCGAGGATGCGAAGTGCGGCCTTGTCGCAGGAGGGCGGCACGAACTTGTCGAGCGCGTCGAGCACGCCCTTGCCTCCGGTGTCGACCGGACCGGCGCCGGCGGTGCAGTCGGCCGGACCTTTCCACCATGCCCATTCGACGCCCGAATGGTAGACGCCGAGATAGAGGCCGTAGAGCATCAGCAGACCGCCGATCGCGAGCAGGCCGCGCGTCACCCAGGCGGGCGCGCGCAGCATCGAGGCGATCGCCGCCAGCACCATCAGCGGCACGCCGATATAGTAGGGCGTGCGCTGCTCGAGGCAGAGATGGCAGGGGATGTAGCCGCCGATATATTGGAAGGCGAGCGCCGAGCCGACCGTCGCGGCCATGGCGACGGCGAGAAAGAGCGCCGCGCGCGTGCGCTGGCGTCCGGTGTCGGCATTCATGGTCGCGGTCATCTGTTGGATCCGTTGTTGCGTCGCTACCCGTGGGCGTATCTGACGAGGATATAGAGCAAAATCAGGGCAGCGGCGCCGGCGCCGACAATCAATCCCAAGCGCTTTTCGATGAACTCCCTGATCTCCTCGCCATAGCGGCGCAGCAGCCAGGCAAGCAGCAGGAAACGCGCGCCGCGCGCCACGATCGCCAGCCCGATGAAGAGCAACAGATTGACGCCGATGACGCCGGACAGGATCGTCACCACCTTGATCGGCGGCAGATGGGCCGCGCCGGAGGTGACCAGCATCAGGATGATGAAGCCGACGCCGGACGAAGCGCGCAACTGCTCGAACTCGTCATATTTGCCGTAGAATTCGAGCACCGGCTTGGCGACCGTCTCATAGGCATAGTGGCCGATGAACCAGCCGGCGACGCCGCCCAGAACCGAAGCGACCGTGGCGATCAGCGCATAGCGATAGGCGCGCTCGGGCTTGGATAGCGCCATCGGCAGGAACAGCACGTCGGCCGGCACCAGGAAGACCGAGCTTTCGACGAAGGCGATGAAGGCCAGCCACCATTCGGCCGATTTGCGCGCCGCCAGCGACAGGGTCCAGTCGTAAAGTCCGCGAAGCATCGGCTCTCCTAATGCGATTGACACAATTCCGGACGGAAAACCGCTGTGCTTTTCCTGGAACTGCCTAATGCATGTCACCCCAAACGGCACAGCGGTTTTCGGCCACCGGCATGCACGAAACAAGGACCCAAAGCGCCGCAGCCGCCATTATCGACCGGGCACCTTAAACATTCGCCTCTCTAGAAAGATTTCCTGCGGCGCACAATGGCGGCGGTCCTTACAAGACCGCCGGATGCTGTTTGGCCGAAGCGGCGCCGGTAAATCCGCAACAGGCCAGTTGACGAACACCCATCCGCCCGTATAGTCCGCGCCCATCCAGGCCGCCCGGCCTGAGCCCCTATGGCGGAATTGGTAGACGCGCTCGACTCAAAATCGAGTTCCGCAAGGAGTGCTGGTTCGATCCCGGCTAGGGGCACCATCCTTCGCTCTGCGAGCTTCGGATGGCAGGCCACCCTTCGCTCTGCGAGCTTCGGATGGCAGGCCACCTTTACGAAGCTTCGGGTGGCAGGCCATTGCCCCAATGAGCTTCGCATGGCAGGCCATCCGAAGGCCCTACCGCATATTCCCCGTATGCCCCTGCGAGTAGCGCCCCGGCTGCGGCCACACGGTGAGGCCATGCGGCTCGGCGCCGACGCGGATTTTCGTCACCGCGCCGCTGGTGGTGTCGATCGTATAAACCTCGCTGTCGAAGCGGCCCGACAGCCATAGCTGCCTGCCGTCGGCGCTGACATTGCCCATGTCGGGGCTGCCGCCGCCGGGGATCGGCCATTGCGCGACCACGGCGCAGGTGGCGAAGTCGATCACCGTGACGCTTCCCGGACCCCTGGCCTTGCCCTGCTCCATCTTGTGCGAGCCGCGGTTCGAGACGTAGAGCCGCTTGCCGTCGCGGCTGACGACGAAACCGTGCGCGCCGATGCCGGTTGGGATGAAGCCGATTTCCCGAAAACTGTCGCCGTCGACCAGGAACACGCCGTCATTCATCATGTCGGCGACGTAGAAGACCTTGCCGTCGGGCGACAGGCGGATGTCCTGCGGCATGCCCATCCTGGAGAAGTCGAGGCGGCCGAGCAGCTTCTGGTTCTTCAGGTCGATCTTGGCCAGGCCGCCGTCGCCGTATTCGCAGGTGAAGATCGCGTAGGAGCCGTCGGCAGAGAAGTCGGCGTGGTTGATGCCGGGGCAGGTCGGCGTCGGCAGGCTCGATTTCAACGCCATGGTGTGCGGATCGCGGAAATCGAGCTGCTCCATCGCCTCGTCGACGACGATTGCCGCGCTGCCGTCCGGCATGAAATACAGATTGTAGGGGTCGTCGACCGGGATCTGCTGGCCGGGCCTGGCCGTCATCGGGTCGATCGGCGTCAGGCTGCCGTTCCTGCCGGTGCCGTTGTTGGCGACCCACAGCGTCTTCAAATCCCAGGACGGAACGACATGCTGCGGCTTGCTGCCGACCGGGACGCGGCCGACTTCCTTCAAGGTGACGGTGTCGATCACCGAGACGGAGTTGGAAGAGCGGTTCGGCACATAGACGCGCGGCAGCGCGCCGGCGGTGGCGGGGCTCAGATGGCCGGCAGTGGTCTGGCTGTAGATGTTGACCGGAGGCGGCGGCGGATCGCTGCAATCCTCCGGACAGGTATCGGCCACGGCTCGAGCCGGAAACATGGCGAGCAGGACAAGCGGCGCACAAAGGCGGGCGAAGCGCAGGACGATATCGATCATTTGAAGTGCTTTGTGGTGAAGGCAGGCCGGGTCCGGCCGCCGCAAGCCATAGCCGGTGTCTCGCCGCCCATCTAGCGCCTTTTCAGCAGGCTCCGCATGCGGTTGCGCAGGATGCGCGCCATGTTGCGGGTCTCGCGGTAGAGATGCAGTTGCGAGGCGGCCTGACGCGCCAGCCGGTCGGCGTCCGGCGTCAGCCCGATCACCAGCGTGCCCATCGGCTTGCGCTCGCTCCACAGACGGCTCATCACCGGATGGTCCGGAACCGCGCAGGAATCGGTCATGACGATGTTCGGGTCATCGAGATGCTGTCTGGTCACCTCGATCATCAGCAGCGTGCCCGGCGAATAGGCGGAGAGCGTCTCGTCATAGGCCGTCTTCCAGGTATAGGCGACGCCGGCCTCGACGAAGACGACCAGGCAGGCGATGGTGCGGCCGTCGAGCGTCAGCAAATGAATGCGGCACATATCCTGTTCGGCCAGCCTGTGCACGGCCTCGCGGGCGAAGGCGGCGCGGTAGCGGTCGATCGCCATCGCGGTGCGCTCGCGGCCTTTCCAGCCGGCCGCTTCCAGCGTCAGGAAACTTTCGATGGCGTGGCGGATCTCGTCCGGCCCGCGCGCCACGGTGTGCTCGAGCTTGCCGAGGTCGGCGAGACGCCGCTTCAGGCGGCGGAATTCGCGATGGTGATGCGCGCGCAGCGAGGCCTTGAGGTAGTCCTCGCCGTCGGCATCGCTTTCCAGCACCGGCCGCTCGACCTTGCCGGTGGTCACCATGGTCAGGCCGCGGCTGTCGGCAAAGGAGGTGAGCAGGCTCGCCACCGGACCGTCGAGGCGCATATCGGGCAGCACGAAGACTTTTGGCAGCTTGAGATGCGGCCGCGACAGCATCGAGAAGAAATCCTCGATGACGCCGATGGGATCGTCGCGGTCGACCAGCGGCGTGCCGAGCGGTCCGAACGGGCTCGACCATGTGCGCATCACCGGGATGCCGAGCGGGATCGCCGGCCGCTCGACCGAGAACGGCGCCAGAAGGCGCAGCCGGTTGCGGTACTCGTCGCCGTCGCGGATGACGGCCAGCCGCACCTCGCGGTCTTCCAGCCGCGGCATCGCCGGCGCCAGGAAGCGCGGGTTGAAGAAGACGTTCGGCTCGATCGTGCGGGCGCTGAGATAGTCGAGCTCCTCGACAAGGTCGAAGCCGGCCGAGGCCGGGTAGATGGCGAGCTTGCGCTCCGGCCTGTTGCTGGCGAAGAGCTCGATATGGGCGGGGTCGACCTCGCGCGCCAGGCCGGCAAGGTTGGAGACCATGGCGCCGGCGGGGCCGCCGCTGGTCTCCTCGAGCAACGGGACGGCGGCCATCAGGCGACTTCCTTGTTTGCAGGCACGAAGATCGCCATCACGATGCCGAGCTTGCGCCAGACGGTGAAGGAGAGCGCACCGGCCTCGAAGACCATGGCGAGGCTGGTGGCGATTGCCGCGCCCCAGAGGCCGAACAGCGGGATGAGGATCACGTTGAGGCCGATGTTGAGCGCAAGCGTCATGGCATAGACGGCGGCGCAGATGTTCTGATTGCCGCTCATGGTGAGCAGGCTTTCGCAGGGGCCGACGGCGGCGCGCGCCACGACGCCCAGCACCAGCAGGAAGAGCAGCGGGTAGCCGGCGGTGAATTCGGGACCGAACAGCACCAGCATCGGCTCGCCAAGCGCCAGCACCACGAGCGCCATCAGCAGCGAGGGCCAGAAGGTCCAGGAGACGGTCTCGCGGGCGAAGGCGGCGAGCCGATGCGGCTCGCCATGCGTGAACTGGGCGTAGCGCTGTGCAACGCCGGCCTTGACCGCGAAATAGACGAAATGCACCAGCGCCAGCGTCTTCACCGTGGCGAAATAGACGGCGACGTCATTGGGATCGAGATAGGCGCCAACCATCAGCACGTCGGCGTTCGTGAGCAGGAAGAAGAAGCCCTCGACCAGGAAGATCGGCAGCGAGACGAGGATCCACTGGCCGAAATGCAGCGCCATCGGCCCGGCCGGTATCTTTTTCTCCATGCGCGAGGTGACGGCCATCAGCTGGCCGAGCGTGGTGACATAGGTTGCGGCGATGGAGGCGAAGATCGCGGTCTTGGCGTCGGGCACGTAGTGCAGGCCAAGCATCAGCGCCATGAACGCCAGGATCAGCACCGGCCGCACCAGATAGGTGGGCGACAGCGCCAGCAGCGCCCAGGAATTGGCGCGCGCCAGCCCTTGCAGGAGATCGCCGAGCGCGATCATCGGCAGGCAGATGACGCCGAGGATGAAGGGGATGACGTAGTAGTTCTCGATCCAGTCCGAGGCGAGCCAGACGCCAAGCGCGCCAAGGCCTGCCACCAGCGTCGAGGCGACGAGCACGAACAGCCGGCTCGCCTGCACGATGCCGCGCAACTCAGCCAGCATGCCGCGCTCGCGATATTCGGGGATGAAGCGGATGACCGAGGTGTGGAAGCCGAGGCAGGCGAGATTGCCGACGATGACCATCGTCACCCAGACCAGCACCGAGATGCCGTATTCGAACGAACCCATCCAGCGTGCCATCAGCACCTGGCTGACGAAGGCGATCAAGGCGCTGACGATGCGGATGGAGAAGGCGATCAGCGACATGCGCCCGGCTTCGCCGCGCTCGTCGGCGGTGGACAGCACGGCGTCGATGCGGCCAAGCAACGGCCGCATGCACAGCGCCCAGCGCTGCGGCAGGAACCGCCCGGCAGTCGTTGCCGCGGAAAAGCGCACCCCGAATTCTCTCCGTTTTCCGCCTCTTTCCAAGGTTTTGGGTCTATCCGAAACACCTTAAGAAAGGGTGGGTGGGGTGCTTCCTTCTCCCCGTTCACGGGGAGAAGGTGCCGGCAGGCGGATGAGGGGCAGCGCCGGTCTCGGAAATTTGCGCTGAAGTGCGCAAGCCGTAGAAAGCTAGAAAGCTGCGCGGGCATGATAGCAAATAAGTAGACATCTCGTACGGGAATTCGCGCTGAATTTTCCCGTGGCGGGACAAGATTTTTGGGAATATTTGGGAGGTCATTCTCGAATTAAGGGTGACAGAATGACCTTTCTCCAGATTGCCTACGCCATGATTGCAGTCTCGTATTTTGTTGCCGTTTTGGCATTAATTTCAGGTCACTAGCTGCGAAACGCGGCCAATCGCAATCGTCGGCGCCGCCCCTCATCCGACCCTTCGGGCCACCTTCTCCCCGTGAAACGGAGAGAAGGGAAGGGTGTCTCACATCCCCTGCATCGCGTCGCACGAGACATTCGGGTTCATGTCGGCAAATGCGCCCGTCGGGTTTTGCTTCCAGGCCCAGACATGCAGCTCGTAGAAGGGGCCGAGGCCGTAGCGGTTGGGCGCGGTGTTGAAGTTGAACAGATGGCCTTCGAGCGAGGCCGGGCCCTTCGCGGTGACGTATTCGACCGCGATCAGCTTCAGCGTGCCGTCGGCCATCGGCTCGTACATCACGGCTTCCGGCTTGGCGACGTCGACAGCGTCGTCCTTCAGATAGGCGGCGTTGACGTAGTGGATGCCCATGGCGCCGCCGGTAAGGCCGCTGGCGCAGGGGATCGGCGCATAGCCTTCGGCTTTCGCCACCGCGACATCCTCGAAGCGGCTGTCGAGCGCCCGCACCTTTTCGGCGAGCGGATTGACGGTTTCGGCCGTGGCCGCGCCCGCCATCAGCATGATGATCGAAGCAGAAGCGCCGACAACGCATTTGATTAAGCTCTGAATGTTCATTTGTCTCTCCAATTGAGGCGCGCAAGCGGCGGCGGTCGGCCGGTAGGCCAACTCCGAACGCCGGCGGCGCCTGTCTGTAAAAGGGATGGTCGCTGATCCCGACCAGAGCGGTTCACCGAACGAACCGCTCCAAGTCTTTGTTTTGCGCAATTCGGGACGGAAAACCGCTGCGCAGTCTTCCTGGAATTGCCCTGCCCGGGATCAGCTGTGATGCCACCAATATTCCCAGTACTCGCGCGGGTTTTCCCGCTCATGCAGGCCGATGTCGCGTCTCAGGTAGTCGTCCTGCGGTGGCAGAAGGCGTCGCCGGTTTCGCAGGGGCGAAAGCAACGCCGACACAGCCCGTCGCATGAAGCCGCGCCGTGGCGGGACGATATCCGCCGCGGCGGATACAGCCTCGTCCTCTGGCACGGCGTCAGGTCCGCCGGCGACGGGTATGGTCTGCCCAACATGGTCTGCCCGATCAGCGATAAAAGTAGGGGTCGAGGACCCGGACCTCCGTGATCTTGTCGACGGGAAGCGAATTCTTCTGCGCGGTGCTGCGGATCGCCTCCGGCGAGGGCGCATCGTAGATGCAGAAGCTCTTGCTCTTGTCCGGCGAGACGAAGGATTGCACCCAGGTGACGCCTTTCTCGGCATTGCGGGCGATGACGCCGCCCATCGCGGTTGCGCCGGCATCGTTCATCGGCACGTGAAGCCCATCGGGGAAGGTACGTTCAATCAGGTAGCGAGGCACGATTCGGTTTCCTTTCATTGGTGAATTGCGCTCGGTTCAAGCGCGACCCAGCAGAAATCACCTTCGCGGCAGGCGCGCATCGGAGCCATTCCCCATATTGGCCGGGACGAATCCCTATCTTTGCGACGTTTTATGTGGAAGATGGCACCTCAATGTGTGGAAAGTCACATTGTCGCGCCGTTTCCCATTCTATCGCGGCGGCGGCCCGCCACGATGGAAATTCTGATTTGGCGAGAGAGTGACAATGCTTCTGGAACGGCAGACGCAGCTGCAGCAAATGGATGCCTTGCTGGCGGATGCAACAGGCGGCCGCGGCCGCGTCGTGGTCCTGTCGGGGGAGGCCGGCGCCGGCAAGACGGCGCTGGCCGAGGCGTTCGCAAGCCGCTTGGGCAAGGGTCTGACCGTGCTTCGCAGCGCCTGCGAGGATCTCTCCATTCCCGATCCCCTGGGGCCGCTCTACGATCTGGCGCGCGAGGCGCAGTGGGAGCCGCCGCGAGCGATCGACGACCGCCAGGTGCAGCGGCTGCCCTTGTTTTCCGAGGCGCTCGACGTCTTCGAAGCGAAAGGTCCTTGCCTGCTCGTCATCGAGGACCTGCACTGGGCCGATGACGCGACGCTCGATTTCGTGCGTTTCCTCGGCCGGCGCATTGCAAACACGCACGTCCTGCTTCTGATCACGGCGCGCACCGATCGCAGCGAAGGACAGATGCGCGTGCGCCGGGCGCTCGGCGAGATACCGGCCGGCAACATCCATCGCATAGAAGTGCCGCTGCTCAGCGAAAGCGCGGTGCTCTCGCTCGCCGAGGCGGCCGAGCGCGACGGCGAAGCGATCTACCGCGCAACGGCGGGCAACGCCTTCTTCGTCACCGAGCTGCTCGCCGCCGCAGTCGATGGCGCGTTGCCGGCGAGCGTCCGCGACGCCGTGCTGGCGCGCGCCGAAAGATTGTCGCCCGGCGCCCGCTCAATGCTCGACGCGGTCTCGGTGTTTCCGCGTCGCGCCGATGCCTGGGCGCTGAGCGGCCTTTGCGGCATCGCCGCCGCCGGCCAGCTCGCCGAATGCGTCGCCAACGGCCTGCTCGAGGATTTCGGCGATGGCTATGCTTTCCGGCACGAGATCGCCCGCACGGCCATCGAGATGGCGCTGACGCCCAGCAAACGACGCGAGTACAATGAGCGCGCGCTGGCGGCGTTACGGGAAAATCCGCAAGTCGCCACCGCAAGGCTGGTGCATCATGCCGTGGAAGCGCAAAGCCTGGACGTGGTGCGCGAGCTCGCGCCGGTTGCCGCGCGCGAGGCATCTCGCGTCGGCGCGCATCGCGATGCGGCGGGCTATTACGAGGTCGCGCTGCGCTATGCGGATATCCTGCCGATCGACAAGCGGGCGGAACTTTACGAAGGGCATGCCTTCGAGTGCCACCTGATCGGCCGCGTCGAGGCGGCGATGGAGGCGCAGGGCCGGGCGCGCCAGCTGCGCCAGGCGCTAGGCGACCGGCTCAAGGAAGGCGACAGCCTCAGATGCCTGTCGCGCTTTGCCTATCTGCTCGGCGATCGCGAGGCAGCGGACCGTTTCGGAGAGCAGGCCGTGGAGCTTCTGGAGACCGCGCCCGATAGCGCCGAGCTGGCGATGGCTTATTCGAACCTCTCGCAACTCGCGATGCTGGCCGAGCGGCTCGAGGACGCGCTTTCGCTCGGCGGCAAGGCGGTCGAGCTGGCGGAGCGGCTCAACCGGACGGACATTCTCTGTCATGCGCTGAACAATGTCGGCGCCGCCGGACAATGGCTGGATCTTGCCAAGGGGCGGCGCGATCTCGCCCGCAGCCTTGGGATTGCTCTGTCGGGCAACTACCAGGAGCATGCGGCGCGCGCCTTCACGAACTGCGCCTGCGTCGAGATGAACAGGCTCAACTTCAAGGCGGCGGCGTCGTTTCTGGATCGCGGCATCGGCTATTGCGTCGAGAACGATCTCGCGACATGGCGCGATTACATGCGCGGCGTGCAGGCGCAGCTTTTGCTTCGCCGCGGCTTGTGGAACGACGCCGCGACAATGGCGCATGAGGTTGTCGACGACGACGCAACGACGCCGCTGGTGCGCTATCCGTCGCTGGTGGCGCTGGCACGATTGCGCATCCGCCGCGGCGACCCGTCGGCCGAGCCGATCGTCGAAGAGATGAGGCGGTTCCTGGACAAGGGCATGGAGCTGCAGCGCCTCGTGGCATTTGCCCAGGTGCTGGCCGAATCGGCCTGGCTTGGACAAGCCGACAGGCAGGAAGCCTTGCGCCTGATCGCGGTTGCCGAAAATCTCGCGCCGACGCCGGCCGTGATCGGCGAACTTGCCACCTGGCGGGAACTGTTGTCGCCGGGATCCGAACCCGGCGACACGGACGGCATGGCGGAGCCGCACCGCCAGCAACTGACGGGCGACTGGCGCGCCGCCGCCAGGCTATGGGCCGAAATGGGGGCGCCTTTCGAACAGGCAATGGCCTTGTTGCTCGGCGACGAAGCGGCGCAGCGCGAGGCGCTCGCCATTTTCGAGGACCTTGGCGCGAGGGCGGTCGCGCAGCAGGCGCGCAGCCTTATGCGGGAAAGCGGCGTCAGTCACATCGCGAGAGGGCCGCGACAGGCGACGCGCGCCAATCAGGCCGGCCTCACGCAGCGCCAGATGGAAGTCCTGGAACTTCTCGAGCGAGGCTTTTCCAACAAGAAGATCGCCGCGCATCTGACCATTTCGCCCAAGACGGTCGATCACCACGTCTCGGCCGTGCTGGAGAAGCTGGAAGTCATCTCGCGCGGCGAAGCGGCTGCCGCGGCGCGCGCGTCAGGTCTGGTGTGAGGCTTGTTTTCTGCGCCTGAAGGAAACCGCCGGCCCCAGTGCTGCCCCTCATCCGCCCTTCGGGCACCAGCCGGCCCTTCGCTATGGCTCCGGGCGTTCATCGTTCGAAAAGCCAAGCAATTGGCTTTTCGTCCGCTGCGCGGACCACTCCTCAACCCCGCAGAACGGGGAGAAGGAAACAGGCGTCAGGCGAACGTGCCGTGGCAGTGCTTGTACTTCTTGCCGGAGCCGCAGGGGCAGAGTTCGTTGCGGCCGACCTTGCCCCAGCTCGCGGGGTTCTTCGGATCGCGGTTTTCCGGTGCGACGACGGCGTTGGTGTCCTGACGCACCAGAAGCGCGGTCTCGCCGCCCTGGAAATCATCCTCGCCGGTGGAGCCGTCAATATGGCTGCCGAACATCTCGGGCGCTTCGGGCGGCGGCGCATCGGCCGCCTGGCGCACCAGCTCGACGCGCATCAGCTGCGCGGTGACGGCCTGCTCCAGATTGCCGAGCATGGCCTGGAACAGCTCGAAGGCCTCGCTCTTGTATTCCTGCAGCGGGTCGCGCTGGGCGTAGCCGCGGAAACCGACGACCGAGCGCAGATGGTCGAGATTGACGATGTGCTCGCGCCACAGATGGTCGAGCGTCTGCAGCACCACCGAGCGTTCGACATAGTTCATCACGTCGGGGCCGAAGCGGTCGGCGCGCTCCTTGGCGGCGGCGTTGGCGGCGGCCGTGATGCGCTCGCGAATGTCGTCCTCTGCGATGCCCTCTTCCTTGACCCATTCCTCGACCGGCAGGTCGAGGTTGAGGTACTGCGCCACTTCCTCCTTGAGGCCGGCGACATTCCACTGCTCGGCATAGGCGTTTTCGGGGATGTTCTTGGCGACGATCTCCTCGATGACGCCTTCGCGCATCTCGGCAATGGTTTCGGCGAGACCTTCTCCGTCCATCAGCTCGATGCGCCGCTGGAACACCGCCTTGCGCTGGTCGTTGGCAACGTCGTCATATTTCAGGAGGTTCTTGCGGATGTCGAAGTTGCGCGCCTCGACCTTCTTCTGCGCCTTTTCCAGCGCCTTGTTGATCCAGGGATGGATGATTGCCTCGTCTTCCTTGAGGCCGAGCTTCTGCAGCATGCCGTCCATGCGCTCGGAGCCGAAGATGCGCATCAGATCGTCCTGCAGCGACAGGAAGAATTTCGAGCGGCCGGGATCGCCCTGCCTTCCTGAACGACCTCTAAGCTGATTGTCGATGCGGCGCGATTCGTGGCGTTCGGTAGCCAGAACATAGAGGCCGCCGGCGGCCAGCGCCTTTTCCTTCAGGCGCTCGACGTCGGCGTGGATTTCCCTTTCCCGCGCCTCGCGCTCCGGCCCGGCCGGCATGTCGCCCAGTTCCTCGGCGATGCGCATCTCGGCATTGCCGCCGAGCTTGATGTCGGTGCCGCGGCCGGCCATGTTGGTGGCGATGGTGATGGCGCCGGGCTTGCCGGCCTGGGCGACGATGGCCGCCTCGCGCTCGTGGTGACGGGCGTTCAGCACTTCGAAGTCCTTGAACCCGTCCTTGCGCAAACGCTCGGCCAGCTGCTCGGATTTCTCGATCGAGGTGGTGCCAACCAGCGTCGGCTGGCCTTTGGCGCTGGCTTCGCGGATTTCTCTGACGATCGCCTTGTACTTCTCCTCGACCGTCCGGTAGACCTCATCGTCCTCATCCTTGCGGATGACCGGCAGGTTGGTCGGGATTTCGGTGACCTCGAGGCCGTAGATGTTGCCGAATTCCTCCGCCTCGGTCAGCGCCGTGCCGGTCATACCGGAGAGCTTCTTGTAGAGGCGGAAATAGTTCTGGAAGGTGACGGAGGCCAGCGTCTGGTTCTCGGGCTGGATCTGCACGTGCTCCTTGGCCTCGAGCGCCTGGTGCAGGCCTTCCGAATAGCGGCGGCCCGGCATCATGCGGCCGGTGAACTCGTCGATGATGACGATCTCGCCATTGCGCACGATGTAGTCCCTGTCCTTCTGGAACAACAGATGCGCCTTCAGCGCGTTGTTGACGTGATGGACGATGGCGACATTCTCGACGTCGTAGAGCGACTCGCCTTTCAACAGGCCGGCGTCGCGCAGCATGTTTTCCAGCTTCTCGGTGCCGTCCTCGGTGAAGATCGTCGTTTTCTGCTTCTCGTCGACCTCATAGTCGGCCGGGCCGAGCTTCAGCATGAAGGCGTCGATGGTGTTGTACATTTCCGAGCGGTCTTCGAGCGGACCGGAAATGATCAGCGGCGTGCGCGCTTCGTCGACCAGGATGGAATCGACCTCGTCGACAATGGCATAGGAATGGCCGCGCTGCACCATCTGCGCGCGCTCATACTTCATGTTGTCGCGCAGATAGTCGAAACCGAGTTCGTTGTTGGTGGCATAGGTGACGTCGGCGGCGTAGGCGACGCGGCGCTCCTCGTCGGACAGGCCGTGGACGATGACGCCGACGCTGAGGCCGAGGAACTTGTAGACCCGGCCCATCCATTCGGAGTCGCGGGTGGCGAGATAATCGTTGACGGTGACGACGTGGACGCCCTTGTCGGCAAGGGCGTTGAGATAGACCGGCAGAGTGGCGACCAGCGTCTTGCCCTCGCCGGTGCGCATCTCGGCGATGCCGCCATTGTGCAGCACCATGCCACCGATCAATTGCACGTCAAAGGGACGCATGCCAAGCACGCGGCGGGCCGCCTCGCGCACCGTGGCGAAGGCCGGAACCAAGAGATCGTCGAGCGCAGCGCCGTTGGCCAGATCCTGGCGGAACTTTTCCGTGCGCCCCGCAAGCTCGGCATCGGAAAGCGCCCGCATCTCGTTTTCCATGGCGTTGATGGCTTCGACCCTTGGCCGGGTCGACTTGACGCGGCGGTCGTTGGAAGAACCGAAAACCTTACGGGCGAGACCGCCGAGACTGACCATCCAATGGTCCTTTCGATAGCAATTTAGCCGTTTGCGACAGGCACCTGGCGGGCCTATCAAATCCGCGTGAGTGCGGACAAACGCAAAAAGCGCCCGGAAAACGGTTCTGGACGCCAAGTCGTTGGACAGATAAGAGGGGGCTCAATCGATGTCAACGCCGCGTTAGCCCTATCGGCAGCGCCAAATTCCGCCACAATTCGACTGATCTGGAACCCTTCCGCTCACGCGATCCTTATTGGCAATCCCCATTGGAGTTTATCTTGATGTCCCTGTCGATCCGCCGCGCCTCGCTCGCCAGCCTCGGTCTGGCCTTCGGGCTCTCGGCTCTTTGCCTGTCGCCGCTGATGGCGCAGGAGACCAAGCCCGCCCAGCCGGACGCCACGGCGCCCGCGGCGGCGCCGGTCGATCCCAATGCCGTGGTTGCCACCGTCAATGGCGAGACGCTGACCGAGGCCGATCTTCGGCTCGCCGAAGGCGAACTGTCGCAGCAGTTCGCGCAACTGCCGCCTGAACAGCGCCGCGCGGCGGCCCTCTCGGCGGCGATCGAAATCCGCGTCATGGCCAAGAAGGCCGTCGACAGCGGCCTCGACAAGGACGCCGACTTCCAGCGCCGCATGGCTTTCCTGCAGGCGCGAGCCCTGCATGGCGAGGTCGTCGAGAAGGAAGTGGTCGACAAGGTGACGGACGCCGAAGTGCGCGCCCGCTATGACCAGGAGATCGCCAACACGCCGCCGGTAAATGAAATCCATGCCCGTCACATCCTCGTGAAGACGAAGGAAGAGGCCGAGGCGATTATCAAGCAGCTCGACGGTGGCGCCGATTTCCAGAAGCTCGCCAACGAACACACCAGCGACCCGAGCGGCAAGACCAGCGGCGGCGATCTCGGCTGGTTCGGCCCGGGGCAGATGGTGCCGGAATTCGACAAGGCGGCGTTCGCGCTCGACGTCGGCAAATATTCGAAGGAGCCGGTGCAGTCGCAGTTCGGCTGGCACGTCATCAAGGTCGAGGACAAGCGCGCCAAGCAGCCGCCGGCCTTCGACGACGTCAAGGACCAGGCCAAGCAGGCGGTGATCCGCGACAAGTATTTCGCCATGGTCAAGGAGCTGCGCGCGGCCGCCAAGGTCGATATTCCGGACGAGAAGCTCAAGAAGGATGTCGACACGCTGGAAGCCGGCAAGTAGTCCGCTTGCGGCTGGATGTTCAGAAAGGGCGCCTTGGGGCGCCCTTTTAGCATTCGGGGGTCAAGCGTGCATTATGCCCCGCGTGATGTAGCGAATGGCGGCGCGGATCGCCGCCTCGTCCTCGTCGAGCCGTTCGGTCAAAAGATGCCGCCAGGCGAAGGAAGCGACCAGGTCGGCGACGATCCCGGCATCGACATCTGCCGCCACCTCGCCGCGCGCCTTGGCGCGCTCGATCATCCGGCCGGTATGGCTGCGGCGTCCTTTTGAATATTCGGCGAGCGCGGCCGCGGCCGTCTCGTCCGACTGCGCCTCTGCGATCAGCGAGCGGAAGATGTTGCCCGACGGGGTGTCGCGCCAATGCGCGAACAGATTCTCGAGGAAGCCGGCCAGATCGTCCTCGATGTTTCCGGTGTCGGGCGTCTCGACGCGCTTCTGCCGCTGGTAGACCTCGATCAGCAGCGCCGCCTTGCTCGGCCACCAGCGATAGATGGTCGGCTTTCCCGCCCGCGCCCGCCGGGCGACGGCCTCGATCGAGAAGCCGGCATAGCCCGCCTCGCGCAACACCGCCTCGGCGGCGTTGAGGATGGCATCGGCGCTCTCGGGACTGCGTTTTGCGCCGATCGACTTGCGCCCGCGAGCGGCGGCTTCGCCCATCGAGGTCTTCCTTGGCCGGTGAATCTGCAGCCGATCATATTGGCTTCGGCGATGAAACGAAACGACGTGTTTCCAATTGCAAGGCCGCCGGCCAAGCCGGGCAGGGCGCGGCCAGAACGCCTCTTGCGCCGGCGCGCGCTATCGGGCAAACCGGCTTCCTTCCTTTCGTGTTCTTGCCGCTCCGGGATACCGATGTCTGCTACGATTTCGCCGCTCGCACCGAAGAAATATCCAAAGATGCCGGTCATCGAGGGTGTGCGCATCGCGACCGCCGAAGCCGGCATCAAGTATCGCAACAGAACCGACCTGCTGGCCATGGCCTTCGATCCGGGCACGGCTGTCGCCGGCGTGTTCACCAGGTCGAAATGCCCGTCGGCGCCGGTCGACTTCTGCCGCCAGAACCTGCCCGCCGGAAAGGCGCGTGTCCTGGTGGTCAATTCCGGCAATGCCAACGCCTTCACGGGCAAGAAGGGCCAGGCTTCGACCGCGCTGACCGGCGAGGCGGCGGCGAAGGCCGCCGGATGCTCCGAGAGCGAGGTGTTCCTGGCCTCGACCGGCGTCATCGGCGAGCCGCTCGACACGACCAGATTCAGCCATCTGCTCGCCGGCCTGGTCAAGGACGGCAGGCCGGATCAGTGGACTGAGGCGGCCAAGGCAATCATGACCACGGACACCTATCCGAAGGTGGCGACGGCAACGGTCAAGCTCGGCGACACCGACGTCACCATCAACGGCATCGCCAAGGGCGCCGGCATGATAGCGCCCGACATGGCGACGATGCTCTCCTTCATCGCCACCGACGCGCCGATCGCCGCTTCCGTGCTGCAGGACCTGCTGTCGCGCGGCACGGCCAAGACCTTCAATGCGGTGACCGTCGACAGCGACACCTCGACCAGCGACACGCTGCTCTTCTTCGCCACCGGCAAGGCCGCCGCGCGCGGCGCGCCGGCGATCGGCGATCCCAAGGACGCGCGGCTCGGCGCCTTCCGCCGGGCGCTCGGCAAGGTGCTGAAGTCGCTGGCGCTGCAGGTGGTGCGCGACGGCGAGGGCGCACGCAAGCAGGTCGAGGTCACCGTCACCGGCGCGAAGTCCGCCCGCTCGGCCAAGCGCATCGCGCTCTCGATCGCCAACTCGCCGCTGGTCAAGACGGCCGTCGCCGGCGAGGACGCCAATTGGGGCCGCGTGGTCATGGCCGTAGGCAAGGCCGGCGAGCCAGCCGACCGCGACCGGCTGTCGATCTGGTTCGGCGACAACCGCCTGGCGCATGAGGGCGAGCGCGATCCGGCCTATTCGGAGGAAGCCACCTCGGCCTATATGAAGCGCGACGATATCCGCATCCGCGCCGATCTCGGCATCGGCCGCGGCAAGGCGACGGTGTGGACCTGCGACCTCACCAAGGAATATGTCGCCATCAATGGCGATTACCGGAGCTGATGGCGCCGGTGTCGAGGCATCCGGCAAGCGTGCTCGCGGTCGTGCGTCGCTACGAGGCGGCGGGTTTTCGCGCCTGGCCCGCGGCCGCCGTCCATTATGACGGGACCTGGGTGGTGCGGCTGACCGCAGGTCTCCCCGCCAAGCGCCTCAACTCGGTCAATCCGCTCGATCCGGGCGACACGCACGCCATCGAAGAGCGCATCGGCCGCGCCGCAAGACGCTTCGACGCCTATGGCCGGCCGCTGACCTTTCGCATGTCGCCGCTGTCGGGGCAGGTCTTGTCCACGCATCTCGACAAGGCCGGCTGGAACATGTTCGACGAATCCCTGGTGATGCGGCTGCCGCTGAAGGAGGTCGAGCTTGGCGCGGCCATGGACCAGATTCCGCTCAAGGACATCAGCCGTTTCATCGGCGCCTCGCTGAGGACGAGCGGCTCGGACGCCTCGCTGCGGCCCGGCCTGTCCGAGGTCATCGGCGCCATCCAGCCGGAAGCGGGGCTGTTCGCGCTCGAGGACGGCAACGAGCCGCTGGCGACGCTGATCTGCGTTCATGACGGCGATCTCGCGGGTCTGTTCGAGGTCGCTACCGAAAAGTCGGCGCGCAAGAAGGGCCATGGCCGCAATCTCATCCTGTCGGCGCTGAAATGGGCACGGCTGCGCGGCGCGCGTGAGGCCTGGCTGCAGGTCGAGGCCGGCAATGCGCCGGCGCTCTCGCTCTACCGGTCGCTCGGCTTCGAGGAAGTCTATCGCTACCACTATCGACGGCCGCCGGGCGCATGAGCGAGGTCAAACCGGCCGGAAAGCGACTGCTGCTGGTCGCCGCCTGCGCGCTGGTCGATACCGACCGGCGTGTGCTTCTGGCGCAGCGCCCGGAAGGCAAGCAGCTTGCCGGCCTGTGGGAGTTTCCAGGCGGCAAGGTCGAGCCCGGCGAGACGCCGGAGGCGTGCCTGGTCCGCGAGCTGCATGAGGAACTCGGCATCGAAACCGAGATTCCGTGCCTGGCGCCGCTCACTTTCGCCAGCCATTCCTATGACGATTTCCATCTCCTGATGCCGCTT
Organism: Mesorhizobium sp. B2-6-2; assembly: GCF_006440615.1. Lineage (NCBI taxonomy): Bacteria > Pseudomonadati > Pseudomonadota > Alphaproteobacteria > Hyphomicrobiales > Phyllobacteriaceae > Mesorhizobium > Mesorhizobium sp. B2-6-2. Next base: position 25,083 of record NZ_VFUG01000005.1, on the reverse strand, counting down.
TATGTCTGCCGCCGCTTTCGCGGGATCGCGCAGCCCAGGGAAGGACAAGGGCTCAAATGGGTCAGACCGCGGCAGATGCGCGACTATCCGATGCCGCCGGCCGACGCGCCGCTGATCCAGTTCCTCATCGATCTTTTGTAGTTTCGCGCCGACCTGGCAGCAGGTCACCGTTTCCGGACGGCGGAGGGTTTCCGCACGTTTCCGGGAGTTGGTTTAGTCAGCGTTAATGGAAGATTTATCTCGACGTGAAAAATTGCGCGAGGCCGTTTCGCGCGGCGATATCGTCGATGACTGGGAAACACGGCATGAGCCTTGAAAGAGACTGGGATTCGATCCGGCCCGACCGGGGGTTTCGCGCGGTGGATGCCGGCATGGGCATCCTGCGGATCACGCTTCTCTTCGGCTCGGCGGCGGTGGCGCTGGCGCTGATCGCAACGCCTTTCCTGGACAACCAGACCCGGCCGCAGAGCGCTCGCGACGGCTTCGCGGGCGGGCTCGACATGACCGCGACCGGATCGATCGGCCATCGGAATACATATACGGTGCGCCGCAGCGTGCTGCAGCCCTTTCCCAGTTCAATCTGCGTCATCCGCAATGACGGCAGCCGCAGCGGCGAGTGCTGACTTGGTTAATGATTTTCCGCCGCGACGGCGTTTCACTCGCTGTTAAGCTTTTGCCGTTAACCTTTCTTAACAGGTAGGACATTAGAGTTTCTGCATGAGGGATCGATGATCATGAAAAACCTGCTGCAGCAATTCATTGAAGACGAAACGGGCGCTACGGCCGTCGAATATGGCCTGATCGTCGTGGTGTTGTCGCTGGCCATCATCGCCGGGGTCAAACAGGCGGCAGATGGGCTGGTGTGGCTGTTCACCGACAACAACAGCAAGCTTGCCAACGCCTTCGCTCACTGACGGCATCACGAGCGCACTCAGGTCCTGGACGGGTTCTCCAGGACCGCCTTGAGCGAAACCTTGGCGGACCCCGGCTTGAGCGGCTTTTGCTGCGAGGCGTCGGGCGCCCAGCCGGACATCCAGACAATCGAAAAACTTGCTCGGATACGGCCATCCGGATCCGCGAACCGCTCGGCGTAGAGTTCCGCGGCACGGGCAAAAAGCCGTCTGCCGGCCGGCCTGCGGCTGCGATCGACGAGCGTGCTTGTTTCGCCCATGGCGCGCAGATCGGCGGCGAGATCGAACAGCGTGTCGTAACGCACCGCGACCGTTTCGACATCGGCGACCGGCAATGCCAAGCCGGCGCGCTGCAACAGCGCGCCCGCGTCGCGCACGTCGGTGAAGGGAAGGATGCGCGGGCTTGCGCCGCCGTAAAGCTCCGTCTCGGCCGCCAGCATGCTCTCGCGCAATTCCGCCAAAGTGCCAGCGCCGGCGAAAGCGCCGAGGAAAAGCCCATCCGGTCGCAACGCCCGGCGGATTTGCGCAAGCACGCCGGGAATGTCGTTCATCGCATGCATCGACAGCAGGGAGACGACGAGATCGAGGCTCGCCTCCTCGAACGGCACGGTCTCAGGGGGCACTACCAGCCCAGGGCTGCCGGCCAGAAGCGCTTTGTCCATCTCAACGCGCACGATCTCGCCGACCTTGCCGCTGCCGGCAAGCACGTCCACGGCCGCTGAAGTCTGACAAAACAGCGCGGCCGCCTTGCCGAAGCGGCGTTCGACGGCGCCCAGCCGGTCGGCAAGGTCCTCAGCGGCGCGGCGCATCAGGAAATCGGCGCCTTCGATGGGGCGCGCGAGTGCCCGGCGCTTGCGCGCGAGCCAGAGCGCGGTGTCGATCAAGGGCTGCAATGAAAAGCTTCCTGTTGTCGGCGCCTGCCGGAGTGGTGTTAAGGTGGCGCGGGGTTTCCTTTCACGTGGCCGATCCGGTGCGCAAGATCAAGACCATAGCGGTCCAGGATATGACGCGGCAGGCACTGGCCTGGCCGGCGCGGCTGTTGTTTCCGCCGGTGTGCGCCGGCTGTCGTCGTCATGTGTCGCAACCCGGCGTGCTGTGCGGCGCCTGCTGGCCGAAGCTTAGGCTGCTGGAAAAACCATGGTGCCCGGTGATGGGCACGCCCTTCACCCACGACATGGGCGAGGGGTTTCTTTCCGCCGAGGCGATCGCCGATCCGCCGCCCTTCGAGCGGGCGCGGGCCGCCGTCCTCTATTCGGGCGTCGCGCGGCAGATGGTGCAAGGGCTGAAATATCAGGACCGCACCGACCTCGCGCCCTGGATGGCGAACTGGATGATGCGGGCCGGCGCGGAACTGATCGCGGAGGCCGACCTAGTCGTGCCGGTGCCGTTGCACTGGCGGCGCTTCTTCCGGCGCCAGTTCAACCAGTCCGCGGAACTCGGCCGGGCTGTTGCAAAACTCAGCGGGCTGCCCTTCTCGCCATCCGCGGTCAGGCGCGTGAAGCTGACGCGCCAGCAGGTCGGGCTCGAACGGCACGAGCGCGAGGAGAATGTGCGCGCCGCGTTTCGCGTCCCGCCGGACGCCGAAATCGAGATAGCAGGGCGCCGGGTGCTCGTGGTCGACGATGTCTATACCACCGGCGCAACGGTGCGGGCCGTCGCCAAGGCGCTGAAGAGGGGCGGCGCCGGCGCGGTCGACGTGCTGACCTTCGCGCGCGTTCTGCCGGGGGACTTCCGGGCCGATGAGTCTGCAACTATATAGTGCTTAAGTTGTTGTTTTGGTGCACCTCGTTTTCGCGCAAGCGTGGGCGATGTGCACAGCCAGGATTTTGCTGATGGTCGATGTGACGATCTATACGCGCATGATGTGCGGTTATTGCACGGCCGCCAAGCGGTTGCTCGAGCGCAAGGGTGTGACCTATACCGAGCACGACGCTTCATTCTCGCCGAAACTGCGCCAGGAAATGATTTCACGGGCGCATGGGCGCACCACTTTTCCGCAGATATTCATCGGCGACACGCATGTTGGCGGCTGCGACGATCTCCATGAATTGGAGTCGCAGGGGCGGCTGGACGTGCTGCTTGCCAACGAAGCGAGGGCTTGATCATGGGTGTTTTCAAGGCGGCGGCGGTGCAGATGCGTTCGGGGACCAGCCCGGAGCGCAATGCGGCCGACATGGAAAGGCTGGTCCGCGATGCCGCACATCGGGGCGCCACCTACGTCCAGACGCCGGAAATGACCGGCGCGCTGATCCGCGACAAGCGGGCGGGGGCGGCCGCCTTCACCACCGAAGACAAGGACGTGGTCGTCGCGACCGCGCGCAGGCTGGCGAAGGAGCTCGGCATTCATCTGCATGTCGGCTCGACGGCGATCCTGCGCGCCGACGGCAAGCTCGCCAACCGCGCGTTCCTGTTCTCGCCCGACGGCGCCCTGATTGCCGGTTACGACAAGATCCATATGTTCGATGTCGACCTCGACAATGGCGAGAGCTGGCGTGAATCCGCCTCCTACGAGCCCGGAACGGAAGCGGTCGTGACCGATATCGAGGGGACGAGGCTGGGCTTTGCCGTGTGCTACGACCTGCGCTTTCCGCAACTGTTTCGCGCCGAGGCGATGGCCGGGGCCGAGGTGCTGACGGTGCCGGCCGCTTTCACGCGCCAGACCGGCGAGGCGCATTGGCATGTGCTGCTACGCGCCCGCGCCATCGAGAACGGCGCCTATGTCATCGCCGCCGCGCAGGGCGGCCTGCATGAGGACGGGCGCGAAACCTATGGCCATTCGCTGATCGTCGACCCGTGGGGGCGCATCCTCGCCGAGGCCGCGCATGACGAGCCCGGCGTGATCGTCGCCGAGATCGATCCGGCGCAGTCGCTTGCCGCGCGCCGCAAGATCCCCAATCTGAAGAATGCGCGGGACTTCACCGTCAATGCCGGGACAAGCGAAGCGCCGCGTTTCAGAGGTGCCGCCTCTTGATCCGTTTTTCCCTGATCTGCGAACACGAGCACGAATTCGAAGCCTGGTTCCGCAGCAATGACGACTTCGACACCCAAAAGAAGCGCGGTTTCGTCGATTGCCCGCGCTGCGGCTCGCACAGGATAGAGAAGGCGCTGATGGCGCCGGCCGTCTCAACGTCCCGCAGCCGAGAGAAGGTCGCTTTGGCCATCGGCGAGGCGCAGAAGCAGGCGCTGGCGCAGCTCAAGGCGCTGGCCGAGAAGGTACGCGAGAATGCCGACTATGTCGGCGACAAGTTCGCCGAGGAAGCGCGCAAGATCCATTTCGGCGAGACCGACCCGCGTGGCATCTACGGCGAAGCGACGCCCGAAGAGGCGCAAAGCCTCGTCGAGGACGGCGTCGAGTTCATGCCGATTCCGAGCTTTCCGGACGATCGGAACTGAGCAGGGACTAGCTCAAGCTTCCGATCAGTTTTTCCAGCAGTTTCGCCAGCACTTCGCGGTCCTCGCGTGTCAGGCCGGCGAGGATTTCATGCTCGTTGGCGACGTGGGCGGCAAGCGCTTCGTTGATGAGCTCAAGCCCTTTCCCGGTCAATTGCACCACAACACCGCGCCGGTCGTTGGGATGCGGCGCGCGCTGGATTAGGCCGGCCTTCTCCAGCCGGTCGAGGCGTGCGGTCATGGCGCCCGACGTCACCATCGTCGCCTCGTAAAGCTCGGTCGGCGTCAGCGCATAGGGCGCGCCGGAACGGCGCAGCGTCGCCAGGACATCGAATTCGCCGGACTGCAGCCCGAAGCGGGCGAATACCGGCGCCAGGCGATCACGGGCGATGAGCGCCGAGACCTCGTTCAGCCGCCCGATGATGCCCATCGGCGACACGTCAAGGTCCGGTCGCTCCCGTCGCCACTGCTCCATGGCTTTGCCCGCTCGATCCATATCGCTCACCGAAAAGTATCTTGACATAAAGAATCTTTCCATTATCTTACTGCAGGAAGGACTGGCCGCCAAGCGGTCTCGCAGCGACAGGACGAACCAATGAGATTTCTCTGGGATTCAGCGATCTGGCTTCTGGTCGTGACGGGCGGCCTGCTGGGCATGACGCTGCCGTTCGGCAAGCTCGCCACCGCCGCCGGGGTGCCGGCCATGGTCTGGGCCTTCGTCATCTCGCTGGGCGCAGGCGGCGTGCTGTTTCTGGCGCTTCTGCTGCGCGGCGAACGCATCCGGCTGACGCCGCACAAGCTGCGCTATTTCTTCGTCACCGCGGCGATTTCCTACGCCATTCCCAATCTTTTGATGTTCTCGGCCATCCCGCATCTCGGCGCCGGCTACACCGGCATCATGTTCACCCTGTCGCCGGTGATCACGCTGGTGTTCTCGATCGTGCTTGGCGTCAGGCGCCCCAATCTGCTCGGCGTCATCGGCATCGCCGTCGGCTTTGTCGGCGCGGCCATGGTCGCGCTGACGCGCGGCGAGGCAGGGCAGCCGGCCGATTATTTCTGGGTGGCGATCGGGCTGCTCATCCCGGTCAGCCTTGCCGCCGGCAACATCTACCGCACTGTCGACTGGCCGCAAGGCACGGGCCCGATCGAGCTGGCGGTCGGCAGTCACCTGGCGTCGGCCACGCTGCTCCTCATCGGCATTTCGACCCTTCTGGGCGGGCAAGCCTTCATTCCGCTCGGCGGCGTGCCGCTCGTGGTGGTCGGCCAGGTAGCGTCGGCCTCGGCGATGTTCGCCTTCTTCTTCCGCCTGCAGGCGGTCGGCGGGCCGGTCTATCTCAGCCAGATCGGCTATGTGGCGGCGGCGGTCGGCCTGTTCGCCGGCACGATCTTCCTCGGCGAGCACTACCAGCTTCTGACCTGGCTGGGCGCCGCCATCATCACCGTCGGCGTTTTCATCACGACCAAGGCGCAAAGCCAGGCCGGCGCGCCGGCGGCGGTCCGGGTCGAGTCGGCGGCGTTCCGGAGCTAGTTCTCCTTGCCGGCGCCCACTGGAGGTGTGAAGCGGGCGGGCCGGCTTGCTGCCGTTCAGACCGAAGCTTTCTCCGCCAGCACCATGTAATTGACATCCATGTCCCTGGACCTCTGCCAGCGGTCGGCCAGCGGATGATAGATGACGCCGGTGCGGTCGACCACCGTGAGCCCGGCGGCGCCCAGCGCCTTCGCAAGCTCCTCCGGACGGACCAGCTTGCCGAACTGATGCGTGCCGCGCGGCAGCCAGCGCAGCAGATATTCGGCGCCGATGATGGCAAGGCCGAGAGCCTTCAGCGTGCGATTGATGGTGGCGACGAACATGATGCCGCCGGGGCGGACCATCTGGCCGCATTTGGCAACGAACAGGTCGACATCGGCGACATGCTCGACCACTTCCATGTTCAGGATGACATCGAAGGTCTCGCCGGCATCGGCCAGCGCCTCGGCCGTGGTGGCGCGGTAGTCGACGCTGACGCCGGCCTCCGCCGCATGCAGCTTCGCCACTTCGATGTTGGTTGCGGAAGCATCGGCGCCGACCACTTCGGCGCCAAGCCTGGCCATCGGCTCGCACAGCAAACCGCCGCCGCAACCGATGTCGAGGAAGCGCAGGCCATCGAAGGGCCGCGCCGCGCGCGGATCGCGGCCGAAACGGGCTGCAACCTGGTCGCGGATATAGGCAAGCCGCACCGGATTGAACTTGTGCAGCGGACGGAACTTGCCATTCGGGTTCCACCATTCGGCGGCAAGGGCGGAGAAGCGTTCCACTTCTGCGGCATCGATGGTCGATCGGCGGGGCTCTGGCATAGGCGGGTCTCCTCGAACGCCAAGAAGTCGGGGAACGCTAGGAAGTCGGGCGCGGGGGAGGGAATGTCAAGGCGGGTTTTTGCTGCTGACGTCAGACCGCCCGCAAGCCCAACCATGTCGATGGGTCAGGCCGCGTTCTGTCAGCCCCTGGCAGCTTGGTTGCCGCGCTGCCGAAACAAATCGGATGGGCGAACGAAAGGCTGTTATCGACAGGGAGCGGCAGGCCGAGACGGGAGTGTGCGAAAATGCGAATTCTGGCTTCGATCCTTTGGAAACGGCTCGACCTGGAGGGGCACGACGCTTGCCTGCTTGGCGAGACGGATCATAGCCGGACCCTCAAGGGCCATGCGCTTTTCGTCCACGACGCCGGTCCGTGCGGCCTTGCCTATGAGGTGGATTGCGACCTGAGCTGGCGTACCCGCAGGGCGCGGGTCGACGGTTTTTGCGGCATGCGGGAGATGCATTATCGGATTGAACGTCTTGCCGACGGCCAGTGGCTGCTGAACGGCGCAGGCCAGGCGGAGGTTGCCGGCCTCGTCGACGTCGATCTCGGCTTCACGCCCGCCACCAACCTTCTGGCGATCCGTCGGCTCGAGCTTGGCGCCGGCATGGCGGCGCCGGCGCCGGCCGCCTATCTGGCCTTTCCTGAACTCAGGCTCTCGCGTCTCGAACAGATCTATCGGCGGCTCGACGACAGCCGATATGCTTATGCCGCGCCGGTGTACGGCTACGATGCCGTCCTGACGGTCTCGCCGGCCGGTTTCGTTCTCGACTATCCCGGCCTGTGGCGGTGCGCTGCCTGAGCCGCGAGCGCGCGACCGGCAATGCCGCGATCAACGCGACAGCGCGATCGTCGCATGGTTCATGGCGACGCTGGCCGGCTCGATCGCCTGCACGGCCTCGCTGCCGCCGATCTCGGCCATGATGCGGTCGGCTGCCGCCCCGGCCTGTTCCATGCTCTGCCAGCGCACCACATCCACCCAGCTTCCGTCCTCGCGCCGGCCGAGATGCCGGCTGAGGAAGCCCGGCTGCCGGGCAAGCCAGTCGGTGATGACGCCGTTGCTGGCGACAAAGCCGGCTTCGGCGTCGGGCTTGAGGCGAAAGGTGACGATTTCCAGGGTTTCGGTCATGAGACTCTCCAGCGGGCCGTTTCGCCAGTCTTATGGCATGGTCGGCGACAAGATTCTGTCAGTAGAGGTGGTGCTGGGCCGCTCGTGGCCGCGCTCGCTTGCGAAGCCTTGCTGTTTTGGCTAAGGAGGCCGCATTCCGGCGCCGGGCTTAAACCCGGCGTTTCCTCTCGTTCCGGGCTCGAGCCGGCTTCAGTCAAAGGCATTTCGCTTCCATGGCGCGTATCGTGATGAAATTCGGCGGAACCTCGGTCGCCGACATCGCCCGCATCCGCAATGTGGCGCGCCATGTCAAACGCGAGGTCGATGCCGGCCACGAGGTTGCCGTGGTGGTCTCGGCCATGGCCGGCAAGACCAACGAGCTTGTCGGCTGGACCCGCGAGGCCTCGCCCATGCACGACGCGCGCGAATATGACGCGGTTGTCGCATCGGGCGAGCAGGTTACCGCCGGTCTCCTGGCGATCACGCTGCAGAACATGGGCATCCATGCACGATCCTGGCAGGGCTGGCAGATCCCGATCAAGACCGACAATGCGCATGGCGCGGCACGCATCCTCGATATCGACGGCGCCTTCCTGATCAAGCGCTTCGGCGAGGGCCAGGTGGCCGTCATCGCCGGTTTCCAGGGCATCGGCCCGGACAATCGCATCGCGACGCTCGGCCGCGGCGGCTCCGACACCAGCGCCGTGGCGATCGCCGCTGCCGTCAAGGCCGACCGTTGCGACATCTATACCGATGTCGACGGCGTCTATACGACCGACCCTCGCATCGAGCCGAAAGCCCGTCGGCTGGCCAAGATTTCGTTCGAGGAAATGCTCGAAATGGCTTCGCTCGGCGCCAAGGTGCTGCAAGTACGCTCGGTCGAGCTTGCCATGGTACACAGGGTGCGTACCTTCGTGCGGTCGTCCTTCGACGATCCCGACGCGCCCGGAATGGGGGATTTGCTCAATCCGCCCGGAACGCTTATTTGCGACGAGGAAGAGATCGTGGAACAGCAGGTCGTCACCGGAATTGCCTACGCCAAGGACGAAGCGCAGATCTCGCTGCGTCGCGTCGGCGACCGTCCAGGCGTTGCCGCCGGCATCTTCGGCCCGCTGGCCGAAGCCAACATCAATGTCGACATGATCGTCCAGAACATCTCCGAGGACGGCAAGTTCACCGATATGACCTTCACCGTCCCGTCCGGCGACGTCGACAAGGCGCTTGCCGTGCTGGAGAGGTTGAAACCCGATGTCGGCTACGATGTCGTCCAGTCGGAAGCCGGCATGTCGAAGGTCTCGGTCATCGGCATCGGCATGCGCAGCCACGCCGGCGTCGCCGCCACCGCCTTCAAGGCGCTGGCCGACAAGGCGATCAACATCCGCGCCATCACCACTTCCGAGATCAAAATCTCGATACTGATCGACGGTCCCTATACGGAACTTGCAGTTCGTACTTTGCATTCCGTCTACGGGCTCGATAAGCAATAGCAAGAACTGAGTCAGTTGTTGCGTGAACGCCGGCCGCGGGAGAAACTGCGGCGGGCGAAATGCCCATTGGAGAACAAGCCGCGATGCGTGATACGGCCAGTGGCCCGCGCGTTCTGCTCAAACGGCTTCGCGAGCTCATGCAGGAGCCGCTGGAGCCGCAGGAGCGGCTCGACCGCATCGTGCGCGACATCGCCTCCAACATGGTCGCCGAAGTCTGCTCGCTCTATGTGCTGCGCGCCGATTCGGTGCTCGAGCTCTACGCCACCGAGGGTTTGAACCCCAACGCCGTCCACCTGGCGCAGCTGCGGCTCGGGCAGGGCCTGGTCGGCACGATCGCCGCCAGCGCGCGACCGCTCAACCTCTCCAACGCGCAGGAGCATCCGGCTTTCGCCTACCTGCCGGAGACGGGCGAAGAGATCTACAACTCCTTCCTCGGCGTGCCGGTGCTGCGGGCAGGGCGCACGCTGGGCGTGCTGGTGGTGCAGAACAAGACCATGCGCCATTACCGCGACGACGAGGTCGAGGCGCTGGAAACGACGGCGATGGTGATCGCCGAAATGATCGCCACCGGCGATCTCGCCCGCCTGACCAAGCCGGGGCTGGAGCTCGACCTGCGCCGCCCGGTGAGCTTCACCGGCCTTTCCTTCAATGAGGGCGTCGGGCTCGGCCATGTCGTGCTGCACGAGCCGCGCATCGTCGTCACCAACCTCTTCAACGAGGACAGCGAAGAGGAGGTGCGCCGGCTGCAGTCCTCACTCGGCTCGCTCCGGCTCTCCATCGACGACATGCTGGAGCGGCGCGAGGTCGCGTTCGAGGGCGAGCACCGCGAGGTGCTCGAGGCCTATCGCATGTTCGCCAACGACAGCGGTTGGGTGCGGCGATTGGAAGAGGCGATCCGCAACGGCCTGACGGCGGAAGCCGCCGTCGAAAAGGTGCAGAGCGACATGCGCGCGCGCATGCTGCACATGACCGATCCTTATCTGCGCGAGCGGATGAGCGATTTCGACGACCTCGCCAACCGGCTGCTGCGCCAGTTGATGGGACGCGGTCCGGAAGATGTCGCGGCCTCGCTGCCCAAGGACGCTATCATCGTCGCCCGCTCGATGGGCGCGGCCGAGCTGCTCGACTATCCGCGCGACAAGCTGCGCGGCCTTGTGCTGGAGGACGGCGCCGCCACCAGCCATGTCGTGATCGTCGCGCGCGCCATGGGCATTCCCGTCGCCGGACAAATGAAGGGCGCCGTTTCCATGGCGGAAAACGGCGACGCCATCATCGTCGACGGCGAGGAAGGCACGATCCACCTCAGGCCGCAATCCGACCTGGAAGCCGCCTATGCCGAAAAAGTCCGCTTCAGGGCGCGGCGGCAGGAGGTCTATCGCGAGCTGCGCAAGAAGCCGTCGCTGACCAAGGACGGGGTTCCGGTCGATCTGCTGATGAATGCGGGCCTGGCCGTCGACCTGCCGCAGCTGACGGAATCGGGCGCCGCCGGCATCGGACTGTTCCGCACCGAATTGCAGTTCATGGTCGCCTCGACTTTCCCCCGCGCCGAGGCGCAGGAACGGCTTTACCGCGACGTGCTCGAGGCGGCGCGCGGCAAGCCGGTCACCTTCCGCACCATCGACATCGGTGGCGACAAGGTGCTGCCCTATTTCAAGGGCGCGGTGCAGGAAGAGAACCCGGCGCTGGGCTGGCGGGCGATCCGGCTCACCCTCGACCGTCCCGGCCTGCTCAGGACGCAGATACGGGCGCTGCTGAAGGCCAGCGGCGGCCGCGAGCTGAAGCTGATGCTGCCAATGGTCACCGAGCTGTCGGAAATCGCGCAGGCGCGCGAGATCATCGACCGCGAGGTCCGGCATCTGTCGCGCTTTGCGCATCACCTGCCCACCAGCCTCAAGCTCGGCGCGATGCTGGAAGTGCCGTCGCTGCTGTTCCAGCTCGACGAATTGATGAAGGCGGTGGATTTCGTTTCGGTCGGCTCCAACGACCTCTTCCAGTTCGTCATGGCCGTCGATCGCGGCAACACCCAGCTCGCCGACCGCTTCGACAACCTGTCGACGCCGTTCCTGCGGGTGCTGAAGACGATTGCCGATGCCGGCGCGCGCAACGACACGCCGGTGACGCTCTGCGGCGAGCTGGCCGGCAAGCCGATCTCGGCCATGGCGCTGATCGGCCTGGGCTTCCGCTCGATCTCGATGTCGCCGGCATCCATCGGCCCGGTCAAGGCGATGCTGACCGAGCTGCCGCTGCAGGAACTGAAGGCCTTTTTCGACGACAATCTGATGGCGCCCAGCCAGAAATTGCCGATGCGAGCCTTGCTGCAGGCCTTTGCAGACGATCGTTCGATTCCGCTCTAGATTCACGTGAGGGCGGTCTGCAAATGGCGATTTTCTGCGCTTCCGGCCTTCGCCGGCCGAAGCATTCGTGAGTGGCGCGGCAGCTAAATTAAGGCTATGGCCGGCGTAGGCCGGTGCTCATGTACCTAAATGTACATTCCGATCCGGTTCTCGAAATTCCCCATTTTCGGCTCGCCCTGACGTGAATTCCATCGAAGTTCGAAGATCATGATCAACCTGCCCCGCGACCGTATGGATCAAGTCGTCAAGCGTTTCGACATGCTCGAGGCGCAGATGGCGGCCGGACCCGCCGCCGATCAATATGTGAAGATGGCTTCGGAATATGCCGATATCCAAGAGATGGTGGGCAAGATCCGGGCGCTGCGCGCCGCCGAGCAGGAGCAGGCGGACCTCGAGGCGATGCTTGCCGACAAAGCGACCGATGCCGACATGCGCGCGCTGGCCGAAGCGGACCTGCCGGAGGTCGAGAGCCGCATCGAGATGCTGCAGAAGGACATCCAGATCCTGCTTCTGCCCAAGGATGCGGCCGACGAGAGGAACGCCATCCTCGAAATCCGCGCCGGTACCGGCGGCGACGAGGCGGCCTTGTTCGCCGGCGATCTCTTTCGAATGTATGAGCGCTATGCCGCCTCGCGCGGCTGGCGCTTCGAGGTGGTATCGGCGAGCGAGGGCGAGGTCGGCGGCTACAAGGAAATCATCGCCGCGGTGTCGGGCAAGGGCGTGTTCGCGCATCTGAAGTTCGAATCCGGCGTGCACCGCGTGCAGCGCGTGCCGGAAACCGAGGCCGGCGGGCGCATCCACACCTCGGCCGCGACCGTCGCCGTGCTGCCCGAGGCCCAGGAGGTCGATATCGAAATCCGGGCGGAGGACATCCGCATCGACACGATGCGGGCCTCCGGCTCGGGCGGCCAGCACGTCAACACCACCGATTCGGCGGTTCGCATCACCCATTTGCCGACCGGCATCATGGTGGTGCAGGCGGAAAAGTCGCAGCACCAGAACCGGGCGCGCGCCATGCAGATCCTGAGGGCCAGACTCTACGATCTCGAGCGCAGCCGCGCGGATGAGGAGCGCTCGTCGTCGCGAAAATCGCAGGTCGGCTCGGGCGATCGCTCGGAGCGCATCCGCACCTACAATTTCCCGCAAGGCCGTGTCACCGACCACCGTATTAACCTCACGCTCTACAAGCTCGACCGGGTGATGATGGGCGAGTTGGACGAGATCGTCGGCGCGCTGATCGCCGACCATCAGTCGAAGCTGCTTGCCGATATGGGCCTCGATGGCTGATCGACTGCCCGCTGCGCTCGGACCGCTGCTCAGGGCAGCGCGCGAGCGTCTGGCCATAGCCGGCATCGACGATCCGGCGCTCGATTCGCGGCTGATCGTCGAGCATTTCTCGGGCACGACCCGCACCCAGGCCATCGCCGAACCGGGACAGGAAGTGGGTTCGGCGGCGTTTTCGGCCATCGAAGCGGCCCTGAGGCGTCGCGTCGCAGGCGAGCCGGTGCACCGTATCCTCGGCTACCGCGAATTCTATGGTTTGCGCCTGTCGCTTTCGCCAGAGACGCTGGAGCCCCGGCCGGACACCGAGACGCTGGTCGACGCCGTCCTGCCCTTTGCGCGGGCAACGGCCGAAAGGCTTGGCGAATGCCGCATTCTCGATCTCGGCACGGGCACCGGCGCCATCGCGCTGGCGCTGCTCAGCGCCGTTCCGGCGGCCACCGCGACGGGCGTCGACATTTCGCTCGACGCATTGGCAGTTGCGGCCGGAAACGCCCGGGACCTGGGGCTCGGCGAACGCTTCAAAGCCTTGCATTCCAACTGGTTCGAAAAAGTTTCGGGCCACTACCATGTAATTGCCTCGAACCCTCCCTATATACTCAGTCGAGACATTGGAAATCTGCAGGACGAGGTCCGCGATTTCGACCCGCACCGGGCCCTCGACGGTGGTGCGGACGGTTTGGACCCCTATCGGGTCATTGCCGCTGAAGCGGCGGAATTTCTGCAAGCGCAAGGCAAGGTAGCGGTCGAGATCGGCCATACGCAGAAAAACGAGGTCACCGGGATATTCGCGGCAGCCGGCTATGTGTTAACCGGGTCACATCGCGATCTCGGCGGCAATGACAGGGTTCTGGTGTTCGAGCGTTGAAAGCCCTGATGCAGTGAGAAAAAACCGCTTGGCAATACCGGGGAATGCAGTTAGGGTCCGGCTCAACCGGATGAGACGAAGCAGGCAGTGCTCCCAGCGATTCGGTTTTCCTTGGAAATAGCTGCCTTCTTGCGCAAACGACGCCCAAGCTTCGTGCGGGAATCATCCGGCAAGTGATGTAACCGGGACAGGATGGCACGTGGCGCCAACGCAATTGATGCGGGCGAACGCCGGTGAAGAGACGAAGCGGCTGGCTGCATGAGCGCCACCGTTCGTGAAGAGTTTTTCGAAAATTCACTATGAAGAGAGTCTAATGAGGCCACAACAGCAGAACAGGCGCATGCGCGGTCGCAACAACAATGGCGGCGGTGGCAACAACAACAACCGCAAGGGGCCGAACCCCCTGACCCGCAACTACGAAAGCAACGGCCCGGACGTGAAAATCCGCGGATCGGCTCAACAGATCGCCGAGAAATACGCCACACTCGCCCGCGACGCGCAAAGCTCCGGCGACCGGGTTATGGCGGAGAACTACCTCCAGCACGCCGAGCACTATAATCGCATCATTGCCGCCGCGCAGGCGCAGATGCCGATCCAGAACGCCCAGCAGAATCGCGACGATTTCGACGACGATATGGACGAGGATCGCGAGGAGTTCGACAATATCGGCAACAACAGCGGCAATGGCGCCGATGCGCCGGGCACAGCGAACGGCTCCGGCCCGCAGCCAGTGATCGAAGGCACGCCGGCGGAACTCGCCTACAACCAGGAAAACGGCCGCGACAACAACAGCCGTCGCGACAACAACCAGCGCGACAACAATGGCCGCGACCGGCATCGTGACCGCCGCAACAGCGGCGGCCAGTATGGCCAGAACGGTCAGCGTGGCGAAAACGCCCAGCGCGGCGAGCAGGGCGGCCAGCAGTTCGACCAGAACCGCCGCAATGAGGGACAGGCGCAGCCCGAGGCGACCGGCGAGGCTGGTTCACAGGCCGTGCAGGCGCCGCAGTTCGACAGTTTCTCGCCGGCTGCCCTTGCCGCACAGGCCGAGCTCAACGAAGCCGCCCAGGACAATGGCGGCCGCCGTCCGCGGCGTCCGCGGCGTCCCCGCGGCAGCTATGCCGACCAGGCCGGTGGCGGGCAGGGCGACCAGCCGGAGGGCTCGAGCCTCGAAGGTTCCGGTCCCGAAAGTTCAGGCGAAACGCGCAACGCTGCGAACAATAGCGACGAGGTCGGCGCCAAGCCGGCCGAAGAGGCGAACCAGGCGAGGGAGCCTGCCGCCAGCGAGCCGGCACCTGTTGTCAACGAAGCTCCCGGCGAGCCCATAGCCGCCGACGCAAACAACTGATCCAGACGCCATCTCAAGCATCGCTGACGGCGGAGAGAAATCTCCGCCGTTTTTGCATATGCGCGCCTGGGAATATTCTGCATTGATCGACATCAAGGCGTCTTGAGGGACCGTGGCCCATACACCATATCTGCGCTGAACAGGGCTCGGCTCTTTTGAGCGGGTCCGTCACCGCAATCTGATCCGGTGCCGCAAAGCGGGCCGGTGATGGAAGGAGACAGCGAATGAATCTTGAAAAATACTCGGAGCGCGTGCGCGGCTTCATCCAGTCCGCGCAGACCATGGCGCTGTCGCGCAACCACCAGCAATTCACGCCCGAACATATACTGAAGGTGCTCGTCGACGATGACGAGGGCCTCGCCGCATCCTTGATCGAGCGCGCCGGCGGCAATGTCCGCGACGTCAAGCTCGGCGTCGAAACGGCACTCGAGGCGATGCCCAAGGTCGAAGGCGGCAACGGCCAGCTTTACCTCGCCCAGCCGCTCGCCAAGGTGTTCTCAACCGCCGAGGACCTGGCCAAGAAGGCCGGCGACAGCTTCGTCACCGTCGAGCGGCTGCTGCAGGCGCTTGTCATGGAGAAGTCGGCTAAAACCGCCGACATCCTGTCCAAGGCAGGCGTCACCGCGCAGGCGCTCAACCAGGCGATCAACGACATCCGCAAGGGCCGCACCGCCGATTCGGCCAGCGCCGAGCAGGGCTATGACGCGCTGAAGAAATATGCGCGCGACCTCACCGCCGACGCCCGCGCCGGCAAGCTCGATCCGGTCATCGGCCGCGACGACGAGATCCGCCGCACCATCCAGGTGCTGTCACGGCGCACCAAGAACAATCCCGTGCTGATCGGCGAGCCGGGCGTCGGCAAGACGGCGATCGCCGAGGGCCTGGCGCTGCGCATCGTCAATGGCGACGTGCCGGAATCGCTGAAGGACAAGCAGTTGATGGCGCTCGACATGGGCGCACTGATTGCCGGCGCCAAATATCGCGGCGAGTTCGAGGAGCGGCTGAAGGCCGTGCTCAACGAGGTAACCTCGGCCAGCGGCAACATCATCCTGTTCATCGACGAGATGCACACGCTGGTCGGCGCCGGCAAGGCGGACGGCGCAATGGACGCCTCGAACCTGTTGAAGCCCGCGCTGGCGCGCGGCGAATTGCACTGCGTCGGCGCGACCACGCTCGACGAATACCGCAAGCATGTCGAAAAGGATGCCGCGCTTGCCCGCCGTTTCCAGCCCGTCTTCGTCGACGAGCCGACGGTGGAAGACACAGTTTCGATCCTGCGCGGCTTGAAGGAGAAATACGAGCAGCACCACAAGGTGCGCATCTCCGATTCCGCGCTTGTGTCGGCGGCCGCGCTTTCCAACCGCTACATCGCCGACCGCTTCCTGCCGGACAAGGCAATCGACCTGGTCGACGAGGCGGCGTCCAGGCTGCGCATGCAGGTCGATTCCAAGCCTGAGGCGCTGGACGAGATCGACCGCCGCATCATGCAGCTCAAGATCGAGCGCGAGGCGCTGAAGGTCGAGAAGGACGAGGCCTCGAAGGACCGGCTTGCCCGGCTGGAGAAGGAGCTCGCCGATCTCGAGGAGGAATCGAGCGAGCTGACCACCAAGTGGCAGGCCGAAAAGCAGAAGCTTGGCCTTGCCGCCGACCTGAAGAAGCAGCTCGACGAGACGCGCAACGAACTGGCGATCGCGCAGCGCAAGGGCGAGTTCCAGCGCGCCGGCGAGCTTGCCTATGGCAAGATCCCGGAGCTCGAGAAGAAGCTCAAGGAAGCCGAGGCGCAGGACGGCAAGACCGGCATGGTGGAAGAGGTGGTCACGCCCGACCATGTCGCGCATGTCGTGTCGCGCTGGACCGGCATTCCGGTCGACAAGATGCTGGAGGGGCAGCGCGAGAAGCTCTTGCGCATGGAAGACGAGATCGGCAAGCGCGTCGTCGGCCAGGGCGAAGCCGTGCAGGCGGTGTCCAAGGCCGTGCGGCGCGCCCGCGCCGGATTGCAGGATCCGAACCGGCCGATCGGCTCGTTCATGTTCCTCGGACCGACCGGCGTCGGCAAGACCGAGCTCACCAAGGCGCTGGCCAGCTTCCTGTTCGACGATGAGACGGCGCTGGTGCGCATCGACATGTCGGAGTTCATGGAGAAGCACTCCGTCGCCCGGCTGATCGGCGCGCCTCCCGGCTATGTCGGCTATGAGGAGGGCGGCGCGCTGACCGAAGCGGTGCGGCGCCGGCCATATCAGGTCGTGCTGTTCGACGAGATCGAGAAGGCGCATCCGGACGTGTTCAACGTGCTCCTGCAGGTGCTCGACGACGGAAGGCTGACCGACGGCCAGGGCCGCACGGTCGATTTCCGCAACACGCTGATCATCATGACGTCCAATCTTGGCGCCGAGTATCTGGTCAATCTCAGCGACGACCAGGATGTCGACGCCGTGCGCGACGAGGTGATGAGCGTGGTGAAGGCCTCGTTCCGGCCGGAATTCCTCAACCGCGTCGACGAGGTGATCCTGTTCCACCGGCTGCGCCGGCTGGACATGGACCGCATCGTCGAGATCCAGCTCAAGCGGCTGGAGAATCTGCTTACCGACCGCAAGATCGCGCTGTCGCTGGATCACGACGCCATCGAGTGGCTGGCGTCGAAGGGCTACGATCCGGCCTATGGCGCCAGGCCGCTGAAGCGGGTGATGCAGAAGGAGCTGCAGGATCCGCTGGCGGAGAAGATCCTGCTCGGCGAGATTCTCGACGGTTCGACCGTCAAGGTCACCGCGGGCTCCGACCGGTTGAACTTCCGCTCGAAGCCGACCGTGGTGGCGACGGAAGCCGCCGCCTGATTTCGGGCGAGCTTGAATGACGCGAAGCGCGTCGCATCGTATGGTGCGGCGCGCTTTGTTATTCGCAGTGATTGCGCATAATCAGCTGCCGATTCGGATGACGGCGAAGGACTTCATGAAGCTCGACGATTACAACGCCTTCTGCGCTTCATTGCCCGCCACGACGCATGTCGTTCAGTGGGGCGGCGCCCATGTCTGGAAGGTCGGCGAAGGTGTTCGCCATCGGCGGCTGGAACGAGGGCGGCGAGCTCTTCGTCACCTTCAAATGTTCCGAGATGGCCTATGACGTGCTGAAAGATCAGCCGGGCTGCCGGCCGGCGCCCTATCTCGCCTCGCGCGGCATGAAATGGATCCAGCGTCAGACAAGCCAAAGCATGGATGATGCGGCGCTCGAGGACTATCTGCGAGAGAGCCATCGCCTGGTCGTCCTCAAGCTGACCAGACAGGCACGCAAGGAATTGGGGCTTGCCGCAGGCTAAGGCGCGTCGCGCCGAAAAGGATGCAGTCGATGCGCTTTAGCTGTTGTTTCGCATGTCGGCCCCCAGAACCGCTGCAACATGCATGAGCTCATATTCCTCAAGGTACCGGAAAGCCGCCATCTTCATGCCCGGTTCATGTTGGAATCTTAATTTGGCTAGCTGGTTTGCTGACGAAGGTTCGCCCGCCAGAAGCCCGAGTCGACCGGAGAGCTTGACCCCCATGCTGCGCTTGATCTTTTCCCTTTCGGCACTCGCGGCCGGGCTGGTGTCTTCCAGTGCGTTCGCCATGCCGAGCGCGGATGGTGCGCAGGCTGCGCACCCGGCTGAGCGCGGCACGCTGATGCTGGCCCAGGACGGCAATATCGATATCTACTACGACGCCAGGGGCAACCGCGTGCTGGTCGATGCCGACACCGGCAAGGTCATCGCCATCCAGCCGCCGGGCAGCAGGCTCGACCGCCGCGCGCTTCGCCGGCAGATGCGCATGCAGGAACTCGGCCGCGCGCCGGCCGAAGACGACGACCGCTACTATCTCGACAATCCCGACGACATGGCTCGCTTCCGCCGGCGGCAGCTCGAGGAAAATGGCCGGGTCATCCCGCCGCCGGTCGACGAATATGACCTCAACGACAATTCCGTCGATGCCTATCCGCCGGCGCCCAACAACGATGAAGGCTATGCCACCACTTATCCGGAGGCGCCGAGGTCCAACACAATCAAGCGCCAGCCGCTGAACGAGGCGTCGGTCGATCCGGAGCAGCCGGGCCAGGGCGAAGTGCTCCAGACCAATCCGGATGCCCAGGCGGCACTGCCGCCGAACACTGGTGGCAAGGCCACGGTCGATCCGTCGTTGTCGCTCGGCGTGCGCCAGGACGTCGCGGCGCTGCAGGTGCTGCTCGACCGCGGCGGCGCCTCGCCGGGTGTGATCGACGGGCGTTTCGGCTCGAATGTCGACAAGGCGCTGGCCGCCTATAACGAAATAAACGGCACCAATCTGAAGTCGACCGATGCGGTCGGCATCCAGGCAGCGCTTGCCCAGTCCGGCGGCGACGCCTTTGCCTCCTACACGATCACGCCTGAGGATGCGGCCGGTCCCTACGTCGCCTCGATCCCCGAAGACTACAGCCAGAAAGCCAGGCTCGACCGTATGGGCTACACCTCGGTCACCGAAGCGCTGGCCGAGCGCTTCCACATGGACGAGACCTACCTGAAGTCGATCAACAAGGGCGTGGACTTCAATCGCCCGGGCACGATGATCAAGGTCGCCAATTTCGGCAAGCTGGTGTCGACGCCGGTGGCGCGCATCGTCGCCGACAAGACCAAGAAGGAAGTCTACGCCTACGACGCGGGCGGCAAGCTGGTCGCGGCCTATCCCGCGACGATCGGCTCGGCCGACACGCCCTCGCCCACCGGCATCCACACGGTGTCGCGCATCGCGCTCGACCCGAACTATACCTACAATCCCAACATCAATTTCAAGCAGGGCCAGAACGACAAGATCCTGACCATCCCGCCGGGACCGAACGGTCCGGTCGGATCGGTGTGGATCGCGCTCGACAAGCCGACCTACGGCATCCACGGCACGCCCGATCCCTCCAAGATCGGCAAAACCGAGAGCCATGGCTGCGTTCGCCTGACCAATTGGGATGCGCGCGAGCTTGCCAAGGTGGTATCGCCGGGCGTCACGGTGGAGTTCGTGGGCGGATCAACAATCGCGGATGTCGGCGGGACCTCAACCGATGAGTTTACGCAGCAGTAAGGCGCGCGGCGCCGCGGCATAGATGAGCTGCACCAGCAGGATGAAGCCTATGCTGAGCAGCGGCGTGATCAGGCAAAGCGCCGCGCCGACCGCCCACAGGATCTGCGCCTTGACGATCCGCTTGTAGACGGTGCGTCGCGTCTCCGCGTCGACATCCTCGGCGATCATGCCGTTCCTGTCGGCATACCACCAGCTCGCGAACAGCGTGGCGCCCAGCATGAGCAGGTTCAGCCAGTAGACCAGTACCGCGCCCCTGAATGCCAGGAAATCGGCGAGAAGGTCGGTTGAGAAGGGCAGCAGCGCGATAAAGGCAAGGAAGCACAGGTTGAGCGTCGCGAGCCGCCGGTCCGATTTCGCGATCAGGCCATGCTGTGCCTGCTGTCCGAACCAGAAGATGGTGAGCGTGAGGAAGCTCAGCGCATAGGTCAGGAATCGCGGCGCCAATGCGAGGATCGCGGCGAGCAATTCGCCTTCCGAATGCACCGCTTCGTGCGACGGCACCCTGATCTCCAGCACGATCAAGGTTAGCGCGATGGCGAAAACGCCGTCGGTCACTCCGACGATGCGTCCGCGTCCTTCCGCGGACGGTTCGAGCGGCCGCTTCATGGCTTCCCCCTCTCACACATGATTGCGGAACCTAGCACGCCGTTGGCGGTTTGCATCAGGATTGAGCCCACCTCGTCATCCGGCCCTGGATCAAAAAGAGAGAGCATGATGTCGTCCGAAAAACGCTTCACACTTTTCGGCATCATGCTCTGTCATCTGGTTTCAAGAACAGCGATGCTCTGGCTTGTTGTTGCGCCCTTGCGATGGGGCTAAGCAGGGATCCGATGTCATCAGCGAATGAAACCACTGCCGATTCGCATTCGCCCGCGCGGGCGAACGGCACGTTTTGTCCTCAGACCCGGCGAAAATTCGTGCTGGTCGCTGCGATCCTCGCTTCTGCGCTCGGCTTCATCGACGGTTCGGTCCTGGCGATCGCCATGCCGGCGCTGCGCGCGGATCTCGGCGCCAGTCTGGCGCAAGCGCAGTGGATTTCCAACGCCTATGCGTTGACGCTGTCGGCGCTCATCCTGGTGGGGGGCGCTGCCGGCGACCGGTTTGGACTGCGGCGCGCCTTCGTGGCCGGGATCGCGCTGTTCGTCGCGGCATCGCTCGCCTGCGCGTTGGCGCCCGATCCGGCTATATTGATCGCCTTCCGCGCCATCCAGGGCATCGGTGCGGCGATCATGGTGCCGGGCAGCTTGGCCATCATCGCCAAAGCCTATCCGAAGAAGGAGCGCGGTCGGGCGATCGGCATCTGGGCCGCCGCTTCGGCGCTGACCACGGCGCTCGGTCCCGTGCTGGGCGGCTTCGTGCTCTCGACTTTCGGCAATGGCGTCTGGCGCGCGATCTTCGCCATCAACCTGCCGCTTGGGCTGATCTCGATCTATCTGCTTCTGGCCAAGGTGCCGGCCGACAAGCCGACCGAAAAACGCAGCCTCGACCTCGGCGGCGCGGCGCTGGCGACGCTTGCTTTCGGCCTGCTCGCCTACGGCTTGACGGCGATGAATGCCGAAGGCGCAGGGTTGATGTCGGGCCCGGCGATCGTTGCCGGCGTGGTCCTGCTTGCTGTCTTCATCTTTTACGAGCACAGGCGGCGCGACCCGATGATCGATCTCGGCCTGTTCCGGATCAGGGCCTTTGCCGGCGCCAATCTGGCGACATTTTTCCTTTATTTCGCGCTGTCGGCCAATTTGTTCTACCTGCCGATGCTGTTGATCGCCGGCTGGCGGCTGAGCGCGGCCGAGGTCGGCTTCATATTCGTGCCGCTGTCGGCGCCGATCGCGCTTTTGTCCGGACCGGTCGGCCAGTGGTCGGATCGCATAGGTCCGCGTTTCCCGATCGCCAGCGGCAGCATGGTCGTCGCCATCGCCTTCGCCGGCCTTGCCTTGCTTACCCATTTCGGCATCCACGATTTCTGGATCGGCACCTTTCCGCTGATGGCGCTGATGGGGCTTGGCATGGCGCAGGTCGTGTCGCCGCTGTCGACCGCGGTCATGACGTCCGTCGAGGACAAGGATACCGGGGCTGCATCCGGCATCAACAACGCTGTCTCGCGCGTCGGCGGCCTGATCGCGGTGGCGGCGATGGGGTCGCTGGCGGCCTGGGTTTACGCGCGGATGACCGGCAATGCCGCCGGGCTGCCCGGTTTCGGCGAGCCGCCCGCCTCCGGACTGGCCGCCAACATCGAAGCGGCCAGGATTGCGGCAAGCGATTCGGCTTTCGCCGCGGTCGCAGCGATCACGGCGCTGCTTTGCGTGCTGTCTTCACTCACCGCCTGGTTCACGGTTCCCGGACAGGCATCGCCCTGGCCGCAAAAGACAAACGATGAGCAAGATTAGTTCGGGAGCTGCGAATCAGTCTTGGCGCTGGCGACCTTCAGCGAGTTGCCGTCTTCCTGCTTCAGAAGATCGTCGATGCGCTCGCGCTCTTTCTTGAAGGCGACGAGATCGTCGCCCTTCAAAACCTTGCCGACCGGCAGGCGCACGCGCATCGAATCGACCTTGGTGCCGTTGACGATCAGTTCGTAGTGAAGGTGCGGGCCGGTAGAGAGGCCGGTCTGGCCGAGATAGCCGATGACCTGCCCCTGCCGGACATGAACGCCTTCCTCGATGCCTTTGGCGAAAGCGCTCTGGTGATTGTAGGAGGTCTCGTAGCCATTGGCGTGGCGGATGATGATCTGCTTGCCGTAGCCGCCGGCCCAGCCGGCCTTCTCGACGACGCCGTTGCCGGCGGCGATGATCGGCGTGCCGATCGGAGCTGCCCAGTCGGTGCCGGTGTGCATCCGGACGTAGCCAAGGATCGGATGCCGGCGTGCGCCGAAGCCGGATGTGAAGCGCCCATTGGGCAGCGGATTGCGCAGCAGGAACTGCTTGGCGCTGCTGCCGTTCTCGTCGAAATAGTCGACGCTGCCGTCCTGCATCTGGAAGCGATAGAAATTGCGCGTTTGTCCGCCGAAGGTCGACGAGACGTAGAGAAGCTCGGAGTCGTCGGAGGCCTGGTCGTCGCCGTCGGGTTGGGAAAACAGCACTTCGAGGCGGTCGGAAGGCGAGAGCCGCGACTGGAAATCCACGTCGGAAGCGAGCAGCTTGATCAGCTTCTGCGTCATCGCTTTCGACATGCCGTAGGAATAGGCGGTGCGGTAGATGCCGTCATAGACATTGGGCAGGTTTCCGCGCACTACGACGGGCTGCGAATCATCGAACGCCGTCAAAAGCTCGGGATTGGGCTCCGGCTCCTGCGCCGGCACATACTGGCCACGGTCGTCGAGCGCTATGGTGACGATGTGCGTCGTCTTGTCGTAGACGCTGGTGCGCACGACCTTGGCGATGTCGCCGCGCACCTCGAGGCCAACGCGCAACACTGTTCCGGCCTTTAGCGCCGGGGCGTTCAAGAGCTTGGCGATCGCCTCCGCCATGCCGGTGGCGTCGTCGCCGGTATAGCCCGAATCGGCATAGGCCTCGGCGATATCGGTATCCTTGGTGAAGGGAATGATTTCCTCGGCAAAGGCAGGCGTCTGGTCGTCCGGCGTGGCGCGCGGCGCCACCGACACATTTTCCTGGGTGATCTTCACGTCGTAGGAGCCGGCCATCGATTCGGCGAAGGCATCGCCGAACCGCTGCGGATCGATATAGTGCAGCGCTGCCACCTGGACGGCGCCGTCGCTCAAGCCGGTGCCGGCGTCCCGCACCACCTTTTCAACCTCATCGGCGGAGAGATCGCTCTTTTCGTCGAAGGAGGCTGTCTCGATTGGGAAATCGACCGTCTTCAGGCTCATCTCGCTTTCGACCTTGGCGCCGTAGATCTGTCCGGCGACCGCGGTAGCCGTTGCCGGCTGCGCGTTGTCGTCGCCGTCGTCGCCGAACACCTGCATCGGGTCGAAAGGCGGGTAGGGGCGGCTGGTGGTGTGGCCGGCGGCCAGGGCCATCTTGATCTGCACGAAGGGCATGGTGTGGATAACGTCACGGTCGCCGACCTTGGTGACCATCGACACTTCCATGCGCCGCCGGTCCTTCGCCCGGGCGATCTGGCGGGGTGCCACCAGCCTTGTGGTCTTTGCCTGCTCGCCGGAATCATCGCCGCCGCTGGCAAGACCGATGAGCTCGGCGATTTCCGGCGGGGTCGCCAATTGCTGGCGCCCGTCAAGGGCGGCGAACAAGGCCACGCCCATCAACACGCTCGATGTCACGCCGGTGAGGAAGGTGCCCGACAGCCAGCGCGCCGAGACTTCGCGGCGGTCGGGCGGACCGCTGCGGCCGTCCGCGATCAGCGGCGGCTCGTTGCCGAGTTCGGCTATGACCTCTTCGGTGTCTGGCATCCAGAAAGGCTGCTTCTTCCCCAGGCGAAACGGCTTGTCGTTGTCGTTGTGGCCATGACAATTGCCTGTCACGGCGGTTGAAGTCAAACGAAGCGGCAGGCCGGGGCCGATATCCCCAATCATGCGCCCCCTTGCGCAGGGCGCCCTGTCATCCGTCGTCGGCGCGCCTCGCATGTACGCGCGCGCCTTCCTTATAGGGGCCGGTTTCACGCCCTAATGCGGCGGCAATAGGGCCTCGTTGCGGATAACCCAGGGGCTGCCGCAAGGGCAGTCGGCTATCGAAAAAGTGGTTCGAAAAATTCGTCGCAAAAAATTCAAAAAAGTTCGAAATCGGTGTTGACGCGTCGAGGGAGGTCCGACTATATACGGCCCACGAACGAGGGCGGTGCGCCGCTGGCGACGAAGAAGTTTGCTTCTAGGTCTGCCCTCTGTTGAAATTCAAGAGAGCCGCGTGAGCGACACTCGAGTGGCCCGAAGCCGAAAAGCGAACGGGCTGCGACATTGCGTGAAGCGATGTCTGTTCTTTGACAATTGAAGATTGAAGAAAGAGAAACGTGGGCGGCAGAGTCCTG